>NZ_MUZA01000080.1 GCF_021442385.1 Micromonospora sp. MH99
GCGGCGAGCGCGGCGGCGACCGCCACCGCGACCGCCCCGGCGATCCCCTCGGGATGCGCGTGGGTCACCTCGGCCGAGGCGCGGGCCTGCGCGGCGGCGCGGGCGGTGGAGTCGGCGAAGTACGCGCCCAGCGGACCCACCCGCATCGCCGCGCCGTTGCCGCAGGAGCCCTGCCCGTCGAAGGCGGAGGCGGCGGCCACCGGCCACGGGGTGCCGGTGCGGATCAGCCGCAGGATCAGCATCGCGCCGGGACCGTACCCGCGCCGGGCGTCGCAGCGCTGCGCGAACGCCAGTGCCAGCCGGTCGCGGTCGATGCCGCCCGTCGCGGCCAGCTCCGCGACCACCGAACAGGCCATCTCGGTGTCGTCGGTCCACTCCCAGGGCGCGGGCGGCAGCGTGACGTCGGCGAGGTCCTCCGGCGGCCCCGGCAGGAAGAACCGCGCCCCGAGCGCGTCGCCGGTGGAGAGGCCGGCGAGGCTGTCCCGGGCGAGCGCCAGGCGGGCGTCGGCGAACAGGGTGAAGGACATCGTCGTACCAGCTTGCCCGGTTCCCAGGCACGTCGCAACGCGATCAACTTGCCAGGCCAAGTACGGTCTTGTCGTGGCCTCCGTGCTCCTGGTCGAAGACGATCACGTCGTACGCGGCGCGATGCTGCGGTCCCTCGCTGACCGGGGGCATGCCGTGCACGCCGTGGGCACCGCCCTGGACGCGTTGCGCCGGGTCGCCGCGGAGACACCCGATCTGGTGGTGCTGGACCTCGGCCTGCCCGATCTGGACGGTTCCGACGCCCTGCGGATGCTGCGCGGCATCACCGACGTCCCGATCATCATCGCCACGGCTCGCGACGACGAGCAGTCGGTGGTCAAGCTGCTGCGCGCCGGGGCGGACGACTACATGGTCAAGCCGTTCACGGGCGCGCACCTGGACGCCCGCATCACCACGGTGCTGCGGCGTGCCGGGCGGGCCAGCCGGACGGTGCAGCCCGCGGTGCACACGGTCGGCGGCCTGCGGGTCGACGTCGGCGAGCGCAGCGCGCTTCTCGACGGGGAGCCGCTGGCGCTGACCCGTAAGGAATTCGACCTGCTGGCGTATCTCGCCGCGCGACCTGGGCGGGTAGTGTCCCGCCGGGAACTCTTGGAGGAGGTATGGCGGCAGCCATCGGTCGGCGAGGACCAGACAATCGACGTGCACCTGTACTGGCTCCGCCGAAAGATGGGCGAGTCCGCGGCGAAGCCGCGCTACCTGCGCACCGTGCGGGGGGTCGGGTTCCGGCTGGTGGCACCGGACTGAGGACGGCGCTGGCCCTGCTCACGGCCGGCATGTGCAGCCTCGTCGCGCTCGCGTTCCTGATCCCGCTCGGGTTGAGCCTGCGTGGGCAGACGCGCGAGGAGGCGATCGCCGACGCGGCTCGACGCAGCGCGCTGGTGACCGGGGCGCTGGCGGTGAGCACGGACCCGGCGGTGGTGGAACGCGCAGTCGTGGCCAGCGGTGAGGGCGCGTCGACCCGGCCGGTGGTGCACGGGCTGGGGTTGGACGAGTCCGCCGGCCGCGCGAGTGGCAGCGACCTGGACCGGGCCCGCGCCGAGCGGCGCTCGCTGGTCACCGACGTCGACGGCGGGGTGGTCCGGCTCGACCCGGTGGTCCTCGGTGACCGGACGGCAGTGGTCGAGGTGTTCGTGCCGGACTCGACGTTGGGTGAGGGCGCCGGCGGCACCTGGCTGTTGCTGTTCGGGGTGGGCGCGGCGATGGCCGGCGCGGCGGTGCTGGTGGTCGACCGGGTGGCCGCCCGCGCGGTGGACGCCACCCGAGGGCTGGTCAAGGCCGCCCTGTCGATCGGCGACGGCGACCTGGGCGTACGCGTGGAGCCGACCGGCCCCCGTGAGCTGGCGGAGGCCGGGTACGCCTTCAACCGGATGGCCGACCGGCTGGACGCGGCGCGCACCGATGAGCGGGAGCTGGTGGCCGACCTGTCCCACCGGCTGCGGACGCCGTTGACAGTGCTCCGGCTGGACGCGGAGGCGCTGGAGTCCGACGACACCAGCGTGGGCTCGTTCAGCCCGGCGGAGCTGGACCGGCTGCGGGGCATCCGGCGGATCCGGCAGGCGATCGTCACCCTCGAAGGTGAGATCGACGTGCTGATCAAGACCACCCGCAAGGCGGTGGCCCACGAGGCCGGGCCGGCCATGTGCGACGTCAGCGAGGTCGTCCGGGACCGGATGGTGTTCTGGGCGGCGCTCGCGGGTGACCAGAACCGGCCCCACCGGGTCAACGGCGCCCAGCTGCGCATCCCCGCGCCCGTGCCGCGCGCCGAGCTGGCCGCAGCGCTGGACGCGGTGATCGGCAACGTCTTCCGCTACACCCCGCAGGGAACGGCGTTCGAGGTGGCGGTGTCCCGGCGCGACGGGTACGTGGCGATCCGGATCGACGACGCCGGCCCGGGCATCGCCAACCCGGACCGGGCGCTGCGGCGGGGCACCAGCGACCAGGGCTCCACCGGGCTCGGTCTGGACATCGCCAAGCGGGTGGCGTTGCAGGCCAACGGTTCGGTCAGCATCGACCGGGCCCGGCTGGGCGGCGCCAGCGTGGTGATGCTGCTCGCCGATCCGGAGGCGACGCCCCGGCAGGTCAACCGGTTCGGCCTCGTGGGTCGGATGGCGCGGGACGCCCGGGACCAGAAGACGACCGGCCGTCGCTGGCCCCGGCAGCGCCCCACCGACGACTGAACACCCCGTACCGGCGACTGCCCATCGTCGACCGATCGGCCGACGGGGGCGCTCCGATCGGCTGAGCGGACCGGGGCTGTGCGGTGGCGCAAGTCTTCCTTAGATCGCGGTTAACGACTGCGGTCGGAGGCTTGCGGGCTGACAGGATCAGAACGCGAACCCACCAGTTCCACCGGCCAGCGCACCGCGCACCCACACCGGCCGGTGGAGCCGCGCGCGCGGCGGGAGTCTCAGGTCCCCCCACACCCACGCTCCCGCCGCGCGCCCCGCTCACCCGAGCGGCCCGGCCCGATCGGCGTCAGCCGGCGCTGGCGAGGTACGCGTCGATCTCGGCGGTGATCCGCTGCTTGCCGGCCAGGTCCATGAAGGACGCGGTTACCGCGTTGCGGGCCAGTGCGGCAAGCTCCCCCGGGCCCGCCCCGAGCAGCTGGGCGGCCACCGCGTACTCGTCGTTGAGGGTGGTGCCGAACATCGGCGGGTCGTCGGAGTTGATGGTGACGAGCAGCCCGGCCTCGACCAGCCGGGGCAGCGGGTGCTCGTCGAGGTTGGCCACGGCCCGGGTCCGTACGTTGGACGTCGGGCAGATCTCCATGCCGATCTGCCGCTCGGCCAGGTGCGCGAGCAGCTCCGGGTCCTGGGCTGCGGAGATGCCGTGGCCGATCCGCTCGGCGCCCAGCTCGTTCAGCGCGTCCCAGACGGTCTGCGGGCCGGTGGTCTCGCCCGCGTGCGGCACCGAGTGGAGCCCGGCGGCGCGGGCCTGGTCGAAGAAGGGCCGGAACTGCGGCCGGGGCACGCCGATCTCGGGGCCGCCGAGACCGAAGCTGATGAGCCCGTCGGGGCGCTCGTCGAGCGCGATGCGCAGCGTCTCCTCGGCCGCCGGCAGGCCGGCCTCGCCGGGGATGTCGAAACACCAGCGCAGTTCGAGGCCGAAGTCGGCGGCGGCGCGCTTGCGGGCGTCCTCGATCGCCTCGCAGAACGCCGGCGCAGGGATGCCCCGGCGCACGTGCGAGTACGGGGTGATGGTCAGCTCCGCGTAGCGGACCTGCTGGCGGGCCAGCTCCCGGGCCACCTCGTGGGTGAGGAGCCAGACGTCCTCCGGGTCGCGGATGAGGTCGACGACGCTCAGGTAGACCTCGACGAAGTGGGCGAAGTCGCGGAACTCGAAGTAGCTGGCGAGGGCCGCCGGGTCGGCCGGGACGGGCGAGCGACCCTCGTGCCGGGCGGCCAGCTCGGCGACGATGTGGGGGGAGGCGGAGCCGACGTGGTGCACGTGCAGCTCCACCTTGGGCAGGCCGGCGATGAAGGTGGTCAGGTCGGTCACGGGTTCTCCTGGGCATGAGCGCCGGTGCGGGCGACGACGAAGACGCGGCGGAACGGGAAGGACACCTGGCCGTGCCGCACCGGGTACGCGGCGGCGAGCCGTTCGCCCAGCTCGGCCCGGAAGGCCGACCAGCCGGCCGCGTCCAGGGCGGCCCGGACGGGGCGCAGCGCGGTGCCCTCCATCCAGCCGAGCACCGGGTGGTCGGCGGCGGGTTCGGCCGGCAGCAGGTGCACGTACGTAGTCTCCCAGGCGTCCACCGCGCAGCCGGCGGCGGTCAGCAGCTCAGCGTAGTCGGCCGGGTCGTCGACCGGGTGGGCGCGCAGTAGCGACGCCAGCTCGGCACGCCAGGCGGGGCGGCCGGCGACCTCGCGCAGCGCCCGGTGCGACGGGGCGTCGAAGTTGCCGGGGACCTGCATGGCGAGCCAGGCGCCGACGGGCAGGTCGGCGGCCCAGTGGCGCAGCAGCTCCTGGTGGCCGGGCACCCACTGCAGGGCCGCGTTGGTGACCACCACGTCCTCGTCGCCGGCCGGGCGCCAGTTCCGCAGGTCGGCGACGGCGAACTCGACAGCTGTCGGCAGGGCGCGCGCCCGGTCGATCATCTCCGGCGCGGAGTCGAGGCCGACGACCCGGGCGTCCGGCCAGCGCTCGGCGAGGGTCGCGGTGAGTTGGCCGGGGCCGCAGCCGAGGTCGACCACCGTGCGGGGCCGGACGGCCGGGACCCGGGCCAGCAGGTCGTGGAACGGCCGGGAGCGCTCGTCGCCGTAGCGCAGGTACGTCGTCGGATCCCACATCTCCGCCTCCAAACCGTACGTCCGTCTTGTTTACGGTACGGCTCGCGTGGCAGGCCGGCAACCCGATCACTAGGCTCGGGGTATGGAACAGCGCAGCTTCAACCGGCTCGGCCGGACCGTCGGAGTGGTTGGCCTGGGCGCCTGGCAGCTCGGCGCCGACTGGGGCACGGTCAGCGAGGCCGACGCCATGGGCGTGCTCGACGCCGCCGTGGACGCCGGAGTCACCTTTCTGGACACCGCCGACGTGTACGGCGACGGCCGCAGCGAGCAGTTGATCGGCCGCTTCCTGCGCTCCCGGCCCGACGCCGGCCTGACCGTCGCCACCAAGATGGGGCGGCGCGTCGAGCAGCGGCCGGAGGCGTACACCCTGGCCAACTTCCGGCAGTGGACCGACAGGTCCCGGGCCAACCTCGGCATGGACACCCTGGACCTGGTCCAGCTGCACTGCCCGCCGACCGCCGTCTTCGCCGACGACACCGTCTTCGACGCCCTGGACACCCTCGTCGCCGAGAAGGCCATCGCGGGGTACGGGGTCAGCGTGGAGACCTGCGACCAGGCACTCACCGCCATCGCCCGGCCCGGCGTGGCCAGCGTCCAGATCATCCTCAACGCCGTCCGGCACAAGCCGCTGGAGCAGGTGCTGCCGGCGGCCGCGCAGGCCGGGGTCGGCATCATCGCCCGGGTGCCGCTGGCCAGCGGCCTGCTCTCCGGCCGCTACGACGAGAACACCCAGTTCCCGGCCGACGACCACCGCAACTTCAACCGTCAGGGCGCGGCGTTCGACGTCGGCGAGACGTTCTCCGGCGTCGACTACACGCAGGGGCTCGCGGCCGTGCGCCGGCTCGCGCCGCTCGTCGACGCCGACCGCACGATGGCGCAGTTCGCGCTGCGGTGGGTGCTGGACCAGGCCGGTGTCACAGTCGTCATCCCCGGCGCCCGCGACGCCGAGCAGGCCCGGCGCAACGCCGCGGCGGCCGACCTGCCGCCGCTCACGGCCGCGCAGCTGGCCGGGGTACGCGAGGTCTACGACGAGCTGATCCGCCCGCAGGTGCACGACCGGTGGTGAGCCGCCCACCCCTGGTGCTCGCGTCGCACCGCCGCGACAGCGATGCTGGGGGCCTCGGGCGGTGTGCCGCCCGATCTCCGAAGGAGGGCGCGCGATGAGAGGTTGGCTGACGCTCACCCTCGGCCTGCTGGCCGTGGTGATCGGTGCGGTGTGGACGGTGCAGGGCCTCGGCTACGTCGGCGGCAGCGCGATGACCGACGAGCGGCTCTGGGCGGTGATCGGCCCGATCGTGGCCCTGGCCGGGTTGGTCGTGCTCTGGCTGGGCCTGCGCTCGCGCCGTCGACTCTGACGAGAAGAATGTGGGAAGCCCCGCATCCCGGAAGGGATACGGGGCTTCATCGCAACGACCCCTGGCCGGGTCGTCCACTGACCGGCGGGGGCCGGCCACCCTCGTCAGAGGGGACGGACCTGCTCGGCCTGCGGGCCCTTCTGACCCTGGGCGATCTCGAACTCCACTCGCTGGTTCTCCTCCAGCGTGCGGTAGCCGCTGGTCTGGATGGCCGAGAAGTGGACGAACACGTCAGCACCCCCGCCGTCGACGGTGATGAAGCCGAAGCCCTTGTCAGCGTTGAACCACTTCACGGTTCCCTGCGCCATGTGTATCTCCTTCTAAAACTGGCGGCCGTGCACGCCGTGCGGCCGATTGGCCGTTTTCGAGCAGCGGCGTCTGAGGCGGCCCCCACGAAGGGAACTTCTCTCAACCCACGCCATCTCGCAACAGCGTGGAACAGCAAATCACGTACGCAAAAAGTCTGCACGACCTGTCCGACGAATTTCTCCGACATGTGACCTGACGGATGCCCGAGATCGCTGGGCGGCGTGCGGAGCCATGCGAAAGGCCCCCTTCCCGTCGATGGGGAAGGGGGCCCGACGTCGATGTCGGTCAGTCCGGCCAGTGGCCGGTCATCCGGCGGACGCCAACCGCTCCACCCCGGTCCACTGCGGCGCGGACCACCGCGAAGATGGCCCCCTGCAACGCCGCGGCGGCCAGGATCTCGCCCCAACGGCGGTCCTCGTCGGTGGCGTTGGGCGCCTCGCCGTCGCCCGCCGTGACCTTCCAGACCTGCCGGAAGATCGCGCCGGCCACCGTGCCCGCGGCGATACCCAACAACACGCCGACCGGCCGGTACGCGACCCTGCCGATGCTCTTGCTCACCTACGCCTCCCCCGCACGATCATCAGCACCACCACGGTGGCCACCGCGCTGGCGGCGATCGCCGCCCACGGCACCGGGTTGCGTCGTACCATCTCGCTCTTCTCGCGGACCAGGCCGCCCTTGTCGTACGCCTGGGCGCGTGCCATCCCCGCGCCGCGGGCGGCCTGCCCGCGGACCCGGGCCATGGTCTGCGCCGCCTGCTCGCGCATCCGCTCCCGGGCCTGCTCGGCGGACTCCTTCAGGCGGGCCTTGACGTCCGCCTTGGCGGCCAGCGCCTCCATCGTCTCGCCCAGCTCGACCCGGGTGCGGCGGATCTCCTCGCGCAGGGCTTCGGTGTCGCCCGTCCCGTTGCCCGTCATGCCCGACCCCTGTCCTTCACCGCGGCGGCGACGGTGTCCACATCAGCCCGGAGGCTGCGGACCGCTGCCGCCGGCATCGGCGGGACCGCACGGCTGACCTGATTCTTTCCCACCAGCGCGAGAATGCCGGCAACCAGGAAGAGAGCCACCGCGACGATCAGCGCGGCGGCCCAGGCGGGCAGCACCAGGTCGAGCAGCAGGATCGCCGTGACGACCAGCGCGCCCAGGCCGTAGAACGCCAGCGCGCCGCCGCCGCCGAACAGGCCGATCCCGATGCCGGCGTGCTTGCCCTTCTGGGTCAACTCCGCCCGGGCCAGCGCCAGTTCGTCCCGTACCAGACGGGAGACCTGTTCGGTGGCCCGCTGCACCAGCTCGGCGGTGGAGGGCTCGCTCCCATTGCGGGATGTGCGGGCATTTGCCACGTCAGCCATGCTGTCCTCCTTTCCTCATCACCGCGCTGTATGCCCGGAGTTGCCGCCCGTCAATCCTAGAGCGCCCCGGGTCGGCGACAGTTCCTGTTGTCCGGTTGCCGCGCCGATCGCCGACAGAGATGCCCGGCAGCAGGTCCCCCGCCAACGCCAACCCAAACCTCCCCACCCACCCCCCTTTGACGGTGATCAAGAGGTTTGCGTCAGGAGTGGCGCCTTTACTGACGCAAACCTCTTGATCACCGGAAGGGTCAAGCGGGCGGGGGCAGCGGGTGGGGGTCAGCGGGACGGGGTGGCGGGGGTGGGGGTGGGGGTCTCGTCGGGGCCGACGAAGGCTTCGCTGCGGGCGTCGCCGTCGTCGCTTCCGCCGAAGACGCGCGCGTCGTCGGGGGCCTCGGTGCCGCCCGGACGGCGGGTCGGCCGCCGGGGCTGCACCCACTGCCACGGCAGGTTGCTGCTGGCGTCGCCCAGCTCGGTACGCATCCGCGGCATCGCGGTGGGCCGGTTGTCCCGGATCCAGGCCACCAGGTGCTCGCGGACGAGGCAGCGCAGGTCCCACAGGCTGCCCGCGTCGGCGGCGCTGACCAGCGCGCGCACCCGTACCGTCCCGCCGGTGGCGTCGGTGACCTGCAGGACGCAGACCCGGCCGTCCCACAGCTCGGTGCCCTCGACCAGCCGGCGCAGTTCCTCCCGCATGGTCTGCACCGGCACGGCCCAGTCGACGTCGAACTCGGCGGTGCCGAGCACTGCCGCCTCGGTCCGGGTCCAGTTCTGGAAGGGCTTGCTGGTGAAGTACGAGGTGGGCAGGATCAGCCGTCGATCGTCCCAGATCTGGACCACCACGTAGCTCAGGGTCAGCTCCTCGATCCGGCCCCACTCCCCCTCGACGACCACCACGTCGTCGAGGCGGACCGCGTCGCTGAAGGCGAGTTGCAGACCGGCGAAGACGTTGCCGAGCAGGCTCTGGGCGGCCAGCGCGGCCACCACACCGACCACACCGGCGGAGGTCAGCACGCCGGCGCCGATGCCGCGCACGCTCGGGAACGTCATCAGCATCACGCCGACGGTCAGGATGACGATCACCGCGATGGTCAGCCGCCGCAGCATCACCACCTGGGTCCGCACCCGTCGGGCGTGCCGATTGTTCGGCACGTCGACGCGGAACCGGGCGAGCGCGGTGTCCTCCACGACGACGAGCAACGCCGCCACCAGCCAGGCCGCGCTGGCGATCACGCAGAGCACCAGCAGGTGCAGCAGCAGCCGACGCCAGCTCTCACCGACGGCGTACCCGGTGCTGAAGCGGACGGCGAACTGCACCGCGAGCACCGTGGCGGCGACCTGGAACGGGCGGTGCGCGTGGTCGGTCAACTCGGTCATCAACAGCGAGCGCCGACCGAACCGTCGGGTGAGCCGGTGGATGACCTCGACCAGGAAAAGGGCGACCGCCGCCGCGGCGAGCGCGGCGACGGCCGTTTCGAGATAGCTCTGCACGAGTGGGGCGTTTCCCTTCGACCGGGGGGCGGTACTTCGGGCAAAAGCCCAATAGTGCCGCACGTCCCCGGTATCGACCAGCTCAGACCTTGCGGTACCGGGACTGGAGGAAGCAGTAGACGCCGAAGCAGGCGATGCCCAGGGCGACCAGGGTCAGCAGGGCCGTACCGTACGACTGCTCGCGCAGCGTGCGCAGGGCAGCGTCCAGGCCGCGGGCCTTCTCCGGGTCGTAGTTGACCGCGGCCACGATGACCAGCAGGCCGGCGATGCCGTACGCGACGCCCTTGGCGACGTAGCCGGCGATGCCGAGGCGGCGGGCCAGCTTGCGGGTCTGCGGGCTCATCTCACCGGTCTTCAGGTGCTTCTCGAACGTCTTCTTCAGCCCGTAGATCACCAGGCCGACACCGATCGCGGCGACCACCAGTCCGGCCAGGCCGACCAGCCAGCGCCCTCCGGTGGAGGTCATCAGCTTGCCGGTCAGCGCCTCCTGGCTGTCGGCGCTGTTGGAGCCGGCGTCGGAGAAGACCTTGAACGCGGTCCAGGCGAAGTAGAGGTAGACGATGGTCCGGCCGGCCGAGGCGAGCCGTTCGGTGACCCGCTCCCGGCCCCGCTCGGCGCGGTGCCCGACCGCCGCCTCCAGCCCCTGCCAGATCGCCATGGCGAGCAGGCCGACCGCGGTGGCGATGACCAGGAACTTGCCCAGTGGCTGCGCGGCGAGCGTCCGCAGCGCGCCGGACTGGTCGCCGTCGTCGGACGACGTGCCGAACGCGATCTGCAGGGCCAACCAGGCGAAGAGCAGGTGGACGATGCCGTAGCCGATGAAGCCGGCCCGGGCGAGGAGTTCCAGCCACCGGCTGTCCGCCGTGCGGGAGGCGGTGGCTTCGGCGCTACGGGTGAGTGACATGCCGCCACAATCTCCGATTCCGACGATTTCCAAACGTCGGCCACCGCCGCCCGCCAGGTCAGTTGCCCGGGTTGCGGGAAACGCGGATCTTGACCTGCTGGTCGGTGACGCTGTCGACGGTGACCGCGAAGCCGCCGGCCTCGGTGGCCTGCTGGCCGGTGGTCAGGGTGAGCTGCTCGCCGGCGACCTCGACGGTCACCTGGTCACCCTCGGCCCCGACGAGCTTGGCCTCGACGCCCAGGATCGTGGCGCTCGCGTCGACACCCCGCTCGAAGGTGACGGTGCAGGCGTCCAGCCCACAGTCGGTGGAGGCGCCCTGGGAGCTGCAACCGGCGAGCACGGCGAGGCCGAGCGCGAGACCGGCGAACAGGCCGGCGGCGCGACGGACGGGGGGCAGGCCGATGGTGGTGGGTCGGTTCGTCACCTAGCCAAGGGTACGAGACGTCTGCGACGCCCAGCCGGGAGCGAGCGCGCAACGCACCCCGGCTAGGGTCCCGACATGGCCTTCGACATCGCCCGTACCCGGGCCGCCTATCCCGCCCTGACCGAGGGCTTCACCCACTTCGACGGCGCCGGGGGCACCCAGACCGCGGCCGGTGTGATCGACGCGGTCACCGACGTCATGCGTACGGCCGTCGGCAACCGCAGCGCCGCGTTCGAGCCGGGCCGCCGCTCGCTGGAGGTGGTGGCGGCGGCCCGTCAGGCGGTCGCCGACCTGCTCGGCGCCGAGCCGGACGGAGTGGTGCTGGGCCCGAGCGCGACCGCGCTGACGTACACCCTGGCCCGCACGCTCGGCGCTGGTTGGCGGCCCGGCGACGAGGTGGTGGTGTCCCGGCTCGACCACGACGCCAACGTGCGCCCGTGGGTGCAGGCCGCCGAGGCGGCCGGCGCGACGGTGCGCTGGGCCGAGTTCGACAGGCACACCGGCGAGCTGCCCACCGGTCAGTACGCCGACCTGGTCGGCGAGCGGACCCGGCTGGTCGCGGTGACCGCCGGCAGCAACGCCATCGGCACGGTGCCGGACGTGCCGGCGATCGCCAAGATCGCGCACTCCGTGGGGGCGCTGGTCTGCGTCGACGGAGTCCACTCGGTGCCGCACGGGCCGACCGACCTGGCGTCGCTCGGCGCGGACGTGCTGGTCACCAGCGCGTACAAGTGGTCCGGGCCGCACCTGGCCGCGATGGTGGCCGACCCGGCCCGGTGGGCGGCGCTGCGCCCGGCGAAGCTGGTGCCGTCCTCGGACGCGGTGCCGGACCGCTTCGAGTACGGCACGCCGAGCTTCGCGCTGCTGGCCGGCGTGACCGCCGCGGTGGACCACCTCGCCGGGCTGGACCCGGACGCGGTAGGTGACCGCCGGGCGCGGCTGCGGGCCGGACTGGCCGCCGCCCAGGCGCACGAGGAGGCGCTGCTGGACCGGCTGCTCGCCGGTCTCGCCGCGCGGCCCGCGATCACCGTCTACGGCTCGCCGGCGCGGCGCTGCCCGACGGTCTCCTTCCGGGTCGCCGGGATGTCGCCGGTGGCGACCCAGCAGGCGCTGGGCGAGGCCGGGTTCTGCCTGTCGTCAGGTGACTACTACGCCTACGAGTACTTCCAGACGCTGGGTCTGCGCGACAGCGGCGGCGCGGTGCGGGCCAGCATCTACCACTACAACACGGTGGACGAGGTGGACCGGTTGCTGGCCGAACTCGACGCGGTGGCCGACCGGACGGGGACAATGGCCCGGTGAGCACCCTCGTCGAGGACAACCCCGCCAAGAACCGCTTCGAGATCCTGGTCGACGACGCGCTGGCCGGCTTCACCGCGTACGTGCCCCGCGGGGAGGTGCTGGTCTTCACCCACACCGAGGTGGACCGCGCCTTCCAGGGCAAGGGCGTCGGCGGCGCGTTGATCCGGGGCACCCTGGATCAGGTGCGTGCCCGCGACGGCCGGGTGGTGCCGCAGTGCCCGTTCGTGGCGGCGTTCATCGACAAGCACCCCGAGTACGCCGACCTGGTCGCCGAGCAGCCGTAACCCGACCGGTCACCCGGGGGTCAGCGGGCCCGGCCGGTCAGCGCCTCGGCGGCGGCCTGCCCGCTGGCCCGGGTGGCGCCGTGGGTGGCCAGGTGCACCGCCCCGGTGACCAGCTCGGGCACGCCCAGCTCGACCACCACCGCGTCGGGCCGGGCGCTGAGCGCACGCCGTACCGCCGCGCGCATCCACTCGTGCCGGTGCAGGTCACGCACCACCAGGACGAGGGGGCGGTCCCCGGCCGCGGCGCCCGGGTCGGCGGGCACGTCGGGCTCGGCGTGGCGGACCGTCGTCGTGCCGGGCAGCAGCTCGCCCAGCGGTTCCCCGATGCCCCACGGGGTTTCCGCGCCGATGGCGATGTTGCGTGGCGGCTCGAACTCGACCACGTACGCGGCGCGGGTCAGCGGCAGCGCGCTCGGCGCGTCCGGGCCGGTGGTGATCCGCACGGCACGACGGGCCGCGACCAGCCCGACATCCGAGGCCCCGTGGACGGCGTCCGAGCGGGCGGCGCGGGCGGCAACCGTCCAGGCGGCGAGCTGCCCGACCCGTTTGGCGGCCTCGGCTAGGCGTTCCTCGGGCAGCTCACCGGCGACGACGGCGGCCACGATGGCGTCGCGCAGCTCCCGGGCCGCCCCTTCGTCGGCCCGCTCACCACCGACGCAGATCGCGTCGGCCCCGGCGGCGAGCGCCCGCACCGCCGCGCCGGCGAAGCCGTACCGGTCGGCGACCGCGCGCATCTCCACCGCGTCGGTCACCACCACGCCGGAGAAGCCCATCTCGTCGCGGAGCAGCCCGCCCAGGATTCGCTGGCTCAGCGTGGCCGGCAGCCGCTCGTCGAGCGCGGGCACCAGCAGGTGACCGGTCATCACCGCCTGCACGCCGGCCGCCACGGCGGCGCGGAACGGCGCCAGCTCGCAGGCGTCCAGACGGGCCCGGTCGGCGGTGATCCGGGGCAGGTCGTGGTGGGAGTCGACGCGGGTGTCACCGTGCCCGGGGAAGTGCTTGGCGCAGGCGGCCACACCACCGCGCTGCAACCCGCTGATCCAGGCGGCGGTGTGCCGCGCGACGAGCGCCGGGTCGGCCCCGAACGACCGGACGCCGATCACCGGGTTGGCCGGGTTGGAGTTGACGTCGGCGTCGGGCGCGTAGTCGAGGGTCACCCCGGCCGCCGCCAGCTCGATGCCGAGGTCGAGGGCGACCGCCTCGGTCAGCGCCGGGTCGTCGACCGCGCCGAGCGCGAAGTTGCCCGGTCGGGAGCTGCCCCGGCCGGACTCGATGCGGGTGACGTCGCCGGCCTCCTCGTCGATCGCCACGATGACGTCCGGCCGCTCGGCGCGCAGCGTGGCGGTCAGCGCCGCCACCTGGGCGGTGTCGACGACGTTGCGGGCGAAGAGCACCACCGAGCCGAGCCCCTCGCCGAGCCAGCGGCACACCCAGGGTGGCGGCGTGGTGCCGACGAACCCGGGTTGCAGGACGGCGGCGGCCAGTGCCGGAAGGTGCCCGGCAGGCGCGGTCACGCCGTGGTCCCGAAACGCTCGACGTCGGTCGCGGGCGCCGTGGCGCCGACCCGCTGGTTGCGCTCGCTCATGCGGCCCCCGTACCCCATCTCTCGCGCGCCCTCGGCGCACCGCCACCGGCAGGCGGTGCTGCCATGGTCACACCGAGCGATTCAATAGTCAATAAACCTTACAGTTGCCCGGCGGCACCGTTCCCGGGGAGAGTGCGGGGATGGATCCCGCCCTGCTGGCCGACGCCACGAGCCCGGCCGACATCCCCGGCGTACGCCTGCTCGGCCTGGTGGTCGGCGCCCTGCTCCTGCTCGCGGCGATCCGGGCGATGTTCGGCCGACGGTGACCTGGCGTCGCCGCGCCCGAACCGGTGTGTGACCCGCCGCCGCCGGGGTACGGCTTCGGCATCGAGCAGGACACGCGCGCCGAGGGGGCACGATGAAGATCGGTTATTTTCTGTCCAGTGAGGAGTTCACGCCGGCCGAGCTGGTGGAGCAGGCACGCGGCGCCGAACGGGCCGGCTTCGAGGCGCTGTGGATCTCCGACCACTATCACCCCTGGGTGGACGCGCAGGGTCAGAGCCCGTTCGTCTGGTCGATGATCGGCGCGCTCAGCCAGGTCTGCTCGCTGCCGGTCACCACTGCGGTGACGTGCCCGACCGTACGGATCCACCCGGCCGTGATCGCCCAGGCGGCGGCGACCAGCGCGGTGCTGCACGGCGGGCGGTTCGTGCTCGGCGTCGGCACCGGCGAGGCGCTCAACGAGCACATCTTCGGCGACGCCTGGCCGCAGGCCGACGTCCGACTGGAGATGTTGAAGGAGGCCGTCGAGGTGCTGCGCGAGCTGTGGAAGGGCGGCTTCGTCAACCACCACGGCAAGCACTACACGGTCGAGCACGCCCGGATCTACACGCTGCCCGACACGCCGCCGCCGATCTACGTCTCCGGGTTCGGGCCGAAGGCCATCGACCTGGCCGCCCGCATCGGCGACGGCTACGTGAGCACCATGCCCGACGGCGACATGGTCCGTCGCTTCCGCGAGAACGGCGGCGGCGACAAGCCGTGCCAGGCCGGCTTCAAGGCGGCGTACGCGGCAAGCGAGTCCGAGGGCGCGCGGATCGCGTACGAGCGCTGGCCCAACGCCGGGGTGCCGGGCGAGTTGTCCCAGGTGCTGCCCTCGCCGCGCCACTTCGAGCAGGCCGCCGAGCTGGTCACGCCGGAGATGGTGCGCGACGCGTTCGTCTGCGGCAACAGCGCCGAGGCGCACCTGGAGATGATCGACAAGTACGCCAAGGCCGGCTTCGACGAGGTGTACGTGGCCAACACGGGCCCGCACTACCAGGGCCTGTTCGACCTCTATCAGCGCGAGGTGCTCCCCCGCCTGCGCTGAGCCACGGATCCGCCGAGCCCATGATCGCCGAACGCGTTTCGGCGGTCGTGGGCTCGGGTACCTCCGGCCCTCGATGAAACTGTCCACGCACTCGATGACGTTGCGCCGCGCGGCGCGGAGCCTCTTCGGCTGGAACGCGCTGCGGCCCAACCAGCTCGCCGCCATGCGTGCGGTCATGAAGCGCCGTGACGCCCTGGTGGTGCTGCCCACCGGCGCCGGCAAGTCGGCGATCTACCAGATCCCGGCCAGCCTGATCCCCGGCCCGACCGTGGTGATCTCTCCGCTGCTGGCGCTCCAGCAGGACCAGATCGCGGCGCTCAACGAGCGGCAGCGTCCGGAGCTGCGGGCGGTGCGGATCAGCTCGAACGAGTCGGCCGCACAGCAGGCCGAGGCGATCGCCGAGATCGAGTCGGGCCGCGCGGAGTTCCTGTTCATCACGCCGGAGCAGTTGAGCAACCCGGACCGGATGGCCGAGGTCGCCGCGCTGAAGCCGGCGCTGGTGGCGATCGACGAGGCGCACTGCATCTCCGCCTGGGGGCACGACTTCCGGCCCGACTACCTGGCGCTGGGCCACCTCATCGAGGGCATCGGCCGACCGCCGGTGGTCGCGCTGACCGCCACCGCCTCGCCGCCCGTACGCGACGACATCATCGCCCGCCTGCGGCTGCGCGAGCCGGAGGTGGTGGTGTCCGGGCTGGACCGGCCCAACCTGTTCCTGGAGGTGGCGCACTGCCCCACCGAGGACTACCGGTGGCGGCGGCTGATCGCACTGCTGCGCGACGACGAGCGACCGGGGATCATCTACGTGCCGACCCGCCGGTCGGCCGAGGAGCTGGCCGAGCGGTTGACCGGGGCGGGCTTCCCGGCGCAGTTCTACCACGGCGGAATGGCGACCGGCGCGCGCAACGAGCTGCACGAGGCGTTCCTCGCCGACGAGGTGCCGATCATGGTGGCGACCTCGGCGTTCGGCATGGGCATCGACAAGCCGAACATCGCCTGGGTGGTGCACATGGCGCTGCCCGACTCGCCGGACAGCTACTTCCAGGAGATCGGCCGCGCCGGGCGCGACGGGCAGCCGGCCCGGGTGCTGCTGCTCTGGCAGGCCGAGGACGTCGGCCTGCAACGGTTCTTCAGCGGCGGCCTGCCCGACTCCGAGGAGCTGCGGGACCTGGCCGCGCTGCTGCGCCGCAAGCCGGCCACCAAGACCGAGCTGCGCGAGACCACCGGTCTCGGCCCGCGCAAACTGGGCCAGTACCTGTCGCTGCTGGAGCAGGTCGGCGCCGCCGAGCCGCGCGCCCGCCAGCGCATCGGGGCGCCCCGCTACTCGCCCACCCCGACCGACGCTGCGGCGGCGGCGCTGGCCGAGGCGGAACGCCAGCAGACCGTGACCCGCTCCCGCACCGACATGATGCGGGCCTTCGCCGAGACCACGGCCTGTCGCGGGCAGACCCTCCTGGCCTACTTCGGCGAGCAGATGACCGAGGTCTGCGCGCACTGCGACAACTGCCACCGGGGCACCAGCGTGGCCGACCAGGGCGCGGTCGGACCGTTTCCCGTGCACAGCCAGGTGCGCCACGCGGAGTGGGGGCACGGCCTGGTGCTCTCCTACGAGGACGACAAGATGACGGTTCTCTTCGATGAGGTCGGGTACAAGACCCTGTCGGTGCGCGTGGTGTCCGAGCAGGGTCTGCTGACCCTGGACTAGCCTGACCCGGGCACCGGTGCGGGGCCCGTGGATTGACCACACTGAGCAGGGCGGAAGGGGCATTGCCGTGATCGAGCAGCCGGCGTACACCGGTTTCGGTTTCTCCGACGGGGAGTGGGGGCTGCTGGTCGGTCTTCCGCAGTCGGTGCTGACCGCGGCGAGCGCCGCCGAGTCCGACGGCACCCGCCGGACCATGGCGGAGAACGCGGCCGGGTTGGAGACCATCGGCGCGGGCCGGGAGTCGGCCAGCCCGCTGGTCGCCGCCGTGGCCGGCGAGATCGTGACCCAGGTCGGCGACCCCGAGGCCGGCGAGGAGCTGCCGGTCATCGCGCCCGCCGACCCGCAGGGGTACATCGACGACGTGCTGGTGCGGGCCGGTGAGGCGTCCGCGTTGCTGGCCGCCCGCGTCGACGAGGGCGAGGCCGGGGCGTACAAGCACTGGCTCGTGAAGATCGCGGACCAGGTGGTCGGCGCCGCGTCCAGCGGCGGACTGCTCGGCCTCGGCGGCGAGTCGGTGAGCGACTCCGAGCGGCGGTTCCGCGACCGGCTCGCCCACGTGCTCAACGACTGACCGACGACGCTTCCGACAGCGACGTACCGCCCGGTTCGGTCGGCTCGGCGGCCAGTGCCGCCGGGTCGGCCGGCCGGACGCCGCGCAGCGTCACCAGCGCGACCACCGCGCCCAGAACCATCGCCACCATGGCGGCGATCGCGGCGAGGTGCAGCCCGTCGGTGAAGGCGAACCGGGCCGCGTGCAGCACCGCGTCTCCCACCTGGGCCGGCAGTCCCCGGGTCACGGCGAGCGCGCCGCCCAGCGTCTCCCCGGCCGCGTCGCGGGCGTCGGCCGGCAGTCCGGCCGGCAGCTCGTCCAGGACCTCGCGGCGGTAGATCGCGGCGCCCACGCTGCCCAGGATGGCCATCCCCAGCGCGCCGCCCAGCTCGCTGCTGGACTCGGTCAGCGCGGATGCGACACCTGCCTGCTCCGGCGGCGCCGCACCGAGGACCAGCTCGGTGACCAGCGACATCACCATCACCAGGCCGCCCGCGTACACGCTGGCGCCGACCAGCAGCAGCCAGAGCGGCGTCTCGGGGGTGACCCGGGTCAGCACCGCGAAGCCGAGCACGGCGATCGCGAAGCCGGCGCCGATCAGGTACGCCCGCTCGACACGCTGGGCGAGCGCGGCGGCGGCCGGTGCGACGCCGCCCACGGCGAGGGACGGCACCAGGCTCCACAGCGCCGCCCGCAGCGGGCTCAGGCCGAGCACCAGTTGCAGGTGCTGGGTGGTGAAGATGGCGAACCCGACGAGGGCGAACATCGCCAGCAGGTTGACCGCGAGCGACCCGGCGAAGCCGTGGCGGCGAAACAGCGCCAGGTCGACCATCGGGTGAGCCCGGGTCCGCTGCCGGTGCAGGAAGAGCGCCCCGACGAGCAGACCGGCGACGACCGCCAGCACCCGGACCGCGCTGACGCCGTCGCGGGCCATCTCCTTGATGCCGTAGATCACCGGCAGCAGCGCGCCGAGCGACAGCGCCGCGCTGAGCAGGTCGAACCGCCCGCGCACCGGGTTGCGGAACTCGGGCACCAGGACCGGGGCGAGCAGGAGCAGCAGCACCATCGCCGGAATGTTGATCAGGAAGATGGAGCCCCACCAGAAGTGCTCCAGCAGGACGCCGCTGAGCACCGGACCGACGGCGATGCCGCCGGTGAGCGTGGCGGTCCAGATGCCGATCGCGGTGCCCCGCTGCTTGGCGTCGTGGAACATGTTGCGCACCAGGGCGAGCGTGGACGGCATCAGGGTGGCCCCGCCGACGCCGAGCACGGCGCGCGCGGCGATCAGCGTCGCGGCGCTGTCGGCGTACGCGGCCAGCAGGGACGCGGCGCCGAACGCGGTGGCGCCCAGCAGCAGGAGCCGACGCCTGCCGATCCGGTCGCCGAGGGCGCCCATGGTGATCAGCAGTCCGGCGAGCACGAAACCGTAGATATCGAAGATCCAGAGCTGCTGGGTGGCGGTGGGCCGCAGCTCCTCGCTGATGAACGGGACGGCGAAGTAGAGCACCGACACGTCCATCGAGACCAGGAGCAGCGGCAGCATCAGCACCGCGAACCCGATCCACTCCCGCCGGCCCGCGCGGGGTGCCGGTGAGGTCGTCGCTGTCATGGGAGAACTCCTTCTGCGTATGACGTACGCTGTTATGCGTAGACCATACGCAGAACTAGGATGGCGGGGCAAGGAGGAAATGTGGCGGAGACGCAAGACGACACCGGCCCGGCGCTCCCGCCGGCCATCGAGAGCGCCTGGGGCCTGCGCGAGCGGCCACCGCGGGGCCCCCGACCCGGCCTCAGCGTGCCCGCCATCGTCGACGCCGCCGTGCGGGTCGCCGACGCCGACGGGCTGACGGCCGTCTCGATGAGCCGGGTGGCCAAGGAGCTGGGCGCGGCCACCATGGCCCTCTACCGGCACGTCGGCTCCAAGGACGAGCTGCTGATGCTCATGGTGGACGCCGGTTACGGCCCGTCGCCCGGCCCGGCCGCGCCGGACGACGACTGGCGGGCCCGCCTGACCCGCTGGGCCTGGGCCGAACACGACGTGCTGCGACAGCGCCCCTGGCTGCTGCACGTGCCGATCAGCGGCCCACCTGTCACGCCCCAGCAGCTCGACTGGATGGAGGACGGGCTGCGCTGCATGGACGCCACCGTGCTGGCCGAGGCCGAGAAGATGTCGGTGATCCTGCTGATCACCGGGTACGTCCGCAACGAGGCGACACTCACCAACCAGATCGCCGAGGGCAGCCGGGCGGCCGGCATCGAGCCGGGCGAGCTGATGCCGGCGTACGGCCGGATGGTGGGCCGCCTGATCGACCCGGCCCGCTTTCCGGCGCTGCTGCGGGTGCTCAACGCCGGTGTCCTGGACCAGGACGACGACCCGGACGACGAGTTCACGTTCGGCCTGGACCGGATCCTCGACGGCATCGAGGCGCTGATCGCCCGCCGAGCGGCCTGAGGCGGCGCCGATGCTGCCCGTCGAGACCGTCGACACCACGGTCCTGCCACCCGGTGAACGGTTCGGCATGTGGCTGGACCTGGTGGCGCGCACCTCCGCGCCGCTGCGGATCCGATCCGAACACACGGCCGACTTCGCCGCCCGGGCCGACTTCGTCGACCTCGGCGCGATCCAACTGGTCGAGTACCAGTACCCGTCGCTGGACGCCACCCGCACCCGCAAACTGGTCCGCCGGTCGGACCCGGAACTCTACGTGCTCGCCCTCACCACCTGCGGCGTCGGCACGTCCAGTCAGGACGGTCGTCGCAGCGAGATCCTGGCCGGCGAATTCACCTTCTACGACGCCTCCCGCGAACACGAGGTCTGCCACCACTCGACCGAGCCGCAGCGGACCCCGGCCACCTCGATCATCACGCTGATCCCGCACGACGCACTGCCGCTGCCACGCCAGCGGATGGCCGCCCTCTACGGCGGCCGGATGTCCGGCAGCGAGGGGCTCGGGGCGCTGCTGGCGCAGTTCCTGCTCCAGGTGACCGGCCATCGGGAGCAGTACCACGCCGCCGACGCCGACCGGCTCGGCGCGGTGGGGCTGGACCTGGTCACCACAATGCTCGGCCGGCATCTCGTCGCCGAGGACGCGGTGCCGGCCGAGGTCCGCCGCCGTGCGCTGGTCGCCCAGGTGCAGGCGTACATCCACCGCCACCTGGGCGACGCGACGCTCAGCCCGCAGGTCGTCGCGGACGCCCAGCACATCTCGCTGCGCACCCTGCACCGCCTCTTCGAGGCCGAGAACGCCACCGTCGCGTCGTACATCCGGGACCTTCGGCTGGCCCGGTGCCGGCGTGACCTGACCGACCCGACGCTGCGGACCCAGCCCGTGCAGGTCATCGCCGCGCGCTGGGGCTTCGGCGACAAGGCCCACTTCAGTCGCGTGTTCCGGGCGGAGTACGGGATGAGCCCGCAGGAGTGTCGCGACGGCGTGGCGCTTCCGGCGCGGCCCGTCAACCGCCTGGCGTCCAGAGTCAACTCGTCCCGGGCAGACTGACGACCGACGTGGCCGAGGCGATGCCCGCGCACCCGGGCTCGACAGCGGCCACGAACGGGGGCCGTGGCGAGGCGCCCGCCGCGGGATGCGGCGGGCGGCCGCCCGGTGCCGCCCCCGGGCCGAGGCTCCGGCCCCGTCGCTTCCCCCCCAGGATCGTCGGCGGGGCCGGTCAGGCCTTCTCCAACAACTCCAGCACGATCCGCTCGATCTCCGCACGAGGCGCACCCGGATCCACAGGTGCCACCACTCCGTCGTGGTAGAGGTCGACGACCCGGGGGTCCACGTAGGACGTCCGCGCCACCGTCGGGGTGTTGCCCAGCAGCTCGGCCACCGCACGCATCACCGCCGCCACCGCCCTGCGCCGGGCGGTGGCCGAGCGGGCCGGGTCGGCCGCGGCCAACTCCGCGGCGGCCAGCACCGTGGCATGCCAGGTGCGGAAGTCCTTGGCGGTCATCTCGCCGCCGCTGGCGTCGCGCAGGTAGCCGTTGACCTCGTCGCTGCGCACGTCGCGCCACTCCCGACCGTCCCAGTAGCCGAACAGCCGCTCCGCCCGTCGGCGACGCCGGCGCAGGTTGACCAGCACCTCGCACAGCTCCGGGTCCTCGATCCGGCGCACCTGCTCGATGCCGCCCTTGGCGGGGAACTCGAAGACCACGCAGTCGCCGCGCCTACGGGCGTGCTCCGGACGCAGGGTGGACACCCCGAACGTCGGGTCGTCGCCCGCCGCGTACTGGTCGCTGCCGACCCGGAACATCCCCATGTCGAGCAGGCGGGCCACGGTCGCCAGCACCCGGTCCCGGCCCAACCCTCGCCCGCTGAGGTCCTGACCCACCCGATCCCGCAGCTCCGGCAGCCGCCGGGCCACCTCCAGCATGTGGTCGAACTTCGCCGCGTCCTGCTTCTCCCGCCACACCGGGTGGTAGACGTACTGCTTGCGTCCGGCCGCGTCGACGCCGGTCGCCTGGATGTGCCCGTTCGCGTGCGGCGCGATCCACACGTTCTCCCAGGCCGGCGGGATCACCAGGTCCCGCAGCCGCGCCAGGACGGCGGGATCCCGCACGACCGCGCCGCCCGGATCGACGAAGGTCCAGCCCTTACCGCGCCGGCGTCGCCCGTAACCGGGCCGACCCGGGTCGCTACGCCGCAACCGCACCGGAGACCCGCACCGCCCTCTCCACCTCGTCCACGGCGGCCAGCACCTCGTCGAGGCGCAGGGCCGTCAGTGTCGGGTGGCTTCCTACCCCGTCCCACATGCGCCAATCCCCGTCGCCGACCCACAGCGCCCGGTGTCGGGGCCGGTCCGGCGGCGGCCCCCACGCCGCCGGGGGCACCGGCCCGAAGAGCACCACCGACGCGGTCCCGTACGCGGTGGCCAGGTGGGCCACGCCGGTGTCCCCGCTGACCACCAGGCGGGCGTCGGCGACCAGCGCGGCCAGCGCGCCGAGATCGGTCCGGCCGGCCAGCACGGCGTCCGGCGCCAGGCCGGCCTCGTCGGCCACCCGGGCGGCCAGTGCGCGTTCGTTCGCCGAACCGGTGACCAGGACCCGGTGCCCCCGTTCGTCGAGAGCCCGGGCCAGGGCCGCGAACCGTTCGGCGGGCCACCGCTTGGCGGGGACCTTGCTGCCCGGATGCAGGACTGTGGCGCCGGTCGGCCGGCCAGCCGTCGCGGGCCGACGCAGGCCGAGGTTCCGGCGGTCGGTCGGAATGTCGTACCAGGACAGCAGCCGGCACCAGCGGTCCACCTCGTGCTCGTCGGCGACCCACCGCGGCCCGTCGCCGAACCCGGCGTCGGCGTTCGCGAAGGCGAGCAGCCGCCCCGGACGGGCGGCGGCCAGCAGTCGATGCGACTGTGGGCCGCGCCCGTGCAGATTCACCGCGACCTCCGGGGCGGGGCCGGGCCAGGACGGCCCGTCCAGCCCGGCGGTGTCCACCAGCCGATCGACGCCCCCGACCAGGTCGACCAGCGGGGCCAGGCCGCCGGGCGCGGCGAGCACCAGCTCCCGGTCGGGGTACGCGGCCCGCAACGCCCGCAGCGCCGGCACCGCGGTGACCAGGTCGCCGACGCCGAGGGCGCGCAGCACGAGGATCACGGGTACGACGTCTCCTGCTCGGCGCAGACCACCAGCTCGCGCACCGCGCAGCCGGGCGGCTGGTTGAGCGCGAACATGACCGCCGCGGCGGTGTCCACGGGGTCGTTGAGGATGGCGTCCGGCCCCGGCTTGTACTGCGGGTCGCGCTCGTCGAAGAACGCGGTGCGCATCCCGCCCGGAATGAGCAGGGTGACCCCGACCTCGCCGGCGAGCTCGGCGGCCAGGGCGCGGGTGAACCCGACCACGCCGAACTTCGCCGCGCAGTACGCGGTGGCGTCGCTGACCGCCTTGACCCCCAGGGTCGAGGCGACGGTGACGATGCGACCGCGGGAGGTCTGCAGGAACGGCAGCGCGGCCCGGATCACCGCGGCGGTGGCCAGCAGGTCCACGGCGACGATCCGGTCCCAGGTCTCCCCCGGCACGTCGGCGAGCCGACCCGGCACGTCCATGCCGGCCGCTGTGACCACCGCGTCCAGGCCACCGGCCTGCTCGGCGAGGTGCACGGTGGCCACCTCGGCGGCACGGGTGTCGGCGAGGTCGCACTCGGTCCAGGACACGCCGTCGGCCGGTGCCTGCCGGTCCAGCACGAGCGGGCGGCCACCGGAGGCGGCCACCGCCGCGACCACCGCCGCGCCGAGCCCGCTGGAGCCGCCGGTGACCAGGACGGTGGGCCCGGCGCCGGGCCTCGTGGCGGTCATCGGGCGCGCTCCCGCGTCGTCGACACCGGCTGCTGCGGTCGTCCGCCCAGGCCGGGTGCCGGATCGCCGGTCGAACGGGCGATCAGGTCACTTGTGGAACGACCGTCGAGGTAGGGCACCACCACCGTGTTCCCGCCCCAGCGGCGCAGGACCTCCGCCTCGGGGAGCCCCGCCTCGTCGCCGCCGCCGGTGGCGTAGTCGCCGCCCTTGACCCAGACATCGGGGCGCAGCCAGGACAGCACCGCCTCCGGCGTCGGCTCGTCGAAGACGAGGACCGCGTCGACGCAGCTCAGCGCGGCCAGCAGCCGGGCCCGGTCACCCTCGGACATGACCGGCCGGTCCGGCCCCTTCAAGCCGGCCACGCTGGTGTCGGAGTTCACGCAGACGATCAGGCAGTCGCCGAGCTGCCGGGCGGCCTGCAGGGTGGCCACGTGCCCGGCGTGCAGCAGGTCGAAGCAGCCTCCGGTGGCCACCACGGTGCCGCCGGCACCCCGCACCTCGGCGAGCAGCGTGGCGACCGCAGCGATGCCCACCCGCTCGCCACCCGGGCCGGCGATCGCGTGCCCGCTCGCCGGTGTGCGGCCCGCTCGCAGGATGCGCGAAAGCGGCTGTTCCGGTGGCGGCAGGGCCGTGGCCACTCCCCCGCCGGCCACGTACGCGGACGCCTCGGCGACCGCCGCCTGCACCGCCTCGGAGACCAGCGCGCCCTCGGCCAGGGCGAGACTGGCGGCGGCGGCGAACCGGTCGCCGGCCCCGCAGGTGTCGCCCTCGGCGCTGCCCGGGGTGGGCACCACCAGCGGCGTCGATCCGGCGTGGCAGAGCAACGCGCCGTCCCCGCCCAACGTCACCGCGACCGCGCCGGCCCGCCACCGCCGCCGCAGCCCCTGCGCGCCCCGGGACGCGGCGGC
>NZ_MUZA01000081.1 GCF_021442385.1 Micromonospora sp. MH99
CCGTCGGCGCGCTAGCGCGCACGGTCCGCGCAGCGCCCCGGGCACGGCGGACCGGGCACGGCGGACCGGGCACGGCACCCGCGACCGGCACGAGAACCCGCGCCGGCACGACGAAGCCCGGCGCCCGCCGGCGTGTCGCTCCGAGCCCGCCCGCCGTGCGCGGCGTGCCCCTCGCGGACGCCGTCGAGCAGGTCGGGCGGCCGTCACGGGCCAAGGTGGGCGTAGCCAGCCCAGGTGTCCGGGTGATCCGGCAGGGCCTCGCGGAGATGGCGGACCGCCGCGTGCAGGGCCACGGCCGCGCGGTCCGGCGCGATCCCTCCGGGCACGGACAACCCGTCGTACAGGTCCTTGCAGAGCCGCACGGTCAGCGTGTCCGAGATGGACCACAGCGCGCCGATGACCTGCCGGAAGCCGACCAGTTGGAAGGCCGTGCCGAGCGTGAGCGCCTCGTCGGGCAGGGCCGCCCCACCGCGTACCGTCTCGCAGGCCGAGAGCACCGCCAGCGCCGCCGGGTTGCCGGCGGGTCGCCACAGGTCCCGGACGTGCAGCGCGCCGCCGGCCAGCTCCAGCCGACCCCAGGCCGGGGCGCGCAGGTCCTGCGTGCCGTGACAGGACAGGTGGGCGACCGGCTGGTCGGGCAGGGCGGTGAGCACTGTCGCCGGGGTGGCCACCGGGCCGAGCAGCGAGCGGACCCGAGGCACGTGCTGACGCACGATCTCCTCCTCCCGCGCGACGCCGGGCAGGTCGGCGAGGCCGGGCGTCCGGGGCATGCCGACGAACACCGCCGAGTCGACAGGTTCGGGTCGGGCCGGGACGCCCCGGCGCGCGTGTGCCAGCGCCCGCAGTGACGCCGTATACGACGGGACCACCCGGTCCAGCACCCCGTCGCCACCCTCGATCGGGCCGGCCGCGTGCAGCGGCAGCAGGGTGAGCACCCCGGTGGGACACCACCACAACCGGGGCCACTGCCCCACCGACCCGCCGCCGGACGACGGCGCGGGGGCCGGTTCGGCGTCCGGCGACGACGGGGTGGGGGCCGCGTCGGCGTCCGGCGACGGCGGGGTGGGTGGAGGCCTGTCGAGTACGGGTCGGGCGACGACCCGCCACAGCCAGTCCAGTGTCTGGGCGACCTCGACGCGGGCCGCCGACCGACGACGCTGTACCTGCGGCTGCGGGACGTCCGGCGGCGCCGGCTCGGTGAGCACCGCGATCGCCGCCAGGAAGGTCGCCGTCCGGACGACCAGCTCGTCCAGGGTCAGCTCCTGCAGCGGCACCACGCTGACCCGGCCCTCGGCGACGACCAGCGCGTCGCAACGTCGGGCTGCCACGTTGACCAGCACCACCGGGCCGTCGGCGGCGGCCCGGGCCAGCTCGTCGAAGGGCGGTGGGCGGAGGAAGTCGGCGAAGCCGGGCCGGTCGCGGATCTCGGTCAGCAGCTGGCGACGGCGGGTGGCGAGGTCGTACCGCTGCTCGGGGCTCGGTCCGGCGGTCGCTGTCAGCCCCGCCGCCGATGCTGCCCCCGTCAGCGTGGGGAAGTCGTCGAGGGCTTCCTGGAGTTCGGCGAGTCGGGCGGCCAGCCGGGGGGCCTGCGCGCGCAGCGCGGCCAGGTCGGCGCCCGCGTCGTGGGCGCGGGTCAGCAGGACCCCACGGCCGTACTCCAGCAGCTCGACCGCGCGCCGCGGGTTGTCGAGGGCGATGGCTACCGCGGCTGCGTCGCTGGCCAGCCCGGGGAAACGCCCGAGCAGGCGGGTCTGGTCGTCGGGGTCCATGCCGTGCCAGGCCACCAGGTCGATCAGCTCGATCGCGGTGGCGTACCCGTCGAGCGCGGCCGGAAGGTCGCCGGCCCGGGAGACATGGGCCGCGTACCTGCTGGCGGCCACCGCCCGCAGCAGCGACGGGGCGGCCTCGATGTCGGCGGCGGCGCGCAGCGCGACCGCCGCCTCGGCGAGCAGGTCGGACCCGCCCACGCCAGCGGCAGCCGTCGCGCCGGCGATGCCGGGATCGGAGGGGGCGGCCTCGGTGACCGCCTCCAGCGCGGTGGCGAGATTGCTCAGACACATCGTGCGGGCCGGATGCTCGGCGGCCAGCTCGTCGACCGCTGCCCGGTACGCGGCCAGCATCGCTGTGGCGTCGGCGTCGGCGTGAGCGGCACGGAAGCGCAGCAGCAGGGCGTTGGCGAGGTTGGTGAGGATCCGGTAGCGGTCCGCGCCGAGCGACTGCCGCTCGCTCAGTCGCCGCAGCAGTCGAATCGCCTCGTCGAGCGCCGGCAGGTCGTCGTGCAGCCGGTGCCGCAGCAGGTGGGCCAGCGCGTGGGTGCCGAGCGTCTGGACGTACTCCGTGGGGGCGGCCTCCTGTTCGGCCAGCTCGGCGGCCTCGCGCAGGGCGACCACCGCGGCGTCGGAGTCCCGGGCGACGCCGGCCGCGACCTGGTCGGCGGGCCCGCCGCCGGCGGGCAGCGCGCCGTCGAGGAAGAGTTCGACCCGGCGGTTCAGGGCGGCCCCGTAGTTGGTCAGCGCCGGCAACCGGTCCGGGTGCCCGGGTGGCGTCGTGTCGATCACCTGCGCCAGCACCTGGATCGCCTCGGTCAGGGTCGCCAGGTCCTGGGTCGAGGCGAACAGCGCCTGCAGCACCAGGCCCAGGTTCGAGCGGTACCGGGGCAGGGACGCGGCGTCCGGTCCGGCGGCGCTCACTGCCGAGCGCAGCGCGACCACTGCCGGCTCCAGCAGCGCCGGCTCTCCGGCCAGGTCGGAGAGCTCGCGCAGCGTGTTGCCGAGGTTGTTGAGCACGTGGTTGCGCAGCGGGTCGGTACGGGGAAGCAGGCGTTCGGCCTCGGTCAGCGCGTCCCGTGCGGCGCGCAGCGCGCTCACCCCACCGAGGTCGGCGTGGCCAAGCGCGAGCGCGTAGCCGAGGTCGGCGAGCCGACGTGCCCGTTGGCCGGAGTCCTGGGCGGCGGCCACGCCGGCGCGCAGCACCCGTACCGCCTCGGTGACGTCGTCGGCCCGCTGGCGCACCTCGTACCGTTTCGCCAGCAGACCGGCCAGGGCGTGGCGCAGCTCCTCGCGATCCGTCCCGCCGGGCGTCGCCCCGGAACCGGCGGCGGCCCGGTACGCGTCGATCGCCGCGTCGAGGTCGACCGGATCGGCGGTCACCTGGTGCCGGTCCGCGAGCAGGGTGGCGAGCCCCACCTGGGCGGTGCCGGCCAGCTCCGGGTCGAGCCCACCGAACCCGGTCAGCGCCGACCGGTACGCCTCGATCGCGGAGTCCCGGTCGGCGGGCGTCCGGTCGCGCAGGAACCGCTCGGCGAGCGCCGCGCCGTGCAGCGCGGCGACCCGGGGATCGGCACTGCCCCGCGCCGCGGCGAAGGCGTCGACCGCCTCGTCGAGGTCTCCCGGGCGCCGGTGCAGCCGCCACCTGTCGCGCAGCCGCTGGCCGAGGTTCATCCGCGCCATCGTGCGCACCGGTGTGCCCGTGGCGGCGGCCCGGGCCGCGTCGCGCAGCACCGTGATCGACTCGTCCAGCGCCGCCGGGTCGCGCTCGACCTCGTACGTGTCGCCCAGGACGTTGCCGAGGTTGAACAGCCGCACGGGGCGTTGCGGGTCGCCGAGGCCGGTGGCCTCCAGGCTCTCCCGGTGCGCCGTCACGGCTGCCGGGAGCGCCGGCCGTCGGCCGAGGTGCTGGAACTGGTCACGGTGGACCTTGCCGAGGGCGGACAGGTAGTGCAGCCGTTCCGGCGCACCGACCGGCGTACCGTCGAGGGCCTGGCGCAGCAGCGATTCGGCCTGGTCGGCCGCCCGGTAGTCGCGGCTGGTCTCGGCGGCGGCCATCAGCATGACGGCCTCGACGTAGCGGGCGCCGGCGGCGTCGGCGCCCGGCCCGGCGGACCGCGGGCCGGACCGTGCCGGCGGCGTGTCGGCGGGTGGGCCGTCGTCGTCGGGCAGTCCGTGCGCGTGCAGCAGCGCCAGCATCGCCGGCGACACCCGCTGCGGGGCGAAGCGCAGCAGGAACCGGGTGAGCCCGACGGCCTGAGCGAGGTCGTCGGCGTCCTCGCCCGGGGGCAGCAGTTGGTACCGGTACCAGTGCAGGCGGGCCAGGAGGAACACGCCCTCGGCGACCCGCTCGGGCAGCGGCCCGTCCGTCGGCGTCGCCGTCACCAGGTCGACGACGGCCTCGGCGTCGCGAATCGCTCCGGAGTCGAGGACCGCGCGATGGTCGCGGGTGGCGTCGAAGCGGCCCAGCCGCTCCCGCAGGCGACCGACCGGGTCGGGTCTGAACCGTCGCCACATCGCGCCTCCCCCGGCCGGCCGCGCAGACTCGGATCAGGCGTAGCAGACCGGACAGGACGGGCGCTAGTGGCAGGCCGACAGTGATCGCGTGCTGCCGTGTCGGCGCACACAATCGGGCGGGCGTCGGCATGATGGCCGGCTCCGGGGGGATGATCACGAGGTGGTGGGTTGTCTGTCTCGCCCGCCGCGACGAAGACGATTGGGGATTCGCGTATGGCCACCGACATCAGCAAGCAGCCCGCGAAGGCGTCCGGCACGTACCGGATCGGGGGCGACGTCACGGTCAACCGGCTCGGTTACGGGGCGATGCAGATCACCGGCCCGGGCGTGTGGGGTGATCCGAAGGACCCGGCCGAGGCGCTGCGGGTGCTGCGCCGGGCTGTCGAGATGGGCGTGACGTTCATCGACACCGCCGACTCGTACGGCCCGTTCGTGTCCGAGCTGCTGATCCGCGAGGCTCTGCACCCGTACGCCGACGACCTGGTCATCGCGACCAAGGCCGGGTTGACCCGTTCCGGGCCGGGCGACTGGCGGCCGGTGGGCCGGCCGGAGTACCTGCGTCAGCAGTGTGAGCTGAGCCTGCGGCACCTGGGTCTGGACAGCATCCCGCTCTACCAGCTGCACCGGATCGACCCGCAGGTGCCGCTGGCGGACCAGTTGGGTGAGCTGGCCCTGTTGCAGCAGGAGGGCAAGATCCGCCACATCGGGCTGTCCGAGGTGAGCGTCGAGCAGATCGAGCAGGCCCGCGCGATCACCACGATCGCCTCGGTGCAGAACCTCTACAACCTCGCCAACCGCAGCGCCGAGGACGTCCTGGAGTACTGCGAGCGCAACGACCTCGCGTTCATTCCGTGGTTCCCGATCGCCACCGGCGAGCTGGCCCGGCCGGGCGGCCCGCTGGACGCGATCTCCACCGAGCACGGCGCGTCGCCCGCGCAGCTCGCGCTGGCCTGGCTGCTGCGCCGCTCGCCGGTGATGCTGCCGATCCCCGGCACGTCCTCGGTGGCGCACCTGGAGGAGAACGTGGCCGCGGCCGACGTGCGGCTCACCGACGACGAGTTCGAGGCGCTGAGCAAGGCGAGCTGAACGAGGCGAGCCAAGGCCGTGCGGGTGGTCCCGGCCGGGACCACCCGCACGGCGTTCAGACCGCGAGGCAGTTGGGTCGCACCGGGCCGTCGGTCAGGGCGCCGCGCACGATGGTGTACGCGGTCCCGTCGAGCACCAGGCCGAGGTGCCCGACCACCCGCAGCGGGCAGTACGCCTGGATGAGAACGTTCGTCGCCCCGTCGTTGACGGCGGCGTTGCCGGTCGGACGCACCAGCTCGTCCTGGAGTGTGCGCACTGTGGTGTAGCGCACCGACCCCGGGGTGTCGTCCCCGGCGTTCAGGTCGGCGAGAAACGCCGAACCGATGGTCATCTGTTGGCAGGCCACGACGCCGGCGCAGCTGCCGAGGCCGAGAAACGCCACGATGTTGGCGACGTACGTGCCGTACTGGGGTGTGCCCAGACTGACGTACCGGCCGATGCTGGCGGTGCCGCCCAGGCGCTTGAGGTAGTAACGGCTGACCAGGCCACCCTCGGAGTGGGCGACGAGGTCGGCTGTCGCCGCGCCGGTGCTGGCGCGCACCTGCTCCACGAAGCCGGCGAACGCGCGGGCCGAGGTGGGGATGTCACCGAGGCCCAACCCGGGCAGCTGGTAGATGAAGGTGCGGTAGCCGTCGGCGCGCAGCCGGGCGGCGATGGGCTCGTACGCCACGGCGACGCCGCTGAGGCCGCCGACCACGATGACCGGGTTGGCCGCGGCAGCGGCGGCGAAGGCGGCGGTGGCAGCCGGGGCGGTGGCAGCCGGGGTGGTGGGGGTGGCGGCGGTCGCGGTGCCGGCGGACGCCAGCAGCGCGGCGGTGGCCAGGGACACGACGAGGACGGTCTTTCGGAGCAGCATGGCTGCACCTCCGGGGGGAGGCACCCGGCGAAGCGGGCAGGTGGGTGGGGGTGTCCGGTCGACCGTGCGACGATCATGCCCGCAACAATTTAGAAACGTCAATCACTTGTTACGCGCGGGTAACCCGTTGTCCCACCGAAGGCACAAAGCGGCAATTCGTTCTCGCTCCACACCGGACACCCGCCGGCCACGCCGCAGCGACGGCCAGCGACGGCCAGCGACGGCGGCGGTGTTCCACGCGCACCCGCGGATGGCTGACACCGGGCGACGATCCACGCGAGAACGAGGTCACGCGGACGGTGCGGCGGGTGCTGAACGGGTGCTCAGCGAGCGGTCGCGCGCAACCCGTCAAGGGCCACGCCGAGGACCCGGTCCCGCTGCTCGGGTGCGGGGAACTGGGCCATCGTGAGGCCGCTGATCAGGCGCACCACGTCGTCGAAGCCGATGTCGTCGCGGACCACGCCGGCGGCCTGCGCGCGGCGCATCAACGGCTCGCCGGCGGCGTAGATCTCCGTCCGGCAGCTGGCGAAGATCTCCGAGTCGTGCAGCAACTGCTCGGCGAGCGCCCGCTTCGTGGCGACGTACGCGACGAAGCGGTGCAGCCACGCGACCAGGGCGTCCCACGGAGGCAGCTCGGCCAGGTCGGCGGCGGAGTTGCTCAGCGCACGGACCTCCTCGACGTAGACGGCCTCGAACAGGTGCCGGCGGGTCGGGAAGTTGCGGTAGAGGGTGCCGATGCCGACGCCGGCCCGACGGGCCACGTCTTCCAGGGAGGCGGCCGCGCCGTTCTCGGCGAACGCCTCGCGCGCCGCGGTGACCAGGGCGTCGTAGTTGCGTCGCGCGTCGGCCCGCTTGGGCCGCTGCGCGAAGACCTCGGGCGTCTGCCCCGCGCTGGTCATGACGTGCGTCACCTCATCTTGGTTGCATCCGGAGGCACCCCTCCGCTAGCTTAGTGGAGGCACCCCTCCGGAAATGCCGGAGGACAGCCTCCGGTTAGCTTACCTCGGGACCCGCCCGATCCGCCTGGCCACCCGATCGCCCGGACCCGACAGACCTGCCCGCCTCCGACGACGGGCGACAAACCTCCTTCCGTACCACATCAGGAGTTTTCTCTCGTGTCAGTGACATCCCGACGCAGCTCGCGTCGGCTCACCTTCACCGTGCTCGCGGCCGGCGCCGGGTTCTTCGCGATGCTCCAGTCGTTGATCACCCCGGTGCTGCCGACCATCCAGCAGGACCTGCACACCTCGCAGAACACCGTGACCTGGGTCCTGACCGCCTACCTGCTCTCCGCGTCGATCTTCACGCCGATCCTCGGACGAGTCGGCGACATGGTCGGCAAGGAGCGGATGCTTGTCGTCTCGCTCGCCGCCCTCGCCCTCGGCTGCCTGGTGGCCGCCATCGCGCCGAACATCGGCGTGCTCATCGTCGCCCGGGTCGTACAGGGCATCGGCGGCGCGGTCTTCCCGCTGTCGTTCGGCATCATCCGCGACGAGTTCCCCGCCGCGCGGGTCTCCAGCGCCGTTGCCGCCATCTCGGCGATCGTCGCCGCTGGCGGTGGCCTCGGCGTCGTGCTCGCCGGCCCGATCGTGGCCGCGCTGGACTACCGCTGGCTGTTCTGGATCCCGATGGTCGTGGTCGGGCTGACCGCCGTCGCCGCGTACCGGTTCGTGCCCGAGTCGCCGGTGCGGACGCCCGGTCGGATCGACTGGCGTGCCACACTGCTGCTCTCCGGCTGGCTGGTCGCGCTGCTGCTGCCGATCAGTCAGGGCGCGGCCTGGGGCTGGACCTCCACCCGGGTGCTCGGCCTGCTGGTGCTCGCCGTGGTGCTGCTGACCGGCTGGCTCGTCGCCGAGGTGCGCTCGTCCAACCCGCTGATCGACATGCGGATGATGCGCCTGCCCGGCGTGTGGACCACCAACCTGGTAGCCCTGCTCTACGGCGCGTCGATGTTCTCCGTGTACGCGTTCCTTCCCCAGTTCGTGCAGACCCCGACCGCCGCCGGCTACGGCTTCGGAGCCAGCATCAGCCAGGCCGGTCTGCTCATGCTGCCGATGCTCGTCGCGATGTTCGTCGCCGGTCTCGTCGCCGGCCGGCTCCAGGCCGTGTTCAGCGCCAAGGCACAGCTCGCCACCGGCGCCGCGTTCAACGTGGCCGCCTCCGCGATGCTGGCCGCCGCGCACGACACCCGCTGGGAGGTCGCCATCGCCGGTGGGCTGGTCGGTCTCGGCATCGGCCTGGCGTTCGCGTCGATGGCCAACCTGATCGTCGGCAGCGTGCCCGCCAGCCAGACCGGCGTGGCGACCGGCATGAACGCCAACATCCGTACCATCGGCGGCGCGATCGGCGCCGCAGTGGTCAGCGGCGTGATCACCGCCCACCCGCAGGCCAGCGGCCTGCCCCGGGAAGCCGGCTTCACGATGGGGTTTCTCGTCCTCACCGCGATCGCCCTGGCCGCCGCGCTCGCGGCCCTGGCCGTCCCGTCCGCCCGGCGGGCGTCGGCCGGTCGCCGGCCGTCCACCGCGACGATCGTCGAGTCCGAGCTAGCCGGTGAGTTCGCCACCATGCCCGCGACCCGCTGAGGTTCGCTGGCACGTCGGAGCCCGGGCGGTTCGCCGCCCGGGCTCCGGCATGCTTCGGGGGTACGCTGGCCGCTCCCTTTGTCGTTTTCAGGATGAGCCGATGCCCGAACTGCTGACCACCGACCGCATCGAGGAGATCGGCGCCCTGGGCGTCAAGAGCCCGGACCCGGCGGCGCTGGTCGCCGAGCTGGTGAGCGCCGTCGACGAGGGACGCCTCGCCGACCCCGACGACATCGGGTACGCGCTGCTCGTCGCCGCCGACATCCTCGATCAGGCAGGTGACCTGGCCGACGCGCTCGCGCTGGCCACCCGCGCCATCGCCGAACAGCCCGACGAGGACGCGTACGCCCGAGCGGTGCGCGGCGGCCTGCTGCTGCGCCTCGGCCGCTCCGACGAGGGCATGGCCGAGCTGACCGAGCTGCGTCCGCTGCTGGAGACCAACCCCAACGCCACGTACCTGGTCGACGAGCTGGCCGAGGCCGGCCACGCCGACCTGGCGCTGCAATGGCTGACCGGGGCGCTCGACACGATCCTGGAACGCACCAGGACCCAGCAGCACGAGTCCGAGGACGCGCAGGACGAGGCCGCGGCCATGATCTACGGGCTGGCCCAGCGGCGGCACACCCTGCGCGAGGAGATGGGCCTCCCCCACGACGAGTACGACAACCTCGCCGACCGGCTGCGCGCCGCGAGCACCCACGCCCTCGACGCGCTCGACGACGGCCCCGCGACGCTGCTGTACTGGCCGGAGGCCGAGTTCACCGCGTTGCTGGCGCGCTGGCCCGCGCTTGTCGACAGCTACCCGAAGACGTGGGACGAGCACCGCACCCAGATCGAACGCGCGCTCGCCGACGCCGCCGGGCTGGGCGGCGCGGACCTGGGCGTCGTCGCCGGCACCGTCGAGGGCCTGGCCGCGTTCGCCGGCGAGGAGCCCGTCGACGAGGAAACCCTCGACGAGTACGCCGACAGCCTCGACGAGGTGGGCCTGACGGCCTGGCCGCCCGGCCGCAACGACGCCTGCTGGTGCGGGTCGGGCGCGAAGTACAAGAAGTGCTGCCGGCCCCGCTCCCGCGACTGACCGCACGTCGGTCTCGGCCCCACGCGACGGGAGGCCAGGTCCCGTGAAAGCCTGATGCCAGTGAGTCATCTTGATGACTCACCGGCATCACAACGCGGCCCACCCTCACCCCCCCCGGGGGGGCAGGCCCGATGAAGGAGGCGAAGCGATGACCGCGCAGGAACAGCACGAGACGATCGAGGACAGCCCGGTCGGCTGGGTGGCCACGCACATCCAGCGGTACGTCGAGACCGACGGCGCCGACGGCGGCACCTTCCACGGGATTCCCTCATTGCTGCTCACCACGCGCGGGCGCCGCACGGGCGCCCTGCGCCGCACCGCGCTGATGTACGGGCGCGACGGCGACAACTACCTGCTGGTCGCGTCCAACGGAGGTGCCTCCCGGCACCCGGCCTGGTATCTGAACCTGAGCGCCGACCCGAGGGTCGAGATCCAGGTCGGCGCGGAACGGTTCGCCGCCCACGCGCGAACGGCGTCCACCGAGGAGCGTGCCCGGCTGTGGCCGGTGATGACGAAGGTCTTCCCGACGTACGCCCGCTACCAGAAGGGGACCGACCGCGAGATCCCGGTCATCATCATCGAACGGACGTCCCCGGAAGACTCGACGATCCATTGATCCATGCCGGCGCGGTGTACGTCTAAGGCGGCGGCTTCGCCTTCAACCGGGGCGTGGCACTTGCCACCGGAGGCCTTGAGCTGTGCGGCCAGGACGTGTGCAACTACCCGCGCTTCGAGGGCGAGGTCCGCATCACCCGCTGAACCGCCAACGGTCGGATCCAAGCCTCGCGTTCTTCTCGGCCTCGCGCCTCACGCCGGCCATCGCGGGTGGTTGGTGGGTTGTGCTACCACCACCCGTGGTCAGTTTCCCAGTGCGCGGACCTTGGCGATCGTCTCCTGGACGTGTTGCTTGGCCGGCTCGCCGCCCTGGGACGCCTGCGCCAGAGCCTGGCGGTACGCGTCGATCATGCCGACCAACGGCCCGGCGGCAACGCCCTCCAGCGCACCGGCGACGAGGGACCGTGCCTCGGCTGCGTCCTGCGCTGCCGCCGCGGTCTTGGCCTTCGCCTCATCGAGCTTCTGCGACGCCGCCGCCAACCTCGCGATGATCTGCGCTGCGCTCACGCGCACCCTCCCCCTGGTCGACCATCGCCTCCACCACCGCACCGGCGGAGACCACAAGGGAGCGTACGAGATCCGCGCACCCAGCGCGACCGCTCGATCGCCCAACCATGATGTGCGGGATGTCCGCGCTGCCCTCTGGCGAAGATCACTTGATGTTGCCCAGTCCGGGCCAACCCTCAATAACTGGTACGCATCAAGTGATCAAGGAATGGCCGAGGAACCCGGCCGGAGTCTCCAGATCTTGGACACTTTCCGTTAGCCGAGAACGGAAACTGTCCAAGATCTCGCCGGGCTCACCGAGCCGGGGGCGTCGAACGGTCAGCGATCGGCGACGAACACGCCTACACCGCCGACGCCCTCTACCAAGCCCTCGATCTTGAGGGCGTTGATGGCTTGGCGAACGACGATGGCCGAGACGTCGTGCTGACGGCACAGCTCGGAGGTCGAGGGCAGCTTGTCGCCCGGCGCGAGTTCGCCGGACTGGATCTGAGCGCGGATGCCGTCGGCGATCAGCGCCCACTTGGCTTTGGCGGGCATTGGTGTCTCCCAGGTCTGCCCCGCCATTCGATCACGAGCAACTTTGTATAGCAAGCGATGTGCGGTCAACGCTTGCGCATGCATGACCTGTTATATACGCTTCCCACTGACCGGCTCCCAGGTCTGCAAACCCGGAGTTGGTTCTTTCCCCACCGCGCAGGAAGCGCCCGGTCGGCCGGTCCCCCCCGTCCGGCCGGGCGTGCCGGGGCGTGCCCGCACGCCGCCCCACGCACCGCCGCACCCACCGCACCGCCGCCGGGCAGCACGTACCGCCCGAGCAACGCCCTGACCAGCAAGGAGACGACCGGACGGGAGCACCCGATGCCCGATCGACCCGACAACCAGCCCATCGACCCGCTCTCCCGACACCCTCCAGCCCAGCGTCTCGTGTCCGAACAGGACGTCGAGGACGCCGACGACACCCTCTTCGCCCATCCACCGCGCGTGGTGCGCAGGTGGGTCTGCGGCTGTGGCAGGGACTACCCGTGCGCCGACGTGCTCTTCGCCCGCCTGGTCAAGGCCACCGCCGAGGCCGAGCAGTGAACCACCGAGGCCGCCGGTGAACGGCGATGATCTGTACACGTACGCCCGCCAGCGGGTCGTCGAGGCGAGGATGAGGATCGCCGAACACGTGACGGAGGCGTACACCGGGATCTGCCGGAGCTGCGGACGGCCCGGCCCGTGCGACGAGCAGCGGGCCGCGCGGGCCCGGCTGGCGCACTTCGGCGGCCCGGTGGACGATCTGCGCGACGCGTGGTTGGCCACGATCGCCGCCGCCGACCGGGCCGGTGCGCACCTGCACGGCGGGCGGCCACCCGGCCGAAGGTTGCCCTGGCAGGACGCGGTCACCGAGTGTTGGCGGGCGCTCGGTCTGGTGTACGCCGGCCTGGCTGCTGATCGGGCAGCGGCGGTGACCGCGTCGGCGGGTGAGGTGCTCGCCGGACTGCGTGCCGCTCGGGTCGACGCCGCCCAGGCCGCCGCGCTGGCCGCCCGTACGCGGTGGCGGTTGGCGGCGGCCGAGGACCGGCTGCGGCGTACCCACAGTGTGGCGGACGCGGTCGCGGCCCGGCACTTCGCGGCGGCCATCACCCGGTTGGACCTGGTCGTCACCCGGCTGGCGATCGGCGGCTGCCGCATCGAGCGTTCGGTGGCGGCGTTGACCGGCGAGCTGGCCGCCGCACCCACCGTGACCAGAAGGACCGCCACTGCCGGGGAGGTCGCACACGGCTGCCGCCTGGCGAGTGCCCTGGTGACCAGGAGACGTCGACGGAGAATCAGGGAGACACGATGGTGACCGATCCGCACGCGGCGCTGCGCGGCCTTCTGGTGGGACGGTTGCGCGGCCACGAACGGCGGCTGCGGCGGTTCACCGAGGCGGACTGGCAGCGGTACGCGGACCTGCTCGCCGGGGCGCTGCTGGTGGCGGTGCGGCGGCGGTTCGTCGCCGGGCAGGACCGGGCGCCGGTGATCCGGTTCGTGGCGTCCGCGCGGGAACGCTACGACGCCACCGGAACGGACGTCGAGCCGGCGCTGGCCGAGGCGTTGGTGTGGGCGGCGCTCGGCGAACGTCCGCCGGTGCCCGACGACGCGCGGGCGATCGTCGCCCGGACGGTGCTGCTGCTCGGGCTGCTGGAGGACGAGGGCTGCACCGACTAGGAACGGGACGACATCCTCGCGGCGGCAGCGCACGCCGCCGACCACGCGGCACAGGGTGCGGGTCAGCGGGCGGGCGGCTAGGAACCGTCGCCACCGGACACTCAGGACGACAATTCCCCGAGAACTCTGGCACTCTGGCGGGCGTCACGGTCGGGGAGGAAGGGACCACGGGGTGGAAGGGCTCAGCCGCACCCAGCGGCCACTGGACCACGATCAGGTGCAACGTTTCGTCGCGGCGTCCTTCGGGGCGGACCGCCGGGTCGTGGACTGCGGGCCGATCCTGGGCGGCGGTTTCGCGACGGTGTGGTGGGTGGCGCTCGACGACGGGCGCGAGGTCGTGTTGAAGGTGGCACCACCACCCGACGCGCCGCTGCTGCGCTACGAGCAGGGCCTCGCCGCCGCCGAAGCCCGGTACTTCCGCCTCGTCGCCGCGCGCGCGCCGCAGGTGCCCGTACCGCCGCTGCTGCACCACGGCACCGATCCGGACCTCGGCGAGTGGCTGGTCACCGGCCTGCTGCCCGGACGGTCGCTGCGGGAATGGGCCGAGGGCGAGCAGCAGCTCGACGACGGCCCGGCCCGCTACGACTTCGGCGTCGCGGTCGCCGCGCTGCACCGGGTGACCGGCGACCACTTCGGGTACGGCGGCGGCCGGGCGAGCGGCCCGACGTGGCGTGCGGCCTTCGCCGCCATGCTCGACGACCTGCTCGCCGACGCGGCGGACTGGGACGTGCGGCTGCCCACCTCGCCGGCGCGGATCCGGGAGCTGCCCGAGCGGTACGCCGGGGTCCTGGACCAGGTACGCCGACCGGCGCTGCTGCACTTCGACGGCTGGGACGGCAATGTGCTGGCCGAACCCGACCCGGCCGGTGCCCTGCGCCTGCGCGGGATCGTGGACGGCGAGCGGTTCCTGTTCGGCGATCCGCTGCTGGACCTCGTGTCGCCCCTGCTGTATCGCCGGGTGGAGGACGACCCCGACCACCCGTTCCTGCGCGGCTACCGCGCCGCCTCGGCCGATCCGGTGGTCTTCGACGAGTCCACTCTGCGGCGGCTCAGCCTGTACCGCCTGCACCTGTACCTGTTGATGACCGTCGAGATGCCCAGCCGGGGAATCACGCGGGAGGATCGCCCGGACCGGTTCGAGCGGCTGGCCGACCTGCTCGATCACGAGCTGACGGAGCTGGGTCGGGCGAGTCCGTCGGCCATTGCAGGCGGTACCGGCTGACGTCCTCGGAGGCGGCCACGCCGGCCCTCATGAACATCGCCAGCACGGCGTCGCGCGCCCGCCGCTCGCGGGCGCCGGTCGGAAACTTCAGGCTGCCGGTACGACGGGCGAGCCCGGCGACCGTCGCCACCCGTGACTCACGCAGTTGTTGGAAGCGCCCGAAGGCGTCACCGACGTCGTCCGCCGCGGCGAGACACCGGGCCAGCACCAGTGCGTCTTCCAGCGCCATGGAACTGCTCTGCCCGTCGTGCGGCGGCATCGCGTGCGCCGCGTCGCCGACCAGGCACATCCGGCCGCGGCTCCACCGCTCGGGCGGGACGAGGTCGTGCACCGGCCACCGGACGATCGGGCCGATGCTCGCGTCGATGATGGCGGGGATCGGCGGATGGTCCGAGCCGTGCAACTCGACGAGGCGCTGCCGCCACCGGCCCATCGGCTCAGCCCGTGGCCCCGCCACCACCTCCCCCTCCCCGGTGAGCAGGCTCTGGAACCAGACGACCTCGCCGTCCGGCAACGCCTGGTAGCCGAAGAACGCGTTGGCGCCGAACGTCAGGCGCAGCACTCCGTCCGGTGCGATCCCGTCGACCCGCGGGGCCGAGCCGCCGCCGTCGAGCACTCCGGTGAACCGGGCGGGCGGATGCTCGGGGAACATCGTCCGACGCGTGTGCGAGTGGACCCCGTCGGCACCGATCAGCAGGTCACCACCGTGACTCGATCCGTCGGCGAGGGTGGCGACGACCGGGTCGTGCCCGTCGTCGCGCAGTCCGACGACCCGCTCACCCTCGACGACGCGGACGCCGGCGCGACGGGCCGCCTCGCGCAGCACCTCACCGAGCCGGTCCCGGCGGATCAGCGTGCTCACCTGGTTGTTGCTGCCGATCTCCCGTCCCCGGTGGTCCTGGAAGGAGATGCGGTCGGTGGGCGTGCCGGCGGCGTCGACAGTGCCGAGCAGGCCCAGGTCGCGCAGCACGGTGCGGCCGTTGTCGGCCAGGCTCAGGTGCGACCCGAGCTGTCGCTCGCGCGGCGGCCGGGCCTCAATGACGGTCACACGCCACCCGATCCGGCGCAGGAAGAGACCGACGGCCGTGCCGGCGATTCCCGCCCCGACGACCACGGCGTGCCCAGGATTGATCATGTCGAGCCAGCCGACACCGGCGGCCCGGAAGGACCTGTCCCACCCATGTGCTCCCCCGTGTGGCGGGCGCTGTGGACACGTCCGCCGCCCCGACCGTAATCACGGCGGCCACAGTGGTCAAGACAGCAAGATCTATCAATGCGAGGGTTGACACCGGCATAGACGGCCGGAATGCTGTGGGAGTCCTGCTAACCGAGGCGGGGCCACGTATCCGGGGGAATCGGCCTTTTACTGCATTCGCCTGTGCGCGGCTCCATGGCCATCACTGATAGTTTTTTCGCCAGCGAATGCTCCGAATAGGACGGCAGTCGTTCATTTTCGCTGCCGGATGCCGCGATTCCTGTCGCGAAGAGCATCCGGATCAGGGCGTGGACAACTGTCGCACCAGCTCGGTCGATCGCTGGTCGGACTACTGAATGGTGATTCCATCCGTCATCCGACGGTGGCGCGTCATGCACCCCTAAGCACGGCGCAGGGCCACGGCCTCACTTCCGACAACCGCATTCTTCGGGAGGTGTCGTGATGAAGAACAACTCGGCCGGCTGACGCAAACCAATTATCTTTCGTCCCGATGAGCGTGTGTCGCGTCGCGGCACACGCTCATCGGCAGCGCAACCGTTCCCGCTCGGGAAGGACAGGTGTGACCCCGGAGACGACCTACCCGATGACCCTCGGCCAGCTATCGGTCTGGCGGGACATCGAAAGAATGCATCCGGAGAAGTGGTGGGAGGGCAACCTCTGCTTTTCCTGGTCGTTGCCGGAAAATGTGACCGCCGTGGACGTCTGGCGCGCGGTCGGCGCGCTCGGCATGCGGCACGCCTCGCTGCGCACGACGTTCGACGTCGAGGACCGGGCAGATCCGCGCCAGCGCGTCGCTGTCGATTCCCCCGACGACGTGGTCGCCGCGGTACGACAGCCCGACGGCGAGACGGGGATGTCCCGGATCGAGACCGAGGAGATCCAGCGGGCGTTCACGCTCACCACCGACCTGCCGTGGCGGGTGTGGCTGACCGAGAACGACGGACGCCCCCGTGAACTGTTGGTGGTCATCCACCACATGGCGGCCGACGGCGCGGGCATCAACACCATGGAACGGGACTTCTACGCCCTGCTGGCCGGGGAGACGCTGCCGCCGGCCCCGCAGCCGGCCGACCTCGCGACGCGGCAACGGTCCGGCGACCTGGACGCCAGACTGCTCGCCGCGGAGTCGTACTGGCGCAAGGTGCTGTCGGCGGCGCCCCGGCGGACGCCTCCCGCACCCGGGCCGGTGCTCCGGGCGACGATGCACACCGGCATCCCCGAGCCCATCCTCCGCCAGGCGGCGCGCGGCATCGGCGTCACCGTCGCGGGGGTGCTGCTGACCGCGTACTGCCGGGCGATCATCGCGACGGGCACCACCGGCACGCCGGTCCTGCTGTACCCCATGTCGTCCAACCGTTTCGACCCGGCGGTCACGTCGCTCGTCACGTCCATGAACCAGTGGGTGCCGCTGCTGGCCACGCCGGAACCGGACGAGGTCTTCGCGCACACCGCGCGCGCCCTGTACGTACGGAACATGCGGGCCCTCAAGCACGGGGTCTACGACCCGGACGCGGTGGCGCGGATCCGCGAGGACGCCGAACGGGAGGGCGGCCCGCTCGACCCGGGGTACCACTTCACCTTCCTGCTGCCCCCCATGGTGGTGCAGCCGCCGGAGACGATCCAGGAATCGCGGATCGAGTGGCACGTGCCGATCCGCTCGACCGGGCCCGGCTTCTACCTGATGGCCAACGCCGACACGACGGTCCGGCTGACCGTCCGGGTGATCCGCGAGGGCTACCAACGCGCGGAGCTGGAGGCTCTGCTCGTCGCCATGCGCGACGACCTGATGGAGCTGGTCGGCGCGAACGCGGAGGCAGCCGGATGACCACGACCGCGCCGCCCACCACCCCGGCGGTCACGCCGAGCCTGTGGCGTCACCGCGACTTCATGACGCTGTGGACCGGCCAGACCCTCAGCGAGACCGGGTCGGCGGTGTCCACCCTCGCCGTTCCGCTCATCGCGGTGTCCGTGCTGAACGCGTCCACGTTCTCGGTGAGCCTGCTGCAGGCCGCCGGGATGGCGGCGTACCTGCTCGTCGCGCTGCCGGCCGGCGTGATCGTCGACCGGATGCGCAAGCGGCGGCTGATGGTGTTCTGCAACCTGCTGCGGGCCCTCGCGATGGGCACCATCCCGCTGGCGTTCTTCGCCGGTGAGCTCACCATGGCGCAGTTGTGGCTGGTGGCGGCCCTGTGCAGCGTCTGCTCGGTCTTCTTCGAGGTGGCCTACCAGTGCTACCTGCCGGCGGTGGTGCGCTCCGACCAGCTGCTGGACGCGAACGGCAAACTCAGCACCACGTACTCGGTAGCCCAGGTCGCGGGTATCGGGCTCGGCGGAGGACTGGTCGCGGTCTTCGGAGCGGCGCGGACTGTCCTCATCGACGCCGCCTCGTTCGCGGTGAGCGCCGTCTCGCTGCTGCTGATCCGCCGCTCGGAGCCGGAGGTCGCCGCACCGCAGGGCCCCCGGCCGCGGCTGCGGGAGGAGATCTCGGCCGGCCTGGCCTTCGCCTTCCGGCATCCGGTGCTGCGCAAGATCGTCGCGGCCAGCGGCACCCTGAACGTGTTCAGCCAGGTTATCTACGCCCTCTCGGTCATCTACCTGGTCCGGGTCCTCAAGCTGACGCCGGCCGAGGTGGCCGTGCAACTGGCGCTGGGCACGGCCGGCGGCATCGCCGGCGGCCTCGCCTCCGGCAAGCTGGCTCGCCGGATCGGCACCGCCCGCGTCATCTGGGTCTCCCTGCTCGGGCTCGGCTGGACGATGCTGCTGGTGCCGCTCGCCCAGCCCGGCTGGCGGGTCGCGTTCTACACCATCGGCATGACCGGCTTCGCCGCGCTCTGCGCGATCTACAACGCGGCCCAGATCAGCTACCGGCAGCAGATGTGCCCGCCGGAACTGCTCGGCCGCCTCACCGCCGGTGTCCGCTGGATCGTGTGGGGCGCCCTGCCGATCGGCGCGGTCCTCGGTGGTGTGCTGGGCACCTGGCTCGGCGTCCGCGAGACCCTGGTGATCGCCGCGCTCGGCGTCTGGGCCTCCGGGCTGTGGGTCTACTTCTCGCCGCTGCGAAAGATGCGTGACTTCACACCCGAGCCGGCCAGCCAGTCCTGAAAGCGGGGAGTCGCGCTGGCGTCAGCGGTTCGGGCCGGCCAGCGCCGCCCACGTACGCGCCACCCCGGTGCGCAGGTCGGTGACGGGACGCCAGTCCAGCAACGCCGACGCGCGCCGGACGTCGAGCCAGATGTCGCGCCTGTCGAAGGCCCGGCGGTCCGCGTACCGGATCGTCAACTGCCGGCCGACGGTCGCCGTCACCACCTCCAGCAGCTCGGCGAGGGAGGTGGGACGGCCGGCGCCGACGTTGAGGACGGCGCCGTCGAGCGCGTCGCGGGTGTCGCGGTCCAGGTGACGGTCCCACACCGCCAGCAGGGCGGCCACGACGTCGTCGACGTAGACGTAGTCGCGGCGGGTGACCGGGTCGCCGAACACCTGCAACGGCCGACGCGCGGCCGCGGCCTCCAGCCAGTGCGACACCACGCCGAGCCCACCCTCGGCGCGCTGGCCGGGCCCGTACACGTTGGACGGCCGCAGCACGACCGGCCGGAGATGGTCGGCGGCCTCGCGCAGGGCCTGTTCCTGGGCCAGCTTCGCCCGGCCGTAGACGCTGTCCGGGCCGAGTGGGCCGGTCTCGTCCACCGGCGACGGCACATCCGGCCGGTACGCCGTGCCGCCGGATCCCAGCAGGACGAAGGTCGGACGACGGGCGCCCAGCTTGCACGCCTCCAGTGCGGCGGCGAGGGCCCGCTGGTCCAGCTCGACGAGTTCGGGCTGGCTGACGGCCCTCTTCGGCGTGACCGTGCCGACGGCCCAGAAGATCAGGTCCGCCCGCCTGATCGTGTCCGCGTAGCGGTGTTCCTCAACAGCGTTGCGGGGCCGGGCCAGCCGCTGCGGAGGCCGGCGACGGTGTTCGAGCGCGCGGCACAGACTGGCGCCGATGAACCCGTTCGACCCGACGACCACAGTGACCGGGGCGGGGACGGCGCTCACCCCGGGACCTCGGTCTGCACGGCTCGCGCCGCCAGGTCGGCGGCGTAGTCGGCGGTCCCCTCGCGGGCGGCCAGCAGGTTGCGGTGCAGGGTCTCCAACAGGTCGAGGGAGTATCCGCTGTCGCGCCACTCCTGCTCGGTGACGCCGTAGCCCAGCCGTCGCCACAGGTCGGCGTTGACCTGCTCGTGCGCGCCGAAGGGCGCCAGCAGCACGATCGGCGTGGCCGACCAGAGCGAGTCGATCAGAGTGCCCCCGCCGGTCTTGCAGAGCATGGCGACGCGGTGTCGGGCGAGATCGAACGAGTCGTGGTACGCCGCACCCCGTCGGTAGCGCACGCTGCCGTCGGGAAGGATCTCGCCGAACGGTGGGAAGCCGCCGTCCTGCCAGGCCTCCCACTCCGGGTCGATCATGAACGCCCGGCAGCCGGAGGGCAGGGCGGACACGTCGGACGGATCGTGGGTCACCACGTCGACAAGCAACCCCGCCCGGGCGAGATCCGCCGCACGGTCCCGGTAGGTGCCCAGCCCCCAGCCGCCGCCGTGCGCCAGCATGCGGCGCTCCCGCCGCTGCCACGGCACCGGGTCCTCGTCGCCGACGCGGATGCTCGTCGGCGCGGTGCCCCGCTCGGCGTCGAACATCCACACATGCCGGAAACGCTCCGTGCGCGCCCGGAAGAGGTTGAAGGAGGCGGTCGGCGCGGCGTCGAGGTGACAGATGTCGACCCGGGGCGTTCGGGACGTGAGCGCCTCGTACCGCTCGACGACCGGCACCCAGAAGCCGGAGAAGATCACCACCTGGTCCACGTCCGCGGCCCGCCACCGGTGCAGCAGCTCGTCGACAGCGGCGTCGTCGAGCGCCGGCATCTGATCCCGCACCATGCGCTGGGCGGCCACCGCCAGCTTGAAGTTTCCTCTGAAGGCCAGCTTGGCGGCCCTCAGCCGGTCGAGTTCGTCGGGTCGCAGCAGCCGCTCGAACACCTCCACGCGCACCTCGATCCCGAGGGCCCGCAACCGACCGGCCAGGATGAGGGCCGGTACGTGGGTGCCGAGCGTGGCGCCCGACGTCAGCAGCACAATCGCCATCGTTGCTCCGATCGTCGGGAGTCAGGTGACGAGACTCGGGGCGCCGGCCGTCGCGACGAGCAGGTCGCCCACCTGCGCTTCGAGAGCCACCCGGGCCGCGTCGTCCGGGGCGAACACGGCGAGAAAGAGCCGTCCACGCGGCGGGGTGAGCGTCCCCGAGGCCAGCGGCAGCACTCCGCGGTCGTCGCCGCGAAACAGCAGCTTCGCCTCGTCCAGGGCGGACACCAGCCTGGCCACCGTGTCGCCGGGGCGCACCGGCGTCGTACGGCAGCGCAGCCAGGAGCGCAGGCCGACCGCCCGGGCCCGCCGGCCGAGGTGCAGGTTCAGCAGGCCCATCGATCGTCGGGCGTTGACCTCCAGCACCGGTACGACGGTGCCGTCGCGCAGCCGCAGTCCGTCGACGCAGACGGGCCCGGTGTAGCCCTCGGCCGCGAGCGCCGTCCCGACCCGCGCGATCACCTCGCGATGCGCGGTGGTGTCGAGGTTCGCGTGCTGATCCGCGGGGAGCGGACCGGAGCCGCGGTAGGCGAACTCGGCGTTGTCGACGTGCTGGAGGCCCCGCCACCGCACCGCGCCGCCCGGGTCGACCTCGAGGTGGGTGGAGAAGCTGGACGCCTCCTCGAAGAGGGGTTGCACCAGCAGTTCCACCCGGGCCCCGCGCGCGACCTGCCGCTCCAGGTGCCGGACGACGGTGTCCAGCACCCGGGGGTTGGCGACCCGCAGGGCGCCCCGGCCGGCGACCCCGTACGGGTCCTTGAGCACGACGTCGTCCGGCGCGTCCTGCACCAGCCGCCGTACCTGTGCGGGCGTGGTGGCCAGGACGGCGCCGCCGGGCAGGCCGGCGTCCCGGACCAGGTCGTTCGACCAGACCTTGGAGTTGACGCGGGCGACGACCTCGACGGCGGGGACCGTGGCACGCAGGGCGAGTCGGTGCACCGCCACGGCGGTGTCCGGCCGGACGGCGTAGAACGCCGCGGCCCACCCGGACATCCCCGGCAGGGCTGTGCCGCCGCCCGCGGCCAGACGCTCCTCCACTGTGGCGTCCTGGTGACCCGGCACGGCCGCGACCCGTGGCGCGATGCCGGCGGCCGCCAGCGCCTCGACCAGGGTCTCGTCCATCGGCTCGGCGGTGAGCAGCAGATCACCCGGGGCGCACCCGACCGCCAGCAGCTCGTCCATGCCGCGACGTCCCCGGCTGCCACCTGCCGCCGGGCCGGCGGGCAGCCCGGCGAGATCGTCCGGCCGCCACGCCGCCTCCGCGTCGAACGAGCCGAAGTGAACGGTCCCGCTCACCTCACCGGCCATCGCCGTCGAGGGCGAAATGGCAGAACGCCTTCACCGACTCCAGGTGGATGCTGTCCAGCGACTCGAAGTCGATCTCGACGTCGAACTCCTCCTCCACCGCGAGCAGGAACGTGATCATGTGCAGCGAGTCGATCCCGAGGTCGAGCAGCAGATTCGTGTCCGCCGTCACCTCCTGGGCCAGCGCCGGATCCTCCAGAACCCGCGCGAGCAGGCCCGCCATGCGGGCGACCACCTCGGCCATGCGTTCACTCCCCGCTCAGGTAGAGAAGGATGCACTTCGAGCACACCGGCATGAGGCCGCTGTCGCGCAGGATGCCGCGGACCCTGGTGAACCGCTCGCTCTGCCAGATCTCCTGCATGGACTGCTCGCCCAGGTCGCCGATGACGAACTCGGGGAAGAACTTGCACGAGCTGACCCGACCGTCGGCGTGGATCTCGATCCGGTTGGACACCGCCAGGCAGCGGCTGCGCCGCTGGGCGGGACGGGAGGTGCCACGGATGAAGTCGTCGAGCTCGTCCTGCTCGACCTGCGGCTGGTAGCGCACCCGCAGATTCCACACCCGGCTCGCCAGTCGCGCCATCGACTCCTTCAGCACCGGCAGGTACTGCTCGGGCAGCGCGTACGTGTACGAGTGCCAGGTCGGCTTGTCGCCCGGCTCCGGCGGGTTGAGCCACGAGAACGACTCCTCGTAGAGCCGGTCCATCGCCGACGCCGTCTCCGGGCTGATGTACCACGGCAGCAGCCAGTAGACCGAGTTGAAGCCGGTCTGCTCGGCCCACTCGGTGAACTCGTACATGCGGCCGACCATGTCCTCGCTGACCATGCACGCGACGGACAACTCGCCCTGGTACTCGCCGCGCCGTTGGAGGTCGAGCATCGCCTCGACGTTGCGCATGGTGCGCCGGAACGATCCTTTGCCCCGCAACGCCTCGTGCTCCGGCTCGAAGCCGTCCAGGCTGACCAGCAGGTTGAGTCGTGGCCCGATGGCCAGCAGGTGCTCCGCGTTGCGCTCCATCAACAGGCCGTTGGTGCACATGTTGACGACGCGCGGCACGGCGCCCAGCAGCTTGGCGATCTCGCCGAACTGGGAGTGCATCAGCGGCTCGCCGCCCCAGAGGAAGACCTTCGCCGCGTCGGGCGCGGTCGTCTCCAGCACGTCCCGGATGACGTCGAGGTCGAGCTCGGAGCGCTTGCGCTTGCTGTCGTAGTTGTGGAAGAACCCCTGCTCGTTCCACTGGAAGCAGTGGTTGCACCGCAGGTTGCACCGGTACGTCAGCTGCATGCTGACCTCTTGCGGCAACGTGCTGGCGTAGAGGGGGTCCGCCGCCAGGTTACGGCGCGTTTCGGACCGGATCGCCACCGTCCGGCGCAGGTCGTGCAGTTCTCCGGCAGTGAAGACCTTGTTGGTACGTGGGTAGGACATGCAGGCTCCCCGCTCGTCTGCCACGAAACGAGCGCCCCTGCGCAGGGCAGCGGGCATCGCTTCGCCAGATTCATGACTGGATCGGGGGCCGTTCGCATCCCTACATGCGCACGAACCCCCGTTACCACAGGGAACCGGCGGCGGTCGTCCGACGTGGATGTGAGTGTCCTGCTCACCCCGCCACAGGTCGTTGACCACATTGACACATACGATTGGCGTCGTAAACCCCCGCGCGGTGCGGGGTTCAGCGCAGAGCGCGGAACAGCAGCAGGTAGCCGCAGTAGCCCAGCGGCACCAGCAGGAAGCAGATCAGGAACCCGAGCGGCAGGTAGCGCGGTGGGGTGCCGGCGACTATTGCGGGTCTCCCCCATCGACCCAGCACCAGGTAACCGCCGAAGAACGCCAGCGCCGGCAGCCCCGCACAGATCCACGCGCCGAGGGTGAAGCCGTCGACCAGGCCGACCCCGGAGGCGAGCACGAGGGTCAGCATGAGCACTCCCGCCGCCGCCCCGCACGCGGCGTAGACGGCGACCGCCCGCGCCAGCGGCGACCACGTCGGCAGCAGCGCCGGCCGTTGGGCCAGCAGCTCGGCCTGCTGCCCGTGCCGGTCGGCCTCGTCGGCCATCCGCCGGGCCAGCTCCAGCTCCACCACCGGGTCGACCGCCGCCGTCCGCTGCGCCGGCACCCCGGCGCCCGCCGGGC
>NZ_MUZA01000082.1 GCF_021442385.1 Micromonospora sp. MH99
GACCCACCGGCCCGGCCCGCGTGCCGCGACCCGTCCGGCCCCACCGCACCCGTCCGCCCGAGAGCACCCGTCCCGCCGGGGCGGTATGCCTCGCCCGTTCCGGCGGGACCATCTGTCCGGCCGAGGCCGGCGGCCCTGGTGAGGCCGTGGCCCTCGGGTGCGCCGGGACCGCCCACCGTCCTCGGGTCGTCCGTCGCCCCGAGGACGTCCGCCGTACCGGCTGCCCGGCTGCCGGCAGCGTGGCCGTCGGGCTGGGCGGCCGGGCCGCGAACGCGGCGGCCGGCCCGCCCGGCGACACGCCGGTACGTCCCGGCGGAGCCGGCTCCTTCGTCGATCTCCTGAGCCGGAGTGAACGATGGCAGGCCACCTTCTCGCCTGTCGTCGCCGCCCGGCGTCCGCTCGACGCCGGTGGGGGTCGCGTCGAGGTCCAGTTCGCGCAGCAGGCCGGGGGCGTGTGCCGCGACCAGGTTCAGCCAGTGCGCGGGCGGCTCCCCGAGACGACGCGGCACCTGCGCCGGAGACGCCGCGGGTGCGCCGGTGTTCTCCACGAGGCCGGCGAGGCGGTGCACCGCGCCGGCCGCCGAGCGGAGCCGACCGGCCAGCCAGCTACGCGGGCGTCGGCGCGGCGGCACCGCCGGTCTCCAACTCCAGGCCCTCGTAGCGCAGCGTCAGCGACGCGATGGCGATCTCGTGGCCGACCGTGTTGAGGTGCGCCCCGCGCCACCGGGTGGGCCAGGCGTCGATCAGGTTCCAGCGCAGCACCTCGGCGGTGCCCGCGGAGTCCAGCAGCACCACCGACACGTTGCGGCGGTTGAGGGTGCCCTGTGCGGTGGCGTTCACCCAGTCCCACAGCTCGCGGGACGCGGTGAGGCCGAAGTGCAGGGTCACCGGCTCGTACTCGGCCTGGCCGGGGACCATCCGCGTCGGTCCGGGGCCGTGCTCGCGGTACGGCTGTCCGGGGATGTTCACCTCCAGCCCGCTCATCTCGGTGAAGTGGCCGTTGGTGACGCCGTTGATGAGGAGCCGGAAGTTGTACGCCCGGTACGGGTCGACCGGGGCGCCCGGCTGCGGGGTGGCTGTGGTGGGCATGTGTCAGCCTCCGATCGTCTCGGTCTCGGTGCCGCCGGCCCACTGGCTCAACTTGAACACCACGAACTCGGCGGGCTTGACGACGGCGATGCCGATGTGGGCGATCACCATGCCGGCGTCGCGGACGTCCACCGGGTTGGTCTCCTCGTCGCACTTGACGAAGAACGCCTCCTCGGGGGTGCGCCCGAGCAGCGCGCCGTCACGCCACACGCGGGTCAGGAACGCCCCGATGTCGCGCCGGATCGAACGCCAGAGGGTGAAGTCGTTCGGCTCGAAGACCATCCAGCGGGTGCCGTTGGCGATGGCCTGCTCGATGGCGATGCTGAGCCGTCGTACGTTGAGGTAGCGCCACTCGCTGGCCTCGGCGGCGAGCGTACGGGCGCCCCAGACGCGGATGCCCTCGCCGGCGAAGTAGCGGATCACGTTGACGCCCTTGGGGTTGAGCACGTCGTGCTCGGGGCGGGTGACCAGGTAGCCCAGGTTGACCGCGCCGCGCACGGGTTCGTTGGCCGGCGCCTTGTGCACGCCCCGCAGGGCGTCGGTGCGGGCCCAGATGCCGGCGAGGTGCCCGCTCGGCGGGGTGAGTTCCAACTCTCCGCTGATCGGGTCGCGTACCTCGATCCACGGGTAGTAGAACGCGCCGAACTCGGACTGCCGGGGCCGGTACGCCGGTCCCTCGCCGCCGCCGGACCCGCCGGGTCCGGCGCTGGCGGCCGCGCCCTCGGCGGGTTTGGGCGGCTTGCCGGAGGACGGGGTGGCGACCCGGGTCAGCGCGGAGATGTCGTCGATGTCCGGTGCCGGGTCGCAGATCGCCACCATGGTGCGGGTGCGCTCGGCCATGCTGAGCAGCGCCTCGTGGGACACCACGTCGTGAAAGCCCGGAGCGGCGATGATGGAGATCTCGTCGATGGCCTCCAGCAGTTGCAGGCCGCCGCGGCGCTGACCGGCGCCGGTGATGGCGCCGCCCTCGCCGACGTTCACCACCCAGCAGCGGGCGCCCCCGTTGTCGAGGAAGCCGAACACGGCCCGGGCCAGCGGGGTGCTCTCGACCTGGTTCCCGTCGGCGAACAGCCGCAGGAACTCGGTCCAGTTGTTGACCGGTACGGCCTTGCCCACGTGGGCGCCGCGGTTCGGGGCGACGCCGACGAACGCGGCGATGCTGGTGCTCGCCGGTCCGATCGGTCGGGCGCCGCTGGGGACCTCCTCGACGTAGATGCCGGGGGAGAAGTAGCTGGGCATCGGTCCTCCTGTACGGGTGGGCGTCAGTGGGTCGGTGGCGCGCAGACGATGACGATGTCGTCCTCGTCCGCGTCGACGTCGGCGGTGAGCACGAGACCGCGCCCGCGCAGCCGCAGCCGTACCGGGCCGGGGTGGTCGGGGTCGTGCGGGACCCCGGCGATCAGGAACCGGCCGTCGGGGCCGGTGCGGGTCGCGGAGGCGGTGCCGGGCAGCTCGACGCGCATGGCGGCGAGCGGTTGGTCCTCGGGGCCGACGACGCGACCGGCGAGGGTGCGCATCGACAGTTGGCGCAGCCGCAGCGGTTGCAGGACCGGCGGCGCGGCCGGCGTCGGGTGGTCCACCTGCGTCGGCACGTCGATCAGCAGTGCCGGTCGGGGCGGGGCGTCGAACGCGGTCCACAGCGCGGCGTCGCCGGCCTCCAGCACCACCGGGTAGCTGCCGTCGCTGGTGGCGGCGGTGAGCACCCGGTCCAGGATGGCCAGTCCGGCGGGCCCTGCCACGCAGAGCAGGTAGCGGACCGTGAACCGGTACGGCTCGCGGACCGCGCCGCTGGAGCGCGTCTGTCGGGCCGGGCGCAGTTCGAGGGGCCACAGGGTCAGCCCGTCGGCGTCGACGCCCGCGTGGGGCGGGCCGATCGGGACGGGTTCCCCCGCCACGCCGGTCAGCCATGCGGCCAGTTCGGCGGTGGCTGTCTCGATCGGTCCGCGCCCGTCGGTGGTCATCGCGGCGGCGTCCCCTGGATCCGGTACGCGATGGCCTCGTTCCACACGTGCGGGTAGACGCCGATCTCGAAGTAGCGGGTGAACCTGTTGATCGGCGCGTTGGTGTGGTCGTGGTAGAGCAGCCAGACCGGCGCGATGGTGAACAGCACGTAGTTCGCCAGCACCAGCGGGATGTAGAGCGGGCCGAGCAGTCGCGCCTGGAAGATGTGCACGTCCTCGTGGCGCTGGATGCCCGAGCTGGAGCCGGCGCAGACGGTGCCGATGGTGGTGGCGTAGCGGGGTGAGACGCCCTCCACCACGCTGACCCGGCCGCTGCCGGCCGAGGTGGGCCGGTCCAGCGAGTGCCCGAAGATCAGGTGCACCGCCAGGTAGATGGCCCCGACGACAGTGTTGAGCAGGCTCCACGTGTGGTCGACGACGAAGAGGAAGATGCCGCGCGCGTCTGGCGCGTACACCCCGGCGGAGGTGACCGCCCAGCCGAACACCACGCCGACCACCAGGCCCACGACGGCGCCGATGAGCAGGCCGACCGGGCCGCCGGCCAGCAGGCCGAGGACGGCGCCGACAGCGACCTGGATCGCCGCGCTGAGAATTCCGAAGATCATGACGTCACCCCTCAGACCCAGGAGCGGAAGACACGGGGCTCGCGACCGCTCGCGAGCTGGGTGGGCGTCGCCTGCCGGTTGCCGGGCGGGAACTGGCTGACGCCGAGCGCGGCGGAGAAGATCACCAGCGCGTTGAAGAACGCGATGACCCACTTCTCGCCGCCGGCCTCGTCGGCGAAGGCGGCGGTCAGGTAGGACAGCAGCAGCGCGATGACGATGGCGATCCACTTGCGGAGCTTGTCGCCGCTCGGGCCGAGGAGAGCGCCGATGACGTTGGTGGCCAGCAGGGTGGCGGCGCTCGCGCCGGCGATGGTCCCCAGAGCGGCCCAGGTGAAGAGATCGTTCACGGCGATCCCCCTTTTCTGCGATGGTGCGACCGGGATGTGGTGGTGGTGAGGTCCGGTGCTCCCGCTGGGGAGCACCGGCGCCGGTCGCCGTCGTCGCGGGCGGCCGGGGCCGGACGTGGCCGGCGCTGCCGGCCACCGGATGGATCAGCCGGGCCCGGGAGCGCCGGCGGGCGGGCCCGGCGAGGTCGGTCCCGGTGGCGTCGCGCCGGGTGCGGCCGGCGTCGTCGGGCGACGGCGGCGCAGCAGGAGTACGCCCACCGCGGCGAGCACCAGCAGCAGGAGTACGCCGCCGCCGACCAGCAGCCACGGGAAACCGCCGGAGTCGGCGTCGGCGGCTGCCGGTGCGGCCGACGGGCGGGGCGGCGCCTCGGCGACGGCCCGCAGTTCCATCGGCTTGTCCTGGTTGGAGTCGACCTTCCAGGTGACCGATCGGCCGTTGACTGTGCCATTGGTGTCGATCACGCGGCCGGGAAACGTCACCGAGATCTCGAACGACATCAGCTTGAGGAAAGCCTGCTGTTGTTGGGGATTCTGCTGGGCAATTTTCCCGCCGTATTTCGCCGGGTCCAGCGGCAACGTGAAACGGTAGAATTCGCCGTCTCGGACCAGTTTGACGCTCTCGCTGTCGAAGCTCGCCAGCGGTGCCCTGCGGTAATTGATCTGGGTGCCGAAGAGTTTGCTGTCCTCGTAGCTGGTCTCGTCGCCCGGCGGCAGCGCCGGAATGTTCTGCCGCAGCTCGGCGAAGGCCGCCGGGATGTTCTTGTTCCGGGAGCTGAGCAGGGACTTCTGGGCGGTCAGCAGCAACTGCCCGTCCACCGTGTCGTCGGCGTTGACGGTGAGCCCGATGTTGAGTTGCATGCAGCCGCTCAACGCGGCGAGAAGCAGGAGGCACACCGCGACGCGGAGTGCCCTACCGCGGTTGACTCTCCTGTTCATGCGCTCAGTGTGTGTGATCGCTTTCACCATGAGCAGTCAGCGATCGGTCACAAGGCAGTCGCCGATTGTACCGGCGCGCTGTCGTATTCGCCCGCTGTGGAAAGCGGCGCGAAAGAATAAACTGGAGTTTTGCGTCCCGACGGGCCCGACCCGGGCCGAGTAAATGATCGTGACCGGCGGGGTGGCCGTTTCGCTCAGCCCGCCGGTGGTCGCCAGTCGACCTGCCGGGTCATGCCGCGCAGGACGGCGCCGGCGGGGATCAGGCGCAGCGCGGCACCGCGTAAGGCGAGGGCGAGCGGGTTGCGCAGTTGTTGGCCGTACCTGCCGGCGCGCAGCGAGGCGCGGGCGATGGCCTGGCTGCGGGGGCGACGCTGCTGGTCGTATGCCGCCAGGGCGGCCGGCAGTCCCTGCGCGCCGCCGGAGCAGGCAACCCCGAGCACTACCGCGTCCTCGATCGCCTGCCCGGCGCCCTGTCCGAGGTTCGGCGTCATCGCGTGGGCCGCGTCGCCGAGCAGCGCCACCCGTCCCCGCACGTACGAGGGCAGCGGTGTGGCCAGGTGGTGGATGTCGTTGCGCAGCACCACCCCGGGCGGGGTCGCCGCCAGCAGGGCGGGAATCGGCTCGTGCCAGGCGCCGAAGTGCTCCCGTACGGCCGCCAGCTCGTCCGGGGCGTGGCCACCCGGCGGGGCGGTGAGTGCCGCGTACCAGTAGACCTGGCCCTCGCCGAGCGGCACCATGCCGAACTCGGCGCCGGGCCCCCAGGTGATCGCCGTCGGGATCGGGTCGGGGAACGCGACGGCGGCCCGCCAGGCCGTCGAGCCCGCGTACACCGGGGCCGGGATCTCCGGCCAGAGTTGGGTGCGCAGTCGGCTGTGCAGGCCGTCGGCGCCGACGACCAGGTCGGCGTCGAGGGTTCGCGGGCCGTCGGGGCGGCGGTAGCGCACGGTGGCCCGGTCGGGACCGGACTCGACGTGCTCGACCTCGGCGCCGGTGTGCAGCGTCGACGCGGGCAGCGCCTCGCGCAGGATGCGGTGCAGGGTGGCCCGGTGGATGCCGAGCGCGCTGGTGCCGAGCTGCCGGATCATCTCGGCCGCGTCCAGCCGGGACAGCCACCGGCCCCGCCGGTCGCGGATCCCGCCGGGAGCCTCGGCGTGCGCGCTGGACCGCAGCGCCGGGCTCAGGCCGAGGGCGTCCAGGGCGCGCAGCGAGTTCGCCATCAAAGTCAGCCCGGCGCCCACCTCGCGCGGTTCGGGGGCACGTTCCAGCACCGTCACCCGCCATCCGTGCCGGTGCAGGGCGAGCGCCGCGCTCAGCCCGCCGATGCCGCCGCCGACCACCACCGCGTGTGGCTCGCCCATGTCGCCCGCCCTTCTACACCTGTAGAAGAGTGATACTACCTGCGGACCTCGACGCCGAAGGAGACCCGTGACGGCCCGCGCCAACCGGATCGCGCTGCTGACCGACGCCGCCATCGAGCTGATCGCCGACGGCGGGATGCGGGCGCTGACCCACCGGGCCGTCGACGGTCGCGCCGGGCTGCCCGCCGGCACCACCTCGGCGTACCTGCGCACCCGGCAGGCGCTGACCGAGGCGGTGGTGGAACGCCTCGCCGAGCGCGACCGGGTCGACCTGGCCGCGTACGACCTGCCGACCGGTCCGCCCTCCCCGGCGCCGGGTCCCCGGCTCGACGGCGACGACCTCGACCGGCTCGCCGCCGGGGTGGCCGAGGTTCTCGACAGCTGGCTGAGTACCGGACGCAGCCGGACGCTGGCCCGCTACGCCTGCCTGCTGGAGGCGGTCCACCGCCCCGAACTGCGCGGCATCCTGCACCACGGCACCGGGCTGCGGGTGCAGGCACGGGACCTGCTGTCCCGGGCCGGAGCCACCGATCCCGACCGGCAGGGCGACCAGTTCGTCGCCTTCGTCGACGGGCTGCTCTTCGACCGTCTGGTCGGCGCCGGCGCGCTCACCGCCCCGGACCCCGGCGGTCCGGCGAGCCGCGCCGATCTCGCGGGCGCCGTCCGCACGCTGCTGCGCGCCCTGACCGGGAGCTGAGCCTCGGGCCGGTGACCGGTAGGCCGGTGCGCCGGTCCGGCCCTCGATCGGCGGCGCGTGCGGCGGGTCGACCACCGAGCGCGCCAGGACGGCGCGGGGGCCGTCGAGCAGCCCGGTGAGCAGGTCCGGCGCGCGATGGTGGACGATCGCGAGGCGCGCTCCGGGCTGCCGCACGGGCGCCGATGACCATGGGCGGGCCGGCGTGCGGTCGAGGTGGCGGAGGTGGACGATGGCGTGGTTCGGGGGCCTGCGGGTCGCCGGTCACCGGCTGCGGCAGGGCTGGCGGCCGGTGCTGGAGGCGACAGTCGCGGCGACCGTGGCCTGGCTGCTCGCCACCCGCCTGCTCGGGCATCCGCAGCCCTTCTTCGCGCCGGCTGCCGCGCTGATCGTGCTCGGTCAGGCTCGCGGGCAGCGGATCCGGCGGGCCGTCGAGGTGGTGCTCGGGGTGGCCGCCGGCGTGCTCGTCGCGGACCTGGTCGTGCAGGCGCTCGGCCCGGGCAGCACGTGGACCGTCGGCACCGTCATCCTGCTCACCGTCCTGCTCGCGGTCGCCTTCGGCGCCACCGGCGTGACCCTGGTCCAGGCCGCGGTCTCCGCGCTCTACCTGGTGGTGGTCGCACCACCGGACGGGTCGCTGGTGCCGTTCCGCTTCGTCGACGCGCTGGTCGGCGGCGCGGTGGCGCTCGCCGTCAGCCTCCTCGTCGACGCCCGGCACCCGCTCGCCCCGCTCGTCGCCGAGGTGCGACGGACCTTCGACGAGCTGGCCGGTCTGGTGGGCGGCATCGCCGACGCGCTGGACGGTCGCGACGAGTCGGCGGCGATGGCCGCGCTGACGCGGGCCCGGGGCATGGACGCGCGGGTCGGCGGGCTGCGCGAGGGCGTGCTCGCCGCCGGGGAGGCGCTGCGGCTCAACGTGCGTCGGCGCCGCCACATCGGCCGGCTGCGATCGGTGGACGAGTCGATCCGGCAGACCGACTACGTGGTCCGCAACGTGCGGGTGCTGGCCCGCGCCGGGGTGACGCTCAGTCGACTCCGGACCCCCACGCCGCCGGAGTTGGGCGAGGCGCTGCGCTGCCTGGTCGACGCGATCCGGGAGGCCGGCGACGCGCTCGCCGCCGACCTGGACGGGCGGGAGGAGGCCGCCGACCGGCACGCCGCCCGGGCGGACGAGACGGCGCTGGCCGCCGTCCACACCGCTGGGCAGCTCTTCGGGTCGACCCAGACCCTCCCACTCGCCATGGTCATCGGTCAGATCCGCGCGACGGCCATCGACCTGCTGCGGGGCGTGCACCCCGACGACGACGCCGCCGTCCTGGCCCGCGTGGACGAGGCCCTCGGCCTGCCCGCCGTGTGACCGGCGACCCCGTCATCCGGTGAGCCACTCGACGGCGCTCGCGCGGATCGGGTCCGGGACGTCGTGGCCGCCGGGGAACTCCTCGTACGTGACGTCGTAGCCGAGGCCGCGCAGGTGCGGCACGAAGCGGCGGCTGCACACGTCGATCGGCAGGACGCGGTCGTCCACCCCGTGCGAGACGAAGATCCGCGGCCGGCCGCGGACGAGCGGCGGCGCGGCGAAGCCGGGGGAGAAGGCCAGCACCGCGTCCACCAGGTCGCCGTTGGCCAGGCCCAACGACAGCGCGTACGAAGCCCCGTCGGAGAAGCCGCCAAGCGTCACACCACTGACGGGGTAGCCGTCGAACGCGCTGGCCACCAGCGCGTCGACGTGCTGCACGTCCACCCCGAAGCCGCCGGCGATCAGGTCCCAACTGGCCTCCGACGACTGCGGGGCGACCAGCAGCAGGTGCTGCGCGTCCGCCATCGACAGCAGCAGGTCCAGGCCCTGCCGTGCGACGCCGCCCGCCCCGTGCAGCAGCACCACCAGCCGGTACGCGGCCCCGCCGGCCGCCGGCTCCGGCACGTACGCCATCGCCGGCCGGCCGCCGTCACCGCCGGGCAGCGGTACGAGACCGGTCGGACCCGACACCACCGGCGGGTGCGCACGGGTGGTCAACCGGCCGTGCCGGGGACCCTGCGCGGACGCTCCGGTCGGCGGCGCGGAGTCGGACACGGACCACCACTCCTCGCGGTCGGCGAACGGTGCGAGGCGCTTACCCCGACCGTCCGCCGGTTAACCGGCCGGCCCGCTCAGGCGCTGTCGCGGGTCACGAGGGCGGACGGGAAGAGCGTCACCGGCGCGGCCGGGCGGCCGGCCAGCACGGCGGTGGCCGCCGCGGTGGCGATCCGGTCCACGGGGTGACTCGCGGTGGTCAACGCCGGCGCGGTCATGCCGGCCAGCGGGATGTCGTCGAACCCGGCCACCGCGACGTCACCGGGCACCCGCACACCGCCGTCGCGCAGCGCCGCGATCACCCCGAACGCGGTCTCGTCGCTGATCGCGTAGATCGCGTCCACGTCGGGCCAGCGGCGCAGCGCCTCGCCGGCCGCCGCGCGGCCACGCGCCGCCGTGAAGTCGCCGTCCACCACCCGCTCGGGCAGGCCGGCCTGGTGCATCAGATGGCGGTACGCCTGCACCGGGCGCTGCGAGCACGGCAGCCACGCCGGGCCGGTCACCATGGCGATCCGGCGGCGGCCCGTCGCGTACAGGTGGCGCAGCACCGCGCCGGCGCCAGCGGTGTTGTCGACGTCGAACGACGGCACCTCGGCCGAGCCGATGCCGATCGAGGCGATCCGGCCGTGCAGCGACCGGGGTACGGCGTCCAGGAGGGCCTCGGTGGTGTTGACCAGCACGACGCCGCACACGCTGCGGTCGGCGGCGAGCTGGTCCAGACCGCGTGGGTCGCCCAGCGGCAGCCAGTGCAGCGCCACCCCGACGCCGGCCGGCGCGCACACCCGGGCGGCCGAGCCGACGACCCGGTGCACGTACGGGTCGTCCAGCACCGCCGCGCTGGCCCCCGCGGCGGCCACCACCAGCCGTACGCCGCCGCCGCGCACCAGCGCCCGGGCGGCCGGGTTGGGCACGTAACCCAGCTGGTCGGCGGCCGTCACCACGCGCTCCCGGGCGTCCGGCGAGGCGAACCCCGTCCCGGCGATCACCCGCGAGGCCGTGGACCGGGACACCCCGGCGGCCCGGGCGACGTCCTCCAGAGTCGCCGGCCGGTGTGCCGCTGCCGTCATCGTGCCCTCCCCCCGGCGCCCGCCCGGGGCGGGCGTACGCCTGCCAGGAATCATCCTCCGGCCCGCGCGTCCCCGGTAAGGGGCCAACCCGCTTGTGGTGGTAGCGCTCTCAGGTGTGCGATCGTGCCAGGAGATCACCTGAGAGGAAGAGGACCCACAGCTGTGAGCGCCCCCACCAGCCCGGCCGTCGTCCCGGACGCCACCGTTTCCGAACGGATCGTCCGGCTCGCCCGCAACGGCGTCGCCGTCACCTTCACCCTGAACGGCCTGGCCGTCGGCAGCTGGTTCTCCCGGGTGCCGGCCGTCCGGGAGGCGCTGGACCTGTCCGCCGGGCGCCTCGGCCTCCTGCTGCTGGCGATGAGCGTCGGTGCGCTGCTGGCCATGCCGACCTCCGGGCTGCTCGCCCAGCGTCTCGGCTCGACCCGCACCGTGACCATCGCCACCGTGCTGGTCGCGGTGGGCCTGATCGTGGCCGGGGTGGGCGCCACGGTCGCCGGGTCGGTAGTCGTCGTCGCGGTCGGGCTGGTCGCCTTCGGCTACGGCTCCGGCGCCTGCGACGTGGCGATGAACGTCGAAGCCGCAGCCGTGGAGCGGCGGTTGGGGCGGACGATCATGCCTCGTTTCCACGCGGCCTGGAGCCTCGGGTCGGTGGCCGGCGCCGGCCTCGGCGCGGGTGCCGCCCGCCTGGACGTGCCGGTCGGCGCGCACCTCGCCGCCGTGGCCGTGGTGGTGCTCGTCGGCACCGTGCTCGGCAGCCGGCTGTTCCTGCCGGTCGTCGACGACGCGGTCGACGGGTCGACCGATACCAGCCCGGCCGGCCGCCGCCGGGCCCAGCTCGCCGCGTGGCGGGAGCCGCGCACCCTGCTGATCGGGCTGTTCGTGCTGGTGGCCGCGTTCACCGAGGGCAGCGCCAACGACTGGTTGGCGGTCGCGTTCGTCGACGGCCGGGACCTGAGCGAGGCGGCCGGCGCGGCGGTCTTCGGGGTCTTCGTCGTCGGCATGACCCTCGGGCGCACCGCGGGCACGCTCGCCCTGGACCGGTGGGGCCGGGTGCCGGTGCTCTGCGGCACCGTCCTGCTCGCCGCCGCCGGCGCCGCTCTGGCCGTGCTGGCCGGCTCGGGGCCGGTGGCCATCGTCGGTGTCGCGCTGTGGGGGGTCGGCGCGTCGCTGGGCTTCCCGGTCGGCATGAGCGCGGCCGCCGACGAGGAGGCGCACGCGGCGGTGCGGGTCAGCGTGGTCGCGGTGATCGGCTACACGGCCTTCTTGGGTGGGCCGCCGCTGCTGGGCCTGCTCGGTGACCACGTCGGCATCCTGCGGGCGCTGCTGGTGGTGCCGCTGCTGCTCCTGCCGACGCTGGCGCTGGTGCCGGCGCTGCGCCCACCGCGGGCCGGTGGGTCGGCTCCGGCAGCACAGAAAAACTAACCCAGATCGCCCCGCGGCGGTATCGGGTGCGCGGCCGAGTGCGTCGCGCGCCCGCGCTGGCTACGGTCGCCCGATGCCAACCGACGAGATCACCGCCGCCGCGGCGGGCAGCTGGACCCTGGGCGACCGCACCGTGCACCGGATGGGCTTCGGCTCGATGCGGATCACCGCGAACCCCGACCGCGACCGTGCGATCGCGCTGCTGCGCACCGCCGTGGAGCTGGGCGTCAACCACATCGACACGGCCGCGTTCTATGTCTCGCCCGGAGGGACCCTGCGGGTGGGCACCGGCCCCACCCGCTACGCCACCGAGCTGATCCGCGCGGCGCTCGCCCCGTACCCCGAGGATCTGGTCATCGCCACCAAGGTCGGCTTCGGCTACGACCCGGTGGCCGGATTCACCGAGGCGGAGACCCCCGCGCAGCTGCGCGCCCAGGTCGAGGAGAACCTGCGCCGCCTCGGCCGCGACCGGCTGGACGTGGTGAACCTACGGCTCGGCCGGGGGCCGGGCGCGGTGCCGCTGGCCGAGCGGTTCGGCGCCCTGGCCGAGCTGCGCGCCGCCGGGCTGATCCGGCATCTCGGGCTGTCCAACGTCCGACCCGAGCAGGTGGACGAGGTGGCGGGCATCGCGCCCGTGGTCTGCGTGCAGAACAACTACGGCGTGGACGCGTACCGGGAGCAGGACGCCTTCGTCCGCGCCTGCGGCGAGCGGGGCATCGCCTACGTGCCCTTCTTCGCGCTGGCCGGCACGAATCGGGAGGCGGGTGCGCGCGCCGAGCAGGGCGCGGCAGTCGAGGCGGTGGCCCGGGCCCACGGCGTCACCCCCCAGCAGGTACGCCTGGCCTGGACACTGCACCAGGGCCCGCACGTCCTCGCGATCCCCGGCACCGGCGACCCGGCTCACCTGCGGGAGAACATCGCCGCCGCCTCCCTGCGCCTGACCCCCGAGGACCTGACCCGCCTGGCCTGAACCTCACCGGAGCCAGACCCGGAGGGGGCCCACGGGGAGGAAGCCGGCTCGGCGGGCGGGTGCCAGGTCGGGGATGGTTTCGTAACCGACCAGGGGCACGCCGGGCAGGGTGGCCACGATCGCGTGCCAGATCTCGTCCGGGTCGTCGCTGTGGCTGAACACGTTGGAGACGCCGGCCGGGTCGTCGCCGCTGACGACCGCCCCGCCGACCACAGCGCCCCGCTCGTCGTGACGGGCCAGCACCCGGATGCGCCCGTCGGCCAGCAGCGCCGGGCGGAACAGCTCCCCACCGCCGTGCGCGCTCGCCCAGGCCGCCAACCCCTGCCCGGTGGTGACCGGGGTGAGCGGGGTGCCGGTCGGCGTGCCGGTCGGCGGGCGGTGGATCCACTGCGCGTCGAAGAGCACCCGGAATCCGTACGCCGAGAGGTCGAGGTCGGCGAAGCTGTCCTTCACCGACGCGCCGGGCCCGACGTCGATCCGCGCCAGCAGCGCCTCGGGGTCGACGCCGGGGCGCAGGGTGACCGCGTCCGGATACCACTGTGGGGAGCGGCGGGGCACCGACCACGCGTCGGCGTCGAACCGGCCGGCCAGCCCATGGCTGGCGCACACGGCGTCGCACCATCGCGCGTTGTCGTGCGCCGCCGCCTCCCGTACGTCAGTCGTCACGCCCGGCAGCCTACGAGGTCAGGACCCGGTGAGGACGACGAGTTTCTGGGTCGCGCGGGTCATCGCGACGTACCTGTCGACAGCCCCCTGGACGCCCTCGCCGAACGCCTCCGGGTCGACGAGGACGACCAGGTCGAACTCCAGCCCCTTGGACAGTTCCGGGGTCAGCGACCGGACGCGGTTCGTCGCCGGCCCGAACGTGGGGTCGCCGATGACGCAGGCGATCCCGTCGGCGTGCTCCGCGAGCCAGCCGTCGACGATCGTGTCCAGCTCGCGTACCGATCCGTGGGTCACCGGAATCCCGTTGCCGCGGATCGAGGTCGGCACGTTCGCGTCCGGGAGCACGGTCCGGATGACCGGTTCGGCCTCGGCCATGACCTCCCGTGGCGTCCGGTAGTTGATGCTCAGCGAGGTCATCCTCACCCGGTCCAGGCCGACGCGCCGCAGTCGTTCCTGCCACGACTCCGTGAACCCGTGCCGGGCCTGGGCGCGGTCCCCGACGATGGTGAAGCTGCGCGACGGGCAGCGCGACAGCAGCATCTGCCACTGCGCGTCGGTCAGCTCCTGCGCCTCGTCCACGACGATGTGCGCGAACGGGCCGGCCAGCAGATCCGCGTCCGCGCTGGGGAGTACGGCCTCGTCGACCAGCGCGTCCTGCAGGTCCAGTTGGCGCAGGCTCGACAGCACACCCTCGCCGTCGTCGTAGGCGTGGGCCTCGATCAGCTCGTCGACGACAGTCGCCATGCGCGCGCGTTCGGCGGCGATGGTGGCCTCGTGGCGGCGGGTACGCCCCGACGCCTCCGGGTCGCCGAGGCGCTGCCGTGCCGCGTCCAGCAGCGGCAGGTCGGAGACCGTCCAGGCGCGGGCGTCGACGCGCTGGAGCCGGCGGATGTCCTCGGGGTCGAGCCAGGGGGCGCACCTGCGCAGATAGGCGGGCACCGACCACAGGTCGGCGACGATGTCTGTCGCTTCGAGCAGTGGCCAGGCGCGGTTGAACGCCGTCCGCAGCTCCCGGTTGCGCACCAGCGACCCGCGCACCAGGTCGTCCGACTCGTCGCCGTCGTACCTCCCGAGCAGGATCGCCAGCAGCTCCTGAAAGATCTCGTCACGCGCCTCGTTGTGCGGCGTGCCGGGTCCGGGCGCCTCGAACGCCTGGGCCCAGTCGTCCGCGCTCAGCCGCACGTCAATGTCGCCGGCCGTGACCGTCATCGCCGTCGTCGGCGGCTCCTCGTAGAACCGCACGGCCGCCTCGATCGCCCGCACCAGGTCCGCGGAGGACTTCAGGCGGGCCACGTCCGGGTCGGCTTCGAGCGTCGCCGCGGCACCCTCGGGTACGAGGTCACGCAGGGTGCAGGTCTGCACGTCATCCTCGCCGAGGCTGGGCAGCACGTCGGCGACGTACGCCAGGTAGGGCTCGTGCGGGCCGACGAACAGCACCCCGCCGCGGCGGTGCCCGAGGCGGGGGTCGGAGTAGAGCAGGTACGCGGTGCGGTGCAGCGCCACGACGGTCTTGCCGGTGCCGGGCCCGCCGTCGACGACGAGAGCGCCCCGCGATCCGGCCCGGATGATGGCGTCCTGGTCGGCCTGAATGGTGCCGAGCACGTCGCGCATCCGGGCCGACCGGTTGCCGCCGAGGCTGGCGATGAACGCGGACTGGTCGTCGAGCGCCGCGTGTCCCTCGAATCCGTCCGGGGTGAACACCTCGTCCCAGTAGTCGCTGATGCGGCCGAGCGTCCAGCGGTACCGACGCCGGCTCGCCAGGCCCATCGGGTTGGCGTGGGTCGCACCGAAGAACGGCTCGGCCGCCGGGGAGCGCCAGTCGAGCAGCAACCGCCGGCCGTTGCCGTCGGTGAGGCCGAAGCGTCCGATGTAGACGGGTTCGGGGTCGTCCGCGCTGACGATGCGCCCGAGGCACAGGTCCAGACCGAAGCGACGCAGGGCGCGCAGGCGGCCGGTCAACCGGCGGATCTCCTCGTCCCGGACGACCGCCTGGCGGCCCTTGCCGGCCGGTGCCCGGCGCTCGACGTCGAGGCGGTCGGACAGGTCGGCGATCGACTGTTCCAGGCTCGCCGCGATGACCGCGAAGTGCTGCTCGTCGCGGGTGATCAACGCCGGGTCGGCCTTGGCGGCGAGGTTGTCGGGAAGATCAAACACGCTGGTGTTCAGCGGGTTCACGTCAGGTTGCTCCGATCTGGGGTGCATGTGCCGAGCGGAGTCGGGCCGTTGCTCAGCGTGCGAGAACGTGGTCCGGCCGGCAATTCTGCGGCACGACCCGGGTCTTGCGGCAAGGCCCCCATTGCGGTATACGTTAAGAGTGGCAGGGATTGAGTGCATTCCTCTCCCTTGATCAACCCTCATGCGAGCTACCGCCCGTCTCTGTCGGGTGCGCGTCTCGTCAGCCCGCTCTCATGCGCCGTGCAGCGTATTGCCAGGAATCGGTGCTGAACTGGAGAGGCGTCCGAGGAGAGGGGCTGGACATGGGCTGGTTCAACCGGCGGTCACGGGGCACCGAGGCGACCCCGACGAAGCTGGACCGCGAGGCCACCCGGGACGATCTCGCCGCGCTGGAGTCGTTCGTCGCCAGCCGGCGGGGAGTGGAGTTCTACCTGGAACCGGAGACCACCGCCACCGACACCACGGTGGTGGCGATCGCCCACGACGGCGAATGGATCCGTCGCCGCACCGGCACACCCCGCGCGGCGGGCGCCATCGCCCGCAAACACGCCGTGCCGCTGTACGAGGCGGCCCGCACCGGCTACCCGGAGCGCATGCGGGTGTGGAATCGGGCCCACCCGGAGCGCCACGCCCGCTGATCGGGCCTGCTGTCCCGGTCAGGCTGCCACACGCGCCAGCGACCGCTCGACGAGCGTGAGGATGTCCGGCAGCAGCAGATCGTTGCCGCCGACGGTGGCGGTCGCACAGGTGCTGTGGGCAGTGCCATCGAGGTCGACCACCTGAGCGCCAGCCTCCTGAGCGATCACTACACCGGCGGCGGTGTCCCAGGGCTTGTTGTTGAGCATGATGAACGCGTCGATCCTGCCCTGGGCCAACCACGCGAGGTCGATCGCGGCGGAGCCGTGCATGCGTACTCGCTGAACGTGCCGGGTGAGTTCCTCGGTAATGGCGAGTCGATCGGCGTTCTTCCGGCTGGCGTCGGCACCGACGGCGTAGTCGCCGATGGCGACGACGGCGTCCTTCAGGTCGCTGACTCGGCTGGCGCGGATGCGGTCGCCGTTGGCGTACGCGCCATGTCCCTCAACGGCGTGGTAGCGGGTGCCGAGGAACGGCAGGTCGATGACGCCGAGGACGGATCGGACGCTTTGGACGAGACCGAGCGAGATTCCGCACAGCGGTGAGCCGTGGATGAAATTGACGGTCCCGTCCACCGGGTCGAAGGTCCACGTGAGTGTGCTGGTGTTACCACTGGTGCCGTACTCCTCGCCGAGGAACCCGATGTCGGGTGCCTTCGCGGCCAGAAGCTCGCGAACCTCTCGCTCGATGGTGTAGTCCAACTCGGAGGCCATGTCACGGTCGTCCTTGAAGGTGAGAGCACCAGGCTGGACGGTCCGCATAAGGCCATGCGCCAGATCGATGGCCTCGTGTGCGAGCGGAAGGAGATCGACGTAGTCATTCATGGCTGGCTGCTGCGCTCCCAGAGCGAGGTGAAGATCCCGTCGAATACCGCGTACAGGCCGGAGGTGTGCACGGTGCGTTCGATCACCATCGTCGGGCAATCGACGCCGCGCATTCGCGGCAGATAGTGCTGGACGACGCAGAGCCGGTCGTCGATCAGGAGGACGTTGGCACGGATCGACTCGTCGTACACGCGCACGGCGAGACGGTCACGCGCGCCCGACGTGAGCTGGGTGCGGATCCGGCGCGTCAGGTTCTGAATGTTGAGGTCGGTGAGCGCGCTGAGATGCCCCTGCGGATAGTCGTCCTCGCGCTCCTGCCGTCTGATCGCCTCGCCCCCGGGGTCGAGGAAGAGGCAGCGGAGGTGACCGCCACCGTCGAGGAACCTCAGGAGCTGAGTGTCGGCGTACTGCTGGCAGATGATGTTGAGTGACAGGCCGGCCGCCCGGATGTCCCTGGCATTGTCGAAGAGGACGTGCGGAGGAAGTTCGGCGGTGAAGTCCGACCGGCTGGCGAAGATCGCGGCAACATCGGCATACCGGCCCGGAACAGTCATGTCGAATTGTCGTTCATCGACGTCGTGTATTGCGGAGGCCGATTGATGCTCGCCCAGAAGGAGTGTCATCTGAGCGTGCCGGGGCATGGACAGGCCGGCGCAGATACGGGTCAGGACGTCAATGCTGCTGACCCGTCGGGCGCCGCTGGTGATCTCGCTGACCTGAGCCTGGCTGAGGCCGGTGGCGCTACCCAGAGTGGTCTGGCTCGCTCCGGTGGCATGCTGCACGAGCCGGAACACCTGAGCGATGTCCCGGGCGGCCAACGCGTCGAGCAGGTCCGCGCTGTCCCAGAGTGACTGGGGAACGGTGAAGGGTCCAGTCGTTCGGACGGGCACGGTGGCTCCCTTCCCGTGTGGGACGAGGGTCACTGTAACCAGCGGCCGAAGTGAACTGCCGTGGCGACATCCGGAGGAAGGATGAAAAGTATCCGTCGAGGAACCACCCGCCGTGATGGGATGCGACGGCTACGGCCAGCATGGTCAGGGGGTGAGACTTCCGTGCCGCCCGCACTTGCCGATGCGACCCGCTTGGCTGTGCCGCAACTGTGCCGCCCCGTGGCCGTGCTCTCGGGCGCAACTCGACCTCGTCGGGGAGTTCTACGGTCATTCCCTCGCGCTTGCCCTCTATCTGGCGTCCTGCATGAACGAGGCGATCCAGGACCAGTTCAACCTGGGCGGTCATCCCGACCTCGTCGAGATGCACGCGCGTTTTCTCGGCTGGCTGTCTCTGACTCGTCGACCCCGCCACCGTCGGCCCGAGCGGTGAACCTCGCCGGCAACACCTCTGATCGCAATATGTCGATTAATCGTGGCCGTTGGCGTGCGCAGGGGTGGCGTTGACCGGCAGCCGACCGGTGTGGCAGCATTCGCGGCCTGACGGCAGTGAAGGAAGTCGGTGCGAATCCGACGCGGTCCCGCCACTGTCACCGGGGAGCGATCCCCCCTCGTGAGTCACGGCCGTGTGTCTGCGGTTGGAAGGCCGGGGGAGAGCGTCGATCCGGAAGCCAGGATACTTCGGCCGTCGGGACGTACCCCAGGGCGTGGACACCCGAGGAGGACCCGATGACGCTTGGCGTCTCCATCATCATCGACGGCTGCTGCCGTCTTGCGCACCGCGGCCGTGCCGTCGCCGCGATCGGCATCGACTCCGTTCACCGCTGAGTTCCGGACCGCCCCGCCCGTCGCTCCCGGCCGCAGGCCGCTGAGCCGGCCGGATCGCGGCGTCCGCTGAACCCTGCGCCCATCCCACGTCGCCAGGCCGCTCTCGCGAGCGTGCCGACGTTACCGTCCGGAGCCTGCCGTGCGCGTTCTGCTGCTCTCCACCGCCGACACCGATCTGCTGGCCGCCCGCGCCAGTGACGCCGACTACCGGCTCGCCAACCCGGCGCGGGTGGCGGCCGACGAGGTGCCCGCCCTGCTCGACGGCGTCGACCTCGCCGTCGTACGCCTGCTCGGGGGTCGGCAGGCGTGGCCGGACGGCCTCGCCGCGGTCCTCGCCGGCGGCGTGCCGACTGTCGTGCTCGGCGGGGAAGCGGTGCCCGACGCGGAGCTGATGGCGGTCTCCACGGTGCCGTCCGGAGTGGTCACCCAGGCGTTGGCGTACCTGGTGGAGGGCGGGCCGGACAACCTCGGGCACCTGGCCCGGTTCCTCTGCGACACGGTGCTGCTCACCGGCGAGGGGTTCGCCCCGCCCGCGTCCACCCCGGCGTACGGCGTGCACGGCGACCACCCGACGGACCCGCGGCGGCCCACCGTGGGGATCGTCTTCTACCGGGCGCACGCCCTCGCCGGCAACACCGCCTTCGTCGACGTTCTGGCCGAGGCCGTGCGGGAGGCCGGCGGCAACCCACTGCCGATCTTCTGTGGCTCGCTGCGGGGCCTGACCACGGGCGCGGGCCCGCTCGGGCTGTTCGCCCGCTGTGACGCGCTGCTGGTCACCGTGCTCGCGGCCGGCGGCGCGGTCGCCGCCGACGCGTCCGGGGGTGGTGACGAGGACGCGTGGGACGTCGGCGCCCTCGCCGCCCTGGACGTGCCGGTCATCCAGGCCCTCTGCCTGACCAGCACCCGGGAGCAGTGGGCCGCCAGCGACGCCGGGCTGTCCCCGTTGGACGCGGCGATGCAGGTGGCCATCCCCGAGTTCGACGGCCGGATCGTCACCGTGCCGTTCTCGTTCAAGCGCATCGACGCGGACGGCCTCTCGGTCTACGCCGCCGACCCGGAGCGGGCCGCCCGGGTGGCCGGCATCGCGGTGCGTCACGCCCGGCTGCGGTACGTGGCCAACGCCGACAAGCGGGTCGCCGTGGTGCTCAGCTCGTACCCCACCAAGCACTCCCGGGTCGGCAACGCCGTCGGGCTGGACACCCCCGTCTCGGCGGTCCGACTGCTCGCCGCGCTGGCCGAGGCGGGTTACCACCTGGGGGACGCGCCGCCGCCCGACGACGGCGACGCGCTGATCCACGCCCTGATCGCCGCCGGCGGGCACGACGTGGAGTGGCTCACCCCGGAGCAGCTGGCCGCCGCCGAGGCGCGGGTGCCCGGGCCGACGTACCGGCGGTGGTTCGATCAGGTGCCGGCCGGGCTGCGCGAGCGGATGCGGGAGCACTGGGGTGAGCCGCCCGGCGAGTTGTACACCGACGGCGGCGACATCGTGCTCGCCGGACTGCGCTTCGGCAACGTGGTGCTGCTCATCCAGCCGCCGCGCGGCTTCGGGGAGAACCCGATCGCCATCTACCACGACCCGGACCTGCCGCCCAGCCACCACTACCTGGCCGCGTACCGCTGGCTGGCCGCGCCCGTCGCGGACGGCGGGTTCGGCGCGGACGCCGTGGTGCACCTGGGCAAGCACGGCACCCTGGAGTGGCTGCCCGGCAAGGGCCTCGGCCTGGCCGCCGACTGCGCCCCCGACGCGGTCCTCGGTGACCTGCCGCTGGTGTACCCGTTCATCGTCAACGACCCCGGCGAGGGCACCCAGGCCAAGCGCCGCGCGCACGCCGTGGTGATCGACCATCTGGTGCCGCCGATGGCCCGCGCCGAGACCTACGGCGACCTGGCCAAACTGGAACAACTGCTCGACGAGTACGCCACCGTGCAGGCCCTCGACCCGGCCAAGGTGCCCACCGTGCGGGCCCAGATCTGGGACCTGGTGCGCGCCGCCGAACTGCACCACGACCTGCACGCCGAGGCGATGCCCGACGCCGACGACTTCGACGACTTCGTGCTGCACCTCGACGGGTACCTCTGCGAGGTCAAGGACGTGCAGATCCGCGACGGGCTGCACATCCTCGCCGACGCGCCGACCGGCGAACCCCGGGTCAACCTGGTGCTCGCCGTCCTGCGCGCCCCGCAGATCTGGGGCGGCGCCCACGCCCTGCCCGGCCTGCGGCAGGCGCTCGCCGCCGCGTACGGCCTCGACGAGCAGGAGCTGCTCGCGTCGCCCGGACAGCGGATCGCGGTGCCCACGGCGCTGACCGACGCGGTGGACGGGCCCGCCGGCACGGCCGCCGACGCCGTCGACCTGATCGAGGCGCTCGCCCGGCGGTTGGTCGTCGGCATGGAGACCCTGGACTGGGCCGCGGACGCGGCCGACGCGGTGGTCGCGGAGGTGACCGGCCAACCCATCCCGGACGTCGCCGCGGTGCTGCGGTTCGCGGCCACCGAACTGGTGCCCCGGCTGGCGCGCACCACCGACGAGCTGAGGAACACCCTCGGGGCGCTCGACGGGCGGTTCGTGCCGCCCGGCCCGTCCGGTTCACCCACCCGGGGCCTGGTCAACGTGCTGCCCACCGGCCGCAACTTCTACTCCGTCGACCCGAAGGCCATCCCCAGCCGCAACGCCTGGGACGTCGGGGTGGCCCTCGCCGATTCGCTGCTGGCCCGGCACCTCGCCGACACCGGCGCGTACCCCCGCTCGGTGGGGTTGACCGTGTGGGGCACCAGCGCCATGCGCACCCAGGGCGACGACATCGCCGAGGTGCTCGCGCTGCTGGGCTGCCGTCCGGTGTGGGACGAGCGCTCCCGGCGGGTCACCGGCGTCAAGGTGGTGCCGACCGTCGAACTGGGCCGGCCCCGCGTCGACGTGACAGTGCGCATCTCCGGCTTCTTCCGCGACGCGTTCCCGCACGTCGTGGCGCTGCTCGACGACGCCGTGCGGCGGGTCGCCGCGCTCGACGAGCCGGACGAGGAGAACTACCTGCGGGCGCACGTCGCCGCCGACCTGGCCGAGCACGGTGACGAGCGCCGGGCCACCGCCCGGATCTTCGGCTCCAAGCCCGGGGCGTACGGCGCGGGTCTGCTGCCGCTGATCGACGCGCGGACCTGGCGCAGCGACGCCGACCTCGCCGAGGTGTACGCGGTGTGGGGCGGCTACGCGTACGGCAGGGGCCTGGACGGGCGGGAGGCGCGGGCCGACATGGAACGGTCCTTCGCCCGGATCGCGGTGGCGGTGAAGAACCAGGACACCCGCGAGCACGACATCGTCGACTCGGACGACTACTTCCAGTACCACGGCGGGATGGTGGCAATGGTCCGCCACCTGACCGGCACGTCACCGGCGGCGTACGTGGGTGACTCGGCGATGCCGCACGACGTGCGCACCCGCACACTGGGCGAGGAGACCCGGCGGGTCTTCCGGGCCCGGGTGGTCAACCCGAAGTGGATCGCCGCGATGCGCCGGCACGGCTACAAGGGCGCGTTCGAGCTGGCGGCCACGGTGGACTACCTCTTCGGCTACGACGCCACGGCCGGCGTGGTCGACGACTGGATGTACGAGCACCTGGCCGCCGCGTACCTGTTCGACGACACGACCCGGGAGTTCCTGGAGCGGTCCAACCCCTGGGCGCTGCGTGGCATCACCGAGCGGTTGCTGGAGGCCGCCGACCGGGGGCTGTGGGCCAAGCCGGAGCCGGCCACCCTGGACCGACTCCGCGACACGTACCTGGCCAGTGAGGGCGACCTGGAGGACCGGGTGTGAGCGCGAGGAGTGAGCCGGTTTTGCGAGCCCCGCAGTCGCGAACGAAAGAGGGCCCAGTGATCACGTACCCGTTCAGCGCGGTGCTCGGCATGGCCGACATGCGGCTGGCGCTGCTGCTCAACGCTGTCTCCCCGGCGATCGGCGGGGTCCTCGTGCGCGGCGAGAAGGGCACCGCCAAGTCCACCGCCGTGCGGGCCCTCGCCGCGCTGCTGCCCCCGGTGCTCCGCGTCGCCGGCTGCCGCTTCGGCTGCGATCCCGCCGAGCCCGACCCGGGCTGCCCGGACGGGCCGCACCCGGCCGACGCCACCGCCGAGACCGGTCCGGCCCGTCTCGTGGAGCTGCCGGTCGGCGCCGCCGAGGACCGGGTCGTCGGCTCGCTCGACCTGGAGAAGGCCCTCGGCGAGGGCGTACGCGCCTTCGAACCGGGCCTGCTCGCCGCCGCGCACCGGGGCGTCCTCTACGTCGACGAGGTCAACCTGCTGCACGACCACCTCGTCGACCTGCTTCTCGACGCCGCGGCGATGGGCCGCAGCCACGTCGAGCGCGAGGGTGTCTCGATCAGTCATGCGGCCCGCTTCCTGCTGGTCGGCACCATGAACCCGGAGGAGGGGGAGCTGCGCCCGCAGCTGCTGGACCGCTTCGGGTTGACCGTCGAGGTGGGTGCCAGCCGCGATCCGGAGGTGCGGGTCGAGGTGGTGCGTCGCCGGCTCGCCGCCGACGCCGACCCGGCGGGCTTCGCCGCCCGGTGGGCCGACGCCGACGCCCAGGTCGCCGCCCAGGTGGCCGCCGCCCGCCGCCGGCTTCCCGGGGTACGCCTTCCGGACGCTGCGCTGCGGCAGATCGCCGAGGTGTGCGCCGCCTTCGACGTGGACGGCATGCGCGCCGACATCGTCACCGCCCGTGCCGCTCTCGCCCACGCCGCCTGGCACGGCCGGGACCGGGTCACCATCAACGACGTACGGGTCGCCGCCCGCCTCGCCCTGCCGCACCGCCGCCGCCGTGATCCGTTCGACACGCCGGGCCTGGATGAGAAGCGCCTCGACGAGGCGTTGCAGCGCGCCCAGGACGCCCACCCCGACGAGCCGGACGACGACGGTGGCCCGCATGACGGCGGCCCCGCTGGCCCGCGTCCCGACGGCTCGGACCCCGACGGCGGTGGCTCCGGCGGGCACGGCGGCCCGGACGACGGCAGCTCCGACAGTCGTGGCCCGGACGGCGGTGACCCGCGGAGCGGCCCCGACGGTGGCGGCATGCCCGCTGACCAGGCTGCATCCGGCGCGGCCGAGCGCGCGGGGGCAGGTGCCGACACCGGCCCGGTCGGACGCGTCGAGTCGCCGAACGGGCGCGACGACGGATGGCCCCCC
>NZ_MUZA01000083.1 GCF_021442385.1 Micromonospora sp. MH99
GCCTGCCCGGGCGGGCCGCCGCCCGGGACGAGGCGGCGCTGGGCTACGCGCTGGGCTGGCGCGGCGCGGACCTCGCCGCCCGGGTCGAGGTGCTCGCCGCCGACCTGCGTCCCGACCGCCCGGCCGACCCGCCGCACGGTCACCGGGATCTGGTCGTCGCATTCGCGGGCGAGCTGGCGCCGGCCCGTACCGTCCTGCGCCACTGGCTGACCTCTCCACTGACCGAACCGGCCGGGCCGGCGACGGACGCGCCCGCTGGACCGTCGACACCGGACCGACCCGACGGCGTGACCGGCAGATCCGCCACGGCGGACCGGCTCGGCGCCGGGGTGCGGTGATGGCGCGTCCGGGCGCGTCACCGCAGCGGCGGCTGCGGGTGGCGGTCGACGTCGCCGGCGCGGATCTCGGGCCGGAGCCCGTTATCGCCGGCGCGCTGGCCGCGGCGGGCACTGTGGACATCGCGCTGGTCGGCCCGCGGGCGCTCATCCGCGACCTGCTGCCCGGCGGTGTCGCGCCGGCGGGCGTACGACTGGTGCACGCCCCGGACGTGGTCGGCATGGGTGAGGATCCGGTGGCCGCGACGTACGCCAAGCGGCGCTCCTCGCTCCTGGTCGCCGCCGGGGAGGTGGCGGCGGGCCGGGCGGACGCCATGGTGACCCCGGGCAACACCGGCGCGGCGGTGCTCGCGGCGGCCGTCCGGCTGGGTCGGGTGCCGGGGGTGAGCAACCCCGCCCTGGCCACGGTGCTGCCGGTGCCGGGCGCCGGTCCGACAGTCCTGCTGGACATCGGCGCGACGGCGGCGGCCGTACCGGAGTGGCTTGTCGAGTTCGCGGTGCTCGGCGCGGAGTACGCGCGGGGACGGTTGGGGCTGGCCGAGCCGCGGATCGGTCTGCTGTCCAACGGGCACGAGGCGGTCAAGGGCGGGCCGGTTCGCCGGGACGCGCACCTCCTGCTGGCCACGATGCCGGGGTACGCCGGTCAGATCGAGGCGTACGACGTGCTCGGAGGCCGGGTCGACGTGGCGGTGACCGACGGGTTCACCGGCGACGTGGCGTTGAAGATGTACGAGCGGACGTTGGACGCCACCGTCGGCCTGGCGCTGGACGCGGTGCGGGCGTTCTCACCCATCGGGGCGTTGGCGCGTGAGCGGCGGCGGCGGGTGACCCGGGCGGTGCGCGACGGGCTCGCGGCCGAGCCGGGGGGAGCGCTGCTCGGGGTACGCGGTGTGTGCGTGATCTGCCACGGAACGGCCACCGCCGTCGACGTCGAGTCGAGCGTGCGCATCGCCGGTGAGTGCGTCCGCTCGGGGGTGGTCGAGCGGATCGCCGTCGCGTTCGCGGCCTCGTCGCGCCAGCGACTACGCACCCGGCGCAGTCCGGTCGACGGATGAGTATTCGTTCTCGTATCTGGCTTTACACAGACAAGCGTTGATATGGTTCCGGCATTCCTGGCATGAGGGTGGTGCGATGTCACAACAGTTGATCCAGGTCAGCGATCTGCGCCGGTCGTTCGGCGCGACGGCGGCTGTCGACGGGGTGAGCTTCGAGGTGGCCGCGGGTGAGGTGGTCGGCCTGCTCGGGCCCAACGGCGCCGGCAAGACCACCACGATCCACTGTCTCACCACGCTGCTGAAGCCGGACTCCGGCACCGCCCGCGTCGCCGGCTTCGACGTCGTCGCCCAGGGCGCCGAGGTGCGCCGCAGCATCGCGGTCACCGGCCAGTTCGCGGCCCTCGACGAGCTGCTGACCGGCCGGGAGAACCTGGTGCTGTTCGGCCGGCTGCTCGGGTTGGGCCGGCAGGCGGCCGCCGCCCGCGCGGACGAGCTCGTCGACCGCTTCGACCTGGGTGAGGTGGCGGGCAAGGCGGTACGCACCTACTCCGGTGGCCTGCGCCGCCGCCTCGACCTGGCCGCGAGCCTGGTGGTCGACCGGCCCGTGCTGATCCTCGACGAGCCGACCACCGGCCTGGACCCGCGCAGCCGGCGGGCGCTGTGGGAGGTCGTCCGGGAGCTGCGTGACGGCGGCACGGCCGTGCTGCTCACCACCCAGTATCTGGAGGAGGCCGACCAGTTGGCCGGGCGGGTCCTGCTCATCGACCACGGCCGGGTCGCCGCCGAGGGCACCCCCGACGAGCTCAAGCGTCAGCTCGGCGGCGCGGTCTGCGAGGTGCGCATCGAGGACCCGCGGGCCCGGGCGGTCGCGGCCTCGCAGCTGCGGGCGGCGTTCGAGGGGCTGACCGAGGACGAGGACGTGCTGCGGCTGGCCGCCGGCTCCGGCACCCTGACCGAGGTGGTGCGGCGGCTGGAGTCGGCGGGTGTGGAGGCCGACGACGTCACCGTGCGGCGGCCCACCCTGGACGAGGTGTTCCTGTCCCTGACCGGGTCCGACGACACCGAGAAGGCGGACGCGGCGGGGGCCGGGCGGTGAGCACCGCAACGGCGGTGCCGGCCAGCGGGCTGCGGCAGTTCGCCGTCCTGGCCGCTCGCAACCTGCGCCAGGCCCGCGCGGGCCGGTCGGTCGGCCTGACAGTCGTGTTCCCGCTGACGTTCTTCGCCGGTTTCATGGTGGTCTTCCAGCGGCTGATGTCCGACTACGGGATCGCCTACGAGCAGTTCCTTCCGCCCGCGATCGTCGTGCAGACCACAGCCCTGGTCGCCATGTCGGCCTGCTACCTGATCGCCGGCGACGCCCGCAGCGGTCTGATCTCCCGGTACCGGACGCTGCCGATGAGCGCGGTGGTGGTGCCGGCGGCCCGGCTCGTGGTGGACGCCGCCCGCGCCGCCGTCGCGGTGGCGGTGATCCTCGTCGCCGCGGTGCTCGTCGGTTTCCGGTTCACCGCCGGGGCGGCCCGCGCCGCGGGCTTCGTCCTGCTGGCGGTCGGTTTCGCGGTGGTGCTCGCGGCCGGCTGCGCGGCGCTGGGGCTGGGCGCCCGCGACCCCGAGCAGGTGTACTCGGCGCTGACCCTGCCGTACCTGGTGCTCACCACGGTCTCCACCGCCTTCGTCCCGGTCGACGCGTTTCCGGGCTGGCTGCAACCGGTGGTCGAGGTGTCACCGTTCTCCGCCCAGGTCGACGCGTTGCGGGCGCTGTCCACCGAGGGCGCCGACGAGAGGGTGTGGCCGGCGCTGGTCTGGTTGCTGGTCCTGGGGCTGCTGTTCGGCGCGGCCGCGGCACGTTCGTTTCGGAGGAGCCGATGAGTACCGTCACGCAGGCCTCGCTGTTCGCCGGGCGTAACCTTCGCCGGTTCTTCCGGGCGCCGCCCGCGCTGGTCTACTCGTTCGCGTTCCCGGTGCTGCTCCTGCTCACCCAGTACGCGGTGTTCGGCCGGATCGTCGGTGACGGCGACCGGCAGCACTACCTGGAGCGGTTGGCCCCGCTGGTGGTGCTGTCCACCGCCGCGTTCGGGTCGCCGTCGAGCGCCGTCGGTTTCCTGCGGGACCTGCGCGGCGGGCTGGTCGACAGGTTGCGCACCATGCCGGTGGCGCCGGGGGCGCTGCTGGCCGGTCGGGTCGTCGGTGACGTGCTGCGCATCGTCGGCATCGGAGCGCTCACCACTGGCGTGGCGATGCTGCTGGGTTTCCGGTTCCGGGAGGGGCCGCTGGCCGTCGTCGGCTTCTTCGCGGTGATCGCGCTGTTCGGTGTGTTGTGGGCGGCGATCGCGTTGTGGCGGGGCTCCGGCCCCGGTGACGAGGAGTCGCTGCCGCCGTCGCTGACCGGCCCGGCGACCCTGCTGTTCATCTTCTCCTCGGGGTTCGTGCCGGTGTCGGCGTTCCCCTCGGTGGTGCAGCCCGTGGTGCGGGCCAACCCGTTCTCGGTGGCCACCGAGGCGCTTGTCGGCCTGTCCAGCGGTGGGCCGGTGCGATGGCCGGTGCTGCAGACCCTCGCGTGGGTGCTCGGATTGGGTGGGGTCTGCCTGCTGGTAGCGGTGCGCCGGTTCGGTCGCCGCGCCGACGGCTGAGCCGCGTCAGACGGGGCTGGCCATCCGGTAGAGCATCTGCTGCCCGCCGGTGGCCAGCAACAGCCCGCTGTCGGACCAGACGCGGGCGCGGGCGCCGAGCACCCCACCGGTGGCGGCGGCGGCCTCACCCTCCACCAGCAGCCAGCCCGTGCCGTCGTCGCCGCCCTGGAAGCCCACGTACAGGTCCATGCTCGGGGCCATGAACGTGGTCCGCTCGAACGCCTGCACCACCGCCGGGAACTGCACCACGTCGACGGCGAAGACGAGCCGGGCCGCCGCCAGCCAGGGGTCCGCGTCGGCCGGCAACTCCTCGTGCAGCCGCAGCCAACCCCGGATGGTGGGCACACCGTCGCGTTGCGGCTGCCAGCCGCCGGCAGGCCAGCCGGACAGCCGTACCTCGTAGCACCGCTCCCAGATCGGCAGCACCGGCAGGCCGTCGCGGCGCATCAGCTCGACCAGGGTGGGCAGCTCGTCGGGCTTGGGCAGATCCGGTGGCGGCATCCACCGCCGTTCGGGGCCGATGAGGCCGACGGCGATGGTCCAGACGTACGCGGCGAGCAGGATCCGGCCGCGCTGGCGCAGGGTGACGTGCAGGGCTGCGGCGCGGCGGGTGCCGTGCACGCGGGTGACCTCGATGTCGACCTCGCCGTAGCGCGGGGGCGCGAGGAACTGGCAGCTCAGGCTCACCGGCAGCATGGCGCCGGCCTCCTCGCCCGCCGCGCGCAGCGCGATCGCGGCCAGGTAACCGCCGTTGGGTCCCCAGACCGACCAGTCCTCGCACAGGTGGGCCTGGTAGTGCCCGGGTGCGGTCTGTCGTACCGCGGCGTCGTCCGCGAGACTGGCCATCGAGGACCCCTTCCGGCGTCGGGACGCGTGAAAACAAGATACTGCAGATCAAAACCAGATACGAGTACGATGCGGCGCATGGATCTGCGTGACAGCGCCGAGGAGGCGGAGTTCCGGGCGGGCCTGCGGGCCTGGTTGGCGGGCGCGGTGCCGGTGACCGCCGACCCGGACGGGGCGCCGCCGCAGGGTCGGTGGGGCGACATCGAGGCGGTGCGGTCGTTCACCCGCGCGCTGCACGCCGCCGGGTACGCGGGCCTGACCTGGCCGGCCGAGCACGGCGGACGCGGGTTGTCCCCGGCCCACCAGGCGATCTACCTGGAGGAGACGGCCCGCGCCGAGGCCGCCGAGCACATCGGAGTCATCGGCCTGGGCATGGTCGGGCCGACAATCATCGCCTGCGGATCGCCCGAGCAGCGCGCCTGGTACCTGCCGCGCATCCTCACCGGGGACGTCATCTTCTGTCAGGGCTTCTCCGAGCCGGAGGCCGGCAGCGACCTGTCCGCCGTGCGGACCGCCGCGCGCCGCGACGGCGACGAGCTCGTGGTGACCGGGCGCAAGGTGTGGTCGTCGTACGCGCACCTCGCCGACCACTGCCTGCTGCTGGCGCGCACCGACCCCGACCAGCGCCGCCACCGCGGGCTGACCTGCCTGCTGGTGGACCTGCGCTCGGCCGGCGTCACGGTGCGCCCGATCCGGCAGATGACCGGCGAGGCCGAGTTCGCCGAGATCGAGTTCGACGAGGTGCGGGTGCCGCTCGACGCGGTGGTCGGTGCGCTCGACGACGGGTGGCGGGTCGCGATGACCACCCTCGCCCACGAGCGGGGCACCTTCGGGTTCACCCTGACCGCCCGGCTGGACGTGGCGTTCCGCCGGCTGGTCGCGACCGCCAAGGCCCGTGGCCGCGACACGGACCCGGTCGTGCGTGACCAGATCGCCGCCCGCTACGTCGAGTTGGAGGGTCTGCGCTGGACCAACCGGCGTGGGTTGGCCGCGCTGGCGCGTACCGGGGTGCCGGGTCCCGAGACGTCGGTGATCAAGCTGCGCTGGTCGCAGGCGCACCAACGGCTCACCACCCTCGCCGTGCAGCTGCTCGGCGACGATGCCGAACCGGACGGTTGGGACCGCTACTGGCGGCACCAGATGCTGCGCAGCCGCGCCAACACCATCGAGGGCGGCACCTCCGAGGTGCTGCGCAACCTGGTCGCCGAGCGCGTACTGGGCCTGCCCCGGTCGTACTGACGCACCGACTCGCCCACGACGAGGGGAGACCTCATGGACTTCGCACTGACCGGCGAGCAGGAGGCGCTGCGGGACACCGCGGCGAAGTACCTCGCCGACGACCGGGCCACCGACGACGGCCAGGCGTGGGCCGAGGTCACCGACCTGGGCTGGCTCGACGTCGAGCTGGGCACCGTCGAGCTGGCGCTGCTCGCCGAACGGATGGGCTGGGCGCGCAGCCCGTCACCCTGGTGGGCCACCGTGGGCCTGGCCGGCCCGGCGTTGCGGGCGGCGGGCCGACCGGTCGCCGCTCCCGCGACGCTGGCCTGGGCGTGGACGAACGGCCCCGGCACCCTCGCCGAGGCGGTGGCCGCCGCCCGTGCGCCGGCGTCCGCCCCGGGGGTCGGCTGCGCCGTCGCCGCCGACGGGACACTTACCGGCCGCGCGATCCGCGTGCCGCACGCGCTCGACGTGGTGGACCTGGTGGTGGTCGCGACCGGGCCGGACGGGATCGAGCTGCGCCTGGTCGACGCGTCGGCGGCGGTGGCGACGCCGGCCGGGGCCGGCGGGCAGGCCCTGGACCCGAGCCGTCAGGTCTCGACTGTGGAGCTGACCGGCGTACCGTCGACGCTCCTCGTGGCCGCGGACGCCGCCGCCGACGTGCTCGCGCTGACCCGGCGGCGGACCCTGGCGCTGCTGGCCGCGGAGGCCGTCGGCGTGGCGGCGAGGGCGCTGAGCTGGGCCAGCGGGTACGCCGCCACCCGCACCCAGTTCGGAGCGGCGATCGGCGCCAACCAGGCGGTCGCGCACCCCCTCGCGGAGTGCTACGGCCAGGTCGAGACGGCCCGGTCGCTGGCCTACCGGGCCGCGTGGGCGGTCGACGCCGAACCGGGCCGGGTCGCCGACCGGGCGGTGCTCACGGCAGGTGTGGCCGCCCGGGAGGCCGCGATGACCGCCTGCGAGGTGGCCATCCAGACGTACGGCGGCAGCGGCTTCACGTGGGAGCAGCCGCTGCACCACTGGTATCGCCGGGCGTGGTGGCTGGCGACCTTCGACGGCACGGTCGCCGGCACCCGGGCCGAGCTGGCCGGGCTGTTGCTGGACGACTGACCCCTGCCGCGAAGGCTCGTGGGCCGAGCCGGCCCCACGGCGGCGGAAGCTGACCGCGCGCCGTGGGTCAGCGGTCGGTGGTCAGGACGAGCCGGGTCGGTAGGAGCCGAAGCTCCACAGGTTGCCCTCGGCGTCGCGGACCGAATAGCCCTGGCCGCCGTAGTCCTCGTCGCGGAGCTTCTGCACGACCTCGGCGCCGGCGGCGACGACCCGTTCGTAGTGCGCCGCCACGTCGTCGAGCACCACATAGGTCGCGGCGGGCCCGGCGTCCAGAACGAGTCGGCCGTCGCTGCCGTCCGTCTGGGAGGCGAGCATGACCATGCCGTTGCCCCAGGTCAGTTGCGCGTGACTGATGGAGTCGTCCGGGCCGGGGACGACCAGCTCGGCGCGGAAACCGACGACGTCGACCAACCACTCGATGGCGGCCGGCGCGTCGCGGTAGCGCAGGGTGGGGATGACTTCCGGGCCTCTGCTCATACCCGAGAGTCTAATGAAGAATCGCGGATAGCACATGTGATGCGTCCTGGCATGTCGTGTGTTCGGCTACGCTGAGCCCATGCTTCGCTACGATTTCGTGGTCGTCGGCGCGGGCGCGGCCGGCGCGGTGCTCGCGGCCCGCCTGAGCGAGGATCCGGCCCGTTCCGTGCTGCTGCTGGAGGCCGGCCCCGACCTGGTCGGGGCCGCGGTGCCCGAGGCGTTGCGGACCGGCTCGGTGGAGGCCGAGGACGGCTTCGACTGGGATCTGCGGGCGACAGTCGTCGCCGGGCGGGAGGCGCCGCTGCGGCGCGGTCGGGTGGTCGGCGGTTCGACGCAGATCAACGACCGGGGCGCGATGCGGGCCCCGGCCGCCGACTTCGTCTCCTGGGGCGGCCGCGGCCTGCCGGAGTGGGACTGGCCGGCGGTGCTCCCGGCGTTTCGCCGGTTGGAGGCCGACCAGCAGTTCGGCGACAGTGACCACCACGGCGCCGACGGGCCCGTGCCGATCACCAGGTGGCCGCGCGGTGAGCTGACGCCGGCGATGGACGGCTTCCTGCAGGCCACACTGGGCCTGGGCCACGACTACCAGGAGGACATGAACGCCCCCGACGCCGTCGGCATCGGGACGTACCCGCAGAACCGGCGCGACCGGCTGCGGATGTCCACCGCCCTCACCCACCTCGACCCCGCCCGGTCGCGGTCCAATCTGGTCGTTCGCGGCGACGCCGAGGTCGAGCGCGTCCTGCTCGACGACGGTCGGGCGGTGGGTGTGCAGGTCGCGGGGGAGCGGATCGACGCCGGGGAGGTGATCCTCTGCGCCGGCTCGCCGTACAGCCCGGCTCTGCTGCTGCGCTCGGGGATCGGCCCCGCCGACGAGCTGCGCGCGGCCGGCGTCACGCCGCTCGTCGACCTGCCCGGCGTGGGCGCCGACGTGATCGACCAGCCCGGCGCGATCATCCTGGTGGTCCCCGAGCCGGAGACGATCGGCGGCGACTGGCCGCGTACGCAGCTCATCGCCCGGCTCGCCGGCATCCCGGGCCACGAGGCCGACCAGGCGTTCTACCTGAGCCTGTTCACCGGCATGAGCACGTCGCGGGGGCCCGGCGCGGGTCTGGACCGGATCATCGGTGTCGACCAGGTCAACACCGTGATGATCGGCGACATGGCGATGGCCTCGCGCGGGCGCATCTCGGTGCGCGACGCCGACGGGACGAGCCCACCCGTTGTCGACCTCGGGTTCTACACCGCCGAGGGTGACCTGGCCCGGATGCGCGACGCGTACCGGCACGCGTGGGAGATCGCCAACCAGGCCGCCTTCACCAAGACGGTCGCCCGGTTCGCACTCGTCGACGACGCGGTGGTGGGCGACGACGAACAGCTCGACCACCTGCTGCGCGCCACCACGTACAGCCGGTTGAACCTGGTCGGCGGCGCGCGGATGGGCGCGGCCGACGACCCGGGCGCGGTAGTGGACGGGCGGTGCCGGGTGCGCGGCGTGGCCAACCTGCGGGTCGTCGACGCCAGCATCGTGCCGGTGCCGCTGCGCGCGCCGGCCGCGTTGACCAGCATCATGATCGGCGAACGCGGGGCCGAGCTGATCGCGGGCTAGGGGTGTCGACACCCGCCCTAGCGGCGTAGCAGCGCCGACAGCGCGACGGCGGGGTTGCCCACCACCGCCCGCGCCACGGTGACGTAGCCGTCGAGCAGGCGTTCGGCGTCGGCCGGGGCGAGCCGTGGCGTGTGGAACAGCACCACGCGCAGGCCGTCGCCGCGCGGGGCGAGCGCCAGCTCGGTGCCGAAGCGGCTGCCGATCGCCTCGGGGACGAGCAACTCGAACTCGGTGTCGCCGACGCGTACGCGGTGGGACAGCTCGGCCATCATCTGGAACACCACGTCGTCGACCCGGCCGCCCAGGTTGGCGCTGCCGGTGGCGACGGCCTGGTAGGGCTGCTCCTGGTTGGCGAACGCGGCGGCGGTCGTCGCGTGGGTCGCCTGGAGCAGGGCCGCGAAGGTGGCGAAGGGTGGCAGCCGGGTGCGCAGCACCACCATGTTGGCGCAGAACCCGACGGTGCGTTGGCTCTCGGGCCGGGCACGGTTGGCGAACAGCGAGGCGACGGCGAGGTCACCCTGCCCGGTGACCCGGTGCAGGACCGCGTAGTAGACGGCCAGGGCCACGGTGAACAGCGTCGTGCGGTGTCGCCGGGCCAGGGCGCGCAGCCCGTCGGCGACGTCGGCGTCGAGGTCCCGGGCCAGCACGCCCGGGGTGGCGTCCGGGGGCGGCTCGCGGTACGGCAGGCGCGGCAGCCGCAGCCCGGTCAGCTGAGCGCGCCAGAACTCGCGTTGCCGGTCCAGTTCGGTGCCGGCCAGCCGATCCTCCTGCCAGGTGACGAACTGCGGGTACTGCCAGCGCACCGGGGGCAGCTCTGCCTGCGCGTCGGCGTAGAGGGTGCGCAGCTCCTCGAAGAGCAGCCCGCACGACCACGCGTCGGTGACCAGGTGGTGCATGGTGAAGCACACGATCACCTCGTGGTCGCTGACCCGCCAGGCGGTGGCCCGGGTCGGCCACTGGGTGACGTCCACCCGGGTGGCCAGCTCAGTGGTGACGGCGGCGTCGGCGGCGGCGGGCGGATCCGGCTCGCCGCGCAGGTCGACGACCCGCAGCTCGACGGGTCGGGGGTCGTGCACGAGCTGGGACAGCCGTGGTCCGCGACCCACGACGGTGGTCCGCAGCGCCTCGTGCCGTGCGGTCAGCGCGGTGAGCGCCCGTTCCAGCGCGCTCAGGTCGATTGCGCCGGTGAGGCGGCACAGCAGCGGGCAGGTCAACGCCCCGTGGTCCGCCCGGTAGTGCTCGATGATGCCGAGCAGTCGCTGTCCCACGGAGGCCGGTACGGGTCGGGGGGCCACGCCACGACGGTACCGCCCGTCGTTGTATCTGTCATCAAGGGTCTGGCATCTTGTGTTCTCTCTCGGTACCTTGGGCGCATGTCTGGTCTGTCGGTGACCACCCCCGTGCGTGCGCAGCTGACGTGGCACTACGAGTCCGAGATGCCCCGGGTCCTCTCCCTGTACGAACGGGCCAAGAGCGCCCAGTGGAACGCCAGCACGGATGTCGACTGGTCGATCGAGGTGCCGTTCGGTGAGCCGCTGCCCGACGACTCCGCGTTCGCCATGGCGTCGTTCGAGGCGTCCCCGCTGGCGCGGCGTGGCCGGCCCATGTGGGACACGTTCCGCTGGGAACTCCAGTCGTGGATGGTGAGCCAGTTCCTGCACGGTGAGCAGGGTGCGCTGGTGGTCGCCGCGCGCCTGGTCGAGGTGGTGCCCGACCTCGACAGCAAGTACTACGCCGCGAGCCAGGCCGCCGACGAGGCCCGGCACGTCGAGGCGTTCTCCCGCTACCTGCGCGAGAAGGTGCCCCACCCGTACCCGATCAACCCGGCGCTGTCCGAGCTGATCGAGGACCTGCTCTCCGACTCCCGGTGGGACATCACCGCGCTGGGCATGCAGATCGTGGTCGAGGCCCTGGCGATGGCCGCGTTCCGGCTGGCCAACAGCACCTTCCACGACCGCCTCATCTGCGACATCACCCGCCTCGTAGCCCGCGACGAGGCCCGGCACGTGTCGTTCGGGGTGCTGTCGCTGGAGGGCATCTACCGCGAGATGACCAGCGCCGAACTCGCCGACCGCGAGGAGATGGTGCTCGACTCGGCGAGTCTCATGCGCCGCCGGTTCCTGCTCGAGGACGTCTGGGACCGCATCGAGGTCGACCGGGGCGAGGGCGTCGACTTCGCCGCCCACAACGAGCTGATGATCAAGTATCGGCAGGCCATCTTCGCCCGCGTGGTCACCGCGCTGGCCAACATCGGCCTGCTGACTCCCCGCGTCCGCGAGGGCCTGGAGCGGCTGGACCTCATCGGGTTCGCCGACCGCTCGATCCGCGTTCCCCGCGCCTGAGGAGTCGGGAGAAGACATGCCAGTGCCGACCACGCTGACCCTCGACGGCATGTGCGACGACGTCGCGTCGCTGCTCGACGAGCCGGTGTCGCCCGACGAGGATCTGCTGGAACGCGGGCTTGACTCGATCGGGCTGATGCGGCTCGCGGCCCGCTGGGCCGGCGCGGGTCTCACCTTCGCCCAGCTCATCGAGCTGCGCACCGTCCGGCAGTGGCACGCGCTGGCCCACCCGGCCTCGCCCGCCGACGAGCCGGCCGCCGCCGCCGCCGACGAGGTGACGATCGACCCGGACGAGCCGTTTGCCCTGGCGACCATGCAGCACGCGTACTGGGTCGGGCGGGCCGGGGAGCAGGCCCTCGGCGGTGTGGGGGCGCACTTCTACAACGAGTTCGACGGCCGGCAGGTGGACCCGGACCGGCTGGACCGGGCCGTGAAAGCCCTGGTGCGACGCCACGACATGCTGCGCGCCCGCTTCCTCGACGACGGCCGGCAGCAGATCACCCCGGACGGCGCCTGGCCCGGCCTGACCGTGCACGACCTGCGTGACCTGCCGGCGTACGAGCGGGACCAGCGGCTCGCCGACCTGCGCGCCACCCTCTCGCACCGCACCCTGCGGGTGGACCGGGGTGAGGTGTTCGACATCCAGCTCTGCCTGCTGCCCGACGGGGCGAGCCGGGTGCACGTGGAGATCGAGATGCTGGTCGCCGACGCGCACAGCTTCCGGGTGCTCCTCGGCGACCTCGCCCATCTCTACCGCCGGCCCGACGAACCGCTGCCACCCATCGGCTACAGCTACCCCCGGTACCTGGCCACCCACGAGCGGCATCGGGCCGACGCCCGCGAGGCCGCCGCCGGCTACTGGCGCCAGCGGGTGCCCGACCTGCCCGGCGGGCCCGACCTGCCGGTGGCCGTGGCCCCCGAGCGGGTCAGCGGACACCGCGTGACCCGCCACCACCACTGGCTCTCCGGCGCCGACCGGGACCGCCTCGCCGCCCGCGCGCGCGAGCACGGCGTCACCCTGTCGATGGTGTTCCTGACGGCCTTCGCCGAGGTCCTGGCCGCCTGGAGCAGCCGGCAACGCTTCCTGCTCAACCTGCCGCTGTACGACCGGACGCCGTACCACCCGGACGTGCCGTCGCTCAGTGGGGACTTCACGAACCTGCTGCTGCTGGAGGTCGACGCCACCGACGAGGTGCCGTTCGTCGACCGCGCCCGACGCCTCGGCGAGCAGTTCGCCCGGGACGTGGCGCACAGCGCGTACTCCGGAGTGGACGTCCTGCGCGACCTGGCCCGCGCCCGCTCCGAGCAGGCCGTGCTCGCCCCGGTGGTGTTCACCAGCGCGCTCAGCCTCGGCGACCTGTTCGGCACCGACGTGCGGGAGTGCTTCGGTGACCCGGTGTGGACGTCGTCGCAGACCCCGCAGGTGTGGCTGGACAACCAGGTCACCGAGCGCGAGGGGGGCCTGTACCTCAACTGGGACGTGGTGGCGGAGCTGTTCCCGACAGGTGTGTCGGAGGCGATGTTCGCCGCGTACGTCCGGCTGTTGACCTGCCTGATCGACGGCGACTGGGTCGCGTCGCCGGGCGACCTGCTGCCGCCGGAGCAGCGGGCGGTGCGGGAGCGGGTGAACGCGACAGCCGCGCCGATCACGCCCGGCCTGCTGCACGACGGCTTCTTCGCCACCGCGGCGCGGGAGCCGGGTCGGGTGGCGTTGTGCGGTGACGGGGTGGCGGTGTCCTACGGGGAGCTGGCCGCTCGGGCGTTGACGCTGGCGGGGGCGTTGGCGCGGGCCGGAGTCGCGGCGGGTGACGCGGTGGGGGTGTGTCTGCCCAAGGGCGTCGACCAGGTCGTCGCGGTGCTCGGCGTGCTCGCCGCCGGTGGCGTGTACGTGCCGGTCGGCGTGGACCAGCCCGCCGCCCGGCGGGGCCGGATCTGGCAGCGGGCCGGCGTCAGGACTGTCGTCGGCGCGGACGGGCTCGACCCGGCCGGTGACGGCGGCCCGCCCCTGGACGGGTGCGTGCCCGGGGACGCGGCGTCGCTGGCGTACGTCATCTTCACCTCCGGCTCGACAGGTGAGCCCAAGGGCGTCGAGGTGCCGCACCGCGCCGCCGGCACCACCATCGAGGCCATCCGCCAACGGTTCGACATCGGCGCGGACGACCGGGTCCTGGCGGTGTCGGCGCTGGACTTCGACCTGTCGGTGTTCGACATCTTCGCGCTGCTCGGCGTCGGCGGGGCGGTGGTGCTGATCGGCGAGGAGCAGCGACGCGACGCGAACGCCTGGCGTCGGCTCGTCGACACGCACCGGGTCACCGTCTGGCAGTCGGTCCCCGCGCTGCTGGACATGCTGCTGACCGCCGCCGAGGCCGACGGCGGGCTGGACCACCTCCGGCTCGCCCTGCTCGGCGGCGACTGGGTCAGCCTGGATCTGCGCGACCGCCTGGTGGCGCTGCGCCCGGACGCCCGGCTCGTCGCCCTGGGCGGCACCACCGAGACCGCCATCCACTCGACAGTCTTCGAGGTCGGCGAGGTGCCGGCGCACTGGCGGTCCATCCCGTACGGGGTTCCGCTGCCCAACCAGCGCTGCCGCGTGGTGGACGGGCGGGGGCGGGACTGCCCGGACTGGGTGGTGGGGGAGTTGTGGATCGGTGGGGCCGGGGTGGCGGCCGGCTACCGGGGCGATCCGGAGCGCACGGCGCAGCGGTTCGTGACCCACGACGGGGTGCGCTGGTATCGCACGGGTGATCTGGGTCGGTACTGGCCGGACGGGACCCTGGAGTTCCTCGGGCGGGCGGATTTCCAGGTCAAGATCCGGGGTCATCGCATCGAGTTGGGTGAGGTCGAGGCCGCGCTGACCGACTGCCCCGGGGTACGCGAGGCAGTGGTGGTGGCCGTGGGCACCACCACCCGCCGGCTCGCCGCCGCCGTCGTCCCCGAGGCGTCCAGCGTGGACCCGGAGACCGTACGGGCGTTCGTCGTCGACCGGCTGCCCGCGTACATGGTGCCCGAGCACGTCGCCGTGCTCGACGCGCTGCCGTTGAGCGGCAACGGCAAGATCGACCGGCCGGCGGTGGCACGACGGCTCGCCGAGGGCACCGGCCGGTCCACCGCGTTCGAGCCGCCCGTCGGGCCGGTCGAGACGGCGCTGGCCATCCTCTGGGCCGACCTGCTCGGCGTGCCGACAGTCGGCCGCGCCGACAGCTTCTTCACCCTCGGCGGGGACAGCCTGCTCGCCACCCGCCTGCTCGGGCGCATGCGCTCGGTCGGGCTGGCCGGCGGACAACTGCGCCGCCTCTTCGCCGAGCCGACGCTCGCCGGGTTCGCCGCCGGCGTACGCCTCGACACGGGCGCCGCCCTGACCGGGACCTTCGTGGCCGACCCGGCGCACCGCCACGAGCCGTTCCCGCCGACCGACGTGCAGCGGGCGTACTGGATGGGCCGCAGCGGCGACTTCGCCCTCGGCGAGGTCGGCTCCCACTGGTACTGGGAGTTCGACGGCGAGGACGTCGAACTCGATCGACTCACCGCCGCCTGGAACCGCCTCGTTCGCCGGCACGAGATGCTGCGGGCCGTCTTCGACGCCGACGGACGTCAACGTGTCCAACCCGAGGTGCCCGACGTGACCATCGAGGTCGGTGAGGGCGAGGCCGCCCTCACCGACCTGCGCGAACGGCTGTCGCACCGGATCGCCGACCCGACCCGCTGGCCGCTGGTGGCCATCGAGGCCGTCCGGTACGGCGAGCGCCGCGTCCGGCTGGCGTTCAGCTTCGACTACATCGTGCTCGACGCGCTCAGCATCGTGACAGTCTTCGCCGAGCTGTCCGCCCTCTACGTCGACCTCGACGCGCCGCTGCGCCCGATCGGCGTGTCGTTCCGCGACTACGTCCTCACCGCCCGGCCCGACGAGGCGACAGTCGAGGCCGACAGGCGCTACTGGTCGGCGCAGGCCGCGCAGCTGCCCCCCGCGCCGCGGTTGCCGCTCGCCGTCGACCCGGACCGGGTGCGCGCCCCCCGCTTCGTCCGCCACGCGGCACGGCTCGGCCCCGCCGAGTGGACCGCCCTGGTCAACGCCGCCCGCGCCCACGGGGTCAGCCCGGCCGCCGTGCTCGCCACCGCGTACGCCGAGGTGCTCTCGGCCTTCAGCGCGCGGCCGGACCTCACCCTCAACCTGACCCTCTTCGACCGCCGCGAGGTGCACCCCGACATCGACCACGTGCTCGGCGACTTCACCTCGCTGCTGCTCGTCCCGCACCGCCCCGGCGCGGCCGACGACTTCCTGACCGTGGTACGTCGCCTTCAGGAGCGCATGTGGGACGGCATGGAACACAACGCCGTCTCCGCCATCTGGGTGCTGCGGGAGATCGCGCGGCGTACCGGCGCCCCCGCCGCCATGCCCGTCGTCTTCACCAGCGCGCTGGGCATCAGCGACGAGCTCGTCAGCATGGCGCTGCCGTTCGGCGAGCAGATCTGGGGCGCCTCGCAGACCCCGCAGGTGTGGCTGGACAACCAGGTCATGGAACGCGACGGCGGCCTGAGCATCAACTGGGACGTGGTGGCCGAGCTGTTCCCGCCCGACGTGGTGGAGACCATGTTCGCCGCGTATGTCGAGCTGCTGACCACCCTCGCGGCCGGAAGCTGGGCGCGGCAGGTGCCGGTCGGGCTCCCCGCCGGGCAGCGGGCCGTGCGTGAGCGGGTGAACGCGACGGCCGCGCCGATCACGCCGACTCTGTTGCACGACGGGTTCTTCGAGACCGCGGCCCGCCAGCCGGCCCGGGTGGCGGTGTGCGGTGACGGGGTGGCGGTGTCCTACGGGGACCTGGCCGCTCGGGCGTTGACGCTGGCCGGAGCGCTGACGCGCGCCGGGGTCGCGCCGGGTGACGCGGTCGGGGTGTGTCTTCCCAAGGGCGTCGACCAGGTCGTCGCGGTGCTCGGCGTGCTCGCCGCCGGCGGCGTGTACGTGCCGGTCGGCGTGGACCAGCCGGCGGTGCGCCGGGAGCGGATCCTCACCCGCGCCGACGTGAAGACAGTCGTCGGCGCGGACGGACTCGACCCGGCCGGCGACGGCGGCCCGCCCCTGGACGGCTGCGTCCCGGTGGAGCCGGCGTCGCTGGCGTACGTCATCTTCACCTCCGGCTCCACCGGCGAGCCCAAGGGCGTCGAGGTGTCCCACGCGGCGGCCGGAAACACCATCGCGGCCGTCAACGACCGGCTGCGCCTCGGCCCCGACGACCGGGTCCTGGCCGTGTCGGCGCTGGACTTCGACCTGTCGGTGTACGACATCTTCGCCCTGCTCGGCGTCGGCGGGGCTGTGGTGCTGATCGGCGAGGAGCAGCGACGCGACGCCCGCGCCTGGCTGCGGCTCGTACGCGAGCACGACGTCACCATCTGGAACACCGTGCCCGCCCTGCTCGACATGCTGCTCACCGCCGCCGGCGACGAACCACTCGGCGCGTTGCGGCACGCTCTGGTCTCCGGCGACTGGGTCGGCCTGGACCTGCGGGACCGGCTGGTCGACAGCCGACCGGACGCCCGGCTGACCGCCCTCGGCGGCGCCACCGAGGCGGGCATCTGGTCCAACGCGTTCGAGGTGGACGAGGTGCCGGCGCACTGGCGGTCCATCCCGTACGGCTTCCCGCTGCCCAACCAGCGCTACCGGGTCGTGGACGGGCGGGGGCGCGACTGCCCGGACTGGGTGGTGGGCGAGTTGTGGATCGGCGGGGCCGGGGTCGCCGCCGGCTACCGGGGCGATCCGGAGCGCACCGCGCAGCGGTTCGTGACGCACGACGGGGTGCGCTGGTACCGCACGGGTGACCTGGGTCGGTACTGGCCGGACGGGACCCTGGAGTTCCTCGGGCGGGCGGATTTCCAGGTCAAGATCCGGGGCCATCGCATCGAGTTGGGTGAGGTCGAGGCGGCGCTGACCGACTGCCCCGGGGTACGCGAGGCAGTGGTGGTGGCCGTGGGCGCCAGCACCCGCCGGCTCGCCGCCGCCGTCGTCCCCGAGCCGGGCGTCACCCTCGACCCGGCCGCCACCAGCGCGTTCGTCGTCGACCGGCTGCCCGCGTACATGGTGCCCGAGCACGTCGCCGTGCTCGACGCGCTGCCGTTGAGCGGCAACGGCAAGATCGACCGGACGGCGGTGGCCACCCTGCTCGCCGGCGGCGACAGCGGACCGGCCGACGAGCCACCCCACGCCGGCCTGGAGAGCGACCTCGGCGCGCTCTGGGCCGAGCTGCTGAACTGTCCCGTTCCCGGCCGCACCCGCAACTTCTTCAGCCTCGGCGGGGACAGCCTGCTCGCCACCCGCCTGCTGGCCGCGCTGCGCGAACGCTACGGCGTCGACCTGCCGATGCGGGGCCTGCTCGACCGACCAACCATCGCGGACCTGGCCACCGCCGTGCAGCACGCCGCCGGCACGTACGAGGAAGGGGCCATATGAACGGGCAGGACCTCATCGCCGAGCTGGCGCAGGTCGGTGTGCAGCTCTGGGAGGAAGACGGCCAGCTCCGCTTCCGGGCCCCCACCGGAGTTCTCACCGACCAGCGCCGCGCCGCGCTCCGCCAGCACAAGGAGCAGGTGCTCGCCGTGCTGCGCGACGCCGCCGCGCCCAGCGCGGTGCCGCACCCCGAGCAACGGTACGAGCCGTTCCCGCTCACCGACGTGCAGAGCGCGTACCTGCTCGGGCGGGGCGACTCGTTCGCCTACGGCGGCGTCGGCTGCCACGGCTACGGCGAGCTGACGTTCACCGACCTGGACGTGGACCGGCTGGAACGCGCCTGGCACGAGGTCGTCGCCCGCCACGACATGCTGCGGGCCGTCGTCAACCGCGACGGCTCCCAGCAGGTGCGCCCCGACGTGCCGGCGTACCGCATCGAGGTGCGCGACGCCGACGCGGCCGGCTTCGCCGACGCGGTGGCCGCCACCCGGGCGGAGCTGGACCACCGCCGCTACGACCCGCAGCAGTGGCCGCTGTTCGCGTTGCGGGTCACCCGCGGCCCGCACCGCAGCGTCCTGCACTTCTCGATCGACTTTCTGATCTGCGACTTCGTCAGCATCAACATCCTGCTCGACGAGCTGGGTCGCCGCTACGCCGGCGACCCGCCCACCGACGAGCTGACCCTGACGTTCCGCGACCACCTGCTGGCCACCGAACCGCTGCGCGGCGGCCCCCGCCACGACGCCGACCGGGACTGGTGGCTGGCCCGGCTCGACGACCTGCCCCCGGCGCCGGAGCTGCCGCTGCTCGGCGACGCCACGGCCGCGCCACCCCGCTTCCGTCGCCTCGACCTGCGGCTCGATCCGACCGAGTGGGCCGGGTTGCGTCAGCGCGCCGGGCAGCACGGCATCAGCCCGTCGGGCGCGGTGCTCGCCGCGTACGTCGAGGTGATCGCCGCGTGGAGCGTGCACCCGCGCTTCACCGTCGACGTCACCCTGCTCAACCGGACGCCGACGCACCCGCAGGTGGACCGGATCGTCGGCGACTTCACCTCGGTCAGCCTGCTCGCCGTGGACCAGAGCCCGGACGCGCCGGTGCAGGAGCGGGCCAAGCGCATCCAGTCGCAGCTCTGGTCCGACCTGGACCACCGCCGGTTCTCCGGCGTCGATGTCGTCCGCGAGCTGGCCCGCCGTCGGGGCGCCGACGCCGCGCTGATGCCCATCGTCTTCACCAGCGCCATCGGGTTGGGCGGCGACACCGGCGTGGAGGGCTTCGGCGAGCTGGGCTACGGCATCAGCCAGACCCCGCAGGTCTGGATCGACTGCCAGAACATCGAACGCTCGGGTGGGCTGGCCACCAACTGGGACGTCCGCGAGGGCGTCTTTCCCGACGGTGTGGTCGACGAGATGTTCGCCGCGTACGCCTCGTTGCTGCGCCGGCTGGCGGCCACCGACGAGGCGTGGGAGGAGCTGGCCCCGGTGGCGCTGCCCGAGGCGAGCGCCCGCCGCCGCGCCGAGGTCAACGACACCGTCGCGCCGCTGCCCGACGGGCTGCTGCACGAGGGGGTGCTCGCCCAGGCGCTGCGAACTCCGGACCGGGTGGCGGTGGTGGCCGCCGACGGCACCCTCACCTACCGGCAGCTCACCGGCCGTGCCACGGCGGTGGCCGCACGGCTGACCGAGACCGGCTGCCGGCCCGGGGACCTGGTCGCGGTGGTCGCCGACAAGGGCTGGCGGCAGGTGGTAGCGGTGTTCGGCGCGCTGCTGGCCGGTGCGGCGTACGTGCCCGTCGACACGAACCAGCCGCCCGTGCGCCGCGACCTGATCCTCGACGGCGCGGGCATCCGGCACGTCCTCACCGAGGCCGACCGGGTGGGCGGCAACTGGCCCGAGGCGGTCACGCCGATCGCGGTGGACGACCTGGACGGGCCCGCGCCGACGGGGATGCCGGCCCGCACGGTCGGCCCGGACGAGCGCGCGTACGTCATCCACACCTCCGGCTCGACCGGCACCCCGAAGGGCGTGGTGATCACTCACCGGGCGGCCCTGAACACCGTGGCGGACATCAACACCCGGTTCGAGGTGACGCCGGACGACCGGGTCCTCGGCCTGGCCAGTCTGGGCTTCGACCTGTCGGTCTACGACCTGTTCGGCCCGCCGGCGGTCGGCGCGGCGCTGGTGCTGCCCGCACCGCAGCGGCGGGGCGACCCGACCCACTGGGCGGAGCTGGTGGCCGAGAACGAGGTCACCATCTGGAACTCGGTGCCGGCGCAGATGCAGATGCTCGCCGACTATCTCGCCGCCGCGCCGATGGTCCGGGTCCCCTCGTTGCGGCTGGCCCTGCTCAGCGGCGACTGGATCCCGGTCACTCTGCCGGACCAGATCCGCGAGCTCGTCCCCGGTCTGGCGGTGGTCAGCCTCGGCGGCGCGACCGAGGCCGCCATCTGGTCGATCATCCACCCGATCGGGCGGGTCGATCCGTCCTGGCGCAGCATCCCGTACGGGGTGCCGCTGACCAACCAGACCTGGCACGTCCGCGACGCCGCGCTGCGGCCTCGCCCGGACTGGGTCGCCGGGGAGCTGTACATCGGCGGGGCCGGGCTGGCGCTGGGCTACCTCGGCGACGAGGCGCGCACCGCCGAGCGGTTCGTCACCGATCCGTCCAGCGGCGAGCGGTTGTACCGCACCGGCGACCTGGGCCGCTACCTGCCCGACGGCACGATCGAGTTCCTCGGCCGGGAGGACTTCCAGGTCAAGATCCGCGGTCACCGGATCGAGCTGGCCGAGGTCGAGTCGGCGCTGCTGGCGCACCCGGGCGTGGGCGGGGCGATCGCCGTGGTCGACGGCGACCGTCCACTGGAGAGGCGGCTGGCCGCCGTCGTACGGCCCGCCGCCGTCGAACCCGGCCCCGGGCAGCCGGTCGACCCGGCCGGGCCCATCACGGCCGGGTCCGCGCTCGTCGCCGGCACCGACCTGGGCGCGTACGAGGCGTACCTGCACGAGCTGGACCAGCTCGGCCTGGCCGCCATGCTGGACACCCTGCGCGCCGCAGGTCTCGCGCTCGACGACCGCCCGCACCGCCTGGACGAGATGTACGCCGCCACCCGCGTCGCACCCCGGCACCGCCGGCTGCTGCGCCGCTGGCTGCGGGCTCTCACCGACAGCGGGGTGCTGCGCCACGACGACGACGGCTACCGGCTTATCGGCGGGCCACCGCCGGCCGCACGGGCCTGGGACGCGGTGGCCGAGCGGGCGGCGGCGGTCGGGGAGTCCCCCGAGCTGGTCCGCTACTTCCAGGCCAGCGCCGCGGCGCTGCCGGCGCTGCTGCGCGGCGACGAGGACCCCCTCGCACTGCTCTTTCCCGGTGGTGAGCTGGAGGTGTCGGACAACCTCTACGCCGACGCCCTGTTCAACAGGTGGGCCAACGCGGTCGCGGCGGCGACCGTCCGGTCACTGGCCGAGCGGCTGGACGGGCCGGTGCGGGTCGTCGAGGTCGGCGCCGGGTCCGGCGGTACGACCGCCGCCGTGCTCGACGCACTGGACGGTCTCGACGTCGACTACCTCTACACCGACCTGTCGGCGTTCTTCCTCGGCGCCGGCCGGCAACGCTTCGCCGACCGCCCCGGGCTGCGTTTCGCACAGCTCGACCTCGACGCCGACCTGGCCGGGCAGGGGATGGCGCCGAACAGCGCCGACATCGTGATCGCCGGCGACGTCCTGCACGCCACCCGGGACGTGCCGGCCACCCTCGCGCGGCTGCGCGGGCTGCTCGCCCCCGGCGGGCACCTGGTGCTGCTGGAGATGACCCGGGAGCACTACCAGATCATGACGTCGCTGGAGCTGCTGGTGCGGCTCGACGACGACCTGGGCGACTTCGCCGACCTGCGCCACGGCACCGACCGCACGTTCCTCACCGGCGACGAGTGGCGCGACCTGCTCGCCGCCGCCGGAGCGTCGCCCGTACTCGACCTGCCGCCGGCCGCCGACCCGATGGCCGGGCTCGGCATGCGGATCATCGCCGCGCGGGTGAAGGCCGACCGGCGGCGGGTGGTGCCCGACGAGCTGCGGGAGCACCTGGCCGACCGGCTGCCCGACTACATGATCCCGAGCCTGGTGCAGGTGGTCGACGAGCTGCCCCGCACGGCCAACGGCAAGCTGGACCGGGCGGCCGTACGCGCACTGGTGGCGGCCACGACGGCCGGTCCCGAGGCGACCGCCACCGCCCCGCTCACCGAGGTGGAGGAGCAGATCGCGGCCGTCTGGGCCGACGTGCTGCGGGTGGAACGGGTCGGGCGGGACGCGGACTTCTTCGCCCTCGGCGGTGACTCCCTGCTCGCCGCGAAACTCGCCGGTCAGCTCGCCGAACGGGTGCCGGCCGCCGCCGACGTGTTCTTCGACGAGTTGCTGCGCCGGATCCTGGAGCACCCGACCGTCGCGGACCTTGCCGATCACCTGGCCGTCGTCGGCGGCGCCCGACCCGACGAGGAGCCGGCCGTCAGCGACACCGGCGAGGTGGTGACGCTGGCCGGTGCGGGCCCGGCGCGCTACGTGCTGGTGCACGACGGCAGCGGCAGCCTCGACTCCTACGCTGGGCTGGCCGAGCGACTGGCCGCCGGCGGGGCCGTGTGCGGGATCGTCGACGGTGGCCTGCACCGGTACGCGGGGCTCGACCCGGCGCCGCTTGTGCAACGCCTCGCCGCCGACTACACCACCGCGCTGGCCGAGCACCTGTCGGCCGGGGAGCTGACGCTGGTGGGCCGGGGTGTGGCAGGGGTGCTGGCGTTGGAGCTGGCCCGGCAGCTCACCGAGTCCGGGGTGGACGTCGCCACCCTGGTGATCGCCGACCCGGTCGACGGCGACGGCTACGGCAGCTCCCCGTACGCGGGTGACGTCACGGTGCTGTGCGCGGCGGAGCCGGAGCCGACGAGCGTCGACTGGTGGCGTGACGTGTGCCTGGGGGAGCTGACCGTGCGACGGGTGCCGGACGATCCGGGCGCGTGGGCCGGCCCGATCGCCGGGGACGGCTGACGTGGCCGCGACGATCGCCCTGGTGGGCGCCACCGGCGGGGTGGGCCGGCACGCCCTGGCCCACCTGCTGGCCTGGGGCGTGGACGTCGTCCGCGCCGGTGCCCGCGACCCGGGCCGGCTCGACGGCGACAACCCGCGCGTCCAGGCGCGGGCGGTGGACGTCACCGACCCGGCGAGCCTGGACGCCTTCTGCGCCGGCTGCCACACAGTCGTCAACTGCGCCGGACCGGCGGCCTCGATCGGCGACACGGTGGCCCGCGCGGCGGCCCGCCGCGGCGCC
>NZ_MUZA01000084.1 GCF_021442385.1 Micromonospora sp. MH99
CGGTCGGGGCGCTGGTGCTCGCGGTGCCGGTGGCGTGGCCGGAACGGGCGGCGGTGCCGGCTACGGCGAGGAGGACACCGCCCGCAACACCTGGCTGGAGGAGGACGAGGACGTGTGGGGTGCCGACGGCGGTGGCACCTCCGGCATCCTGCGCTGAGCCTTTCGCGTCACGGCGCTGCTGCGGTCGACCGCAGCAGCGCCGTGACGTGTCCCAGGGCGACCGTTGCGGCGGCGGAGCCGACGCTCAGCCGGTGACCGGTTCGTCGGTACGTCGGCCGGGCCGCCAGCCGCGTCGGCGGCCACGCGCCATGATCGGTCGCGTGATCAGCAGCAGTACGGCGAGCAGAGCCCCCACCGCGGCGGCCCAGATCGCGACGGTGCGCTGCCAGCTCAGCGGATCGGCCGCCGGGGCCGGTGCGGCAAGCACGTCAACCGGCGGGTTGGTGCGGGTGCCCAGCAGGCTCGACACCGCCCGGTACGGGTTGACCACGCCGTAGCCGACTTCGGCGTTGCGCCCCTGCGGCGGGTTGTCCGCCGTCCGCTCCAACCGGTCGGCGACCTGCTCCGGGGTGAGATCCGGGTAGGCGGCCCGAACCAGGGCGGCCACCCCCGAGACGTACGCGGCGGCGAAGCTGGTGCCACCCGTCGGTTCGGCGCGGTAGCCGGATCCACCCGGCGCCGGGCCGACGATGTTCAGTCCCGGCGCGGCGACGTCGACGAAGGTGCCGCTGACCGAGGTGCCCACGTGCCCGCCCTGCTCGTCCACGCCGCCCACGGCGATCACCCCGGGGTATGCCGCCGGGTAGGCGGGCCTGTCCTCCTGGGTCTCCTGCCGGTTGCCGGCGGCGGCGACCAGCACCACCCGCTTGGCGAGGGCGCGTTCGACGGCCTGTGCCAGTTCGGGGCGGGGCAGGGTCACCAGGGACAGGTTGATCACGTCGGCGCCGTTGTCGACAGCCCAGTCGATGGCTGCGGCGATCTGCCCGGGTAGCCCCTCGTCGTTGGTGCCCTTGGCGTCCGGCAGGACCCGGATGGGCAGGATGCGCGCCGCCGGGGCGATACCGCTGAACGGCACCCCGGTGCCCTCCTTGCCGGCGATGATGCCGGCGACCATCGTGCCGTGACCGGCCAGGTCACACTGCCCCCGGTTGGCCGGCAGGTTGTTGAAGTCGCGGCCCTCGAGCACCTGACCCTTCAGGGCCGGATGGATGGCGGAGACCCCGGAATCGATGACCGCTACCGTCACGCCGGCGCCCCGGGACAGCGGCCACGCCGAGGCCGGATCCACCCTCCGCAGCGCCCACGGCATCTGCACCAGGCCGTCCTCGCCGGCCGGGCCGCAGGTGGGCGCCGCCGCTAGCGCCGGAGAGGAGGGGACCATCAGGCCGGCGCCGAGCAGGACCGCCAGGGTTCCACTGAGGACAGCTCGGACGGCACGGCGGGACGGCTGGGTCGCGCTCGGCGGCAGGCATTCGCGCACCTGCAGAGATTACCGCTGCACCGCGTCGGACAGCGCCCGGCGACCGCCGTTCGGGGCGGGAACGATGACCTCGCTCAGCTTCGAACGCGACGACGCCGGCCAGGGCGGGCACGGTTCGCCGTTCGAGGCCGGCGTGCGACGGCGGGTCGGGGCTCGCCCGTACGAAGCCGGCGTGCGACGCGGGTCCGGGCTCGCCGTTCGACGCGGGCGTGCGACGACGACGGTCAGGGCCGGGAGGAGACGTCGTCGGCGGGTGTTTCGGCGAACAGGGCGAGCAGGTGGCCGACCTGACGGTCGGCCTCGGCGGGGTGCCGGAAGTGGCCGGCGGGGTTCAGGGTGTACTCGTTGCGGCGCCCCACCCGGGTGCGGTGCAGGTAACCGCCGGCCTCCAGGTCGGCGACGATGGCCTGGGCGGCCCGTTCGGTGACGCCCACCTCGGCCGCCACGTCGCGCAGTCGTGCGGTGGGATCGCGGGCGATGGCCAGCAGCACATGCCCGTGGTTGGTGAGGAACGTCCAGTTCCGGCCGCCTCCGGCCGTCGCCGCGCTCGTCATCGTGGAGCCGCCTCTCCGGTTGTCCGCTTCACCCGCGTGCCCGCCGGAGGGGTCGGGCCAGGTGCCGACGGGCCGGCCCGGTCCCAACGACCGAAGGGCCGGTTCGGGGTCTACGTATGAAATCTAAATCACGCATATCTTGACGCATCTTGCGGTGCGTGTGACCGTTGAGCCCGAGCCAGCGCCCACCGCCGGCCCGGCTGAAGAGCCTCTTGAGCAGGTAAAACGCGTGGAGACGAGGTGCGGGAATGAGCCGTTCCGGTACGCCTGGAGGGCAGCCCGGTCCGCAGCGGGCCGCCGATCGAGCGTCGACGCCGACCGAGCCGGCCCGAGCGTACGCCGAGCTGGCCGCCGGCAACCGGCGCTTCGTCAGCGGGGCGCCGCGCCACCCCAACCAGGACGCCGGGCACCGGGCCGCCGTGGCCGACGGGCAGCACCCGTTCGCGGTGGTCGTGGGCTGCTCCGACTCCCGACTGGCCGCTGAGATCATCTTCGACCGGGGGCTTGGCGACCTCTTCGTGGTCCGGACGGCCGGCCACACCGCGGGCCCGGAGGTGCTGGGCAGCGTGGAGTACGCCGTGACCGTGCTCGGCACTCCACTGGTGGTGGTCCTCGGCCACGACTCGTGCGGTGCCGTGCAGGCAGCCCGTGAGGCGGCCGCCACCGGCGTCGCGCCCCCGGGGCACCTTCCCGCGGTCGTCGACGCGGTGGTGCCCAGCCTGCGACGTGCCGCCGCCGAGGGCGTGGACGACATCGACGGCATCGTTGACATCCACATCGCGCAGACCGTCGAGACGCTGCTCGGGCAGTCGCCCGTGCTGGCCGGCGAGGTGGCGCAGGGGCGGTGTGCGGTGGTGGGCATGTCGTACCGGCTCGCCGCCGGCGTGGTGCGCCCGGTGACCCCCGTACCGGCCGATGCGGCGACGTCCGACGCCTCGGACGACCCGGCAGCCTCCGCCGCCGCCTGACCCGACAACTGCCGCCCGGCAGCTTTCGCCGCGCCTGACCCGACGAGGGCCGTCCCGCCTGATGCGGGACGGCCCTCGGACTTCGTGGGGCGGATCAGAGCATCGACATGTGGACGTGGTCGGTGTGGTTCGACGGCCCGCTGTACGACTTCCAGCCGGTCGCCGGGAACCAGATCTGCCGGTTCCAGATCACGTAGTAGATGCCGAGGCGGTCGGCGTTGCGGATGAGGAACGCGGCGACGTTGTTGCCGTACATGCGGGTGTCGTTGTTGTGCCACGGGCTGAAGCCGCTCTTCTGCAACGACCAGTCACAGGCGCGGCCCTTCGGGTGCTCGTACGGGCCACCGTTGCGGTGACAGCCGACGAACCGGTTGAAGCCGGCCCGCTTGACCTCCTTGTACGCGTGCAGGGTGCGCGGGGTGACGCAACCGGAGGTGGTGGGGTCGTCCTCGCTGCACGACTGCGGCTTCCAGTCACCGTCGGCGGTGCGACCCGGGCCGATCCGGGCGACCGGCGAGACAGCGTCGACCAGACCGCCGGTGAAACCCTGACCGCCGACCAGCGCGAGCGCCTTGTCCGCGTCGCGCTTGTCCTTCGCCATCAGGGCGGTCTGTTTCTGCTGCTCGCGGATCTCCGCGTCGAGGGCCAGCTTGGCCTGCTCGGCGCGGGACTTGACCGCGTTGACCTCGGCGAGCTTCTTCTCGTTGACCATGTTCATCTCGTCGAGCGCCGCGGCCCGGCGGACGAACGAGTCCGGGGCGTCACTCTCCAGCAGCATCGCGATCGCACCGACCCGTCCGGTCCGGTACGACTGGGCGGCGATCTGCGCGACCTGCGGGGCCAGCGCGTCCAGGTCGGCCTTGGCCCGCTGGACCTCCACCGCCAGCTCAAGCTGCCGCTTCTTGGACTTGTCCAGTTTGGACTTGGCCGCCACGTAGTCCCGGTTGGTCTGCTCGATGACGTCGGTGAGGAGCTTGGGTTCGTCTTCCTCTTCGTGCCCGGACGGTGTGGGGGTCGTCGGGGCGGCGTGGGCCGGGAGGGGGCCGGCGAACACGGTCAGCGCAGCGAGCACGGCCACCACGGGTGTCAACCAGCGGCGTAGGGGTGCCGTCACAATGTTCCCTTCCGTCGACCGCCGACCGGGTTAGCTGACGGGTTCGGGGCGGAAGTGGCCCCTACCGCTGTCGCGGATTCACCCCACGTACCTGGGTCCCCGGCTCGCCGGTTGGCGATTGGGCGGTGGCACCGCAGGCGCCGCTGCGCGCCTTCGTCGGTGGCCGGCAGCGAGGTTACCCGAGAATCCACCGCCTGAGCTACGTCCTGATGCCGACTAAAAGTGTCATTTCGCCATGGCGTTGAGTGACCAGTGACGCGGTTCTCAGGGCGAGTGCCCGATCCGGTCACGCTGAGGAGTGTCACCATGCCGTATCAGTGCTCCTGTTCGGCTCTGGCCACCCGGTGGTGGCGGTGGATGGGGGTGCGTTCCGCTCCGAGTCGGGTCCGTCGGGCCGACCCCCCGGCGGGGAGCTGAGAGCGGCCAGTGTCTCCGTCCGGTCCGGACGGGGGCGCGGTGTCAGGACGTCGGCGTCCGCGTCCCGCGTCGGCGTCGCCCCGGCCGCGGTCACCACGGCGGCCAGACCGGTGGTGAGGGGTACGGCGGCGATCAGGCCGAGCGTGGCGACCGCGCTGCGGACGATCTCCTGGGCGAGGAACTCGCTGGTCAGGATCTGCCCGAGGGGGCGGGTGTCGGCGGTGAGCAGGAGCAGCAGCGGTAGTGAGGCGCCCGCGTACGCCAGGACGATGGTGTTGACCGTGGAGGCGATGTGCGCCCGGCCGACCCGGGTGGCCGCCCGGTAGAGCTGTAGCCGGCTCAGACCGGGGTTGGCGTTCGCCAGCTCGGTGACGGTGGCGGCCTGGGTGACTGTCACGTCGTCGAGTACCCCGAGTGAGCCGATGATGATCCCGGCGAGCAGCAGGCCGCGCAGGTCCACGTGGGCCTGGAACATCGACAGCGTCGTGGCGTCCTCGCTGCCGAAGCCGGTGAGCCGGGTGGCGGCCGTGGCGATGGTCGCGAGCACTCCGGTGAGCACCAGACTGCCGAGGGTGCCGAGCACCGCGACCGAGGTCTGTGCGGTCACTCCGTGGGTCAGGTAGAGCACCACGAACATGATCAGGGCGGCGCCGACCACCGCCACCAGCAGCGGTGGCCGACCGGCGCTGATGCCCGGCAACACGAAGGTGAGCAGGATGGCGAAGCTGGCGGCCAGCCCCGCCAGCGCGGCCAGGCCCCGCCACCGGCCGAAAGTGACGATCGCGGCGGCGAAGACCACCGCGAGCCACACCAGCGGCTTTCCGCGCTGATGCTCGGCGATGTTCCAGCTGCTGGTGGTGGGGTCGGTCGGGTCGCTCAGCTCGACCAGGACGACGTCGTCGCCGACCTCGACCCGTGGAGCGCCGGGTCCGGCGGGGACGGGCGTCCGCACCTGCTGGCCGGCGCTCGGCCCGTCCTCGACCCGTACGTCCACCGTCCCGCACGGCCCGGTGGCCGGCGTGCCCTCCGGGCTGGCCGACGGCGGGCAGGGTTCGGTCACCACCCGGGTCACCGTGCCGTGGTGGCGCGGCGCGTCAGTGCCGCCGCCGGCCTGCGGCGCCCCGTCCCGTGGCCAGAGCACCACGGCGGCGACGACGGTGGCCACGAAGAGCGGCACCACCGTCGCGACGAGGATCCGCCGGACCCGGGGCGGGGCGGGGCGGGCGGTATGGCTGTGGTCGGAACCCAATGCGAGAACTCCCAACGATCCGGTGCGGGGTACGTGCGGACGGGCCGGGCGGTTCACCTCCGCCGGACGAACGCGGTAACGAGCGCATCGAATTGCTGGTTGACGACCCGTTGGTTACCCAGGGTGATCCACTGGGCCGGCCGGTCGGCGCAGGCGCCGCGCCGTGGCGGCGCCGGTGCCCGACTGGGCGGCGGAGTCCGGTAGGCCATCGCCGGAGATGCTAGCCAGCCGAACTGGGTGTCGCAGGTCGTGGCGGAGTGTCGGATGGTCGAACCGCTCGCGCGGCGTGGGCCGGAGCGGCATGTTGGAGTCATGTCCGAGCCCGTCCCCGAGCAGGCCGCCGACCGGAACCGGCACACGACGCCGGCCGCCCACGATCAGCACGCCGCCCACGATCAGCACGCCGGCCCGGAGAGGCACGCCGGCCACGACAAGCACGCCGGCCACGACCCGGCGATGTTCCGCCGCCGGTTCTGGGTGTGCCTGGTGCTCACCGTGCCGGTGGTGCTGACCAGTCATCTGGTGATGGATCGGCTCGGGCTCCGGTGGGACGTTCCCGGTCGCTCCTGGATCGGGCCGGTGCTCGGATCGGTGGTTTTCCTCTGGGGCGGCTGGCCGTTCCTGGTCGGCGCGGTGCGCGAGATCCGGGACCGGGCGCCGGGAATGATGCTGCTGGTCGCGATGGCGATCACGGTCGCCTACACGGCGTCGTTGGCCACCAGCCTGGGCGCCTTCGACCTGGATTTCTGGTGGGAGTTGGCCGCGCTGGTCACCATCATGCTGCTCGGGCACTGGCAGGAGATGAAGGCCATCGGGCAGGCCCGGGGGGCGCTGGCGGCGTTGGCCGCGCTGCTGCCGGACGAGGCCGAGCGGGTGGCGCCGGACGGGCGGCCCGAGCCGGTGCCGCTCGGCGCGTTGCGGGTGGGCGACGTGGTGCTCGTCCGGCCCGGGGGGCGGGTGCCGGCGGACGGCCGGATCGTCGACGGCGACGCCGAACTGGACGAGTCGATGATCACCGGTGAGTCGCGGCCGGTGGCCCGGTCGACGGGCGAGCGGGTGGTGGCCGGCACTGTCGCCACCGACTCGGCGATCCGGGTCCGGGTCGAGGCGCTGGGTGACGAGACAGCGCTCGCCGGCATTCAGCGCATGGTCGCGCAGGCGCAGCGCTCGGGTGGGCAGGCCCAACTGCTTGCCGACCGGTTCGCCGCCGCGCTGTTCTACGTGGCCGCCGGCACCGCAGTGGTGACGCTGGCGGTCTGGACCGCGCTCGGTGAGCCCGACCAGGCGGTGGTCCGTACGGTCACGGTCCTGGTGATCGCCTGCCCGCACGCGCTCGGCCTGGCCATCCCGCTGGTCGTGGCACTGTCCACGGCCCTGGCGGCGCGGCGCGGGATCCTGGTCAAGGACCGGTTGGCGCTGGAGCGCATGCGGACCGTCGACGCGGTGCTCTTCGACAAGACCGGCACGCTGACCCGCGGTGAGCACGCGGTGAGTGACCTGGTGACGACTCCGGGCCTGAAGCGGGAGGAGGCGCTGCGGATCGCCGCCGGTGTCGAGTCCGACAGCGAGCATCCGCTGGCCCGGGCGATCGTGACGGCGGCCGGGTCCGCCGGCCCGGCGCGTGCCACCGGCTTCCGGTCGCTGCCGGGCCGCGGCGTGCGGGCCACCGTCGACGGTACGGAGTACGCGGTGGGCGGCCCGGCGTTGCTGCGGGAGTTGGGTCGGCCGCTGCCGGACGACCTGGAGGTGGCGACCGGCCGGTGGTCGGCGCGCGGGGCCGTGGTGTTGTACCTGGTGCGGCTGCCGGGCACCGTGCTCGGGGCGTTCGCGCTCACCGACGAGGTGCGCCCGGAGGCCCGGCAGGCCATCGCCGAGCTCCGTGCCGAAGGCGTCCGCACCATCGCCATGATCACCGGCGACGCGCGGTCGGTGGCCGAGTCGGTGGCCGCCGATCTCGGCTTCCGGCCGGGGGTGGACGAGGTCTTCGCCGAGGTGCTGCCGGCCGAGAAGGACGGCCGGGTCGCGGACCTCCAGCGGCGAGGGCTGACCGTGGCGATGGTCGGCGACGGGGTGAACGACGCGCCGGCGCTGGCCCGCGCCGACGTCGGCATCGCTATCGGGGCGGGGACCGACGTGGCGATCGAGTCCGCCGGGGTGGTGCTGGCGTCGTCCGACCCTCGCGGTGTCGGTGCCGTGGTCCGGCTCTCGCGGGCGTCGTACCGCAAGATGCGGCAGAACCTGGCCTGGGCCGCCGGTTACAACGTGGTGGCGCTGCCGCTGGCGGCCGGCGTGCTCGCCTGGGCCGGGGTGGCGTTGAGCCCGGCGGTGGCGGCGGTGCTGATGTCGGCGTCCACCATCGTGGTGGCGCTCAACGCCCAGTTGCTCCGCCGGGTACGCCTCGACGCGGAGCCCGACTGACCGGCTCAGCCGCGCTTCATGAGCCGGCCGACGGCAGCCATCATCTCGGTGGCCATCTCGTCGGCCCGACCCTCGGCCGCCCCCTCGTGCATGCAGTGGCGGGCGTGCCCGTCGAGCAGGCCTAGGGCCACCTTGTCGAGCGCGGCCTGGATCGCGGAGATCTGGGTGAGCACGTCGATGCAGTAACGGTCCTCGTCGACCATCTTCTCGATGCCCCGGACCTGCCCCTCGACGCGGCGGAGCCGCGCGAGCAGTTGGTCCTTGCTGGCGGTGTAGCCGCGGATCGGTGTGGGTGCGGTCATGGTGACGAGAATAGCGTACCCCTGGGGGGTATGGTAACGTCCCTGGTGTCCGATACCCCCACCGGGTACCGGTACCTGACGGAGCACGAGTCTGCCTCGGCCTTACCCCTGGGGGGTATAGGCTGGCAGACGACGAAGGGAGCGGTTCGATGGTCGACACGACGTACCAGGTGCGGGGCATGACCTGCGGGCACTGCGTCAGCGCGGTCAGCGCCGAGGTGGGCGCCATCGCCGGGGTGCGCGACGTGCAGGTGAATCTCGCCACCGGCCGGGTCACCGTCACCAGCGAGCAGCCCGTGGCCACCGATTCCATCCGGGCCGCGGTCGACGAGGCCGGTTACGACCTCGTCGAGGCGTGAGCGGGAGGCCCGGGATGAACACCGTGACCAGAATGGGCGGGTTCGCCCTCGGTCTCGCGGCGGTCTTCGGCGCGGCGTACGGGATCGGCCGGGTGGTCGACCCGGCCGCCCCGGTCGCCGAGAGTCGGCCTGACGGCGGCGCTCACACCACTGGCGCAACCGTGCACGACGAGGCGGCCGAGCGGGTTCCCGGCGGCCTGCTCGTCTCCGACCATGGCTACACGCTCGTTCCGGTCGCCGCCCCGGCCGGCGAGTTCGCCTTCCAGATCGGCGGGCCGGACGGCCGCCCGGTGACCAGGTACGACGTGGCGCACGACAAGCTGATGCACCTGATCGTCGCCCGGCGGGACCTGTCCGGCTTCCACCACGTGCACCCGGACCTCGCTCCGGACGGCACCTGGCGGGTCGACACCCCGCTGGACGGCCCGGGGCAGTGGCGGGCGTTCGCCGACTTCACGCCCACCGGGGGTGAGGCGCTGACCCTCGGCGTGGACGTGACAGTCCCCGGTGAGCTGACCGAACGGCCGCTGCCCGCCCCGGCGACCAGCACCACGGTCGACGGCTACACAGTCACCCTGGCCGGCGTGCCGCAGCCCGGCCGCACCTCGTCACTCACCCTGAGTGTCAGCCGCGACGGGCGACCGGTCACCGACCTGGAGCCCTACCTGGGGGCGTACGGGCATCTGGTGGCGCTGCGCCGGGGCGATCTCGCGTACCTGCACGTACACCCGGACGGAACACCCGGCGACGGACGCACCCGGCCCGGTCCGGAGATCTCCTTCTCCGCCGAGGTGCCGTCGGCCGGCAGCTACCGGCTCTACCTCGACTTCCGGCACGGCGGGCGGGTGCACACCGCCGAGTTCACAGTCGTCGCCGGCACCACCCCGACCGGGGGCGACCCCACCCCGAGCGGGCCGGCGCCGACCGAGCACGGCACCCCCGGCCACGGGCACAACTGACGGGACCAGACGATGACCACCACCAGCAGACCACTGCCCGAGGCGCCGAACCGGATCGAACTGGCCATCGGGGGGATGACCTGCGCCGCCTGCGCCGCCCGGATCGAGAAGAAGCTGAACCGGATGGACGGGGTGAGCGCCACAGTCAACTACGCCACTGAGAAGGCCACCGTCCGGTACGTCGACAGCGTCACGCCGGACGACCTGATCGACACGGTGCAGAAGACCGGCTACACGGCGGCCCTGCCGGCTCCGCCGACGACCGAGCAGCCGGTCGACCCGCTGCGCGCGCCGCGTACCCGTCTGTGGGTGTCGGCGGTGCTCAGCGTGCCGGTGGTCCTGCTGGCCATGGTGCCGCCGTGGCAGTTCGACTACTGGCAGTGGCTGTCGCTGACCCTCGCCGCCCCGGTGGTGGTCTGGGGCGGGCTGCCGTTCCACCGGGCCGCGTGGACCAACCTGCGGCACGGCGCCGCGACAATGGACACCCTGGTCTCGCTGGGCACCCTGGCCGCGTTCGGCTGGTCGCTCTGGGCGCTCTTTCTGGGCGACGCCGGGATGCCCGGGATGACGCACCCCTTCCGCTTCGACATCACCCGCACCGACGGCGCCGGCAACATCTATCTGGAGGCGGCCGCCGGGGTGACGGTGTTCATCCTGGCCGGGCGCTACTTCGAGGCCCGATCGAAGCGGACCGCCGGGGCGGCCCTGCGCGCCCTTCTCGAACTCGGTGCCCGGGACGTGGCGGTGCTGCGTGACGGCGTGGAGACCCGGATCCCGGTTGACCAGCTCGCCGTCGGTGACCGGTTCGTGGTCCGCCCCGGCGAGAAGATCGCCACCGACGGGGTCGTCGACGAGGGCACGTCCGCAGTCGACGCCAGCATGCTGACCGGCGAGTCGGTGCCGGTCGAGGTCGGCCCGGGCGACGGCGTGGTCGGCGCCACGATCAACGCGGGCGGCCGGCTGGTCGTCACCGCCACCCGGGTCGGCGCGGACACCCAGCTCGCCCGGATGGCCGACCTCGTCGAGCAGGCGCAGAGCGGCAAGGCGGCCGTGCAGCGACTGGCCGACCGGATCTCCGGCGTCTTCGTGCCGATCGTCATCACCCTCGCGGTGGGCACCCTCGGCTGGTGGCTGGGCACCGGCGCCGGTCCGACCACCGCGTTCACCGCCGCCGTGGCCGTGCTGATCATCGCCTGCCCGTGTGCGCTCGGCCTGGCCACGCCGACCGCGCTGCTGGTCGGCACCGGTCGGGGCGCTCAGCTCGGCGTGCTGATCAAGGGCCCGGAGGTGCTGGAGTCGACCCGCCGCGTCGACACGGTCGTGCTGGACAAGACCGGCACCGTGACGACCGGCCGGATGACGTTGGTGGACGTGGTGCCGGCCAACGGCGAGGACCGGGCCGAGCTGCTTCGACTCGCCGGTGCGCTGGAGGCCGCCTCCGAGCACCCGATCGCCCGGGCGGTCGCCGCCGGCGCCGCCGAGGCCGCAGCGCTGCCGCCGGTGACCGACTTCGCCAACCTCGAAGGGTTGGGCGTGACCGGCACGGTCGACGGTCGGAGCGTGCTCGTCGGCCGGCTCCGGCTGCTGCGCGAGCGCGGTGTCGACGTACCGCCGGAGTTCGATCTGGCCGTGCGGGACGCGGAGGCCGCGGGGCGTACGGCGATCGTCGCCGGCTGGGACGCACGGGCGCGGGGCGTGCTCGCGGTCGCCGACGTGGTCCGGCCGACCAGCCGGACGGCAGTGGCCCGGTTGCGCGCCCTGGGGCTCACCCCGGTCCTGCTGACCGGCGACAACCCCACCGTGGCCGCTGCGGTCGCGGCGGAGGTGGGCATCGACGAGGTGATCGCCGAGGTGCTGCCCGCCGGCAAGGTCGACGTCGTCCGGCGGCTCCAGGCGCAGGGGCGGTCGGTGGCGATGGTCGGTGACGGGGTGAACGACGCGCCGGCGTTGGCCCAGGCCGACCTGGGGCTGGCGATGGGCACCGGCACCGACGTGGCGATCGAGGCGTCCGATCTCACCCTCGTCCGGGGTGACCTGGACGCGGCGGTGGACGCCATCCGGCTGTCCCGGCGCACGCTCGGGATCATCCGGGGCAACCTGTTCTGGGCCTTCGGTTACAACGTGGCGGCCCTGCCGCTGGCCGCCGCCGGCCTGCTCAACCCGATGATCGCCGGTGCCACGATGGCGCTGTCCTCGGTCTTCGTGGTGGCCAACAGTCTGCGCCTGCGCCGGTTCCGTTCGGCAGCCGATCGCGGATTGTGACGACGGCAATGGTTGGGCGGCGGACGGCGGGGGTACTGCTGAGGTCGTAGCGACGCTCGCAATGGAGGTTGGCACATGGGTATCGATGACAAGATCAACAACGCCAGCGAGGACGCGGCCGGCAAGCTCAAGGAAGGCGCCGGTCGCGCCACCGACAACGAGCAGCTCGAGGCCGAGGGTCGCGCAGACCAGTCCACGGCCAAGCTCAAGCAGGCGGGCGAGAAGATCAAGGACGCTTTCAAGAGCTGACGTACGACGTAACCCGCACGCCGGGCCGGTGATCACTCGCCGGCCCGGCGTGCTGTGTGTCCGGGGTCCGTGAACCCTGAGATCCCCCTGATTCCGCCGTTGAGCGCACCGCCGTGCGGCCACACCTGCTAACTTCTGTTGGCATGTGCAAGGGCTGGTTATGAGTGCCGCTCCACCGCCGACCGGCGACGACCTGGTCCGGATGCTGGCCACCCTGGCCAACCCGCACCGACTGCGGGTCGTCGCCGCGCTGGCGCGGGAACGTGCCTATGTCAGCGGGCTGGCCCGGCAACTGGGCATCAGCCGAGCGCTGTTGCAGGTCCACCTGAGGAAGCTGGCGGCGGCCGGGCTGGTCACCGCCCGCCTGGAGTTGTCGGAGGACGGGAAGGCCATGAACTACTACGAGGTGGAGCCGTTCGCGCTCACACTCACCCCCCAGGTCATCGCGGCGGCGGTCGAGACGCTGACCGTGCCCGACTCGACCGAGCAGCCCGGAGCGGACCGATGAGCGAGCACGACTGGACCGAAGTGGTCGGCGCGATCGGCATCTTCGGCTTTCTGATCAGCGTGGTCACGGTGACAGTCGTCCAACTCGCCAAGACCCGGCGGGCCCGGTACGAGACGGCCCGGTCGGACGACTACCGCCGGCTCGCCGAGACGGCAGCCCAGGCCCAGGCCGAGAACGCCCGCCTGCTCACGGCGTTGGACGGCCGGCTGGGCGGGATGGAAACCCGGATGGCCACGCTCGAACGCGTCCTGCGCGAGGTCGACTGACCTCAGCGGACGAAGGCCCCGGGCCGTCGAGCGGCCACTCGACGGCCCGGGTGGAAGCAGCATCACCTCGCCCAGTGGGCGAGTTTCACCGGTAACGCTCCTTCGGGGAGAGGACAGCACCCCATGCCGCACGTACGCAAATCCGCCCTCGCCTGGGCGGTGGCCCTGGCCCTCACGACCGCCGGCCTGACCCCGGCGAGCCCGGCGGCCGCCGCGCGACAGGCCATCGACTGGCAGCCCTGCCCCACGGACGCCACAGCCGACTGCGGCACCTTGTCGCTGCCCGTCGACTGGAACCAGCCCCGGGGCGAGCGCTTCGACCTGGCGTTGGCCCGCCGGGTCGCCACCGACCCGGCCGCCCGTACGGGTGCGCTGGTGTTCGGTCCCGGTGGGCCGGGCGACAGCGGGGTCGACCGGGTGGTGACCGGAAGTTCCCGGTTCAGCGCCGAGCTGCGCCGCCGGTTCGACGTCGTCAGCTTCGACCCGCGCGGCACCGGCCGCAGCCATCCGGTGCTCTGCGCCCGGGAGATGCTCGCCCAGCAACCGCAGCTGATCGCCGACCAGGCCCAGTTCGACGCCACGCTTGCCGGCAACGCGCTGCTGCGCGCCGACTGTCGGGCACGCACCGGCCCGCTCTACGACCACGTCGACACGACGAGCGCCGCCCGCGACCTCGATGCCGTCCGCGCCGCCCTCGGCGAACGGCGGCTGACATTCCACGGCAGCTCGTACGGCACCCTGCTCGGTCAGCGCTACGCGGAGCTGTTCCCCGACAAGGTCCGGGCCGTGGTGCTGGAAGCCGCCGTGGACCACAGCCTCGGCGTCCGCGCCTTCGTCGACACCCAGGCGGTCACCGCCGAGGACGCGTTCGACGAGTTCGTCGCCTGGTGCGACAGGTCCGCCGACTGCGTCCTGCACGGTCGGGACGTCCGGGCGATCTGGGCCGGGCTGCACGACCGGGCCCAGCGTGGCCTGCTGACCGATCCGGACCGCGCCGGGGCCGCACTGCCCCCGTTCGAGCTGAGCCGACTCGCGCACAAGCAGCTCTACGACACGGGGCGGTGGCCGGGCCTGGCCGAGTGGATCGGGAAGCTCCAGGGCGCCGCGACGCCGGGCGTCAGCGCGCGCACGGCGGATGCCGTGGCGCCGTACCCCTTCGCGGTCTTCTGTCAGGACTGGGACCTGTCGGTCCGCGACTACCGCGAGTACGCCGCACACGTGCGCGGGGCGGCCCGGCTCGCGCCCGACCTGCGCTACCCGCCGGCGCTGTTCGCCCTGGCGACCTGCCTGGGCACGCCGACCCCGGTCGCCGACCCGCAGCACCGCCTGCGGGTCCGCGGCGACGTGCCGCTGCTGCTCGCCGCCACCGTGCACGACCCGGCCAGCGGCTACGCCTGGGCCACAAACGTGGCGCGGCAGCTGGGTCGGCACGGAGTGCTGCTGACGTACGAGGGTTGGGGCCACGGCAGCTACACCACCAGCCCCTGCGTGGGCCGAGCCGTCGACGCGTACCTGATCGACCAGGTGGTGCCCGCCCGGGGCGCCCGCTGCCCGGCCGTCGACGTGTCGAGCTGACCGACACCCCGGTCGCCGCGCGGCAGCGCCGTGCGGCGACCGGGCCGTGCCGTGGTCAGCGCAGGACGCGGTACGTCAGGTGCGTGACTGTCGGCCCGGCCACCACCGAGACCTGCTCCAGGCGCGGTGCGATGCCGTCGAAGAGCCGTTCGCCACCGCCGAGCGTGATCGGCACCAGGTGCAGTTGCAGGGTGTCGATCAGCCCGGCGGCGAGGTACTGCCGGACCGTGCTCGCCCCACCGGCGATCGACACCTGCCGGTCGCCCGCCGCCGCCCGGGTCTGTCGCAGCGCCGACTCGATCCCGTCGGTGACGAATCGGAACTCGGTGCCGCCCCGCATCACCAGCGGTTCCCGGGGGGTGGTGGGTGAGCACGAACACGGGGGTGCGGAACGGCGGGTCGTCGCCCCACCAGCCCTGCCAGGTCTCGTCCCAGTCGCCGTCCCCGCCGCCGAACATCCGTCGACCCATGACGTACGCGCCGATGTCGCGGGTCATCTCCTCGACGACGTCCGCGTCGACGCCGCGGTCGCCGCCGGTCAGCCCGTGCTGCGCCCGCCAGGCGTCCAGGCCGAAGACCCATTCGTGCAACCGCAGGCCACCACGACCCAGCGGATCGTGTCGACTCTGTTCCGGCCCCGCCACGTACCCGTCCAGCGAGATCGACAGCTGACTGCTCACCATGCCCATGGCCCCTCCGACTCCGTCACTCATCGTTGCCCCGCCAGCCGGGCGGCTCGCCGCTCCAGGTAGCGCTGCTCGGGAAGGCTCGTCGTGCCGCGTGCCGCCGCCAGGTACGCCTCCCGCGCGGCGCCCGGCTCCCCGGCCAGCTCCAGCAGGTGCGCCCGGACCGCGGCGAGCCGGTGGTGCCCGGCCATCCGCTCGTCGGCGTCCAGCGGCGCGAGCAGGGTGAGGCCCGCGCGCGGCCCGTCCACCATGGCCACGGCCACCGCCTGGTTGAGCGTGACCATCGGGTTCGGGGCGATCCGGGCGAGCAGCCGGTAGAGCGCCACGATCTGCGGCCAGTCCGTCTCCGCCGCCGTCGGCGCCTCGGCGTGCACCGCCGCGATCGCCGCCTGGAGCTGGTACGGGCCGGGTGGCGACCAGGTCAGCGCCTCGGTGACCAGGGCGACTCCCTCCGCGATGGCGCCGCCGTCCCAGCGGGTGCGGTCCTGCTCGGTAAGCGGCACCAGCTCGCCGTCCTCGCCGACCCGGGCCGCCCGGTGCGCGTCGGTGAGCAGCATCAGCGCCAGCAGACCTGTCACCTCACCGTCGTCGGGCAGCAGCCCGTGCAGGACGCGGGCCAGCCGGATCGCCTCGCCGGTCAGCTCGGCCCGTCGCAGGTCCGGTCCGCTGGACGCGGTGTACCCCTCGTTGAAGATCAGGTAGAGCACCCGGAGCACGGTCCGCAGCCGCTCGGCGCGCTCACCCGGCCCGGGCATCAGGAACCGGGCACCGGCCGCCTCGATCCGCTGCTTGGCCCGCCGGATCCGCTGACTCATCGTCGCCTCGGGCAGCAGGTGCGCCCGGGCGATCTGGGCGGTGCTGAGCCCGCCGACCGCCCGCAGCGTCAGCGCCACCTGCGCCGAGGGCGCCAGCGCCGGATGGCAGCAGAGAAAGAGCAGGGTGAGGGTGTCGTCGGCGTCCGCCACCGCCGGCTCCGCGTCGGCCGCCGGCGCCACCTGGGCGTACGCCGGCTCGCGCCGCGTCACCGCCACCTCGCGGTCCCGGCGGGCGCTCTCGCTGCGCCACTCGTCGGTGAGCCGGCGGGTGGCCACGGTGAGCAACCACGCGCGCGGGTTGTCCGGTACGCCCTGTCCGGGCCACTGCGTCGCGGCGGCGAGCAACGCCTCCTGGACGGCGTCCTCGCACCTGTCGAATTGGCCGTGCCGGCGGACCAGCAGGCCGAGGACCTGCGGCGCGAGCGTGCGCAGCAGATCCTCGACCGTCCGGTCGTCGGTCACATCTCCGTCCCGGCCTGTTCCATGACCGGGCGGACCTCCATCGCCCCGCCGAAACGCACGTCCGGCCACCGGGCGGCGATCTCGGCGGCCCGCTGCGGGCTGTCGCAGTCGACTGTCAGGTAGCCGGCGAACTGCTCCTTGCTCTCCATGAACGGCCCGTCGACGATCTCCGGGTGACCGCCGGCGAGCCGGACCGTCTGCGTCTGCGACGGATCGGCCAGCGCCTGGCCGTCGACCAGCTCGCCGCTCTCGGTCAGCTCCTTCATGATCGCGTCCACCTCGCCGAACAGGGCGTTACGGTCCTTCTCGGTCAGCCCCTCGGTGAAGCCGGGCCGGTTCCAGATCAGCAGCATGTACTTCACGGCGATGCTCCTCGCTTGGCTGGTCGCTCCCCGGGCGGGGTGCGGCTCACCGGAGGGTCGGAGCCGACGCCCCGTTCCCTACCGCGTACCGAAGAAAATCGCAGAAATACTCTCCGGCGGTGGTCCCACGCCGTGCGGGTCAGGGCCGGCCCGGCACCTGTCGAGGCCGCCGGCCGCCGCCGACGTCCAGCGCGGCCCGGTCGGCGGCCGAGGTGCCGGACGACCAGCCCTCGGCGTCGCGGACGCTGAGCCGGTGCCGGGTGACGCCCGGAAAGAGGGCCCCCAACCGCTCCTGGACCGCCTCGCCGCGTGCGGCGAGCACCGGCAGCAGGCGTTCCGGCCCGGCCGTCTCGGCAGCCGCCTGGTCGGCGGCCTCGGTGGCCGCGCGCAGCCGCTCACCGATCCGCAGCGCGAACGCGTTGAGGAAGGACTCGTCCCACACCTTCGTCCGCCGGCCGGACCCCGGCCGGCGTTCGGCGCGACCGCGCAGCATGGCGGCGGTGGCCTGCACCAGCAGCGAGGTGTAGAGCAGCTCCACCGCCACGAGATCCGCCGGCCACCCCAGCACCGTGGTGAAACCGAGGTCGTCGGACCAGACCGCCTCGCACCGGTTCGCCGCCGCCACCTCCTGCACCAGTAGCGCCTTCGCCCCCGCGTACGGCGTCTCGGTGCCCAGCCGCACCCCGCCGGGCAGGTCGCCGCGCTCCGCCCCGGCCGCCAGCAGCGCCTCGTCGATGCTGTGCCGGGCGATCAGCTCCTGCGCCTTCCCGGTCAACGCCTCCGCCTCGGCCGGGAAGGTGGTCGACTCGGCCTTGGCCAGCAGCGCGCGCACCCGGTCCAGCATCGGCGACCCGCTGCGGCCCGTACCGGCGGTGCGGGGGATCGCCGCCCCGGTCGAGCCGGGCGGCGGGCGCAGCACCGCGATCGGCGGCAGGCTCTCCACCAGCGCGAGCACGTCGACCGCGGCGCGGAGTGCGTCGACCCGGTCCAGTCCCTCCGCGGCGGTCCAGGCGGCCAGCAGGTCGTGGCCGTCGTCCCGGCCCTCGGCGGCCAGCGCGCGCAGCTGGTCGTCCCACCAGTCGGGGACCGGCCCCGCCTGCTCGCGTCGCTGGGCGGCCAGCGCGTCCCGGACCAGCCGGGCCGCCCGCGCGTCGAGCCGCCGCGCGGCGATCCGGTGCACGTCGACCGGCTGCCAGCCGCGGGGCCAGAGCTGCCCGAGGCCACGGACCAGCCGACGCCGCAGGGCAGCGTCCACCACAGTGGCGCTGTCCGTCGCGCCGGTGCCGACCATCAGTCGGTCCAGCTGCCGTTCGGCCTGTCGTACGTCGGTGCCGCGCACCGCCGCGAGCGCGTCGGCGACGAGTTCGTCCGCGTCCGGCACAGGCACCTCCTCCGGTCTCCGTTGCCGGCGAGGCATCCGGCCCGCCCACCCAATGATCATGCCGGCAGGGCTCCGGCGGGCATGACTCGGCCAGTTTGGGGTAGTTCGGCCCTGACCCGGGTGGATGCGAGGTGTGTGTGGTGGTCGACAGCAGCCTGGGGCGGGAGCGTCCGGTCGCCGTGCCGGACGGCCGGTCGTCCACGCTAGCGGGCGTCCTGATCGGCGTCGCGATCATGGCCGCCGTGGACGAGATCGTCTTCCACCAGTTGCTGGCCTGGCACCACTTCTACGACCGGTCCACCCCGTCGGTGGCGCTGCTCTCGGACGGGCTGCTGCACGCCGCCGAGGTGATCGCCCTGGTCGGCGGGTTCTTCTGGTTCGCCGATCTGCGCCGACGGCTGGTCCTGTCACCCCGGCTGGCCTGGGGTGGTTTCCTGCTCGGCGCCGGGGGATTCCAGCTCTTCGACGGGCTGGTCGACCACAAGGTGCTCCGGGTGCACCAGATCCGCTACGGCGTACACCTGCTGCCGTACGACGTGGTGTGGAACGTGGGCGGCGCGGTACTGCTGCTGGCCGGCGCGGCCCTGGTCTGGTGGACGCGGTCCCGCCGACCGGGTGACGGCCCCCGGTGACGGCAGCAGCTCCGGGCCTGGCGGCATGGGCGCACGGAGGCCACCCGGCGGACGGGCCGGGCTGGTTGCCGCTGTTCCCGGTCGCGGTGCTGGCCGTCGGCTACCTGCTGGCCGCCGTACGCGACACGCGCGGCTGGGACCATCGGCGAACCGCCGCCTGGCTGGCCGGCTGTGCCGTGCTGGCGGTTGCGGTCGGGCCGCTGGCCCACCTCCCGGACGACCCGCGCGGGCACATGGCGCAGCACCTGCTGCTCGGCATGCTGGCGCCGCTCGGGCTGGTCCTCGGCGCACCGGTGACGCTGCTGCTGCACGTCGCGCCCACCTCGACGCGTCGGAGGGTGGGCCGGCTGCTGCGCGCCCGAGGGCTGCACCTGATCGCCCACCCGGTCACCGCGGCGCTGCTGAGCACGGGCGGGCTGGCGCTGGTGCTGCTCACCCCGCTGTACGCGGCGGCGGAGCGCCACCCGGCCCTGCACCACGGCGTGCACCTGCACTACCTGGCCGCGGGCTACCTGTTCGCCTGGTCGCTGGCCGGGCCGGACCCGGCGCCCCGCCGCCCCGGGCTCGCCGTGCGGGTCGGCGCGCTGCTCGGCGCGTCAGCCGGCCACGCCGCGCTCGCCAAGTATCTCTACGCACGGGCCGGCACCCTGCCCCCGGGGCTGACCGATCCGGACGCCGCAGCATTCCGATCGGCCGCTCAACTCATGTACTACGGCGGTGACATCGCGGAGCTGCTGCTGGCGGTGGCACTCTTCGCGACCTGGTACCGCCGCCGCCGCCCACCAGTGGTGAGCAGGAGGTTCGCGTCACGACAGGATGCTGCCGTGACGCGAACCCCTTGATCAACTCTGCGTGGACGGGGCCGCCAGGGCGGCGGTGAGCCGCCGGAAGAACGCGCGGATGTCGTCCTCGCTGTGCGGCGTCTCGGCCTGGTCGTTCAGCGGGCCCGAGTAGCGCAGCGCCTGCTCCAGCGCGTCCCGCGTCACGGCCCGGTCACCCGGGTAGAGCCCGGCGGCCACCCCGTCGGCGACCCGGGTCACCACCGAATCGTCGAGCGTCCTGTCGAACTGGACCCCGTAGAGGATCCCGTTGACGTGGCCCTTCCAACTGTCCGTACCCATGCTCGTCGACTCCCCTAGAAGATCCGGCCGCCATCCCAGCCCAGAATCGGAACCCCGTTGACGCCGTTGCGTTTGAACTCGGCGTCGAGATTGGCCATGTGGCTGGGCTCGGGCTGGTAATGACCGCTGCGCGCCGTGGCGTACTGGACCCTACCGTCCTTCACGACCAGCTCGCCGGCCGCGGCGACCGGGTTTCCGCCGCCCAGAGTGGAGTGGTGGAAGTCGCCGACCCGCTGGTAATTGGACGCGTAGAGGTTGCCGTTGCGGTCCATCACGAAGATCGCCTGACCGTTTCCGCTGAACACGGTCTGCGCGCTCGACGTGTCGAACGGCTCGCCGTTGCGTGCGCTGCGCAGCACTCCGTCGCTGTCGAAGAAGACCCGGTGCTGTTCCAGTTCCTCGGGGCTGAGCCGGCGTACGGCCGTCGGGAAGTGTCCTCCGGGCAGATGCTCGTTGCGGTACTTGTCGAGCATCGGCTTGGTGTTGGAGTAGCGCGGGGTGGTGTGCGGGCCGGGCACGCCGGGCCGCTTCGGACCGCCCCGCTTCGCGCCCTTGCGGGCGAAACGGCGCAGCAGCGTCTTCGCGCGCTTCAACAGCTGCGGAATGATCTCCTTGACGACCCGTTCGATGACCTCCTTGATGACCCGCTGGATCGCCATCCGGGCCAGGCCGATCGAGACGGGGATCTGGGCCAGCGACGCGCCGAAGCTGGGCGCCGCCGCCGCCAACGCGATCGCCACCTGAATGACCAGGATCGTCAGCTGGACGATCACGATGATCTTCTGCGTCAGGGTGATGATGGCCATCACCAGCAACGCCATGGCGATCAGTTCGGCCGCCTGCGCGCCGTCCTCGATGCGGCGCGGCGCACCCTCCTCGCCCTGCCACGCCTGCTCGAACGCGCGGATGTCGTCGCCGCTGTTGGTGGTGCTGACCTGCGCCGCGCCCGCCTGGGCCTCCCCGGCGGCCGTGCGCAGCCGGCCGGCGAACGCGAACCACAGTTGGGACGCCTCGAACAGCAACTCCTCGTCGGCGGTCGGCCAGGTGAAGCCGACCCAGCCCAGCGCCTCGGCGAGTTCAGGAGGTAGCTGCATACCCACTGGGCAGCTCCATCCTCGTGAAGAGTTCCGCGTTGGCGAGGTCGGTCGCCTCGTGCGCGTCGGCACCGAGGTCGAGGTTCTCGGCAGCCTCCAACAACTGGTCGGCCATCGACCGGTACACGTCGAGCGCGTGCGTCAGGACCTCGACGTACACGGCTCCGAAGAGGGAGCCCGCCTCGTCGGCGCCCCAGGGGTTACCCGCCCCGTTCACCGTCGACTCGAGGCCGCTGACCGCCTCGCCGAGCTGCTGGCCGGTTGTCGCGATCGACGCGGCGGCGGCGTGCAGGGCGTCGACGTCCACCTGGATTCCGTCGGACATGGCTCAGCGACGATCCATCCGGCGGGTGGCCGCGTCCAGGTCACCGATCATCTGTTGGAAGCCGCGGAACGCCTCCTGAGAGACCCGTTCGAGCTGCTGGGTGAGGGCCGTGCTGTCGACCTGGGCCCCGGCCGTCAGGCCGGCCCGGCGGGCGCGCTCGTCGGCCTGCGCCGCCTGGACCGCCTCCAGGACGTACTCGGCGATCGTGCTGGCGCCGGCCCGGGACAGGCTCGGGTCGATCACCAGCGTCTGGAGCGCACCGAACGCGGAGACCTCCGCCTCGACGAGACCGTCACCGCCGGTGCCCCGCCCCACCATCTGCTCGGCGTCCGGCACGGGCCCGTCGCTCTCGCCCGGCTGCGCCGTGACAGCACCCGATGCCTGGCTCAGCAGGCGCATCGCCTCTTCGAGCGAGCCGCTCAGGCCGGACGGATCAATACCGCTCGCCATGCTCGTCCCCCCACGTCCGCAGTCCACCGTCGGTGCACGACGGTATCAATGCGCAACCCGCGCGTGCGCCCCGGAAGTCGGCTGTGGATCAGTCCCAGGTGGACAGAACCTCGCCGACCGGCACGGCGTCGCGCTCCGGGGTGGGCGGGCCAGCCGGAGTACGGTCGAAGCGCGGTGCCGGAGCCGGTTGGATCCCACCGTCCACCTCGACGAACGTCCCCCGGGCCGCGTTGTGCGGATGCCGGTGCGCCTCGCCCGGGGCGAGCACGGGGGCGACACAGGCGTCCAGGTCGGCGAAGACCGCCGTCCACTCGTCCCGCGTCCGCTCGGCGAACCGATCGGTGAACCGCCTCCGCAGCTCGTCCCAGCCGCTCGGGTCGTACTGGTCGGGCAGGTCCGCCTCGTCGGCCAGGCCGAGACCTGCCAGCAGTACGGCGTAGAAGGCCGGCTCCAGCGCCCCGACGGCCATGAAGCCGCCGTCGGCGGTGGCGTACGTGTCGTAGAAGGGCGCTCCTCCGTCGAGCAGGTTCCGCCCGCGCGGGGCGGCCCACAGGCCGGTGCCGAGCAGCCCGTGCAGGAACGAGGTGAGCAGCGCCGATCCGTCCACCATTGCCGCGTCGACGACCTGACCGAGGCCGGAGCGCTCCCGTTCCAGCAGCGCGGCCAGCACGCCCACGGCGAGCAGCATGCCGCCGCCGGCGAAGTCCCCGATCAGGTTCAGCGGCGCGTGTGGACGCGCGTCGGCTCGACCCAGGGGCTCCAGCGCCCCGGCGACAGCTATGTAGTCGATGTCGTGGCCGGCCCGAGCCGCCAGCGGGCCGTCCTGGCCCCAGCCGGTCATCCGCGCGTACACCAGCCGGGGGTTGCGGGCCCGGCAGACGTCCGGGCCGAAGCCGAGCCGCTCGGCGACCCCCGGCCGGTACGCCTCGACGAGCACGTCCGCCCGCTCGACGAGGCGCAGCAGGTCGGCCACGCCGGCCGGGGACTTCAGGTCCAGCGCGGTGACCCGCCGGCCGCGCTGCAAGGGTCCACCGGTCGGCGCGGCGAGGCGCCCGGCGCCCGGGCCGCCCGGCCGGTCGACGCGCACCACGTCGGCCCCGAGGTCGGCGAGCACCATGCAGCCGAACGGGGCCGGCGCGAGGCTCGCCAACTCGACGACCCGCACCCCGGCCAGCGGTC
>NZ_MUZA01000085.1 GCF_021442385.1 Micromonospora sp. MH99
CGGCGCCGAGCCGGTCGCCGAGGGCGGCTACGGCGCGGTCCTGCTGCTCGACTCGTGGGCCCTGCTGACCCGGGCCGACCTGCGGGCCGGCGAGGAGGCGCTGCGCCGGTGGCTGTCCGCCGCGGCCCTGGCCCGCCCGGCGCCGGCCGGGAGTTGGCCGAGCGCCGCGAGCTGGGTTTCCCGCCGGCGGTGCGGATGGCCAGCGTCACCGGCCCGGCCGAGGCGGTTGCCGACCTGCTCGCCGCGGCCCGGCTGCCCGGTGACGCCGAGGTGCTCGGGCCGGTGCCGGCCGACGAGGGGCGCGAACGGATGCTGGTCCGGGTGCCCCGGGCGCGGGCCGCGGCGCTCGCCGAGGCCCTGCACTCGGCCGCCGGGGTGCGCACCGCCCGCAAGGCCGCCGACCCGGTTCGTCTCCAGGTCGATCCGCTGAGCCTGTTCTGACCGTTTTCCCCGGAGAGTGGCCGCTCTCGCGGGCGGGCGGTACCCCGCCCGACGGGCGCCGCCCGCACACCGCGTCCGGCAAAGCGCTGGCGTCGAGGTGGTAGCATCGCCCGTCATGCTCGGGCGTACGACGGCCCCAGGTCACGGCACCGCCGAAGCGGGCGGGCCGGGAACGCGTCGGTCGGACGCGATGTCGATGATGTCAGGAAGCCGGTTATCAGGGGTGGACCAGTCGTGACCGTTCGACAATCGATCGTCTTCAACGGCGACCTCGGCAGCGGCAAGAGCACCGTGTCGGTGGAGATCGCCAAGCGGCTCGGAATGCGCCGGGTCAGCGTCGGTGACCTCTATCGGGAGATGGCGCAGCAGCGGCAGATGACAGCCCTGCAGCTCAATCTGCACGCCGAGCTGGACCAGGCCGTCGACGGTTACGTCGACCAGCTCCAGCGCGACATCGCCGCCTCCGGCGAGCATCTGATCATGGATTCGCGGCTGGCCTGGCACTTCTTCACCCACGCGCTCAAGGTGCACATGATCACTGAGCCGGGTGAGGCGGCCCGCCGGGTGCTGGCCCGCCCGTCCGGCCCGGCGGAGAGCTACGCCTCGCTGGATGAGGCGAAGGCCAAGCTCCGCGAGCGCAGCGAGAGCGAACGCAGCCGGTTCATCGTCCGCTACGGGGTGGACAAGGCGCGGTTGCGCAACTACGACCTGATCTGCGACACGACCCGAGCCTCCGCCGCCGAGGTGGTCGAGCACATCATCGCCGCGTACGAGGGCACGCTCGGCGCCGACGTGCTGCGCGACGGCCCGCCGCTGCTGCTGCTCGACCCGGCGCGGGTCTACCCGACCGAGGACATCGCGACGCTGCGCGGGCTCTGGGACAGCGAGTTCGTCGGCGACGTGGCCGAGGCCGGCGACGAGTCCCTGGAACCGCTGAAGATCGGCTTCACCGGGGAGTACTTCTTCGTCGTCGACGGTCACCGTCGGCTCAGCGCCGCCATCCAGAACGGTTTCTCCCTGGTCCCCGCCCAGCTGGTCGCCGAGGTCGACGAGCCGGTGGTGGGTGGGATGAGCGCCGTGGACTACTTCGCCGCGCAGGTGCGCCCCGGCCTGGTCTACGACTGGGAGGCGGCCCACAAGATCCAGTTGCCGCTGCCCGAGCCGGCGCTGCTCGGCGGCGACGCCGTGCTCGCCGCGGACCGGGGCGTCGGCGCCTGAGCCCAGCGCGGAACCGGACCGGCGCGCGGGGTGCGCGCCGGCCCGGCCGTCGGGTCGACCGACGGTTCGTCGCGAGGCGTCAGCCCAGGACCACGCCCGAGGCGCCGACGCCGGCCATGCCGGAGAAGATGTCCTCGTAGTAGAACCGCCAGGCGCACACCCGCCCGGTGGGGACGTAGCCGGTACACGCCGTCGAGGTGTTGGTGTCGTCGATGGCGGTGTTGGTGCCGGTCGCCCAGACCTGGAGAGTGTTCGCCGCATTCACGATCTCCACCGGGCCGCCGCTGTCGCCCTGACCGACACCGTTGGTGTGGGTGGTGTTCTCGGCCTGCACCTGCCCGCAGACCGTGCCGAAGTTCCGCACGTTGATGCACAGGTTGCGGGCCTTCACCTGGATCGAGCACCGCGTGCCGGAGTACGCGCCCGAGCTGCACACCCAGTTGCCGACCTGGCTGGCCTGCGCGCCGATCACCTGGTTGCTGAACTCGCTGACCACCGCGCCGGCCGCGTCGGTGCTGTTGTTGAAGACCCGGCCGCCGGAGCTGCCCGCGATGAGCAGGGTGTCGCTGCTGACGTTGCGGCTGATGACGGTGCCGATGGTCTGCCCGGTCGGGTCGGCCGCCACCACGTTCAGGTTGGCGCAGTGCGCGGCGGAGAGCACCCGCGACACCCCGCCCGCAAAGACGCCGAAGCCGGTCGAGCAGCCGCCACCGGTGGCGGTGTTGCGCCACGCGGCGCCACCCCACCAGGGCGGACTGTCGTCCCAGCGGGTGGCGGGAGCGGCGGCGACGCCGGTCTGCACGGTCACCGGAACGCCGGCGAGAGCCGTCGCGCCGAGCAGCCCGCTCTGCGTACCGACGAGCAGGCCGGCGCCGTCGGCGCGCGGCCCCACCGTGGTGATCTTGTCGCCGGCCGACGCCCGCAGCCGGTCGGCCGCGACCATCAGCTCCCGCTGCGAGTACGCGGCGGGCAGCACGGTCGTCGCGACGGTGGCCCGGGCGTTGGCCACGAGGCGGGCCGGCGGCTCGCCCTTCCAGTAGACCTGGAGCTGGCGGGTGGTGGGATCGGCGATGATACCGGCGAAGCCGGAGTTCGCGCTGCGCTGCGCGGCGTTGGTGATCTGGGCGGCGGCGGTGTTCATCCGCTGCTGCAACCGGAGCAGCTCGGACCAGGAGGCGAAGCCGCCCGGCACCGCCGTGCTGTCGACGAACGATCCGGCGGTGGTGGCCTTGCCCTTCGGCGCGGCGGTGGCCGGTGCGGCGCTCACGCCCGTGACGAGCAGCGTGAGGCCGCACGCGGTGACGGCGATGCGACGCAGCATCGTCGTGGACCGTCGGGCGGTCGGGTGTGGACGGATCATCTGTACCCCTTCCCCAGGGTTTCGTGGCGCGGGCCGAACCCGCACAGGGACGGTGGCACGAGACGTCGGTTCAGCACGGCGATCCTGGACGGGACTGGACACGGTCGGACACCGCCGGACGGGGACAAAGGTCCGATGTGAACTGTCAGACATCGGCCGCCTCCTATCTAGCGGAGTGTGACCGCAACTAGCCTGCCCGTGTCGGCACCCGGGGCGGCCGGGTGACCGGTAGGGGGTGGGGGCCGCATGTCCGACCAACGGGTACCATCCGGCGTTCGTCGAGCACCGCAGGGGCCGCCCGCGGCGTTCGACGTGGCCCTCGGCGGTGTCGAGGCGCAGACCCTGCCGGAGCTGGCCGGCCTGCTGCGCCAACTGCGTCGCCGCGAAGCCCGGCAGCAGGGGGAGACGCAGCTGACGTACCGGCAGTTGGCGGCGAAGACCGGCTGGTCGCGCGGGATCATCGGGGAGTACTTCGCCGGCAACATCCTGCCCCCGCCGGAGCGGTTCGACGCGCTCATCCGGCTGCTCGGCGCGACCCCCGCCGAGCAGGGGGTGCTGGCCACGGCGCGGGACCGGATCGAGGAGCGACGTCGACGTGCGACCCGGGACCACGCCGCCACCGGCCGGGCGGGCGCCGGGGCCGTACGGGGCCGCAGCAGCGGCCCGCGGGCCGCCCCGGCGCCCGCCCGCTTCCCGGTGCCCCGGCAACTGCCCCCGGCGCTGCCCGGATTCGTCGGACGTGCCGCCCAGCTCACGCAGCTCGATCTCGCCTGTGCCGACCCGGACAGCGCCGGCGACGGCGGCCGGGCGCCGGCCACGGTGGTGACGCTGTCCGGCACGGCCGGGGTGGGCAAGACGACGCTTGCGGTGTACTGGGCGCACCGGGTCGCCGACCGGTTCCCGGACGGCCAGCTCTACGTCGACCTGCGCGGATTCGACTCCACCGGAACGGTGGTGACGGCCGTCGAGGCGGTACGGGGTTTCCTGGAGGCCCTGGAGGTGCCGCCCGAACGGATCCCCACCCACCTGCCCGCGCAGGTGGGTCTCTATCGCAGCCTGCTCGCCGGTCGCCGGATGCTGGTGCTGCTGGACAACGCCCGCGATGCCGACCAGGTCCGGCCGCTGCTGGTCGGCAGCCCGACCTGCCTGGTCCTGGTCACCAGTCGCAACCGGCTGGCCGGCCTGGTCGCCACCGAGGGCGCCCGGCCGGTCGGCGTCGACCTGCTCAGCGCCGCCGAGGCCTGGCAGCTGCTGGCCCGGCGGCTCGGGGCCGAGCGGTTGGCGGTCGAGCCGCAGGCCGTGGACGAGATCATCGAGCGGTGCGCGCGGCTGCCGCTGGCCCTGGCGGTGCTCGCCGCGAGGAGTGCGGCGAATCCCGCGTTCCCCCTGGCCACCCTCGCCGCCGAGCTGCGCGGGGCGCCGCGTCCGCTGGACTCCTTCGACGGTGGCGACGCCGGCACCGACGTACAGGCCGTCCTCTCCTGGTCGTACCGGAGCCTCACGCCCGCGGCGGCCCGGCTGTTCCGGCTGTTCGGCTGTCACCCCGGCCCGGACATCGGGGTCGCCGCGGCGGCCAGCCTGGCGGGGCTGCCCCGGGAACAGGTGCCCCGACTGTTGACGGAGCTGGCCCACGCCCATCTCGTCAGCGAGCACGCTCCCGGCCGGTTCGGCGCGCACGACCTGCTCCGGGCGTACGCCGCCGAGCAGGCCGAGCGGCGTGAGCCGGCCGAGGCGCGGCGGGCCGCGATCCGGCGCGGGCTGGACCACTACCTGCACACCGCCCACGCGGCAGCGCTGCTGCTGCAGCCGGGTCGCGATCCGGTCACCCTGACGGCGGCCCCACCGGGCGTGGTGCCCGAGGAGATCACCGACCACGCGGAGGCGCTCGCCTGGTTCACCGTCGAGTACCCGGTACTGCTGGCGGCCGTCGGGCACGCGAAACGCGCCGGGTTCGACGGCCACGCCTGGCAGCTCGCGTGGACGCTGGTGGACTTCCTGCAACGCCGGGGACGGTGGCCGGACCTGGCCGTCGCCCAGCGGACCGCCCTGGCCGGGGCGCGGCAGGCGGGAGACCGACTCGGGCAGGCCAACGCCCACCGCGACCTCGCCCGGGTGCTGTCCCGGCTGGGCCGGGTCGACGAGGCGGCGAGCAACTACCGGCAGGCCCTGGCGCTCTTCGGGGCGCTGGGTGACCACACCGGGCAGGCGCGTACCCACCGGGCGTTCGGCGCGATGCTCGACGGCCTCGGCCGGTACGCCGAGGCGCTGGACCACGTGCGGCGGGCTCTCGCGCTGTACCGGGACGCCGGCCATCTGGCCGGGGAGGCCAGCGCCCGCAACGCGGTGGGTTGGGCGCACGCCCAGCTCGGCCAGTACCGTCCGGCGCTCACCCACTGCGAGCAGGCGTTGGCGCTGCTGCGCCGGACCGGCGACCGGCACGGTGAGGCGAACACCTGGGACAGCCTCGGCTTCATCCACGCGCGGCTGGGCGACCACCGGGAGGCGATCCGCTGCTACGGGCGGGCGCTGCGCCTGTACCGGCGGATCAGCGACCGCTACGACGAGGCGGACACCCTCTCCCGGCTCGGCGAGAGCCGGCACGCGGCGGGGGACCCGGCCGGCGCGGCGCGTACCTGGCGGCGTGCCCTGGGCATCCTCGACGACCTCGGTCACCCCGACGGCGAGCGGGTCCGCGCCCTGCTGAGCCGGGCGGCGGCCACCCCGGGCTGACGCGCGTGCCGGGCGGGGGGGATGCCGGCTGCCGGCGGCACCGGGATGATGGAGCCTCCGACGCATCGACGGGGGAGGCCAGTCATGGATGCTGCCGAGGCGCTCACACTGCTCATGTCGCCGCAGGGACGCGTCGATCCGTACCCGACGTACGAGCGGCTGCGCTCGCACGGCCCGGTGGTGCAGGCGTTGCCCGGCATGTACGTGGTGACCGGCTACCCGGAGGTCGACGAGCTGCTGCGCGACCCCCGGCTCGGGGTGCTCGACGACGCGCTGCGGGACCAGGTCTGGCCGAACTGGCGGCAGAGCCCGGCGATCACGTCGATCGCCCGGTCCATGCTGCGGACCAACCCGCCCGATCACAGCCGGATGCGCCGACTCGCCGCCGGCGCGTTCAGCCCGCGCCGGATCGCCGGGATGCGCGACGTGGTGCGCGCCCAGGCCGAGGAACTGCTGGATGCGATGATTGCCCGCGCCACGGACGGCGAGCCGGTCGACCTGCTGGCCGACTTCGCTTACCCGCTGCCGGTCGGGGTGATCTGCGCGCTGCTCGGCGTACCGGCGGCCGACCGGCCGCTGTTCCGCCGCTGGGCCGGCGACCTGACCGGGGTGCTGGAGCCGGAGATCACCACCGAGGAGCTGGCCGTCGCCGACGCGGGCGCCGCCGAGCTGCGCGACTACTTCGTCGAGCTGATCGTCGCCCGACGCCGGGCACCGGCCGACGATCTGACCACCGCGCTGGTCCAGGTGCACGACGCCGACGGCGCCCGGCTCACCGGCGACGAACTGCTGGCCAACCTGGTCGTGCTGCTGGTCGCCGGCTTCGAGACCACCACCAACCTGCTCGGCAACGGCCTGGTCGTGCTGCTGCGCCACCCCGGGGCCGCCGACGCGCTGCGCGCCGACCCCGGGCTCGCCCCGGCGTACGTCGAGGAGCTGCTGCGCTACGACTCCCCGGTGCAGCTGACCACCCGGACGAGCACCGCGCCGGTGCGCTGCGGCGGGCTCGACCTGCCGGCCGGCAGCACGGCGCTGCTGCTGCTCGGCGCGGCCAACCGCGACCCGCGCCGGTTCCCCGACCCGGGGCGCTTCGATCCGACCCGCGAGCAGGCGCATCCGCTGTCCTTCGGCGCCGGCCCGCACTACTGCCTCGGCGCCGGCCTGGCCCGGCTGGAGGCGCAGCTGGCGTTCCCGATGCTGCTGCGCCGGCTGCCCGAGCTGGCCCTGGCGGGGCCGCCCCGGCACCGGACCCGCCTGACCCTGCGCGGCTACGAGAGCCTGCCGGTGACGCTGGGCACACCGGCGGTGGCCGATCGAGGTACGCCGGCCGGGACGCTCGGAGGCACTCCGTAGACTGGTACGGCACCGCTCGCCCACCTGCCGAAGGAGCCGTCCCGCGTGACCGTCCAGCCCATCCGTCTTTTTGGGGATCCGGTGCTGCGCACGCCGGCCGATCCGGTGGTCGACTTCGACGTTGAGCTGCGAAGGCTCATCGCCGACCTCACCGACACGATGCGGGGGCAGAACGGCGCCGGCCTGGCCGCGCCGCAGCTCGGTGTCAGCCTGCGGGTGTTCGCCTTCGACGTCGACGACGTGCTCGGGCACCTGGTCAATCCGGTGCTGGAGTTCCCCGACGAGGAGGAGCAGGACGGCCCCGAGGGCTGCCTGTCCATCCCCGGGCTCTACTTCGACACCAAGCGCCGGCAGAACGTCATCGCCAAGGGCTTCAACGGCTACGGCGACCCGCTGCAGATCGTCGGCACCGGGCTGATGGCCCGCTGCGTGCAGCACGAGACCGACCACCTCGACGGTGTGCTCTTCCTCGACCGTCTCGACGCCGCCGGTCGCAAGGAGGCCATGAAGGCCATCCGCCAGGCCGAGTGGTACGACGCCGCCGCGCCGCCGGTGGTCAAGGTCAACCCGCACGCCGGCGGCAACCCATTCGGTCTGGGTCGGTGACCGGGATGCGTGTGATCTTCGCCGGTACGCCGGCGGTAGCCGTACCCGCCCTGGCCGCCGTCGCCGCCTCCCGGCACGAGCTGGTCGCCGTGGTCACCCGGCCCGACGCGCCCGCCGGGCGGGGCCGTGGCCTGTCCCGCTCCCCGGTCGGCGCGTGGGCCGACGAGCACGGCGTCGAGGTGCTCACGCCGGCCCGCCCCCGCGACCCGGAGTTCCTCGACCGGCTGCGCGAGCTGTCCCCGGACTGCGTGCCGGTGGTCGCCTACGGCGCGCTGGTGCCACCGGCGGCCCTGGAGATCCCCCGGTACGGGTGGATCAACCTGCACTTCTCGCTGCTGCCCGCCTGGCGGGGCGCCGCGCCCGTGCAGCACGCGGTGCTGCACGGCGACGAGCTGACCGGCGCCAGCGTCTTCCAACTGGAGCAGGGCCTGGACACCGGCCCGGTCTTCGGCACCCTTACCGACGAGATCCGCCCCGGCGACACCTCCGGCGACCTGCTGGAGCGGCTCGCCGACTCCGGCGCCGGGCTGCTGGTGGCGGTGCTCGACGCGATCGCCGACGGCACCGCGCGGGCCGAGCCGCAGCCCACCGACGGGGTGTCGCTGGCGCCGAAGCTGACCGTGGAGGACGCCCGGGTGCGCTGGAGTGACCCGGCCTTCGCCGTGGACCGGCGGATCCGCGCGTGCACGCCGGCCCCGGGCCCGTGGACGACCTTCCGGGACGAGCGGGTCAAGCTCGGCCCGGTCGCACCGGTGCCCGACGGCCCGGACCTGAAACCGGGGGAGCTGCTGGTGGAGAAGACCCGGGTGCTGGCCGGCACGGCCACCGTGCCGGTGCGCCTCGGCGAGGTCCGCGCCGCGGGCAAGCGCGCCATGGCGGCCACCGACTGGGCGCGCGGCGTCCGCGTCAGCGCCGGCGAGGGCCTCGCGTGACGGCCCCGGAGGGGACGCGTCCGTTCCGCGGCGGGGCTGTACGGCCGCGACGCCGCGTTCGCCACCGAGCTGACCTACGGCACCCTGCGCCACGTCGGCACGCTCGACGCGATCCTCAGCGACGCGTCCGGGCGGGACGTGGCCCGCATCGACCCGCCGGCGCGCGACGCGCTGCGGATCGGGGCGTACCAGCTGCTGCACACCCGGGTGCCCCCGCACGCCGCCGTGTCGTCGACGGTGGACCTGGTCCGCTCGGTCGCGCCGGGCGCCGCCGGGTTCGCCAACGCGGTGCTGCGCGAGGTGTCGACCCGCGACATCGACGCGTGGGTGGCCAAGCTCGCCCCGCCGATCGAGACCGACCCGGTCGGGCACCTGGCGCTGGCGTACAGCCACCCGCAGTGGATCGTGCGGGCCTTCTCCGAGGCGCTCGACGGCGACCTGGGCGAGACCGCCCGGCTCCTGATCGAGGACAACGAGCGTCCCCCGGTGCACCTGTGCGCCCGTCCCGGCCTGATCGACCCGATCGAGCTGGCCGACCAGGTCGGCGGCGCCCCCGGCGCCTTCTCGCCGTACGCCGTCTATCTGCCCGGCGGTGCGCCGGGCGACGTGCCGGCGGTGGTCGACGGTCGCGCCCACGTCCAGGACGAGGGCTCCCAGCTCGTGGCCGCCGCGCTCGCCGACGCGCCGCTGGACGGCCCGGACGGGCGCTGGCTGGACCTGTGCGCCGGTCCGGGTGGCAAGGCCGGCCTGCTCGGCGCGTTGGCCGCGCAGCGCGGCGCCCGCCTGACCGCCGTGGAGGTGGCCGAGCACCGGGCCCGGCTGGTGTCCCAGGCGACCCGGGGTCTGCCGGTGACAGTGGTGGCCACCGACGGTCGTGAGGTCGGCGCCGACCCGAAGCTGCCGGAGGGCCACTTCGACCGGGTCCTGGTGGACGCCCCGTGCACGGGGTTGGGCTCGCTGCGTCGCCGGCCCGAGTCGCGCTGGCGCCGCCAGCCCTCGGACCTGCCGCCGCTGACCCGGCTCCAGCGGGAGTTGCTGGGCGCGGCGCTGCGGGCGGTCCGACCGGGTGGGCTGGTCGCGTACGTCACCTGTTCGCCGCACACCGTGGAGACGCACGTGACGGTCACCGAGGCGGCTCGCCGCAGCGGCGTGTCGGTGGACTTCGTCGACGCCCGACCGTTGCTGCCGGCCGGCATGCCCGGCCTGGGCGACGGCCCCACCGTGCAGCTCTGGCCGCACCGCCACGGCACCGACGCGATGTTTCTCGCCGTCCTGCGCAAGGGCTGACCCGTCCTGCGCGAGGGCTGACAGCCGGCCCGCGTAGGGGCTGAACGCGACACCGCACCCGGCCGAGCCGGCCGGGTGCGGTCGTGTCGGTCGGGCTCAGGTGACCGGGAGGCCCTTGTCTCCGGCGTTCTTCATCGAGCGGGTCAGGTTCCGGTCGCTGATCCAGAGGAAGCACTGCACGCCACGGTTGCCGTTGCGCCACTCCTGCTCGTACGGCTGGTAGTAGATCGTTCCGGCGCGGAAGTCGAGCTGCGAGTTGTCGGGCACCTTGGCGTACTTGGCCGTCACCGACTGGCACGCCCGGTGGGTGCGCTTGGTGGTGCGGTTGAACTCCGCGTAGCTGATGTCCGGGGCCTGCCAGATCCCGACGAACTCGGCGTGGTGCTTGGCGGTGCAGGACACCGCCACCATTTCCTCGATCTTGTCCTTGTCCAGCTTGGGGTTGAAGCAGCGGTACGCCAGCGGCGACGCGCCGGTCAGGGCGCCCCGCAGGCTGCCGGTGCGCAGGTCGACGGCGGTGTCGTCGATGCTGGCGATCTCGGTGACGTCACAGCGGTACCAGCGGGCCCCGCCGGCCCAGGCGGCCGGCGAGGGCAGCACGACGGCCAGCCCGAGGCGCCCGGAGCGCCAGTTGGCGCCGAGGGCCTTGTTGACCTCCGTCTCGCAGCCGGCCTGCGCGGCCCGCATGCCCACCGAGCCGGGCGGCGGAGGTGTGCCGCGGTCGGTGCCGGGGCCGGTGAGCGTGCCGACGTGCAGGGTCTCCACCCGGTGCGACTCGGCGCACTCCATCGGGTTGTAGCCGCTCAGGAAGCCGACCTGCTGGGAGGAGTGGTGGCAGACGCCAGCGGTGGGGACGAACTGCTGCGCCGCCACGGGCGCCGGCCAGTCGTCGATGAGGTCACTGTCGACTCCGGCGGGTGCGCCACAGCCGGTGAGCGCCAGGGCCACCGCCGCGCCCCCGGCAATCGCCGTCAACCACCGTCGCATCGTCGACCTCCCGCCGCTGGTGAGCTCCGGACGGCCCCCAGCCGGCCGGTAGCGCCACGGCGCAGCAGCATACGGCACCGTGACTCAGATCGCCGGCAGTCCCTCGGGGCCGACGCCGCGCATCGAACGGGTGAGTTTGCGGTCGTCGCTCCACAGGAAACAGCGCACCCCCCGGTCGCCCTCCTCCCATTCCCGCTGCGACGGTGGGTAGTAGATGGACCCGGCCCGGTACGGCAGGTCGCTGTTGTTCGGCACGGCCGCGTAGGTGGCGATCAACGCCATGCAGCGCCGGTGCGCCTGCTCGCCCGCGCGGGTGAACTCGGCCCAGCTCATGTCCCGTTCGGAGTAGACGCCGACGAACTCGGCGCGGTGCGGCTCGGTGCAGAGCACCGGGGCCATGTAGTTGAGGTTGTCGCCGATCAGCTTCGGGTCGAAGCAGCCGTGGGTCAGCGGGGTGTCGCCGATCAACGCGCCGCGCAGGCTGCCGACGCGGTTCACCGGCCGGGTGTTGTCGATGCTGTCGGTCTCGCTGAGGTCGCAGCGGAACCAGCGCGCCCCGCCGGTCCAGGCCGGGCCGCTGGGCAGCGAGAGCGTCAGGGTGAGCCGGGCCGTGTGCCAGTCGCCGCCGAGCACCTCCCGGGCCCGCTGGTCGCACTCGGAGCGGGCGGCGCGCAGCGCTGTCGAGCCCGGCCCCGGTCGGGTGCCGGCCTGCGCGGCCGTGCCGGTGAACGTGCCGACGTGGATCGCCTCGGCGAGGTGGCTGCGGGCGCAGTCGACGGTCTCGTACGTGCTGGCCTGTACGACCGAGGTGATCCGGGGCAGGCAGGTGTCGGTGGCGGGGGTGAACGGCCGCGGAACCCGCAGTGCCGGCCAGTCGTCGGTGAGGTCACCGTCCGCGCCTCGCGCCGGCCCGCAGCCGGCCAGCAGCATCGTCGTGATGCCGATCAGCGCCAGCGCTGGAAGCCACCGTCGCATCGTCCGCCCTCCCGCGAGCTGGCGACCGGTCACCGCGCCCCGCGGCGCGACCCCGGCGGGCGTGCAGCCTACGGCACCGTCCCGCTTGGAGTGTCGTCCCGTTTGGGTCGATCGGCCAGCCACTGATGTCTGTTCGTCCGGAATCGATGGCCCGGACCGGCTTATTCTGCACTACTGGTCACTGCTGGATCACAGCGTGTCGGAGTTGGTGCCGTGCTGCGGGCGGCGGGTGGCCGCGTTCGTACACTGGCCCCGTGACCGTACCGCCGCCGATCGTCGCGCCGAGCATCCTGGCCGCCGATTTCGCCCGCCTCGCCGAAGAGGTCCGTGCCGTCGAGGACGCCGCGGACTGGTTGCACGTGGACGTGATGGACAACCATTTCGTGCCCAATCTGACCATCGGGCTGCCCGTGGTGCAGAGCCTGCGGGCCGCCACCACGATGCCGTTCGACGTGCACCTGATGATCTCCGACCCGCGCCGGTGGGCCCCGGGCTACGCCGACGCCGGGGCGTACAACGTCACGTTCCACGCCGAGGCTGCCGACGACCCGGTGGCCCTGGCCAAGGACCTGCGCTCGGCCGGCGCGAAGGCCGGGCTGGCCATCGACCGGGACACCCCGATCGAGCCGTACCTGGAGCTGCTGCCCAGCTTCGACACCCTGCTGATCATGACGATCAAGGCGGGCTTCGGCGGGCAGCGGTTCATCCCGCAGCTGTTGGACAAGGTCCGTGCCGCCCGTCGACACGTCGACGCCGGCCATCTGGAGCTGCGCATCGAGGTGGACGGCGGGATCGCCGCGGACACCATCGAGCAGGCGGCCGCCGCCGGGGCCGACGCGTTCGTGGCCGGCACCGCCGTCTACGGCGCCGTCGACCCGGCCGAGGCGGTCCGGCACCTGCGGGCTCTCGCGGAGCGCGCGGCGCCCGGGGCCTGAGGTGGAGCCCGAGGTCGACCGCAAGGACATCATCCTCGTCGTCGACGACGACGAGGACATCGCCCGGTTTGTCGAGTTCAACCTGCGGCTGCACGGCTTCGAGGTGATCCACGCCAGTGACGGCCAGGAGGCCCTGGAGGTCATCGAGCGGCAACGGCCGGACCTGGCCGTGGTCGACCTCATGATGCCCCGCATCGACGGTCTGGAGCTGACCCGACGACTGCGCGCCGACCCGATGACCTCCGCTCTGCCGGTGATCATGTTGACGGCGAAGGGGATGACCGTGGACAAGGTCCACGGGCTCAGCGCGGGCGCCGACGACTACCTGGTCAAGCCGTTCGACACCGCCGAGCTGGTGGCCCGGGTGTCCTCGACGCTGCGCCGCAACAAGGAGTTCCGGGAGGTCTCCCCGCTGACCGGGCTGCCCGGCAACAGCCGGATCCGTCGGGAGATCAGCGACCGGGTCCGGCACGGGGTGGACTACGCGGTCGGCTACATCGACATCGACCGGTTCAAGAGTGTCAACGACCGGTACGGCTTCGTCCGCGGCGACGACTTCATCTCCGCGCTGGCCCGCAGCCTGCACCGGGCGGTGGTGGCGGTGGGTCTGCCGCCGGCCTTCCTCGGCCACGTCGGCGGCGACGACTTCGTGATCGTCTGCGCGCCGGACCAGGTCCGCCCGCTGACCTCTCGGGCGGTGGTCGACTTTGAGAAGTCCGCCGACACGCTCTACGACCCGACCGACCGGGAGCGGGGCTTCGTCGAGCTGAAGGACCGGCGGGGCGCCATCCGCCGGGCGGCCCTGGTCACGCTGTCCATCGGGGTCTCCCTCTCCGACGCCGGCAAGCGGTTCACCGACCCCCTGGAGGCCATCGCGGTGGCCTCGGAGATGAAGACGGTCGCCAAGAGCCAACCCGGGTCGTACGTGGCGGTGGACCGGCGGCGCGGCGTCACCTGACGCGTGATCCCGCTGTGAAGTAGCTCGCCTGGATAAGGACACACCGCGTTCGGCGTGTAAGACTGCGAAGTACCCACCACGCGCTGGCGGGACTCGGTGAAATTCCGAACCGGCGGTGATCCACGGTCCAACCGTGGTCAGCCCGCGACCCGGACGGCTCTGCCGCCCGGTGGACCTGGTGAAAATCCGGGGCCGACGGTTGGGGGCGGTTCGTCCGCGCCCAGACAGTCCGGATGGGAGACAGCGCGCGGGACGGACGGGTCCGAGCCGGCCGCTGGCTTCAGCGTGCCGTGCCGCCCATCCGGGTCGGCTGTGCCGTACCCGGACTCCGCCGCCGCCTGCCCGCGGCCCATGCCGCCTCCCTGACCGCCCGCGCGCGGACCGGCGAGTGAGAGGGCAGGGAAAGGGCGATGGCCAGCGTCTCCGTCGATGAGGCGATGCGGCGTGCGATCGAGCTGGCGGCTCGCGGGCTGGGCACCACCAGCCCCAACCCGGTGGTCGGGTGCGTGCTGCTCGACGCCGACGGCGAGGTCGTGGGGGAGGGTTTCCACGCCTACGCCGGTGGGCCGCACGCCGAGATCGTCGCGCTGGCCCAGGCCGGCCCGCGCGCCGAGGGCGGCACCGCGGTCGTCACTCTGGAACCCTGCGACCACACCGGTCGCACCGGCCCCTGCAGCACCGCGCTCGTCCAGGCCGGGGTGTCCCGTGTCGTCATCGCCGTACCCGATCCGAACCCGGTGGCCTCCGGTGGCGCCGCCACGTTGCGCGCCGCCGGGGTCCAGGTGGATCTGGGGGTACGCGGCGACGAGGCCGAGGCCGGCAACGTCGCGTGGTTGACCTCGATGCGCCGGGGCTGGCCGTACGTCATCTGGAAGTACGCCGCCACGGTCGACGGCCGGTCCGCCGCCGCGGACGGCACCAGCATGTGGATCACCTCCGAGGCGGCCCGGATGGACGTGCACGCGTTGCGCGGCACCGTCGACGCGGTCGTCGCCGGGGTGGGCACCGTGCTCGCCGACGACCCCCGGTTGACCGCCCGCAACCTGCGTGACGGCAGCCTGGCCATCCGGCAGCCGCTGCGGGTGGTGGTGGACAGCTCGGGGCGTACCCCGGCCGACGCCCGGGTCCGCGACGGCGCCGCGCGGACGTGGGTCGCGACCGCGGCCGAGGTGGGCGCGGGCCCGGACGGACGGGTCGACCTGTCGGCGCTGCTCGCGGCGCTGCACCAGCGTGGGGTCCGCGCGGTGCTGCTGGAGGGCGGCCCCCGGCTGGCCGGCGCGTTCCTGGCCGCCGGACTGGTCGACAAGATCGTCGGGTACGTCGCGCCCCGGCTGCTCGGCGCCGGCCCCACCGCCCTGGTCGACGCGGGAGTGACGACCATCGCTGAGGCCATCGATCTGGAGTTCGTCGACGTTACGCAGGTCGGTCCGGATCTCCGGATCACCGCTTTGCCCCGCAAAAGGGAGGGCTGACATGTTCACCGGCATTGTCGAGGAGTTGGGGGAGATCGTCCGGGTCACCGCCACGGCGGGCGATTCGGCGCTGGTCGCCGTGCGCGGTCCGCTGGTCACCTCGGACGCCCGCCACGGCGACTCCATCGCCGTCAACGGTGTCTGCCTGACGGTGGTGGACGCGACCGACGGCGTCTTCACCGCCGACGTCATGGGCGAGACCCTGCGCCGCTCCGCGCTGGGCGCGCTCCGCCCCGGCGACCCGGTCAACCTGGAGCGGGCGGCGGCGCTGGGCAGCCGACTCGGCGGTCACCTCGTGCAGGGCCACGTCGACGGCGTCGGCGAACTGATCTCGCGGGAACCGGCCGAGCAGTGGGAGACGGTGCGGTTCCGCCTGCCCGCCGCCCTGGCCCGGTACGTGGTGGAGAAGGGCTCGATCACCATCGACGGCGTGTCGCTGACCGTGGCCGAGGTCGGCGCGGACGAGTTCGCCGTCGGGCTGATCCCGACCACCCTGAAGCTGACAACGCTCGGCGCGAAGGGCGTCGGCGACCCGGTCAACCTTGAGGTCGACGTGGTGGCCAAGTACGTCGAGCGGCTGCTCGGCGCCCGGCTCACCGACGCGTCCGGGGCGACACCGAGCACACCCGGGGTGGCCTGATGGGCCCCCTCGGCTGGCTGCTCGACGCCCAGGTGCAGGTGGCCGGCTCGCCGGTGCTGGCCCGGGAGATCGTCGGCAACGTGTTCGGGCTGGTCTCCGCGCTGCTCGGGCTGCGCCGGCTGGTCTGGGCGTGGCCGGTCGGCATGATCGGCAACGCGCTGCTGTTCACCGTCTTCCTCGGCGGGGTGTTCGCCACCCCGCAGGCCCACGACCTGTACGGGCAGGCCGGCCGGCAGGTGTTCTTCTTCGCGGTCAGCGTCTACGGCTGGTGGCGGTGGCGCCGCAACAGCCGCCTCGACGCCGACCACGCCGCGGTGCTGCCGCGCTGGGCCACCGGGCGGGAGCGGCTCGTGCTGCTGCTGGCCGCCGTCGTCGGCACCGCAGTCGCGTACCCGGTGCTCAAGGCGCTGGGCTCGTGGGGCCCGCTGCCGGACGCCTGGATCCTCACCGGCAGCCTGTTGGCCACCTACGGCATGGCCCGCGGCTGGGTCGAGTTCTGGCTGGTCTGGATCGCGGTGGACGCGGTCGGCGTGCCGCTGCTGCTGCGCGGCGGGTTCTACCCGTCGGCGGCCATGTACCTGGTCTACGGCGCCTTCTGCGCCTGGGGCTTCGCCGCCTGGTGGCGCACCTCGCGCGCCACCCGCCCGGCCGCCGCACTCCCGCCCACCTACACGGAGGCCGTCGCATGAGCAGCTTCGCCGATATCGACGAGGCGATCGCCGAGATCGCCGCCGGGCGGCCGGTCGTCGTGGTCGACGACGCCGACCGGGAGAACGAGGGCGACCTCATCTTCGCGGCCGAGCGGGCCACGCCGGAGCTGATGGCGTTCATGGTCCGCCACACCTCCGGGTACGTGTGCGTGGCGGTGACCGAGAGCGAGGCCGACCGGCTCGACCTGCCGCCGATGCACCACACCAACCAGGATCGGCGCGGCACCGCGTACACGGTGACGGTGGACGCCCGCGAGGGGATCAGCACCGGCATCTCGGCGGCCGACCGCGCGCACACCAGCCGGCTGCTCGCCGGCGCGGCGACCGACCCGACCGACCTGGCCCGGCCCGGGCACGTGGTGCCGCTGCGCGCCCGCGAGGGCGGGGTGCTGCGCCGACCCGGGCACACCGAGGCGGCGATCGACCTGACCCGGCTCGCGGGGCTGCGCCCGGCGGGCGTGCTCTGCGAGCTGGTCAACGACGACGGCACCATGATGCGATTGCCGGACCTGGAGAAGTTCGCCGCCGAGCACGGCCTCACGCTGATCACCATCGCCGACCTGATCGCCTACCGGCGGCGTACCGAGAAGCAGGTCGAGCTGGTCGCCGACGCCCGGATGCCGACGCGGCACGGGGTGTTCCGGGCGCTCGGCTACCGCGCCGAGCACGACCCGGCCGAGCACGTCGCGATGGTGCTCGGTGACCTCGGCGACGGTCAGGACGTGCTGGTCCGCGTCCACTCCGAGTGCCTGACCGGGGACGTCTTCGGTTCGCTGCGCTGCGACTGCGGGCCGCAGTTGGACGCCGCGCTGGCCCGGGTCGCCCGCGAGGGCCGGGGCGTGGTGCTCTACGTGCGCGGGCACGAGGGACGCGGCATCGGCCTGCTGCACAAGCTGCAGGCGTACCAGTTGCAGGACCAGGGTCGCGACACCGTGGACGCCAACCTCGACCTGGGTCTGCCGGCCGACGCCCGCGACTACGGCACCGGCGCGCAGATCCTGTACGACCTGGGCGTGCGCTCGATGCGGCTGCTGACCAACAACCCGGCCAAGCGGGCCGGGCTGGAGGGCTACGGGCTCACCGTCACCGGCCGCGAGAGCCTGCCGGCCGGCGCGCACCCGGAGAACCTGCGCTACCTGCGCACCAAGCGGGACCGGATGGGTCACCTGCTGGACGAGTTGGACGAGGTGTCCGAGGCGCCGCTGGGGCGTCCGGTCGCCGACGACGAGATCGGAGCATGACGATGGCGGGTTTCGGCGAGCCGGGAGTCGAGGCGGTCGACGCCGCGGGGCTGACCGTCGGGGTGGTTGCCGCACGCTGGCACGGCGACCTGACCGACCACATGCTGGAGCGTGCGGTCGCCGCCGCCGAGGCGTGCGGGGCGCGGTCGGTGGTGGCGCGCGTCGCCGGCTCCGTCGAGCTGCCGGTCGTCGCCCAGGCCCTCGCCCGCCGCTGCGACGTGGTGGTCGCGCTCGGCGTGGTCGTGCGGGGCGCCACCGCCCACTTCGACTACGTGTGCCGGTCGGTCACCGACGGGCTGACCCGGGTGGCCCTGGACGAGGGCAAGCCGGTGGCGCACGGCGTGCTCACCGTGGAGACCATCGAGCAGGCCCGGGACCGGGCCGGGCTGCCCGGCTCGGCGGAGGACAAGGGTTGGGCGGCGACAGTCGCGGCGCTCGACGCGGCCCTGGCCGTCCGGACCGTGGCCGCCGGCAACGCGCAGCGGGTCGGCTTCGGGGGCTGACGCCGCCGGCTCCGGTGCCGGCGAACCTCACAGGCGGCCGGCCTCGATGATGCGGCGCAGGAACTGACGGGTCCGGGCCTGCGTCGGCTCGCCGAGCACCTGCTCCGGTGGGCCGCTCTCGACGACGCGCCCCGCGTCGAGGAAGCACACCTCGTCGGCGACCTCCCGGGCGAAACCCATTTCGTGGGTGGCCAGCACCATGGTCATCCCGTCGGCCTTCAGGTCCCGGATCATCGTCAGCACCTCGCCGACGAGTTCCGGGTCCAGGGCCGAGGTGACCTCGTCGAGCAGCATCAGGCGGGGCGAGTTCGCCAGCGCCCGGACGATCGCCACCCGCTGCTGCTGCCCGCCGGAGAGCGCGTCCGGGTAGGCGTGCGCCTTCGCGCCCAGCCCCACCCGGTCGAGCAGGTCGCGGGCCTGGGCCTCGGCCTCGGCGCGGGCCCGCCCGTGCACCCGCCGGGGGGCGAGGGTGATGTTGTCCAGCACGCTCAGGTGCGGAAACAGGTTGTACGCCTGGAACACCATGCCGATCCGCCGGCGGACCCGGTCGGCGTCCACCCGAGGGTCGGAGATGTCCTCCCCGTCCAGCTCGATGGTGCCGTCGTCCACCTCCTCCAGGAGGTTCACGCACCGCAGCAGGGTGGACTTGCCCGACCCGGACGCCCCGATCAGGGCCACCACCCGGTGCTCGGCGACCGTCAGGTCGAGCCGGTCCAGCACGACGTGGCCGGCGAACTCCTTGCGCAGACCTCGGCAGCGCAGCAGCGCCATGGTCAGCCTCCCGACTGGCGACGGGCCGAGCGCAGCGTCACCCAGTCGGTGACGGCGATCAGCGGGATCGCGAGCAGCACGAACAGCACCCCGGCCACGACGTACGGCGTGTAGTTGAACGACTGGGCGGTGGCGATCTGGGCGGCGCGGACCGCGTCGATCGGGCCGGCGAGCGAGACCAGCCCGACGTCCTTCTGCAGGGCCACCACGTCGTTGAGCAGCGGCGGGGCCACCCGGCGCACGGCCTGCGGCAGGACGACGTGCCGCATCGTCTGCCGGTAGGTCAGGCCCAGCGAGCGGGCCGCGGCGAGCTGGCTGGGGTGCACCGACTCGATGCCGGCCCGGAACACCTCGGCCAGGTAGCCGCCGTAGGTGAGCACCAGTGCGAGCCCGCCGAGCACCAGCACCGACGGCATGCCCCGCAACCGCAGCCCGGGCACGCCGAGGGTGAGCAGGTAGAGCACGATGATCAGCGGCAGCCCCCGGAAGGTGTACGTGTAGCCGGCGGCCAGCGCCCGCACCGGGAAGAAGACCGGGCCGCGCAGGGTCCGCAGCACGGCGATCACCAGCCCGAGCAGCAGCGCGCCGGCCGCGCAGCAGACCAGCAGCCGGACGTTGAGCCAGAGCCCGTCCAGCACTGCCGGCAGCGCGTCGGCGCCGATCTCCGGGTCCAGGAACGACTGCCGGACCCGGTCCCAGCCCGGAGCGCCGGTCACGGCGACGACGAGCAACGTGCCGAGCGCCGCCGTGGAGAAGGCGGCGATCAGCACGCTGCGCAGGCTCTGCCGCCGCCGGTACGCCGACCGGCGCAGCTGCGCAGCCGACGGGGTGTGCTCCCGCGGCGTCACTTCAGCTCGGCCGCCCCCGCCACCTGCGCGAGCCACTTCTGCTCCAGTTCGGTGAGCGTGCCGGCCTCGCTGAGCTGACCGACGGCGCCGCTGACGCAGCGGGTCAGCGGCGAGTTCTTGTCCAGCAGCAGCCCGAACGCCTCCGGTACGCCCACCTGCGGCACCTGACCGACGATCGTCGCGTCGGTGACCTCCGCGCCGGTGATGTAGAAGGCGGTCGGCAGGTCCACCACGAGCCCGTCGATCTGACCGTTCTGCAGGGCCTTCTTGGCGTCGTCGTTGCTGTTGTAGACCTGCGGCTTCGCGGTCGGCTTGATGACGTCGGTGATCGCCTGGTAGCTGGTCGTGCCGACCTGGGCGCCGAGCCGGGCGCCACGCAGGTCGGCAAGCGACGTCTTGCCGGCGATCTTCGAGGACTTCAGCGCGATGACGGTCTGCCGCACCAGGTAGTACGGGGCGGAGAAGTCCACCGCCTGCTTGCGCTCCTCGGTGACGGAGAACTGGTTGATGTCGAAGTCGAAGTTCTTGGGGCCGGGCGCGATCGCGGTGTCGAACTTGACCCGGGTCCAGGTGACGTCGCCCCGGGCGTAGCCCAGCTTGTCGGCCACCGCGTACGCGACGGCGGCCTCGAAGCCCTCGCCGCTGTCCGGCTTGTCCTGGCGGAACCACGGCTCGTAGGCCGGCTGGTCGGTGGCGATGGTGAGCTTGCCCGGCGTACGGGTGGGCAGGCTGTCCTTCGTGCAGGACGGCGAGGCGGTGACGGTGGGTGTCGGTTCCTCGTCCTGTGGCGCGCATCCGGCGGTGGCGACGACGGCGCCGGCGAGGGTGAGCGCGACAAGGTGTGAGCGGCTGGCCATGGCGGACAGCGTAGAGGTCCATGGGCGTCGATCGAAGATTTTCCCACCATAATGGTAGGGAATTGTCCGCCTGCTGGGTCGCGGTGGACCCGGACTCGGGGCGCCGGCCCGGCGGCTGGAAGAATCGCCTCCCGTGAAGACGTTCGAGGAGTTGTTCGCCGAGCTGCAGGCCAAGGCCGCCGCCGGCACCCCGGGCTCGGGCACCGTCGCCGCGCTGAACAAGGGCGTGCACTTCATCGGCAAGAAGGTTGTCGAGGAGGCGGCCGAGTCGTGGATGGCCGCCGAGCACGAGGGGCCGCAGCGCACCGCCGAGGAGATCTCCCAGCTGCTCTACCAGGTCCAGGTGCTGATGCTCGCCAGTGGTCTCGAACTGAAGGACGTCTACCGACATCTGTGAGTGCGCCCCGTCGTTGATCAGACCCGATCGAAGGAGCACTCCGTCATGTTGCGTGTCGCCATCCCCAACAAGGGCACCCTGGCCGAGCCAGCCGCCCAGATGCTGCGTGAGGCGGGCTACCGCCAGCGCACCGACCCCAAGGACCTCGTCTGCCGCGACGAGGCCAACGACGTCGAATTCTTCTACCTGCGTCCCAAGGACATCGCCACCTACGTCGGCTCCGGTGACCTCGACCTCGGCATCACCGGCCGGGACCTGCTGATCGACTCGGCCGCGCCCGCCGAGGAGGTCGTCGACCTCGCCTTCGGCCGGGCCACCTTCCGCTTCGCCGCCCGCCCCGACGACATCGCCTCGGTGCGGGAGCTGGGCGGGCACCGGATCGCCACCGCGTATCCGGGGCTGGTCGAGCGGCACCTCGACGAGGTGGGCGTCAAGGCCGAGGTGATCCGCCTCGACGGCGCCGTGGAGAACGCCGTACGCCTCGGTGTCGCCGACGTGATCGCGGACGTGGTGGAGACCGGCGCGACCCTGCGTCAGGCGGGCCTCGTGGTGTTCGGCGAGCCGCTGCTGCGCTCGTCGGCGGTGCTGGTCCGTCGCGCCGGCGCACCGGCGCACGCGCAGGCCGAGCAGTTGCTGCGCCGCCTGCACGGCGTGCTGGTGGCCCGCCGCTACGTGATGCTCGCCTACGACGTCCCGGCCGGTCTGCTGGACCGGGCCAGCGGGCTGACCCCCGGCATCGAGTCGCCCACCGTGTCGCCGCTGCACCGCGAGGGCTGGGTGGCCGTGCAGGCCATGGTGCTCCGCGACGACGTGCACCGGATCATGGACGAGCTGTACGACCTGGGCGCGCGCGCCATCCTGGTGACCAACATCCACGCCTGTCGCCTCTGAGCGCCCCGGCTTGATCAACTCATTATCGCCGATGTGGGGGTGTCCAGTCGTTCGGACACCCCCACATCGCCGACCTGGAGTGGGCCTCCCGCGCCCCACCCGCAAGATCGCACTCGAACCGGGAAGTAGTGGCATCCTGCGTCGTCGAGGCCACTCGATCCAGGATCAAGCACGTTCTTGCGGGTGCGGGTGCGGGTGCGGGTGCGGGTGCGGGGCCGCGCGGCGTGGCGGGGCGTGGCGGCGGGCGGAGGGACGGGTGCGGGGTCCGGTGCCGGGCTGAGTGGTGGCTCGGCGGGTGGTGCGGTAGTCCGGCGGGTGCGGGTGGCAGACTGGCGGGGTGAGTGATACCGAGCTGGTCCGCCTGAAGCCCCGCCGTATCCGGGTGGTCTGCTGGTCGGCGGCGATCGCCCTGCTGCTGGTGTTCGGTCTGGTCGGCACCTCGTTGAGCGGTCCGACCGGCGACGGCTACGGCAGCTTCCAGCGCGGCGACCAGATCGCCATGATCGGTCTGGGCATCTTCGGCGCCCTCGGCTTTCTGCTCTTCACCCGGCCACGCGTGGAGGCCGACGCGCGTGGCGTCCGGGTCCGCAACGTCATCAGTTCGTACCAGCTGCCCTGGGAGGTCGTCCGGGGTGTCCGCTTCGACCGGGGCGCGCCCTGGGCCAGCCTGGAGCTGCACGACGACGACCTGCTGCCGCTGATCGCCCTGCAGGCGGCCGACAAGGAGCTGGCGGTCGACGGGGTCCGCGCGCTGCGCCGCCTGCACGAGGCGCACCGGTCCCGCCTCGCCGAACGCGCCGCCGGCCGCTGACCCGCGCCGCCGGGCCTGGCCGCGCTGG
>NZ_MUZA01000086.1 GCF_021442385.1 Micromonospora sp. MH99
CGCGCCCCGCGCCTCGCGCCCGCGCCCGCGCCCCGCGCCTTGCGCCCGCGCACCGGTCCGCGCCGCGCACCGCGCCAGCAAGATCCGCGCAACTTCAGTGATGCTGCTGCATCACGACGGCCGGAGGCAGCAACATCACCGAAAGTGTGCGGATCTTGCGGGCCGGCTCCGTCATGATCGCGCTCGATCCTTGTTGTAGTGGTGTCCTCGGCGCGGGAGGCCACTACATCCTGGATCGAGCACGATCATGCCGGGCGGCGGCGGCGGCCGGGCGGCGGCGTGCGTCGGAGGGTGGGACGGGCGCCGGGTGCGGGTGGTCAGGGCGTGACGAGGCCGTGCTTGATCAGGCTGTCGGCGGTGTCGGTGATCGTCGTCTCCACCGGGGGGGCCATCCGAGGATCCGACGTGCCTTGTTGTTGCTGATCATCGGGATCTGTCCGCGTAGGGCGGCGGCGTCGCGCAGGGCCGGCTCGGTCTTCGCGGCCTCCCGGACCTCCTCGTCGCTCGGTTCCCGGGCCGGCACCCGGTCGGCCAGGCTGGGCAGGTGCCGCGCGAGCATCGCCGCCATGTCGAAGAAGGTAATCGCCGGGCCACCGACGCCGATGAACCGCTCACCGGCGGTCTCCCATCTCCTGGATGCTCAGGGGCGCTTCGGGGCCCGCCTTCGTCGCTGCCATGGATGAAGAGTCCCCAACCTCAAGCGCTTCAACTCGCATGATGTGACGCAGGACCGCCGAGGCCCGAGGGGCTACTCGTAGCCGACGTGGATGACCAACTGGCCGTTCCTGGGTTGTGCCACCACGTAGACGGACCCGGGGTCGAACAACTTCGGCGGCTCGGTCCGGTCCTCGGAGAGACCCATCTGCTCGGCCAGATCCTCCGGCGACTGTCCGGCCGCGGGCGTCACCGTGACCTGCCACCAGCACCCGCCGGAGGCGCACTCCTCGCTCTCGTCGACGACTGTCGCCCCGGCGGGCACGTCCGGGATGCGCCACTTCGGCGGCAACGATCCCTCGTCGCCGAACGCCCGCAGCGACGCGAACCACAGCCCCCACAGGCACGCCAGCAGGCCCACGACGCCGAACCCGGCCACGAGAAGCGGTCGGGCGCGTTGACGCGGCGGGGTCGGCGATGTCATCGCGCCAGGCTAGCGAGGCGTTGTGGAGTTCCCGTGAACGTCGGCCGGTGGAGGTCTCGGGGCCGAGTCGCCCACCGGGCACGGGCGCACGTCGCCGCACGTCGACCGCGCGGCCCGGTCTCCGCGACCGAGGCGCGACGTGCGTTGCAGGTGTTCCAGCGGCCGGTCGAGTCGGGCGACGTGCGCGGCCTGCTCGACGTCCTGGCGCCCGACGTCGTCCTGCTGGGCGACGGCGGCGGCATCAAGCAGGCGGCGCTGCGGCCGGTCGTCGGCGCCGACCGGGTGGCCCGTCTCCTGGCCTCCCGCAAGGTGGAGGTCGCCGCGCTGTCGTTGCATCCGGCCGAGGTCAACGGCTGGCCGGCGTTGATCGTCCGGTCCGGCGGCGCACTCGACACCGTCCCGACGGTGCGCGTCGTCGACGGTCTCGTCAGCGGTCTGTACGCCGTCCGCAGTCCCGAGAAGCTGTCGCACATGCGGCAGGCGACCCCGCTGCGCCGCTTATCGATGGCAGGGTCAGAACGGCGGCCTGGCCATCTCGCGGGGCCGGTGCCGGGAGTGCCGGGAGTCCGCGCCGGCGACGCCGAGCAGCACCAGGGTGGCGGCCGTGCCGGCGGTGAGCGGTCGCAGGGGAAGGGTCGCCGGCACCAGCAGGGCCAGGGCGAGCAGGCCGACGATCCGGGAGCGGGAGATCCGGGCGAACACCTGGTATTCCAGGGCCGACCTTCCGGCGAGGAAGAGCGCCGGACCACCGATGATGGGGATGAGCCAGGTCGCCGGGAGGGGCCCGAACGGTTCGGTGATGTAGAGCTCCATGCCCACGCCGGTCAGCACTATCCCGGCGATCATCGCCAGGTGGGCGAACGCCATGTCGGTGGCGAGTCGGGCGGGGTCGCCGGAGTTGCCGACGGCGGCGCCCAGCGTCCCGCCGGCCAGGTGGAAGTAGATCCGCCACAGCAGGACCGTCGTCGCCAGCGCGAGCACGAAGGCGGCCGTCTGCTCGGCGTGGAAGCCGCTGCCGCTGAACGCCAGCCCGATCACGAAGATGGCCTCGCCGAGCGCGATGAGCAGGAACTGCTGGTACCGCTCGGCCAGGTGCTCGGCCGCGATGCCCTGGACGCCGAGCCGTTGCGCCCCCAGGCGCGGCGTCGGCCACCCGAGGTACGACCCGGTGTAGTCCACCAGGACGGCGACCGCCCAGAGCCAACCACGGACGTCGCCGTCGTTCACCAGCCCACCGACGATCCAGAACGGCGCGCTCAGGCCGAACCAGAACATGATCCGGATCGACTGCTGCGGATCGGGACGGCCATGGCCGGCGATGTGGAAGTACACCACCCGTCCGACCTGGAGGGTCACCAGCGTGATGGCGAACAGGGAGGCCCGCGCGCCGAATCCGTCGGGCACGGCGACCGCCATCGTCATCGCGCCGCCATCGTGATGACGATGACGGTCTGGACGACCATCGCCTCCGGGTCGAGCCAACTGGTCGACCAGACCGTCAGCGTCCACACCGTCCACAGCGCCAGGAACAGCACCAGCGCCTGACCGAGGCCCGCGAACGCGCCCCGCTCGCCGTCGGTGAAGTCGTCGATCAGCCGCAGGGAGATCCGGGTGAGGGCGAAGACGAAGACGAGATCGAGGAACAGCTCCAGGAAGGTGGCCCGCTCCCGGGTGCCCGCGCCGCGCAGCAGCCCGCCATCGGGGATTTCCCTCACCCGCCGACCGCCTCGGTGGGCGGACGCCGTCGAACGACCACGTGCCCTCCCGTCGCGGTGACCTGACCACCTAACGAACCACCACCGGATACGGCAGCGAAGGGCTCGGAGCAGGCGATCAGTCACCAATCTGTCACGAGGCGGATGCGGACAGTGCGGATCGTTACGCTCGGCCGGTGTCCGTACCTGCCGAGGAGGCCATCGAACACGAGCGACGAATGCTCATCGTCGCCGCCGCCCGCGCGCTGGCCGAAGCCGAGGGCTGGGTGGGCCTGAGCGTCCGTCGGGTCGCCGAACGGGCCGAGATGGACCTCGGCGACCTGTACCGCCACTTCGCCGACCAGGAGGCGCTGCTGGCCGCGGTCGCGGTGCACGGCTTCGCCGATCTGGCCGCCACGCTGACCGCAGCGCACGCCGACAACCCGTACCCGGAACGGGCCTGGGCGGTGATGGCGAGCGCGTACCTCGACTTCGCGTACGCCAATCCGGCTGTCTACGACGCGATGCTCGCGCTGACCCCGGACCTCGCGCTCGGCGCGGCCGGTGTGCCGGCGGCGCCCCGGGCCGTGTCCGCCGCGCTGCGGGCGGCCCTGCTACCGCTGGCCCAGGGGCGTGATCCGGACACCCTGGCCGAGGTCGGCTGGAGCCTGCTGCACGGCCTCGTGATGCTCACCCGTGGTGGCCGGCTGCGCCCCGAGGCGCAGGAGGAGCGGGAGTCGATGATCGCGGAACGGCTGCTTCGGTGGCCGTGAGCGGCGGGCGGAAACTCGCTGGGTGCCCAGGGCGGGATGCCCTAAAGTTCGCGTCCGCACGAGCGTGATCGCGAGGAGGGGGCGGCATGACCGCGGACCAGGAGGCCCGCCGACGGGCACAGGTGCTGATCTTCGACGCGGACGACACGTTGTGGGAGAACAACGTCGTCTTCGAGCGGGTGATCGACGACTTCCTGGCCTGGCTCGACCACCCCACCCTGGACCGGGCCCAGACCCGGGCGATCCTCGACGACATCGAGCGGGCCAACGCGGTGGCGCACGGGTACGGCAGCAAGGTCTTCCTCCGTAGCCTCGCCGAGTGCCTGGAGCGGCTGCGCGAACGGCCGGCCACCGACGCCGAGCGCCAGGAGATCGACCGGCTGGCCCTGGCGCTTGTGGAGCACCGGGTGGAGCTGATGCCCGGTGTCGCCGAGGCGCTCGACGAGTTGGCCGGCCGGCACGAACTGCTGTTGCTGACCAAGGGCGAGCGGGAGGAGCAGCAGCGCAAGCTGGACGCCTGCGGGCTGCTGCACCACTTCGGGGCGGCGCACATCGTCGCCGAGAAGAACGTCGACACCTACCGGTGGCTCATCCGCGAGCACGGGTTCGAGCCGGCCGACGCGTGGATGATCGGTAACTCCCCGAAGTCCGACATCCTCCCGGCGCGGGCGGCCGGGCTGAACGCGGTCTTCATTCCGAACGAGAACACCTGGGTGTTGGAGGAGGACGAGCTGGACCCGACCGACGACGGCATCCTGCGGCTGGCCGCCTTCCGTGACCTGCTCCGGCACTTCTGACCGTCGAACCCGAACAGCGTCGAAGATCAGGGTCGCGTTACGCCCACATGCCGCTTTTTCCCCTTGAGATCAGTCACGTCGCGGACGGTCCCGCAACGCTTGTCCGCCCGTCGGGATCCGCCTAACCTGGGCCGGCGCTCACGGCCTTTCGGGGTGTGCCGGGGGCGCACGGGTGTCCGGCGGGTGGGCACCGTGGAGCTGAGTGCAGGGCGGCCGGAACCTCCCCGCCGGGCCGCGTGGCGTCGTGCCGCGCCCACGCGCGCGGTGGGTGCCGGACCTGTCCGCTCCCCGTCGGACGGCCGAGGGTCAGGACCGGGTAGTTGCGGACCCGGTCCTGACCCGGCCACTCCGATCGATGCCGGCCCGTCAGGCGCGGTGCCGGCCGTCGCCGCCGTGGTGGGCGTCCGGCTCGTCGGACCCGCCGCGCACGATCGAGATCGCCACCCGGCAGAACTCGTCCATGTCCGGGTTGAACCCGGCCGCGATGTCGGGATGCAACCCGGAGCGCGTCTCGTCCAACAGCCGCTGGCACACCTGCTCGACCGGCTCGCCGGCGTAGCCGGCGCGAACCCGGTCGGTGGCTGCCTGGAGAGCCGAGGTCAGCTGGTCCTCCAGCGGCCCGCGCAGCTTCTGCTGCACCGGATCGAGCCCGCGCGGGTCGAGCGTGACATGTGGCTCCGACATCGGTGCTCCCTTCGTCGGCGTCCGCGATACCCCACCGCGGCCGTCGGTCAAACGCCGGATGGTACGGCGGCGACCCGCACCTGGTACGAGAAGTCCTCCGCCGGCTCCTCGTGGTACGACAGGCGGCGGATCTGCCGGTCGTCGTCGTAGAGGGCGACGTCCACCAGGACGCCGAGGTGCGCCAGGCCGATGGTGGAGACCCGTTTCTTGTCCTGGAGCACCGCGCAGACGCCGCCGAGCAGGGTGCTGGCGTCGGATGTCCGGTGCCCGGGCGGGCAGCGCAGAACCAGGTCGACCTCGATCGGCCCGGGCAACGGCGTCCAGCCGGTGCGCTGGGCCGCGCCGAGGGCGGCCTGGAGCAGGGTGCGGACCCTCGTCGCCTGCCGATGCCCGGCGGCGAAGATGGACAACGCTTCGGTCTTGACCGGTGGCAGGCCGCTCACCTCGAACGTCAGGGCGAGAGCGCGGGTGTCCTGCACGACGGCACCTCCCTCATTGGGACGATCCTGCCGAACCGGTGCAGTGGCGGTGGGACGTTCCCGCGATAACCAACCGATCGGGCAGGCTGGGCCGGCCGGAGGCGTGTCGACGTCGGCGGCGAACGCGCTGGCTGCGGCGCTACGGAAACGCTAGTCGAAGCCGCCCGCGCTGGGTAGTCGGTCGTTCACCCGGTGGGGCGTGGCGAAAAGGCGCAGAACTCGTTGCCCTCGGGGTCGGCCAGCACCCACCAGTGCGCCTCGGTGATCGGCTCGCGCAACAGCGTCGCGCCCGCGTCGAGCAGAGCTGTCGGCTCCGGGCTGACCATCTCGACGTCCCAGTGCATCCGGTTCTTGACGGCCTTGGGCCCGGGCGCCGCGTTGAACACCCAGCGCTCCCATTCGAACCCGGCCGCGCCGACCACCGACGCGTTGCTCGATCCATGCTCGACCCTGCCGCCGAGCACACCGGCCCACCAGGTGGCCTGAGCGGCCGGGTCGACCGCGGCCACCACCAGCCCGACTGGACCCGGCCGGGCCCCGTCGCTGGCGGGGAGCACGCAGAACTGGTTGCCCTCCGGGTCGGCCAGCACCCGGCGGTCGGTGTCGCCGTCGGGCTCGCGCACCGACCGTGCGCCGGCCGCGAGCAGCGCCGCCGGGTCCGCGTCCGCCAGGCGCAGATCCAGGTGTACGCGGGTCGCGCCGGTCCGGGGCTCGGGCACCCGGTTCACCCAGATCGACTCGGCGGCCGAGCGTGCCGAGCGGGGATCGATCCGCGTGTCGCCGTCACCGGCGTCGGCCACGTCGGCGTCGAGCACCCGCCCCCAGAAGCCCGCCAGTGCGAGCGGGTCGGCGGCGTCCAGGCAGAGGTCCTTGAAGCGTGCGATCACGGTCCCAGCATGGCCGGTCCGGCGCGGTCGCGGGGGGCGGTGCGTGGCGTGTCGTACGCGGCGGTCCGCAAGATCCGCACAGTTTCGGTGATATTGCTGCCTCCGGCGGCCTTGAGGCAGCAACGACAGGGATGTTGTGCGGATCGTGCGGGGTGCTCGTCCTGCCCGTTGCGGGCAGGTTTCGTGACTTCGCAGGTGGGGCAGTGTAGCCGCTGGGACCATCCGGGCCTGGGCATTTCCGCAGCTCATCGGCCCGCAATGGCCTCGCCGTGCACCGGGGCACGGATGCCCCTCCCCGGTTTCTCGCCGAAGAGAGGGGGAGGGCGATGACAGACCCCGAAACGGCTCGACACCGGCGTCGGCCGGCTGCCCGGCTGGGCGCCGCAGCCGCCGCGCTGGCGCTGGTCGCGCCGCTGGCCGCGTGCGGCGCCGACGACGGTGGCGGCGGTACGCCGACGATCAACCTGTACTACCCGCCGGAGCAGAACCTGCAGAAGGTGGTCGACGACTGCAACGCGCAGGCCCAGGGACGATACAAGATCGTTTACCGGGTGCTGCCCCGCCAGGCCGACGACCAGCGGGTGCAGATGGTGCGCCGGCTGGCCGCCGAGGACACCGGGATGGACGTGCTCGGCCTGGACGTCACCTGGACCCAGGAGTTCGCCAGCGCCGACTGGATCCGCGAGTGGACCGGCCAGGACAAGTCCGACGTCGAGCAGGGCACCCTCGCCGGGCCGCTGGACACCGCCCGCTACGAGGACAAGCTCTACGCCGCGCCGAAGAACACCAACGTCCAACTGCTCTGGTACCGCAAGGACCTGGTGCCGCAGCCGCCGACCACCTGGGACCAGATGATCACGGCCGCGAAGCAGCTCAAGGAGCAGGGCAAGCCGTACCAGGTGCTCACCATGGGCGCGCAGTACGAGGGCCTGGTCGTCCTCTACAACACCCTGGCCGAGAGCGCCGGCGGGAAGGTCCTCTCCGACGACGGCAAGAAGGCCGTCATGGACGACGGCACGGTCCGGGCGCTGGAGCAGTTGCAGCGGTTCGCCACGTCGGGCGTGACGTCGCCGTCGTTCAGCAACGCCACCGAGGACCCCGTCCGGCTGGAGTTCCAGTCCGGCTCGGGCGCGTTCCAGGTGAACTGGCCGTTCGTCTACCCGGCGTTGCAGGAGGCCAACCCGGAGCTGGCCAAGCAGGTCGGCTGGGCGCGGGTGCCCGGCATCGACGAGAACACGCCCAGCAAGGTCACCATCGGCGGCGTGAACCTGGCGGTCAGCTCCTACTCCCGGCACCCGGAGCAGTCGTTCGAGGCGGCCCGGTGTCTGCGCAGCCCCGAGCACCAGAAGTTCTCCGCCATCAACGACGGCGTGCCACCGACCATCGAGGCGGTCTTCGACGAGCCGGAGATGACCGAGGCGTACCCCATGAAGGACACCATCCTCGAAGAGCTGAAGGACCCGGCGACGCGTCCGCTGACCCCGGCCTACCAGAGCATCTCGACGGTCATGTCGGCGATCCTGTCGCCACCGTCGGCGATCCGTCCGCAACAGACGGCCGATGAGCTGCGCGGCGCCATCGCCGACGCCCTCCAGTCCAAGGGGGTCCTGCCGTGAGTGTCAACGCCACGCCGGCCGGCGCGCAGGTGAGCGCCGAGGCGGAACGACCCACCACCACCGTGCCCACCCAGCGGGGCGGCCGCCGTAAGCCGCCGCTGAGTGAGAACAAGAGGGCCGAACGCCGGCTCGGTTGGCTGCTCTGCGCGCCCGCCGCGCTGGTGATGGTAGCGGTGACCGCGTACCCGATCATCTACTCGGTCTGGCTGTCGTTGCAGCGCTACGACCTGCGCTTTCCGGACCAACGCGAGTTCATCGGGCTGGAGAACTACGTCACAGTGCTCACCAACGAGTTCTGGTGGACGGCGTTCGGGGTGACCGCGCTGATCACCGTGGTCACCGTGGCCGTCGAGCTGGTGCTCGGCATGGGGCTGGCGCTGATCATGCACCGCACGCTTGTCGGGCGCGGCCTCGTCCGCACGTCGGCGCTCATCCCGTACGGCATCGTCACGGTGGTCGCCGCGTTCTCCTGGCGGTACGCCTGGACGCCCGGCACCGGCTACCTGGCCGACCTGTTCAGCGACGGTGCGCCGCTCACCGAGCGGGCCAGCTCGCTGGCGATCATCATGCTGGCGGAGATCTGGAAGACCACGCCGTTCATGGCGCTGCTGCTGATGGCGGGGCTGGCGCTGGTGCCGGAGGACCTGCTCAAGGCCGCCTCCACCGACGGGGCGACCTCCTGGCAGAAGTTCACCAAGGTGATGCTGCCGGTGATGAAGCCGGCGATCCTGGTGGCGCTGCTGTTCCGCACCCTGGACGCGTTCCGGGTCTTCGACAACATCTTCGTGTTGACCGCCGGAGGCAACGAGACCTCGTCGGTGTCGATGCTCGCCTACAACAACCTGATCCGGGGTCTCAACCTCGGCATCGGCTCGACGATGTCGGTGCTCATCTTCATCACCGTGGCGATCATCGCCTTCGTCTTCGTGAAGCTGTTCGGCACCGCTGCCCCCGGCAGCGACGACGGGGAGAGGCGCTGACATGGCTGTCGAAACCACCACCCGGGCGAAGGTGCGCTGGGGTCTGCTCGACGTCCTCGTGGTCGTCTTCGCGCTGGTCCCGGTGCTGTGGATCGCGTCGCTGTCGTTCAAGACGCCGGCCACCCTCACCGACGGGAACTTCATCCCCCGGGAGTGGACGCTGGACAACTACCGGACGATCTTCGACACCGACCAGTTCGTCCGCGCGCTGATCAACTCGATCGGCATCGCCCTGATCGCCACGCTCATCGCGGTGGTGCTCGGCGCGATGGCCGCGTACGCGATCAGCCGGCTGGACTTTCCCGGCAAGGGGTTGCTGGTCGGGGTCTCCCTGCTGATCGCGATGTTCCCGCAGGTGTCCCTCGTGTCACCGCTGTTCGAGATCGAGCGTCAGCTCAAGATCTTCGACACCTGGCCGGGGCTGATCCTGCCGTACATCACCTTCGCACTGCCGCTGGCGATCTACACGCTGTCGGCGTTCTTCAAGCAGATCCCCTGGGACCTGGAGAAGGCGGCGAAGATGGACGGCGCCACCCAGGCACAGGCGTTCCGGCGGGTGATCGCGCCGCTGGCCGCGCCCGGCCTGTTCACCACGGCGATCCTGGTCTTCATCTTCTGCTGGAACGACTTCCTGTTCGCCATCTCGCTGACCTCCACCGAGCGGTCCCGCACGGTGCCGGCCGCGCTGTCGTTCTTCACCGGCGCGTCGCAGTTCGAGGACCCCACCGGGGCGATCTGCGCCGCCGCCGTGGTGATCACCGTACCGATCATCCTGTTCGTCCTCTTCTTCCAGCGCCGCATCGTGTCCGGCCTGACCTCCGGCGCAGTCAAGGGATAGGTGAGTAGTCATGGCTGACATCGTGCTCGACAAGGTGAGCAAGAGTTTCCCGGACGGGACCGTCGCCGTGCAGGACGTCGACCTGGAGATCGCCGACGGCGAGTTCGTGATCCTGGTCGGTCCCTCGGGCTGCGGCAAGTCCACCACCCTCAACATGATCGCCGGCCTGGAGGACATCAGCTCCGGCGAGCTGCGCATCGGCGGCCAGCGGGTCAACGACAAGGCACCCCGGGACCGGGACATCGCCATGGTGTTCCAGTCCTACGCGCTGTACCCGAACATGACCGTGCGGGAGAACATGGCGTTCCCGCTGCGCCTGGCGAAGCTCGACAAGGAGACGATCAACGCCAAGGTCGACGAGGCGGCCAAGGTGCTGGAGCTGGTGCCGCTGCTGGACCGCAAGCCGGCCAACCTCTCCGGCGGTCAGCGTCAGCGGGTCGCGATGGGTCGGGCGATCGTCCGCCAGCCCAAGGCGTTCCTCATGGACGAACCGCTGTCCAACCTGGACGCGAAGCTGCGCGTGCAGATGCGCACTGTGGTGTCCCGGTTGCAGAAGCAGCTCGGCACCACCACCGTCTACGTCACCCACGACCAGACCGAGGCGATGACCCTCGGCGACCGGGTGGTCATCATGCGCGGTGGCGCGATCCAGCAGGTCGGGCCTCCGCAGGAGCTGTACGACCACCCCCGCAACCTCTTCGTGGCCGGCTTCATCGGCTCCCCGTCGATGAACTTCCTGCACGCCGCCGTGCAGGACGGCAGCCTGCACACCGCCCTGGGCGAGGTGCCGCTCGGCGACCGCGTCCGCCGCGAGCTGGAGGCGGCCGACGCGCCCCGCGAGCTGATCCTCGGCGTACGCCCCGAGCACTTCGAGGACGCCGAACTGGTCGACGAGGACACCCGCCGCCGGGGCCTGGAGTTCGAGGCGCCCGTGGAGATCGTCGAGTCGATGGGCTCGGACAAGTACGTCTACTTCACTGTCGAGGGGGAGCGGGCCAGCGCCGCCGAGCTGGAGGAGCTGGCCGCCGACGCGGGCGCCGGTGACTTCGCAGGCACCGGCGGCAACCTGGTCACCCGGTTGTCCGCTGAGTCGCCGGTCGCGGAGGGACAGTCCCGCCGGGTCTGGTTCAACCTGGAGAAGATCCACCTGTTCGACCCGACCAACGGCCGCAACCTCACCCTGCACGAGGGCAGGTCAGCCGGCGCCCTCGCCGACTGACACCCGCCCCTCGCGTACCCGTCCCGCCGATCTTGCGGCTTCTGTTGTCGACTGTGTCGCGACAGCAAGTGCAAGATCGGCGAGGTGGGGGGCACGCCTTGCGCTGCACCGCGTGGGTGGGCGTGGCAAGGTGGTCGCAGGTCGCATCGTGAGGCGGGGGGCGGGATGGACCGACGACTGACCGCACTGGCCAGGGCGCACGGCGTGTCCACCTGGTACGAGGACTGGCGGCACCGCCGCGTCGAGGTCGCACCGGAGACCGTCGTGGGCGTGCTCGGAATGCTCGGCGTGGACGCGACCAGCCCGGCCGCCGTTGCCGACGCCCTCGCCGCCGCCCGCGCGGTCGATCCGACCGCGTTGCCGCCGACTGTGGTGCTGACCCACGGCACGACCCGGGCGCTGCCCGGCCCGGGCGTGGTGACCCTGGAGGACGGCGGTCGCCGCGACGTCGACGGCGAGTTGCCGGGAGACCTGCCGCTGGGCTGGCACCGGTTGGGCTGCGCCGGCCGCGAGGTGACACTCGTGGTGGTGCCCCGCCGGCTGCCCGTGCCGCCACGCACCTGGGGTTGGATGCTCCAGCTGTACGCGCTCACCTCGGAACGCTCCTGGGGCATGGGCGACCTCGGCGACCTGGCCGAGTTCACCGGCTGGGCCGGCGCCACGGGCGCGGGGCTGGTGCTGCTCAACCCGCTGCACGCGGTGGGGCCCGCGCATCCGGTGGCCGCCTCGCCGTACTCGCCGGCCAGCCGTCGCTTCGTCAACCCGCTCTACCTGCGCGTGAGTGACACCGCTGCGTACGCCGCGGCAGACCCGGCGACCCGGGCGGTGGTGGACGCGCTGCGCCCGGACCGTGGCGACCTGATCGACTACGACGAGGTGTGGACCGCCAAGCGGCACGCCCTGGAGCTGCTGCACCCGTACGCCCGGCCGGTCGACCTGGCCGCGGACCCGGCGCTGGCCAGCTTCGCCACCTGGTGCGCGCTGGCGGAGCGGCACGGCAACGACTGGCGTGCCTGGCCGGCGGAGCTGCACCACCCGGACGCCCCGGCGGTCGCCGAGCAGCGTCGGCAGCTCGCCGACCGGGTGGCCTTCCACGCCTGGCTGCAACACCTGTGTGACGAGCAGCTCGACGCCGTCACCGCGGCGGCCCGCGCGGCCGGGATGCCGGTCGGTGTGGTGCACGACCTGGCCGTCGGCATCGACCCGGGCGGCGCGGACGGCTGGCAGCTCGCCGACGTCCTCGCCCAAGGGGTGCGGGTCGGCGCCCCACCTGACGACTTCAACCAGCTCGGCCAGGACTGGGGCCTCGCCGCCTGGCGGCCGGACCGGCTCGCCGAGACCGGGTACGCGGCGTACCGGGACATGCTGCGGCGGACCCTGCGGCACGCGGGCGGCCTGCGGGTCGACCACGTCGCGGGGCTGTGGCGGCTGTGGTGGGTGCCGCCGGGCGCCAGCGCCGCCGAGGGCACCTACGTCCGGTACGACGCCGAGGCGATGCTCGGCATCCTCGCGCTGGAGGCCCACCGGGCCGGCGCGGTGGTGGTCGGCGAGGATCTCGGCACGGTCCAACCCGCCGTGACCCGGGGGCTGCGGGGGCGCAACATGCTCGGTTCGACGGTGCTGTGGTTCGCCCGGGACGACGACGGCACCTTCGTCCCGCCGGCCCGGTGGCCGCGTAACGCGCTGGCCAGCATCTCCACCCACGACCTGCCCACCGCTGCGGGCTTCCTGACCGGCGAGCACGTCCGGGTCCGCGACGAGTTGAAGTTGCTCGGCACCGACGTGGCCGTCGAGCGGGCCCGGGCCGCCGCCGACCGCGAGCGGCTGCTGGCGATGCTGCGCGACGAGGCGCTGCTGCCCGAGCCGGCCGACCCCGGGGCGACGCCCGGCGGCGAGCCGGGCCCGTCCGACGACGACGTGGTCGTGGCGATGCACGCCGCGCTCGCGGCCAGCCCCACCCGGCTGCTCGGCGTCTCCCTCTACGACGTGCTGGGCGAGGTGCGCCAGCCCAACATGCCGGGCACCGTCGACGAGTACCCGAACTGGCGCCTGCCGCTGCCGGCGACCGTGGCGCAGATCCGCGACGACCTGCAGGTGACGCGCGTCGTCGACCTGCTCACCGCCGCGCGTCCCCGATCGTCCGCCCCGCGCCGGTCCGAGCCGAGCAGCCCTCAGGCCGACCAGTCGTAGCGGGCGGGCAGCCCGAGGTAGTCCGCGTACCGTCCCAGCGCCTGCTCCACCCGCGCTCGCTCGCCGGCGTCCAGCGCCGTCAGCGGCCGGATCGCCACCGTGACGGCGGCCCGGCCGAGCGTACGCTTCCAGACGCCCACCACCCGGCCGGCGCGGACCACCGTCGCCTGGAAGACGCCGTTGTTGCCGGGCACCACGGCCGGCTGGTGCGCGGGGTCGAGCATCAGCGTGCGGTCCCGGTAGCCGAGCAGGTACTCGTCGAAGCCGGGCAACGCCAGCACGTCATCCTGCGGCTCGCGCGCACCGGCCGACGCCGTGTCGCACAGCGCCGCGTCCACGTGCATCGGCTCGCCGTCGACGACCACGGTGCTCAGCAGTTCACCGGCGGCTGCCAGGCCGCGCCGCGCGTCGGTCAGGGTGAGGCCGCTCCAGCCGGCGAACTCGCGGGCCGTGACCGGCCCGTGCCCCCGGACGTAGCGGTGGGCGAGCACGGCCAACGCCTCGTCCCGATCCAGGTGGCGCTGCTCCGGCGCCCACTCGTCGAGCAGGGCGAAGGTCTGGTCGGCGCCGACGTTCGGCGCCACGCAGGTCACCCCGCGCACGCTCGCGTACCAGAGCAGGTGGTAGCCACGCTGGCCGTCCGTCGACAGGCCCGCAGCCCGGAGGGCCGCCAGGCACTCCGCCCGCGTGAGCCGGCGTCCGCCGACCAGCGCCGCGCCGAGCACGTCCAACGCCCGGCCCGCGTCGGCCTCGGTGAGCCCGAGTTGCGTTCGACGGGTCGCCGCGCCGGCCAGCGAGCGGACGCCGGTCAGCTCCAGCATCCAGCGGGTGTCGGTGGGGGGAACGAGGTGCACGGTGCCCCGCATCGGCCACGTGCGCAGAGCTTCACGGCGCTCCAGCGCCGCCTGCACATCGGATCTGGTCCACCCCGGCAACCGGACACCCAGCGACCACATCCCGCTCGCCACATCCTGCGCCTGCATCGCGCCGAACCACTCAACCACCTCGGCCGCAGTGCCGGGCCGGATGCTCGGGTGCGGTCGCAGCAGCAGGCTCGTCATCCGCAGGCCGAGGGCCTCGGACGCGGTGCGGTCCCTGGTCATCGGACTCCCTTCCCCGGGGGGTGGCTGCGTCAGGGTAGGGCACCCGACCGACAGTGGCCCGGCTGCATAACCGCCTGAGCAGCGGGAAGGCGGCGCACCGGAAGTACGCGAGCCGCGCGTACGAAGGGGGAGTCGCATGACTGCCGCAAGCGAGCCGGCGCGGGGCGCCGGCGTACCGGCCGGGTCTCGGAGCCACCGGGGGGATGCCAGCGCGAAGACCAGCGCGGCCGCCACCTTCGCGCTGGTCTTCGGCGTCGCCGGCCTGTTCAGCGTGTTGACCGCCATCCTCGCCTGGTTGGGGCTGGTGCTCGGCATCATCGGAATCATCCTCGGCATCGTCGGGCTCAAGATGGCGCAACGACCCGGGGTGACCGGCCGCGGGGTGTCGATCGGCGGGCTGGTGCTGAGCATCCTGGCGGTGCTGATCGGCCTCGGCCTCGCCGCGGGAATCACCACCTTCGTCAACAACGAGAACGCGGTGAACCGCCTCCAGACGCAGGTCGACAAGCTGCGCGACAAGCTCGACTGAGGCGGGCCGCCCGGATGGCGGAGCACGTCCGACGACGACAGGGGGCGGGTCACGACCCGGGCCCCAGTAGGGTGGGCGACGTGCTCCGCCAGGTCAACGCCATCCGCTACGTCACGCCGCTGCGCGAGGGTGGCTCGCTGCCGGGCGTCGTGGAGGCCGACGACCTCGGCACGTACGTGGCGAAGTTCTCCGGCGCCGGGCAGGGCCCCAAGGCGCTCATTGCCGAGGTGATCTGCGGTGAGCTGGCCCGCCGGCTGGAATTGCGGGTGCCACCGCTGGTGGTCCTCGACATCGACCCGGTGATCGGGCGGGCGGAGCCCGACCAGGAGGTGCAGGAGCTGCTGCGCAACAGCGGTGGCGCCAACCTGGGGATGGACTTCCTCCCGGGAGCGCTCGGCTTCGACCCGGTCGCACACCCGGTCGACGCCGTGCTGGCGTCCCGGGTGCTCTGGTTCGACGCGTACGTGGAGAACGTCGACCGGAGCTGGCGCAACCCGAACCTGCTGGTCTGGCACCGGGAGCTGTGGCTCATCGACCACGGCGCCGCGCTGTACTTCCACCACAACTGGCCGCGCGCCGACGCCGCCGTGCACCGGGCCTACCGCGCGGACGACCACGTCCTGGAGCCGTACGCGTCGCGAATGGCCGAGGCCGATGCCGAGCTGGCCCCCCGGGTCACCCCGGAACTGCTGCGGGAGGTGCTGGCGCTGGTGCCGGACCAGTGGCTGACCGCCGCCGACTTCGACTCGGCCGACGCGGCACGCGAGGCGTACGTGGCGCACCTGTCGCGGCGGGTCGCCCGGCCGGCGGACTGGCTACCGGCGGGGAGCGTGGCGTGAGGCATCCGTTCGAGTACGCCCTCATCCGGCTGGTGCCCCGCATCGAGCGCGGCGAGCAGATCAACGTCGGGGTGCTGCTCTACTGCCAGCAGCGTGACTTCCTGGCCGCGCGGACGCACCTGGACGCCGATCGGGTCCGCGCGCTGGCGCCCGATGTCGATCTGCCGGCCGTGGCGGCGGTGCTCGACTCCCTGGACCGGACCTGCTCCGGTGACGGGCCGGCGACCCGGATGCGGCTCGGTGAGCGGTTCCACTGGCTGGCCGCGCCCCGCAGCACGATGATCCAGGCGGGCCCGGTGCACACCGGCCTCACCGCTGACCCGGCCGACGAGCTGGATCGGCTGATGGCGGCGCTGGTCCGCTGAGCGCACGGGCCGCGAGGTCTCGGGACGTACCCCTGATCGCGCTGCGCCAGCGTCGTTGCCAGCGGAGCGCGATCCCCCGTTCAGGCGCCCGGTGCCTGGGGGGCGGCAGGATCGCGCCGGCACCGATGGCATCAGGATGGCCGCCCGCGCTCACGGCCGGGCCGGAACGACCGGGAACTTGCGGAAAACTTGAGCCCGGACGACCGGAAGGCGGTCACCGGCGTCGTTTGTCACCGCACCCGTCGGGTAGTCGCGGGAGCTGACCCGAGACGAGAAGGGGACAATCTGATGGCTGCCCAGACCAAGGTAGCGGTGATCTATTACAGCGCCACCGGCATCACCTACCAGATGGCGCAGGCCGCGTGCGAGGCCGCCGGGGAGGCCGGCGCCGACGTGCGCCTGCGCAAGGTGCGGGAGCTGGCGCCGGACGAGGCGATCCGCTCCAACTCCGGCTGGCAGGCGCACCACCTGGAGACCCAGGACGTGCCCGAGGCGATGATCGACGACCTGGCCTGGGCCGACGTGGTGATCCTCGGATCGCCCACCCGGTACGGCATGATCGCCGCCCAGCTGAAGCAGTTCATCGACACGACCGGTCCGCTGTGGGCGCAGGGCGCGTTGGCCAACAAGGTCTACGCGGGCTTTACCTCGACCGCGACCTCGCACGGCGGGCAGGAGACGACCCTCACCTCGCTCTTCAACGTCTTCTACCACTGGGGTGGTGTCGTGGTGCCCCCCGGCTACACCGACTCCAGCCAGTTCATCGCCGGCAACCCGTACGGCGCCTCGCACACCAGCAACAACGGGGAGATCGCCCCGGACGCGGTGGCGCTGGGCGCCTGCGCCCTCACCGCCCGCCGGGCGGTGCTGATCGGCACCGCGCTCAAGCAGGGCCTGGGCGGCTGACAGCTGGTGCGACCGGTGGCGCGGGCGGGGGCTCTCGGCCCGCCCGCACCACCTGTCGCACCAGCCCTACCCCACGATCGCGGTGGCTATGCCGAGCGGGCGCGGTCGGGTCGGCTACGCCTGGTGGGCCGGGCCGGTGGGCGATGCCTGCCGGACCGGGCGGGACGCCGGCAGCAGATCGGCCAGCAACTCGGTCAGCACGGTCAGCCCGTCCGGGCTGAGCACCGACTCCGGGTGGAACTGCACCCCGGCGAAACCCTGCCCGCGCAGGGCGTGCACGGACCCGTCGCGCGCGTCCCGGGCCAGCTCCACCGTCCCGTACGCGGTGTGCAGCAGGTCCACCTCGGCCCGGGCGGTGAACGAGGAGTAGAAGCCGACCCGGCGGGTCCTGCCGAACAGGGTGACCTCCCGTTGCAACCCCTGATAGGGCGCGTCCCGGCGGTGCAGGGGCAGCCCCAGCAGCCCGGCCAGCACCTGGTGCCCCAGGCAGACCGCGAGGGTGGGCCGGCCGGTCGCCAGCAGCCCGTCCAGCAGCTCCCGCAACGCGGTCATCTTCGGGTCGTCCGCGCTGCCCGGGTCGCCCGGCCCGGGCCCGGCCACCACCAGGTCGTACTCGTCGACCGGGCCGCCGGCGTGCCACGGCCGCAGCGTGACCGCGAGACCCAACGCGCCCAGCTGGTGCGCCAGCATGCCGGTGAAGGTGTCCTCGGCGTCCACGATCAGTGCCCGCCGACCGGCCAACCCGGGCAGCCCCGGCGCGTCCGGCGCCCGCTGGTCCAACCAGAACCGGGCCAGCGGCGTGTTCCGCGCGGCGAGCGCATCGCGTACCGCCGGGTCGTCGGCCAGCCGCACGACCGGCCCGCGGTCGCCGGCGGGCGCCGCCGGGCCGAGACCGAGCGCGGCCAGCACCCCGGCGGCCTTGGCGTGCGTCTCGGCCACCTCGCCGGCCGCCGTGGAGTGCCGGACCAGGGTGGCGCCGACCGGCACCCGCAGCTGGCCGGCGGGGGAGATCTCGGCGGTACGGATCAGGATCGGCGCGTCAAGCGTCTGCCGGCCGGCGTCGTCGTGCCCGAGCAGGGCCAGCACACCCGCGTAGTAGCCCCGGCCCCGGCGCTCGTGCCGGGCGATCACCCGGCAGGCGTTCTCCATCGGGCTGCCCGTCACGGTGGGCGCGAACATCGTCTCCCGCAGCACTTCCCGCACGTCGCGGGTGCCCCGCCCGGCGAGCAGGTACTCGGTGTGCGCCAGGTGGGACATCTCCTTGAGGTACGGGCCGATGACCTGGCCGCCGTGCTCGGCGACGGTCGCCATCATCTTCAGCTCCTCGTCGAGCACCATGTAGAGCTCCTCGACCTCCTTGGGGTCGGCGAGGAACCGCAGCAGGGCCTCCCGGTCCGGGGTGTCGCCGCTGGGCCGGAAGGTGCCGCTGATCGGGTTCATCATCACGAGCCCGTCGTCGACGCTGACGTGTCGTTCGGGGCTGGCGCCGACCAGGGTCCGCGTGTCGGTGTGCACCACGAACGTCCAGTAGGCGCCGCGCTCGGCGACCAGCAGCCGGCGCAGCGCGGCCAGCGCCGCCACCAGCGGGGCGCCCTGCACTGTGGCGTGCAGGGTGCGGTGGATGACGAAGTTCGCGCCCTCGCCGCGGCCGATCTCCTCGGTGAGCACCCGCTGCACGATCCCCGCGTACTCCTCGTCGCTGACGTCGAACGCGGCGTCGCGGGTGCGGACCGGCGGGTCGGGCAGTGCGGCCAGGGCCTCGGCCAGGGGGATCCGCAGGTGCTCGCGGACCTGGAGGCACTCCAGCGGGGCGTCGTCGTCGACGCAGGCGAAGCCGCGTTCGGCGATCTGCCGGAACGGCACCAGGGCCAGCGTCCGCGCCCCGGGCGTACCCGGCGACAGCGGGATGTCCGCCAGCCGGTCGACGGTGGCGACGACGCCGGTGAACAGTTCCAGCTCGTCGGAGCCCTCGCGGCGCAGCAACGCGAACGGGCCGGGGTCGTCGCCACGGGAGATGGCGGCGAGCAGGTCGGTCAGGTGGGTCAGGCTGGTCATCGTGGTCTCCGTGGGCCGGGCGCCGCCAGCGGTGGCGGCCATCCGGGCCGGGAGATCCGGCGGCCGCCTCGATGGCGGCCGCGTGGATGGAGCTACGCGCGGGGGGTGGCCGCCGGGTCGGCGGGCCACCAGGAGGTTGGGTGCGCGAGCATGCGGTCCACCTTACGCGGCCGCGGCCCGGCCCGGGACCCCTTCGGACGTACGGGTGTGCCCGACCGGACCTTCGTTCCCGCGCGGCCGGCACCGGGTAACTTGACCGGCGATGAACATTCTCGCGCTCGACCTGGGCACCTCCTCCGTACGCGGGCTGGTGCTGGACGGGGGAACCCAGCCGCTGCCCGGCGCCCTGGCCCGGCGGAAGGTCAACCTCGCCATCGGTGACGACGGCACCGGCACGCTCTCCGGCCCCGACTACCTCGCCTGTCTCATCGAGTGTCTGGACGAGCTGGCCGAGGCGGGGCACCTGCACGACGTCGGTCTGGTGGCGACCTCCGCGCAGTGGCACTCGGTGCTTCCGCTGGACCGCGACGGCACTCCGCTGGGCCCGGTCGTCACCTGGTTGGACACCCGGCCCGCGCCGGTCGGCGACACGTCCGGCCCGGCCGACCCGGACGGGTTCCACCAGCGCACCGGCTGCTGGTGGCACCGCTCCTACTGGTCCATGCGCCTGCCCTGGCTGCGGGAACAGTCGGGCTCGCCGATCGCACGGTTCGTCGGCCTGCCGGAGTACGTGCTGGGCGAGCTGCTGCAGGCGGCGCCCATGTCGGTCTCCCAGGCCTCCGGCACCGGCCTGCTGGACCTGAGCAGCCTGCGCTGGGACGAGGAGGCGTTGACGCTCGCCGGCGCGCGACCGCGCGACCTGCCGCCCCTGGGTGAGCTGGACTGGCACGGCCGGCTCCGGCCCGACCGCGCCCGCCGCTGGCCGCAGCTGGCCGAGGCCCGGTGGACGCCGCCGGTGGGTGACGGCGGCGCGTCGAACGTCGGCTCGGGCTGCGCCGACCCGAGCCGGGCCGCGGTCACGGTGGGCACCTCCGCGGCCGTACGCCTGATGCAGCGGATCCCGGCCGGTGAGCCCCTGCCGCGGCTGCCCGAACGACTCTGGCGCTACCGGGTCGACCACGACCACGTGGTGACCGGGGCGGCGTACTCCAGCGGTGGCAACCTGTTCGCCTGGGCGAACAGGGAGCTGCGACTGCCCTCCGGGGACGAGTTGGACGCGGCGCTGGCGTTGGTGCCGGCGGGCGGCGGCCGGCCGGCCGACCCCCGTTTCGGGGGCGACCGGCCGCCCGGGTTGGCGCCGGCGGGCTCGGGCGAGCTGCGCGGCCTGAGCTTCAGCACCACTGCGGTGGACATCCTGGCCGGGTTGATGCAGGGGCTGTGCGAGCTGGTCGCCGACGATCTCGCGGTGTTGGAGTCCACCGTCGACAAACCGGTCGGGGTGGTGCTGGGTGGCGGCGCGGTGGCCGCCTCGGTGTGGTGGCGGCAGGCGTTCGCCGCCGCGCTCGCGCCGCGTCCGGTGTCGCACCAACGGAACCCGGAGATCGGTGCCACCGGCGCCGCGTTGGTCGCGCTGGGCCGCTTTGGCGCGGCGGCCGAGCTCGCCGACATCGGCCGGACGGATGAGCTGGTCTTACCGACCACGACAGGACGGTCCCACCCGCAGTATCCTTCCTGAACTTTCGCCCTGCCCGGGCCGTTGACAGCGCTACCGAGCCTGGTTGGATGGACTGCGCTCCCCGGGTCGCGGTGGACGCGGCTGGAGGAGGAGGCAGGGTGGCGGCAGGTCCCGACCCGGCGACCGGCGGGGTGTCGAACCACCGCCGGCGACGCTTCGACGTCCGCGTCGTCCCGCATCGACGCCGCTCGCCGTTCCGGCTGCGGGACTGGCGGATGAGCACCAAGCTCGCCACCGTGCTGGTGGTGCCGTCGTTGGCGTTCCTGGTGCTCGCGGGGGTGCAGACCAGCACCCTGGTCGGCCGGACGACAGCGCTCAACGACTTCTCCCGGCAGGTCGCCATCGGCCGGGAGATCACCGCCGTGGTGCACCAGCTCCAACAGGAGCGGGACCGCTCGGCGGGTGAGCTGGGCGAGCTGCGCCGCGGTGGCGACCGGCAGGCCGCCGCGACCGCGCTGCGGCCGTTGCAGGCGTCCTCCGACCGGGCGATGGCCGACCTGAGTCGGGCGGCCAGGCCGCTGGCCGACGCCGACGCGTCCTGGCGAGTGGCTTTCTCCGAGGCGCAGGAGGCGTACGACCAGGTGATCGACATCCGTCCGGCGATCCCGCCGGCGGTCCTCAGCAACGACACCATCCTGAGCAACTACCACCGGGCCGTGGGCGCGCTGCTGGATCTGCTCGCCGAGCCGACCCCGGGTCAGGACCGGGCGGCGCTGAGCGACGCGGTGCTGCGCTACGTGCAGCTGGCCCGGGTCAAGGAGCTCTCCTCGCGCGTCCGCGCCCAGCTCTACGCCGCCGCCCGCGCCGGCCGGTACGGCACGGAGGACCGGGTGGCCCTCACCGACCTGCGGGCCCAGCAGTTGACCGCCCTCGGCGCGTTCCGGGTGGCCGCCACCACGGACCAGATCCGCCGGTACGACGAGACCTCGGTGAACCCGCTGTTCCTGGTCGCCACCCAGCTGGAGGAGCGCAGCCTGCCGGCCGGGAACGCCGCGTCCGAGGTGCTGCCGTCCGAGCAGTGGTGGTCGGCCAGCCAACAGCGTCAGGAGCTGCTGCGCCAGGTCGAGGCGGGGGTGCTGGACGACGCGGTGCGCCAGGCCGACGACGCCAGCAGCGGCCAGTTGCGAGCCACCCTGCTGGTGGTCGGCGGTGTCGTCGCCGTCCTGCTGGTCGCCCTGCTGATCTCGTTGCTGGTGGGGCGGTCGGTCGCCCGGTCGATGCGGCTGCTGCGCAGCCAGGCGCTGCGGATCGCGCAGGTCGAGCTGCCGGACGCGCTGGATCGGCTGCGGACCGTCACCGGCGGGGTGCCGAGCATCGAGGTCGCGCCGGCGGTGGTCCGTTCACTCGACGAGATCGGTGAGCTGGCGGAGGCGTTCGTCGCGGTGCACCGCAGCGCGGTGACCGTCGCCGTCGAGCAGGCGTCGATGCGGCGCAACGTCAACGCGATGTTCGTCAACCTGGCCCGCCGCAGCCAGGTGCTGGTGGAGCGCCAACTGGAGCTGCTCGACGACCTCGAGCGCGAGGAGAGCGACCCGGACCAGCTCGACAACCTGTTCAAGCTCGACCACCTGGCCGCCCGGATGCGCCGTAACGACGAGAGCCTGCTCGTGCTCGCCGGTACGGATTCCACCCGGCGGTGGAACCGTCCGGTGGGTCTCGGCACCGTGCTGCTGGCCGCCGCCGCCGAGATCGAGCAGTACCAGCGGGTCCGGCTGGATTCGGTGGGCGAGGTCAACGTGGTGGGGCACGCGGTCGGGGAACTGGTGCACATGCTGGCCGAGCTGTTGGAGAACGCGACCGCGTTCTCCCGTCCGGACACTGTCGTGCTGGTGACCGCCCGGGTCCAGGCTTCGGGAGCGTTGATCGAGATCGTGGACGACGGCCTGGGCATGAGCCCGGCCGCGCTGGCCGAGGCGAACGCGGTGCTGGCCACTCCGCCGGCCGCGGACGTCGCGGCTGTCGAGCGGATGGGCCTGTTCGTGGTCAGCCACCTGGCGAGCCGCCTCGGCGTGCGGGTGCAGCTCGACGCGGGCCAGAGCGGCCTGGTCGCGCGGCTGGTGCTGCCGGGCGCCCTGCTGGCTCCGGCCGGTTCGGTGGAGCTGGATCCGCCGGCGCCGGCGCGGATGCTGGCGGCGAGTGCGGCGCGGGGCGCCGCCGCGCAGCGGCTG
>NZ_MUZA01000087.1 GCF_021442385.1 Micromonospora sp. MH99
CGCCGCGCCCGCCAGCAGGACGGCCAGGCGCGGCGCCAGCCAGGCCCGCCGGTCCACCGGAGCGCTGGTCACCCAGCTCTGGGTGGCCGGGGTGACCAGCAGCGGGCCGAGCGCGCGCAGACCCCGCCAGGCGAGTCCCGCGCCGGCCAGCAGCGCGGCGACCGCCAGCCACCAGCGCACCCCCGCGTCGGCCCGGCCCACCGTGGGGGAGACCAGCACGTCGCGGCTGGCGCTGACCGCGAACCAGCCGTACATGCCCACGAAGAGCACGATGACGTACGCGTCGCCCAGCACGTCGCCGAGCGAGTGCTCGTGGTGGCGGCGGCGGGCCCGGCGCAGGTGCGTACGCACCTGTCGGGCGGTGGGCAGCCCGGCGGGTGTCTGGGCGACCGTGGCCGGCGGGGCGCTCACCGACCGATCTCGATCCGCTCGTCGACCACCGCGTCGATCAGCTCCGGGTCGTGCGAGGCCAGCAGCACTGCGGTGCCGGCGTCCCGTTCCCGGCGCAGCCGGTCGGCCAGCCACTGCCGGCCGCGTACGTCCAACCGCTGCTCCGGCTCGTCCAGGATCAGCACCCGGCGGGGGCGCACGAAGCACGACGCCAGCGCCAGCCGGCGGCGCTGCCCACTGGACAGGGTCACCGGCAGCTGGTCGCGGGCCGGTTCCAGGCCCAGCTCGGCGAGCACCTCCTCGACCGGCTCGGCGCTGCCCCCGTGGGCGTACGCGACCAGCTCCAGGTGCTCGACCACCGACAGGTCGGGGAAGAAGTCGATGTCGTCCAGGGCGGCCGCGACCAGGGCCCGCACCTGCGGGTCGGTCTCGTCGGCCCGGTACCCGTGCACCCGCACTTCACCCGCGTCCGGCCGGTCGGCGCCCACCACACACCGCAGCAGGGTGGTCTTGCCGCTGCCGTTGGGGCCCAGCACCACCGCGATCCGACCCGGCGCCACCGTGAAGCTCACGTCGTCGAGCACGACCAGGTTGCCGAAGTTGCGGCTGAGTCCCCGCACCGAGAGAGCGTCCACGGTCACACACTCTCCCAGACCCGTGCCACCGACCAACGCGAGCGATGGACATCACGCCGGCGCGGCGCGACGAGCGGCTCAGGGGCCAGTCTGCGGCAGGTCGACGTCCTGTTCCAGGCGGTGGTCCGCGGCGGCCAGCGCCCGGTCGTCGTCGACCTCCTCGGCCACCGTCGCCGCGTCCGCCCAGAGCCGTCGCGCCTCGGCCCCGCCGCCAAGCGCGGCGGCGGCGTCGCCCAGGTACAGCAGGGTGCGGCCCAGCCCCGCCGTCGGCCGGGTCTCCGCCCGCAGCCGCCGGCTCTCGGCCAGCAGCTCGTACGCCGCCCGCGCCTGCCCCGGCGTGCTGGTCAGCAGCGTCGCCCCGGCGTTGAGCAGCGCCGCGGCGCGGCTGGTCGGGTCGTTGACGGACTCGTACTCGCGCAGCGCGGCCCGCCACGCCTGCGCCGCGTCCAGGTGCTCGCCGAGGGTCGCGTGCACCAGCACCAGGTTGGTCAGCGCCGCGGCGTAGCCGCGCGCGTCACCCACCGACCGGAACGTGTTCGCCGCCCTGACCAGGTGGTGGTGCGCGGTGTCCAACTCGCCCCGGGCCAGTTGCGCCGCGCCCAGGCCCAGGTCGGTGAGGGCATGCCCGGAGCGGTCCGCCGACGAGCGGTGCCGGCGGGACAGCTCCAGGTGCTCCACCGCGTCGTCGAGTTGCCCCAGATCGAGCAGGGCCAGGCCCAGGTTCATCCGTGCCTGGGCGGTGCCCCGCCGGCCGCGCTCGGCCACGGCGAGGGTGAGCGCCGCCGCCGCGCCCTGCGGGTCGTGCCGGCGCCGGCGCAGCACCCCCAGCTCGTTGTGCGCCCACCCGGCGATCTCCGGCCGGTCGTCGGCGGTCGGGGTGGCCAGGACCGTGCGGCAGACCTGCTCCCACTCGTCGAGTCGCTCGACGTGCGCGAGCCATCCGCACAGCGCCACGGCCAACCGGAACCACCACCTGCGGACCCGACGGGGCAGCGTCTCGGCAGCTCCGGCCGGCACCCGGACCACCGCCAGCAGCAGCTCCTGGTGCAGGTCGAACCAGCCGTACGGGTCGTCGTCGAGTGGCAGCGACCACTCCCGGTCCGGCGGGGAGCCGAGCACGGCCAGGTTGGCCGCGTGTCGTTCGGCCCGGCGGGCCAGGTGCCGGGTCAGTCGGGCCTGCGCGGCGACCCGGGAGCGGGCCGGCTCGGCGTCGCGCAGGTGCAGCCGGGCGTTCGCGGCGAGCAGCGGGCGGATTTCGTACCGGTCGCCGCTCGCGCCGACCACGAACGCGGCGGCGGCCAACTGGTCGAGAAGCCCGGTCACCCGCTCGGGGTGGCGGCGGGCCAGCGCGGCGATGGTCGGCCGGTCCACCGGGGCGGGGGTCAGCGACATCAGCCGGTACAGCCGACGCGCCTCGCGGGTCAGCGCCCGGTAGGCGGTGTCCCGTTCGGTGACGAGTTGGGCCGCCGGCGACACGGCGACGCGCTGGTGCGGCGGGGTGCGCACCGCCCGGCGCAGCGCGTCCAGCACGTCGGAGTGCCGCCAGCCGTGCTGGGCGGTGCGGTAGCCGAGCGCCCGCACGGTGCGGGGCTGCCGCCCGCACAGGTCGACGATCTCGCGTACCGCCGGGTCGGTGCGTGGGTCGGCGCGGCGGATCCGGGCGGCGGGCGCGGCCCCACCGGCCGCCGCGAACAGCTCGACCGCCTCGTCCGGGCCGGGCTCGGCGATCCAGTGCTCCACCACGCCGCCCAGGCCGCTGAGGGCGGGGCCGCCGGCCAGCAGCAGCCGGCAGGTGCGGGCAGTCGGCGGCAGCAGCGCGCGGACCTGCTCGGGACGGTCGACGTTGTCCAGCACCAGCAGGATCTTGCGACCGTCGAGCTTGCGGCGCAGCGCGGCGGCGGCGGCCGCGAGGGCGTCCGGGCGGCCCGACGTCGGTGGGGCGGTGCCCAGGACGCCCGCCAGCGCGGTGAGCACCTGCCGTGCGGAGCGGGGACGACCGCCGCGGCGCAGGTCGAAATGGTACTGCCCGTCCGGGAAGTCCTCCCGGCACAGGTTCGCCGCCTGGACGGCGCAGGCGGAGGTGCCCACCGCCCGCCGGCCCAGGACCGCCACCGCGTGCTCGCGGGCGAGCAGGTCGAGCACCGCCTGGACGTGCTCCTCCCGACCGGCGAACCCGGCCGTGTACGGCAGGGTGGGCACGTCGGTAGGCGGTGTGGTGACGACGTCGGTGGGCTCCGGGCCGGTCTGGCGGACGGCACGTCGTCGGCGCAGCTCGAACACCACGAAACCGACGCCGCCCACGACCGCCACCACGATGCTGGCCGGGCCGAGCACACTTGCCGCGAACTCGGACAGCAGGTTGCTGGCCAGGTTGCCGAACACGCCGCTGAGCAGCGTGCCGATCGTCACGAGCACCGGCCAGCGCGGCGCGCGGCCGGGACCGGTGGGGCCGGTCACCGGACGCCCCCGGAGACCAGCCCGGCGACGAGCTGCCGTCGGGCGAGCACCATCAGCACCACCGGAAGCACCGAGGCGAGCACCGACCCGGCGGCCAGGACGCCGCTGTTGGACACGAAGCCACGGCTCTGCCCGGCCAGGAACAGCCCGAGCGGGGTGGCCTCCGGCCCGCTGAACAGCAGGCCCACCGCCAGGTCGTTCCAGACCTGGACGAACTCCAGCACGGAGACGGCGATCACGGCCGGCAGGTTGTGCCGGGCCAGCCGGTGCAGGGTGCCCCACCAGCGCCGACCGCCCAGCCGGGCGCCCCGCACCTGCTCGGCCGGCAGGTCGGCGAACGCGTTGCGCAGCACCAGCACCGCGAACGGCACCCCCAGCGCCACGTGCACCAGGGCCAGCCCGCGGGCGGTGCCGGAGGAGAGCACCACGCCCAGCACCTCGTTGACCGGCCCGGCGATCACCTGCACCGGGACGACTGTGGCGGCCATCAGCAGCAGCCCGGTCGCCTGCGCGGCCGGCCCGGTCAGCCACGCCAGCGGGTACGCGGCCAGCAGCGCGACGACCAGCACCGTGGCGGTCACGACGGTCGCCAACAGCAGCGTGAAGCCCAGCGCCCGCCACAGCTCGCCGCCACCGAGCAGCGCCGCGTAGGAGCCCGTCCCGGGCGGAGCCGACCACCAGCCGCGCGCGGCGGCGTCCACCTGCCCGTGCGCGGAGGTCGCCACGAGCACGACGAGCGGGATCAGCCAGGCCACCGCGCCGCCCGCGGCGAGCAGCCGGAACAGTCGTCGCGGCGGCGGGGTCGTCGGTGCGGGCCCGGGTGTCGCCTCGACGCGGGGTGGCGGCCACGCCTGGCGGACGAAGAACGCCGCCACCAGCATCCCGGCGGCCACCGCCACCAGCCAGACGACGCCGAGCGCGGCGCCCTGCCCGGTGGTGGTGCCGCCCGAGGTCTGCCAGACCCGCAACGCGAGCACCGCCGCGTCGTCGCGGACCGACCCGGGCGTCATGACGAGGATCAGGTCGAAGGTCCGGCTGGTGCCGAGCGCCACCAGCGCGAAGACCACCGCGACGGTACGCAGCAGCAGCGGTCGCCACTGCGCGTCCCACAGCACGTGTCGTCGACCGCCGCCGTAGGCGCGGACCGCGTCGGCGAGGCTCGGCGGCAGCCGGTCCAGTGCGGCCCGGAAGACCAGCACGGCCAGACCCACCCAGGCCCAGACGAACGCCGACATCAGCGCTACCGTGACCAGGCCCGGCCCGAGCAGTTGCGGCGCGTTGTCGTCGGCGCGGCCGGTCAGCCGTGCCGCGAGCAGGGTGGCCAGGCCGCGGGTCGGGTCGGGGTCGTACATGAGGCGGAAGGTCACCCCGGTGACGACAAGCGGCAACGCCACCGGCACCAACAGGATCAGGCGGACCAGGCCGCCCTCCTTCCAGCGGCGGGACGCCACGGCGAACAGGTAGCCCACCGCCGGCACCAGCACCGCCCACAGCACCGTCCGGCCGACCACCGCACCGGTGCCGGGCGCGGCGAGCGCCGCGCGGAAGTGCTCCGCGCCGACCCAGCGACCGTCGGTGGTGACGCTGGCGTGCAGCGTGCGCAGCACCGGCCACAGCACCAGCGCGCCGAGCAGCAGCGCGGCCGGCAGCAGCAGCGCGGAGGTCGCCCCGGCCGCCGGGTAGGCCCGGCCGCGCCGGGGCGGGCCCACGTCGTCGAGCACCGCCAGCTCGCCGAGCACCTTGACCTGGCTCATCGGCCACCGCCCGCGTCGCGGGCCGCCGCCGCGAGCTGCCCGGTGGCCCGGCGAACCGCCTCACCGGCGGAGACACCGTCGGTGACGTCGGCGAAGAAGTCCTGCATGATCCGCCAGATGCCCACCCCGTCGGAGCCGGTGAACGGACCGGGCAGTTGGTCGGAGAGGTCGAAGTGCAGGGTGTCGGGGCCGCGCATCTCGCGGGCCAGCTGGCGACGGACCGGGTCGGCGTAGTCGGTGAGCGCGATGGTGGTGTTCGGCGACAGGTAGCCACCGGCGCGCAGCCAGGGCTGGAACGAGTCGGCCCGGGTCAGCCACTCGACCAGCTCCACCCCGCCCCGGGCGTCGGCGAACACCACCGCCACGTCCCCGCCCACGATCAGCGCGCCGCCGCCCGTGCCGGCGCTCGGGAACCGGAAGGTGACGGGCTCCTCCGGGCCGCGCCGGAACCGGCCGACCACCTCGGCGGTGAAGTCGGCCTCGAAGACCATCACCGCCCGTCGGGAGCGCACCACCTGGATCACCGACTCCTCGTACTGGGTGAGCAGCGCCCGTCGGCCGCCGCCGGGGAAGGCGCCGTCGATGCTCCACAGCTCGGCGAGCCGGTCCAGGGTGTCGCGCACCGGCCGGCCCTGCCAGTCGGCGTCCGGCCCGGCCAGGGCGTCGTAGGCGGTCGGCGCGAGGTCGGCCAGCACGTTCTCGAACCAGTCGGTGAGCACCCAGCCGTCCGCCGCGCCGATCGCCAGCGGCGCCGGGCCGGCGCCGCGCCGGGCGAGCGCGCCGAGGCGGCGGGTCAGCGACACCAGCCCGTCCCAGCTGGTCGGCTGCTCGGGCAGCATCGAGGGCAGGTGCCAGACCAGTGACTTGTGCGCGGCCTTGACCCAGACGCCGTAGCGCTGCCCGCCGGCCATCAACAGGTCGCTGAGCCCGATGGGCACCGCGTACTCGGTCGAGGGGCGCACCGGGCGCAGCCAGCCCCGCGCGGCGTACTCCGTCACCAGGCCGGGGCGCGACAGGATCGCCACGTCCGGCGAGGTGCCCGCGAGGTGACGGGCGCGCAGGAACGCGTCGATGTCGTTGCCGGCGCTGACCACGCGCACCGGGTGGGGATAGGTGGCCACGACCTCCCGGAAGCGGTCCAGCTCGCTGCCGCTCCACACCACTGCCACCTGCACCGAGGGGCTGCCGCCGGCACACCCGGCCGCGGTCGCCGCCGCGCCGGCCGCTGCGGCGCGCAGCAGCGTACGCCGGGTGACCCGGCCGGCCGGCGTCACCGCAGCGCCTCGTCGGGCTCGGTGACCAGCTCGTGGTGGCGGGGGATCTCGGCGAGCGTGGCCGGGTCGGCGGTGCAGACGAGCACGGCCACCCCCGGCGCGTCCGGAGGCGCCAGTCGGGGCAGCAGGTCGGCGAGGCGGCTGCCGCCGGACGGGTCGACGGGCAGGTCGATCACGAGCACCTCGGGCAGGCAGACCGCCGCGCGGGCCAGTGCCACCCGGAAGCGCTGGGCGTCGGAGAGCAGGTGGGGCAGCAGATCCAGCGTCGGTGCCAGCTCCAGCCGGTCCACCACGGTGGCCGTCCAGTCGTCGGCCACCTCGTGCACCCGCTCACGTTTGCGCTGGCCGTACTCGATGTTGCGGCGCACGGTGAGCTGCGGCAGCAGCGCCCCGCCGGCGGGCACGTAGCCGATCTGCCGGCGCGGCGGCGCGAGGGCCGTGACGTCCCGGTCACCGACCAGGATCCGCCCGGTGACCGGGGCGGCGAGCCCGGCCAGCACCCGGGCCACGGCGGTGCCGACCCGCGGTGGCGCGACCAGGGCGACCGTTTCACCGGACGGGACGTCGAGGGTCACCGGCCCGGTGCCGGGGACGGCGACCAGTGCGCGTAGTCGTAGCGTGGCCCTCACCTCCGGTGACCGCTGGTGCCCGTCCCAGGGTGGCACACCCTGCCGACAGTCGATGTCCCGCCGATCTTCCACTGTGGAAGGGGCGGTGGCTATCGGGTCGGCTGGCCGGCGGGGGCGTAGAGGGCGGCCAGCCCGGCGGCGGTGGCGGCCAGGCGGTCGCGGAGCGCGAGCGGGGTCAGCACCTCCACGTCGGCGCCGAGGCGCAGCAGGTCACCGTGGGCGTGGGTGAGCGACTCGATCGGCAGGACGGCGGTCACCCAGCCGTGCGCGTCGGGTGGCCCGGCGCTGGCGTCCACCGCGGACACCACCGGGTCGCTGCCGATCTCCCGCAGCCGTTCCCGGCCGGCGGGCGACAGCCGTACGGTGGCCTCGTCGCGGTGCAGCCGTTCCCGGAACCGGAGCACATGCTCCCGCCACCAGGCCGGCAGGTCGAAGTCGGGAGGTCGGTCGAACTCCTGCGCCAGCGGGGTCAGCGCGAGGATCTGGTTGACCCGGTAGGTCGCCGGCTCGTCGCGGCCCGGTCGGGTGGCCACCACGTACCACCGGCCGCCCTTGAGCACCAGGCCGTACGGCTCCAGCACCCGGGTCACCTCGCCGCGCCAGCCGCGGTAGCGCACCTCGATGCGCTGCTGCCGCCAGACGGCCTCGGCGGTGCGGGCCAGCTCGGGGGAGGCGTCGCCGTCGGCGTACCAACCGGGTGTGTCCAGGTGGAAGCGTTGTTGCAGCTGGGTGGCCCGGTCGCGCAGGGGGGCGGGCAGCGCGGCGTGCAGCTTGAGTTGCAGGGCGGCCACCACGTCGCCGTAGCCCAGCTCGTCGGCGGGGCCGGGCAGCCCGGCCAGGAAGAGGCGGTCGGCCTCCTCGGCGGTCAGGCCGGTCAGCCGGGTCCGCCAGCCGTCGACGAGTTGGTAGCCGCCGGCGTGCCCGGCCTCGCCGTAGAGCGGGATGCCGGCGGCGTGCAGCGACTCCACGTCCCGGTAGATGGTGCGCGGGGAGACCGACAGCCGCTCGGCGAGCTGCGCGGCGGTCAGCCGGCCGTGCGACTGGAGCAGCAGCAGGACGGAGAGAAGTCGGCTGGCCCGCACTTCACTGACACTAGCTGTCAGTGAAGTGGTCCTACCGTCCCGGCATGGCTTTTCGCGACAAGGATCTACGAACGCTGGCGCCGGTCACCGTGGACGGCTGGCAGCTCAAGCGCTACCACATCGACCAGCCGGAGCGGCCTATCGAGCCGGAGGTGCGCAAGGCCGCGTACGACCTGCTGCCAGCGCTGCTGGCCCGCGCGGTGAGCGACGGCACCCCGGCCGCCGGCTGGGTGGTGCTGCACCGGGGCGCGGACACCGGCGCCTACCTGCTGGCATACACCTGGGTGTGGGACAACGCGCTGCAAGTGCACATCGCGGTGGCCGGGCAGCCCGCGCTGGACTGCCCGGACGTCGACCCGACCCACTTCGTCGAGCTGGGTCGGCGCGAGGTCGGCTGCGTATGGGAGCTGGCGGTGCTGGAGCACGAACGGGCCGCCTGGGTCCGGCACATGCTGGTGCCCGAGGCTCCCGACCTGACCGGCTATCTGGATGACACGCGAGCGGAAGGGCCGGTGGGCCGCTGATGGGCGACTTCGACTTCTACGTGGGCACCTGGAACGTGGTCAACCGTCGGCTGCGCGAGCGGCTGACCGGCTGCGACGAGTGGGAGGAATTTCCCGGGGTGTCGGTCGCGCACAGCTTCTTCGGCGGCGGCGGCAACTTCGACGAGATCACCTTCCCGACCAAGGGTTTCTCCGGCGCGACGATCAGGATCTTCGACCCGGCGAGCGGGCAGTGGTCGATCTACTGGATGAACAGCGGTCGGGGGGAGTTGGAGCAGCCGCCGATGGTGGGGCGTTTCGTCGACGGGGTGGGCCGCTTCTACGCCGACGACCAGCACGAGGGGCGGCCGGTCCGGTGCCGGTTCATCTGGTCGGGGATCACCGCGACCACGGCCCGCTGGGAGCAGGCGTTCTCGGTCGACGGCGAACGCACCTGGGAGACGAACTGGATCATGGAATCCACGCGAGCGTCCACCGACTAACCTCCGGGGGCCATACGGAGATGGCGGCCCGGCGGTGGTCTCGGGCTAGGTGCCCGGCGTCCGGGGCGGTGTTAGTGTCCGTCCACCGCCCCGGACGGGAGGAACGCGATGCCCTCCGACCACGTCGACGTGCTCATCATCGGCGCCGGCCTGTCCGGCATCGGCGCCGCCTGCCATCTGCGCCGCGACTGCCCCGACAAGACGTACGCGGTGCTGGAGGCACGGGACGCGATCGGTGGCACCTGGGACCTGTTCCGCTACCCCGGTATCCGGTCCGACTCGGACATGTTCACCTTCGGCTACTCGTTCCGGCCGTGGGCCGACGCGACGGCCATCGCCGACGGCGCGGCCATCCGGGAGTACGTGCGCGACACCGCCCGGGAGTACGACGTGCAGCGCCACATCCGCTTCTCCCACCGGGTGACGCGCGCCGAGTGGGACAGCGGAACCGCCCGCTGGACGGTACACGCCGAGCGCGCCGACACCGCCGAGACCGTGGTGCTGACCTGCTCGTTCCTGTTCGCCTGCACCGGCTACTACCGCTACGACGAGGGCTACACGCCGACCCTGCCCGGCGTGGACGGGTACGCCGGGCGGCTGGTGCACCCGCAGCACTGGCCCGACGACCTGGATCACACCGGCCAGCGGGTGGTGGTGATCGGCAGCGGCGCGACAGCCGTGACCCTGGTGCCGGCCCTGGCGCAGCGGGCCGCGCACGTGACGATGCTGCAACGCTCACCCACGTACGTCATCGCCCTGCCCTCGCGCGACCGGCTGGCCGGCGCGTTGCGGCGCCGGCTGCCGGCGAACGCCGCGTACCGGGTGGTGCGGTGGAAGAACGTGCTGCTCTCCACTGTCAACTTCCAGCTCAGCCGGCGCGCGCCCGCCCTGGTCAAGCGGCTGCTCCGGCGCGGCGCGAAGCGCCAGTTGCCGGTCGGGTACGACGTCGACAGGCACTTCTCGCCCCGCTACGACCCGTGGGACCAGCGGCTCTGCGTGGTGCCCGACGGTGACCTGTTCACCGCCGTGCGGCAGGGGCGGGCGGCGGTGGTGACCGACACGATCGACACGTTCACCGCGCACGGGGTCCGGCTGGCCTCGGGCGACGAGCTGAGCGCCGACATCGTGGTGACCGCGACCGGGCTCAACCTGCTCGCGCTCGGTGGCCTGACACTGCGGGTGGACGGCGTCGACGTCGATCTGCCCGGGACCGTGGCCTACAAGGGCATGATGCTCTCCGGCGTGCCGAACTTCGCGCTGACCATCGGCTACACCAACGCGTCGTGGACCCTCAAGGCCGACCTGGTCGCCGGCTACGTCTGCCGGCTGTTGCGCCACCTGGACCGCACCGGCCAGCAGGTCGTCACCCCGCTCCCACCGCCCGACGCGCGGCGGGTGCCGCTCATCGACCTGCGCTCGGGCTATGTGCTGCGCAGCGTCGACGCGCTGCCCAAGCAGGGCGCGCGGGCACCCTGGCGGCTGTACCAGAACTACGCCCGCGACGTGCTGCTGATGCGGCACGGCCGGCTCACCGACGAGGGTGTGCGGTTCTCCCGCCGCACCCGCGAGGGAAGGAGCACCGATCGTGCGGAGGTTTGAGTTCGCCGGCGCGACGGCCGTCGTGACCGGCGCGGCCAGCGGCATCGGCGCCGCGTTGGCGCACGGCCTGGCCGCTCGGGGCAGTGACCTGGTGCTGCTGGACCGCGACACCGAACGGCTGGACGCCGTCGCCGCCGCCATCCACACCGCGCATCCGGACCGGCAGGTGCACACGTACCGGGTGGACCTCGCCGACGCGGCGGCCACCGCCCGGGTCGCGGTCGAGATCGGCCAGCGGCACCCACGCGTCCGGCTGCTGGTCAACAACGCCGGCGTCGGCCTCGGCGGCCGGTTCGACCAGGTGACGTTCGACGAGTTCAGCTGGGTGATCGACGTCAACTTCCGGGCCGTGGCGCAGCTGACCCACGCGCTGCTGCCCGCCCTCAAGGCCGAGCCGGGCGCGCACCTGGTCAACGTCTCCAGCCTGTTCGGGCTGATCGCGCCGGCCGGGCAGACCGCGTACGCGGCGAGCAAGTTCGCCGTCCGCGGCCTCACCGAGGCGCTGCGACACGAACTCGTCGACGACGGCATCGGTGTCACGTCGGTGCACCCCGGCGGGATCCGTACCCGGATCACCGAGAACGCGCGGGTCGGCAGCGGCGTGTCGATCGAGGAGTACACCGCCGGCCGGGCCCAGTTCGAGAAGCTGCTCACCATCGCGCCGGAGCGGGCCGCCGAGGTGATCCTGCGAGGCGTCGAGCGGCGCAGGGGCCGGGTGCTGATCGGCTGGTCGGCGAAGGTGCCCGACCTGCTGGCCCGGATCATGCCGGCCTCGTACAACCGGCTGCTTGTCGTCGGTCTCAACCGGGGTGTCACCCGGCCGGTGCCGATCCCGCCGCCCGTCGCGGACCCCACCTGATCACGGAGGGCTGCTGCCTCGCTTCTCCTCCTGCGCCAGCACCGCCTCGCGGTGCTGCGGCTCGTCGCGGCGGGCCAGTTCCGCGGCGAGCCGCGGGTCGGCCACCAGCCGCTCCCGGTTGCGGTGCAGAAAGCTCTCGAAACCTCCGGTGTACGGGCAGGCCAGCTCGCCGAGCGCCCGCTCGGGCGTGTAGCGGCAGCCGGCGCAGTAGTCACTGATCTCGTCGATGTCGGTGCCGTCCACCGCGTACGGGCGGGTGTCCACCCGGGCCAGATCGGCGTACTGGCTCATGCCGATGACCGTCGCGTTCATCACCCAGTCGGTGCCGTCCACGAAGCAGCGCTGGAACCAGTCCGCCACGTCGGTGGGACGCCAGCCGCGCTGCAACGCGTAGTTGCCGAGCACCAGCAGCCGGGGGCTGTGGTGCGTCCACGCCCGGTCCCGGACGGCGGCGAGCACGTCTGCCAGGCAGCGCGCCTCCACCGCGTCGGCGTCCAGCTCGGCGAACCACTGCGGCATCGGCTCGGTCGCGGCCAGCCAGTTCGCGCCCCGGAACTGTGGCTCGTGGTACCAGTACAGCTGCCAGAGGAACTCCCGCCAGCCCAGCAACCCGCGGATGAACGGCTCCACAGCCGTGCGCGGCGCGGCGCCGGAGCGCCACGCCTGCTCGGCGGCGCGTACGGCCGGCTCGGGGTGCAGCAGCCCCAGGTTGAACGACGACGACAGCGCCGAGTGCGCGAACAGCGGATCGTCGGCGCTCATCACGTCGGCGTAGCGGCCGAACCCGGGCAGCCGGTACGTCAGGAAGTGCGCCAGTCGGGCCTGCGCCTCGGCGTGCGTGGCGGGGTGCTGCCGGGGGCCGTCACGGCCGACGAACCGCACCCCGTCGGCGGCCCACCGGTCCAGATCGTGGCGGACCTGCGCGTCGATGTCGTCCTCGACGATCGGCGGTGGAGGCGGCGGCGTCGCCGGCACGGCCGGGGCCTCCCCTCGCGGTCGACGCGGCGCCGGGGCGCCACCGGACCCGCCGGCGCCCCGGGCCGTCCCGCTCAGCACGTCGTGCCAGCGACGGGCCTGCCGGTAGAAGTCGGCCATCCGCAGCGGGCTCCGGCGGGTGCGGTCCGCCCACGCCGTGAAGTCGGCCTGGCTGGTGATGAAGCCGCGCGGCGGCAGCACCGTCAACCCGGGCGCCGAGCGGGCGAACTCCAGCGTGGCCCGGGAGTGCGGATGGCACACCTCGACCGGCTCGGCGACCTCGGCCAGGGCCTCGCGGAACGTGCCGGTACGCAGCAGCAGCGCCCGGTCGCCCAGCTCGGCGGCGCGGTGGCGCACTGCGGAGAGGATCAGGTGCGCCTTCTGCCGGTGCATCGGCCGACGGCGAAACAGCTCCCGGACCTCCACCAGCAGGACCGGTTGATCGGGGTCGTCGAGGAAATGTGGCCCGAGTTGGTCGGCCAGCAACCATCGGCGGCGAGGCATGCCGCAATTCTGCCGACTTCCGGGCCGTCCCGCGCGCCGGCAGGCCGGGTGGCCGATCTCTGATCCAGATCGGAATCAGGCCCGGCGCGTCGCGGGCGCCCCGCTGTCGCGTTCGCGCAGCAGCACCGTCAGGGTCACGAGGGCGACGAGCAACACCGCGAGCACCTGCACCGGGGCCGGGCCCAGCGGCACGAGCAGCGTCAGCAGGGCGACGACCGGATAGGCGACGACCACCGCGCCGTGCTGCTGGCGGCGCACGAGCAGCACCCAGACGGTCAGCAGGTAGACGGCTGTCGGCACGGCCACCGCGTACGCGGCGGCCGTGCCGGAGACGTGCGCGAGGTGCCGCTCGTGGTCCACCACCACGGGCAGGCCCGCTCCGACCGCGGCGATCGCCCCGAAGATCAGATAGTGGCCGTAACCCCAGATGAGCGAGTACGGCAACCGGTCCGGCGCGTCCACCGGACGGTCGAAGTAGAGCCACCAGAGCGCGAACACGATGAGCGCGCCGGCCGCCGCGAGCGCCCAGAGACCGTGGTCGCCCGCGTCGAGCCCGGTCTGGATCGCCACCGAGATCGCCAGCACCGCCTCGCCGAGCACGATCAGCGTGAACAGTCCGTACCGCTCGCCGATGTGCCCCGGGTGCCACGGCGTCATCCCCGGACGCTCGGCCACCGCCGGCACCAGCAGATCGGCGAGCGCCAGCAGCACGAACGCCCCGATGCCCCAACCGTCGGGCAGCGCCAGCCGCAGCAGCCAGCCGAGCTGCACGACTGTCACGCCTATCGCGTAGCGGCGTGCCGCCGCCCGGTGCGCCGGATCGCCGGCGGCTGCCCGGATCCACTGGGTGACAGCGGCCAGCCGCATCACCACGTACCCGTAGGTGATGACGGTGAAGTCGCCGTCGGTGAAGGCCCGGGGCACCCCGGCCGCCAGGATCAACGCCCCGGTGATCTGCACCAGCGTCGTGATCCGGTAGACGTCGTCGTCGGTGTCGTACGCCGAGGCGAACCAGGTGAAGTTCATCCACGACCACCAGATCGCGAAGAACACCATCAGGTAGCTGGTCAGCGCGTGGGCGAGGTGGCCCTCGGCGACGTCGTGGTGCAGGCTGGTCGCCGCCTGCGCCACGGCCACCACGAAACACAGGTCGAAGAAGAGCTCCAGCGGGGTGGCCGAGCGGTGCGGCTCGTCGCGGCGGCGGGGCCTCATCGGCCGGTAGAACGGTCGCACCGAACGACTGTGGGTCACCGCAGCTCCTCAGACCGACCGCCGGGTCGCCCACACGATAACGGGTGGCGGCGGCGCGATTCGCCCAGGTCAGCCGCGCCGGCGGCCGTGGGTCAACCCCTCCAGCACCAGGGTCAGGCCGGCCCCGACCAACCAGACGTCCTTGGCCAGCCCCGCGCCCTGCTGTGTCGGCCGTACGCTGCCCGGCTCGCGCATCCCGGGCGTCTTCAGGTACAGCTGCACGAGGCCCGCGCCGAACGCGGTCAGGCCGAGCCCCACCAGGGGCGCCGGGACGAACGGTGCGAGCAGCGCGGCCCCCAGGGCGATCTCGGAGTACGACAGCAGCTTGGCGAACCGTGGCGGCTCCAACTGACCGAGCTGCGGCATGGCCGCCACCGCCATCCCGTGCATGGCCTGCGCGGCCTCGCCCTCCAGGTTCCGCTTGCCCAGACCCGAGTTGAGGAAGTACGCCCCGATGGTGACGCGCAGCGGCAGGTGCGCGAATTTCATGATCACTCCCGGTGGTCGTGGTCCGAATTGTGGCCCGCGTACCCGGCGTGACAGCCGATAACCGCACCGCCCGGCCGACTGGGCCGACAGTGGTGATCGGGGTAGGTTCGCCAGGGGCCCACCGCCGAGCCCGGTTCATCCGCCCGCCCGGTGTCCGGCCCCGCCGCACACCACCAGCAGGAGGCGAAGTGAGCCAGCAAGTCCGGGGAGTCATCTCCCGCAGCAAGGGCGCACCGGTCGAGGTCACCACCATCGTGGTGCCCGATCCCGGCCCCGGTGAGGCGATCGTCCGGATCCAGTCCTGCGGGGTCTGCCACACCGACCTGCACTACCGCGAGGGCGGCATCAACGACGACTACCCGTTCCTGCTCGGGCACGAGGCGGCGGGCGTCGTCGAGCAGGTGGGCGACGGCGTCACCGACGTCGCCCCGGGCGACTTCGTGGTGCTCAACTGGCGGGCCGTCTGCGGCGTCTGCCGGGCCTGCCGTCGGGGCCGGCCCTGGTACTGCTTCAACACCCACAACGCCACGCAGCGGATGACGCTCACCGACGGCACGGAACTCACCCCGGCGCTGGGCATCGGCGCGTTCGCCGAGAAGACGCTGGTGCACGCCGGTCAGTGCACGAAGGTGGACCCGGCCGCGCGGCCGGCAGCGGTGGGCCTGCTCGGCTGCGGCGTGATGGCCGGGCTGGGCGCGGCGATGAACACCGGCAACGTGACCCGCGGCGACTCGGTGGCGGTGATCGGCTGCGGCGGCGTCGGGGACGCGGCGGTCGCCGGCGCGGCCCTCGCCGGCGCGACCACGATCGTCGCGGTGGACACCGACAGTCGCAAGCTGGACTGGGCCCGACAGTTCGGCGCGACGCACACCGTGAACGCCTCCGAGACCGACCCGGTCGAGGCCATCCGCGCCGCCACCGGCGGCTTCGGGGCCGACGTGGTGATCGACGCGGTGGGACGACCGGAGACCTGGAAGCAGGCCTTCTACGCCCGGGACCTGGCCGGCACGGTCGTGCTGGTCGGCGTGCCGACCCCGCAGATGCGCATCGAGCTGCCGCTGCTGGACGTCTTCGGGCGCGGCGGCGCGCTCAAGTCCAGCTGGTACGGCGACTGCCTGCCCAGCCGGGACTTCCCGATGCTCACCGAGCTGTACCTGCAGGGCCGTCTCGACCTGGACGCCTTCGTCACCGAGGAGATCGCTCTGGACCAGGTCGAGAACGCGTTCGACCGGATGCACCACGGCGACGTGCTCCGCTCGGTGGTGGTGTTCTGATGGCCGTCCGGGTCGACCACGCGGTCACCTCCGGCACGTTCTCGCTCGACGGGCAGACGTTCGAGGTGGACAACAACGTCTGGGTGATCGGCGACGACGACGAGTGCGTCATCATCGACGCGCCGCACGACGTGCCAACGATCCTCGCGCTGGTGGGCGGTCGCCGGGTCCGGGCGATCCTGGCCACCCACGCGCACGACGACCACGTACGGGTGGCACCCGAACTGGCCGAGGCCACCGGCGCTCCGGTGCTGCTGCACGACGCCGACCGGGTGCTCTGGGACCTGGTCCACCCCCAACTGCCGCCGCACGGCGAGGTGCGGGACGGGCAGAGCATCGAGGTGGCCGGCACCCCGCTGTGGGTGCTGCACACCCCCGGGCACAGCCCCGGCGCGTGCAGCTTCTACGCCCCGGAGCTGGGGGCGGTGTTCACCGGCGACACCCTGTTTGAGGGAGGGCCGGGCGCGACCGGGCGCTCGTACAGCGACTTCGACACCATCATCGAGTCGATCCGCACCCGGCTGCTGACCCTGCCCGCGGAGACTGTCGTGCACACCGGGCACGGCGACAACACCACGATCGGCGCGGAGGCCCCGCACCTGCCGGAGTGGCTGGGCCGCGGTCACTGACGGCGGCCGGCCTACGCGGCGGCCGGGCTGAGTGTCGCGGCCCGGCTGGTTGTCGCAGCCGGGCCGACGGCCGGCGCGGCGCTCAGCGTTCGTCGGGTGGGCCGAGCACCGGCTTGACGTCCAGGACGGGGGTGCCGTCGAGGGCCTCCAGGTCGGCCACCTCGACGCGCAACCCGTCCACCGCCAGCACCCGCACCCGGTGCAGGCCGATCGGGTTGGGCCGGTGCGGGGAGCGGGTGCTGAACACGCCGGTGCGCGGACAGGTCTCGTCGCCGCGCGGGTGCACGGTCAGCACGTCGCGGCGGGCGCGGTCCAACCAGGTCAGCACCAGCAGCTCCGCGCCGGCCGACAGGTCGGCCAGCGCCTGCTCGACCTGCGGGTCGAAGATCAGCCACGCCGTGGGCGCACCCTCATCGCCCTGCCGGGGCGCGCTCGCCGCGTCGGTCAGCGGCGAGGCCACCCGACCGACCGGACGCACCACGTACGCGTCGTCGCCATCCGTCTCGACCATCGTCGCTCCCTTCCGGACGGTGTTCAGCCTAGGGCGTTGTTAGGATCCGGCGCATGGCCGCCGAGCATCAGGTTCCCGTCGTCCGTCAGCTGCGCCTCGTGGTGGAGGCGGCCGACCACGAGGCCGCGGTGGCGTTCTACCGGGACGCCCTCGGTCTGCCCGAGGAGGCAGCGTTCACCGGTGACGGCGACGCCCGCGTGGTGATCCTGGACGCCGGTCGGGCCACCCTGGAGATCGCCAACCCGGCGCAGAAGCGCATGATCGACGACGTCGAGGTGGGCCGGCAGGTCGCGCCGCGCATCCGGGTGGCCTTCGAGGTCGACGACACGCGGGCGACCACGGCCCGGCTGGTCGCCGCCGGGGCGAGCGAGATCGCGCCGCCGACGCGTACGCCCTGGCAGTCGCTGAACTCGCGCCTGGACGCCCCGGCGGACCTGCAGATCACCGTCTTCGAGGAGTTGGGCGCACCGCCGGAGCGCGCCGTGGACCCCGGACATGACGGCGACGTCTGACCGACGGCTCCGCGCCGCACTCACCCCGGCGCAGGCGGCTGCCCTCGCGTACGTGCGGTCGTCGGCGGTGGTCGAGCGTCCCGCGGCGCTCGCCGCGATCGAGCGGCACCTCGCCGCGGCCGATGTCGGCCACCGGCCGCAACGGCTGCTCGCCGCGGCTGCCCACCGTGGTCGGCTCACCGTCAACTTCCACCCCGATCGCCTGTGCGCCGACGGGCGTGCCGTCGCGGCGGCGCTGGCCGAGGACGGGGTGTACCGCAGTCAGTTCGTCACCGGGATCTCCAACGGCGGCCTCACCGCGTATCCCGGTGGCGACCGGGACCGGTGGGAGCACCGGATGTTCGGCGGCGCGTACCAGCGGCCCGAGGTGGCCCCGGCGGAGCGACCCACGTACGGCGGGATCAACCTGCTCGACCACGCGGACGGCGCCTGTCCCCGCTTCGGCTCCTGTCACCTGCGGCTGCGTCCGGCGGTGCTGGGCCGGGCGACCTTCTGCCTCGGCGACAGCCACCTCGGTCCGGGCGTGGTGGGCACGGCGGACGCCTTCGAGGCGGTGTTCGCCGGGCTGCTGGCCGGCGTCGCCGGCACCGGCGAGTGCCTGGGACGGGCCGGGATGAACGTCGCCTCCCTGGCCCGGACGCTGCTGGAGGCGCCGAGCACGCCGGCCACCCTCGGGCGCGCGCTCGACGACTACGTGGAAGCCCAGATCCACGGCCCGCTCGACCTCGCGCACGATGTCGAGGAACTGGTGGTGGATCCGTCCTTCGCCGGCACCCCGACCGGGGCGGCGCTGGAATCAACCGCCCGGCGGTACGGTTTTCCGCTGCGCTGGCACCCCGGTTTCGCGCTGGCCGTCGACCGGGTCGACGCCGAGTTCCGGGGCCCCGCGATTCCGGTGCTCGCGGCACGCCTGCACCGGGAGTTCGCCCGCCCGGGCACGCCGGTGGACGCGGAGCTGATCGGTCGGGGCGCCGTGTCGGTGGTCACCGAACCGCAGCGGTGGGCGGACCGGGGCCCGATCGCTGACACCCTGCAGCACCTCAAGCAGCTCTGGCACGTTCTCGTCCGGTTCGGCACGGCCCACGCGGCTGACCCGGCCCGGGCGGATCGTCCCATTTCGCCGCGCGAAGGGTCTGCCACCCGATTCTCGGAGTGACCGGGACCGCAGCCACCCACGGCTCGGGCATTTCCGGAATGACCGACACGTCAACCCGGTTGTGTCCCCCGTACCGCCGGAGCCCAAACCCCTTTCCGCGGTCATCCTCCCGAGGAGCGTTCACCCCGGAGCGCTCCGCACGATCGAAAGGAACCATCGTGAAGGTCGACTTCACTCGATGGCTCCCCGCCATCGCTAAGGACTCGTACCGCAAGACCGCGCTGAGCGTGGTGGGTGTGGCTGCCCTCGGCGGTCTGGCCCTCGCGCCGACCGCGACCGCCGCCCCGGTCACCAGCGGGCCGCACCAGGGCGCTGTCGCCGCCATCGACCTCGCCACCGGCAAGGCCGCCACCTCGGCCAAGCAGCAGAAGGACCAGCCGGTCGAGTCCGGACTGACCACCGGCTCCGCCACCGGCAAGCCGCCGGCCGGCAAGCCGAGCCGCGACGAGTTGATCCCGCACGGCATCGAGGGCGCCCAGTCGCGCATCCCGCTCGACGACGCGCAGCTCGCCAACGCCCGGGCGATCGTGGACGCGGCCAAGAAGACAGGCGTCGGCGACCGTGGCGCGGTCATCGGCGTCGCCACCTCGTTGCAGGAGTCGAAGCTCTACAACCTCGGCCACCTCGGCGCGTACAACGACCACGACTCGCAGGGACTGTTCCAGCAGCGCCCGTCGTCCGGTTGGGGCACGCCCGACCAGATCACCGACCCGGAGTACGCGGCCACGGCGTTCTTCAGCGCGCTGAAGAACGTGGGCGGCTGGCAGGACCTGCCGCTGACCGCCGCCGCGCAGACCGTGCAGGTCTCCGCCTTCCCGTACGCGTACGCGCAGTGGGAGGAGCAGGCGGCGGACGTCGTCCAGCAGCTCTGGTGACACGACACGCACACACACGCCGGCCGGCCCCCATCTCGGGAGCCGGCCGGCGTCGTCGTGTCCGGACGGCGCTGCCTGGACGGCGCTGCCTCAGCAGGGCGCGTACAGGCGGCGGGTGCCGACCCCTGCGGCGTACGCGGCCCGGTCGCTGAACCGGCAGCCGTAGTCGGGTCGGGCCACCACCGCCGGATCGGTCACCGTGTCGCCGGCCGGGCGCTTGCCGGTGCGTACCCAGGACACCAGGTCGTCCCAGGCGGCGCCGGCCTCGGCCGGGCTGAACTCGCAGTGCTGCGCGGCCCGGATGGCCCGCTGCACCACCAGCCGGCCACGACCGTGCCGTGCCACGTCGGTGGCGTACGCCTGCTCCATGCTGAACGGCACGAACATGTCGCCCAGGTCGTGCAGGCTGACCACTGGCGCGCTCGGCCGCCCGGCGATCTTCGGCACCTCGGTCAGCGTCGGCAGGAGTCGCTGCACGACGTTCTCCGGAGCCACCCGCTGCACCGACGAGTTGACGTCGACCGGGCTGTTCGGGCTGTAGCGGGTCAGCAGGTTGGTGGAAATCTGGCTGGGCCGCTGGGCGGGGGAGTCGCCGCCGTCGGTCACCGCGATGGAGAAGAGGAAGTCCTTCCAGACCGCGAAGGCCGCCTCCGCGCCGGGCCGTGGCCCGCCCGAACGGTTCACGGTGATGGCCCGCAACTGCTTGCCCCGATCGTTGGTGGTGTCCGGCCCGGTCGGCGTGAGACCCGCCAGCCCGAGCGCCACCTGGATGCGGGGCACCGCGTTGCCCAGGTAGTCGGCCGGCGTCGGGTAGGCCGGCACACCGGCGAGCGTCTGCGCGACCAGGTTGTAATCCAGATAGAAGTCCAGCAACGTCTGGTCACCGAGCACGCCGCACATGGGCAGCGCCCCGTCGTAGTAGCCCGGATACTGCTCCAACGAGCGCCCGATGACGTACCCGCCCATCGACACCCCCGCCAGGTAGGTGCGGTGAGGTCTGCGCACCGTCCGCCCGAAGTGGTCGGCGAGGTCCCTCGTGCTCAGCACGCCGGAGCGGATGTCGAAACCGTTGCGGTCGTACGACGACGACGCCCACGCGTATCCCTGGGCCAGCAGCCGCTGGCGCAGCTCGAAGGCCGGCGGCTCCGGCGAGAGCACCGTGCCCTGGCCGCGGTAGCCGTGCGCCCACACCACCAGGTCACCGTTCCACCGGGCGGGAACCTCGATGATGTACGCGGCGTGCCGGTGCACGCCCTGGCGTACCGTCGTCGGCTTGCCGGCCACCACCAGCGGCGCCAGCGGCGGATTCTGGAAGGTGTAGCCGGGCAGCGGCTGGTCGCCGGAGGGGTCGTGGCCGGCGGTGCTGGGCGCGGCGCCGGCGGTGTTGGCTGCGGCGGCGGTGTTGGGTGCGGCGGCGGTGGGTGCGGCGCCGAGCAACCCGACGGCCAGGGTCAGTGTCGCGGTGACGGCGATCAGGGGGCGGAGCCTGCGAACGGGTACGGACAGCATCGATGCTCCCCATCGGACGGATGTCGCCTGCGGGGGCGACCAGGCGGGACGGTTGCCTACCGGCCGGTAGCGCCCTGAACCTAGGACTGCCGTCGACCGGAGTCAATGGCTGAACTGACCGGCCAGTCAGGCAGCCGGTGCGGCCCGCGCGTCCCGACCGTGTGGTGCGGCCTGACCGTGCGCTGCGAGTGCTGACTGTGAGGTGCGGGTCCGTGCGGTGCGGGCCCGTGCGGTGTCGGTCCTGACGTGGGGTGTGCGTCCCGGCCGCGCCCGGTGCGCCCTTTGCCGTGCCCCCGGGTGCGCCTGACCGTGCGGCCCCGGTGTGTGGACCGGCCGGGGTGGTCGGGTTGACTGGTCGCCGTGGACGACTCGATCTGGGCGGCGGCCCGGTCTGCGCGGAGCTGGCTGGACGCGGCGAACGGAACCGGGCAGACGGAACTGACCTGCCGCATCCTGAAGCTCACCGAGGAGGCGGGGGAGGCGTCAGCCGCCTGGATCGGTCTGCTCGGGCAGAATCCGCGCAAGGGTGTCACCCATACCGGCGAGGACGTGGCGGCCGAGTTGGCCGACGTGGTGTTCACCGCGCTCGTAGCCATCGAGAGCCTCGGGCTCGACGCGCAGACCGTTGTGGGGGCCTGTGCGGAAAAGGTCCGCTCTCGCCTGGAAGGCTGACGCCATCCGACCTCCATGATCCACTCGACTTCATGGAAACCGGGGTATCGGCCGAGTCCGTATACCCCGGTTTCACGTAACCCGAGTGGATCATCCCGTGGCCGTTCCCAACCGCCCGCGTCGCTGTGCCCGACTGGGCGGGATGTCCGTTTCTGGGCGGTCGTTGGGTGGTGACCGGTCGCATCCGTGGGCCGGAATCGTGGCGGGCCGGGGGTCGTTACATACCCTGACGATCGCAGGACCACGGCCCGCCCCCGCCCGCTCGACCGGGCTGGGAATGGCCGACGCGGCCGGGTCGTTGCAGACCCCCGAACAACCCGTGGCCCCGCCCCCTGGGCCCCGGTGAGGGCCCGGGAATGACCCCGGATGGCCGGCCGTTACACACGATCCGGACGCCGCGAGCCCCGCTTGCGGGCTGCCGGGAATGACCGCGGATCGCGGGTCGTTACACCCGGTCCCGGCGCCACGAGCCCCGCTCGCAAGGTCGCCGCGCCGCGAGCCCCGGCTTGCAGGCCCCCAAACTTTTCCCTTGTTTTGTGCAGCGCCGGACGAGGTGCTCACATCCGCGTCGCCGCTCCCCGGCGGTGAGGCGGGTGTTCCTACCCCCGAAGGAGCTACCCCCATGAACACGATCTT
>NZ_MUZA01000088.1 GCF_021442385.1 Micromonospora sp. MH99
TGCCCGGCGAGACCGCCCGGCCGAGCGCGCCGCCACCCGCGAGAGCACCGGCGCTGCCCAGGCCGCCACCGCCGCCGCCGACCCCGCCGGACGAGCCCAGGCCGCCCGAGCCCAGGCCGCCGCCTCCGAGGCCGGAGCCGAGACCTGGCGAACCGCCGCCACCCGCACCCGCGAGGCCACTGCTGAACTCGTCGTCCGCCCCGCCGACGCTCGGTACGCCACCGGTGCCCGGGTAGTCGCCCGTGCCGGTGTCGTACCCGCCGGAGAGGTCGGGATGGGTGCCGGACCCGCTGGGCAGGTTGCCCGTGCCCGGCAGGTCGCTGGTACCGATCGAGGGCGAGGCACCCAGGCCACCCCCGGACGGGCCGCCGCCAAGCTTCGGCACGCCGCCGCCCCCGCCACCGCCGCCGCCACCGGTGTTCAGATCGGGAATCTGGTTAGTGGGGTCTCTATGCGTGGGACCGTTAGCCTCACCCGCCATGCCGGGGGCGGTGGCCTGGTAGTTACCGCGCACCTGCTCGTAGACCCGGGCGGCGTCCTCCGACTGGTCGTTGATCCAGTCGGCGATGGCGGTCACGGGGTCGAACCAGCCCAGGAAGTCCGGCGAGACCTTCGCCTCGAAGAAGCCGACCCCGAGGGTCAGTTTGGCGTTGCGCGCCTCCAGCACGTCGTTCACGCAGGTCGCCGGGATCGGGAAGTCCCGCTGGGCGGCCGTGAGGTCGTCGGCGGCACGTTTGAGCGACTGGACGATGCCGTTGCCCTTCTCGGCGTCCGCCACGATCTGCCCGGTGTCCTTGGCGATCTGCTCGACGTGACCCTTGAACGCCTCGTACGCCGGGCCCTTCCAGGTCGTGCCCAGATCCTTGATGTTGGACTCGAGGCTCTGCTTGACGTTGTTGAGATTCTTGAGCAGTTGCTCCCAACCGAGCGCGGCGCTCTCCACGTCACCCGGCCGGCCGTCAATGACGACCTTCTGGCACATCTCTTCCCAGCTCAGGCCCATCTGCCGTCCTCCCCCGTCCTAGCGTCCGTCGCCGTTGCCGGCCACGTCGCCGAAGACACGCTGCATCTCGGCGGCGGACATCCTGTTCTGCTCCTCCGCCGTCTCGTAGTTCTGCTTGACCTGGCGCAGCGCCTCCGCCGCGTCGTACAGGCTCTGCGAGAGCTTGCGGACACCGGACTCGGTGCCCTGGTAGAGCCCCTGGTGCTTGGCGGCCAACCGGGCCGCCCAGTCGAACCCCCCGAGCGGGCTCGGCTGGCCACCGGCCCCGCCCGCCACGCCGCTGGCCGCCCCACCCATCAGGTCCTGGATGTCGACCATGTCGTAGGAGAGCTTGTTCAGGTACGCGGCGTGGGTCTCCAGCCAGGTGATGGCCGAGTCCAGGCTGGTCGCGTCCCACTCGGTCTTGACGCCGGCCTCGCCGGGCGCGGCGATCAGGCCCTCCGGCGTCGCGGCGTGGTTGACGTTGTCGAGTTCCAGGCCGGTCACGGCGAGGCCCGACGTCGGTATCCCGCCCACCGGAACCGGGATGTAGAGGTCGTCGTTCACGTACCGTTCCGGCTGGGTGGTCCTGTCGTCCGTCATCGGTCCCCTCCCCGAAACCCTGACTGGTGGTGTGCGCTCACTGCTGCTGGTGCGGGCCCGGCGACGGCGGGCCCGAGCCCGGCCAGCCGGACCCGGCCGGCGGTGTCGCCGGAGCGGTCGGCGCCGGCGGATAACCCTGGATGGGATGGCCGGGCGGTGGGTACCCCGGGCCGGGCTGGCCCGGTGCCGGGCCGTACCCCGGGCCGGGCTGCTGCGGCGGGCCGTAGCCGGCCGGTGGCGGCTGGGTGGCGGGCCAGCCGGGTGGCGGTATGCCGGGTGCGCCCGGGTACGGACCGACGGCCGCCGGCGGTGTGCGCCGCTTGCGGCGTCGCAGCACCACGAACAGCACGATCAACCCGATGATCGGCACGCCCAGACAGAGCCCTGCTTGGACGATCGCGCCCGCCTTGTTCGAGACGCCGAACTCGACCGCGGGGCCGTCGTCGTCACCTGGTCGGGTTGCGCCGCCGGCGCGGGTCGGGCCGGCCTCCTCGCCCTTCAGCAGCGGGTTCGCCGTCACCGCGGGCACCGAGCGGGTCAGCGCGGCGAGCGGGTCGACCCGGCCGAAGCCGAACTGCGGGTCCCGGCCGGCCGGGCCGGCGTCGCGGGCCGTCTCGATCAAACGGCTGATGACATTGGGCGCGTCGAGCTTCGGGTACTTCGCGCGGATCAGCGCCACCACCCCGGAGATGAGGGCTGCCGCCGAACTGGTGCCGCTGCCGAGCGAGTAGCCGTTCGGCGAGACCACCTTGGGCACCGGCCCGATGATGGAGTCCATCGGACCGGCGATGACTGCCTCCGGGCCCTGCACCGAGCCGCCGAAGAAGTCACCTCGTTTGTCGAATCCGGTGACGGCGACGACACCGGGGATGTTGGCGGGCGAGGTCACCTGCCGGTCACCCTGCTCGACGTTGCCGGCGGAGGCCACCACCACGGCGTCTTTGCTCAGCGCGTAGTTGATGGCGGCCACCAGTTCCGGCGAAGCCGCCTCCTCGTCGCCGAGCGAGAGGTTGATGACGTCAGCGCCGTTGTCCGCGGCCCACCGGACTCCCAGGACCACGTCTTGGCCGTCGAATTTGGTGCCCATGGAGATCGGGAGGATCTTCGCGGCCGGGGCGATGCCCAACGCCTGCATCGCGTCACCGCCGCGCCCGGCGATGGCGCCGGCCATCTTGGTGCCGTGACCCAACTCCTTGTCGTCGTCACGCCGGCCGTCCGCGGCGGCCGTGACGTTGGTGCCGTGCCCCGCGAGCACCTGGCCACGCAGGTCAGGATGGTTGGCGTCGATCCCGGTGTCGACGACGGCGACCACGACACCCGCGCCCTTGGTGATCTTGTGGGCGGCAGGGATCTTCAGATAGTCCAGGTACCACTGATAACCGCGGACCGTGTCGGCGGCCCGGGCCGGCGCCGGCGCGACCGTCACCGCGGGCGCCAGCGCGGCGCACAACGCCAGCACTGCCGCGCCCATGGCCCGTGTCGATCGGAAAGGCTTCCCCGTACGCATCGCTCTCCCAGTACCTCGCCGACGCCAACGCAGTGCGGCTCCGGCCCGGTCGAAGCCGGACCGGAGCCGCACCGGTGATTGTGTCAGCCCCACACCTTGGAGTTGCTCATCTCGGTGGAGACGTAGTTCTCGCGGGCGATACCGACGGCGCCGCCGATCTCGTTCAGGATCCGGTTGATGTCCCGGACCGACGAGTCCCACTTCGCCTGGTGCTGCTCGTAGGCGGCCCGGTCCTCGCCCTCCCACTGCAGCTTGGACAGCATCGACCGCAGCGTGTCGAGCTTCTCGTCGATGGTCTTCGAGATGGCCTGCATCTGCTGGTTGCTGCTCTCGAGGACCGCGTAGTCAACCTTGATCGTCACGACTTCCTCCTCTGCTGGCTACGGATCACGGGTTGAGAGCAGAGTGGAACTTGTCCAGCATCTGCTGCTGCTCCTCGTCGTTGACCTGGTGCGTCGTACCCGACTTGTCGAGCAGGTCCGCGATGTTGTCCATCGCGGTCAGCAGGTTGACGGTGTCCTCGTTCCAGCGCGTCATCAACGACTGGAACCCCGTGGACGCCTGACCCTTCCACGCCATGGCCAGGTCGTCGACTACGTTCCACAGCTTCTTCAGCTCGCCGTCGACCTCGCTGCGCGTGGACCGCACGTCACTCGCGGCGGTATGCAGAGTCGCAGCTTCGACCTCGAACGCCATGCTTCACACCCTTCCGTCATGTTGTGGCGGCGGCTTTGCCGCGCCCCTCCCCCGCGGCAAGGCAGCAACACCCCACCGACGGACACTCCAAGTAAGACCGTAGCGGAATCCGTCCAGCCACCGCAGCCCTGGCTGGTCGTGTTCGATGGATGGCGGTGAATCGCGTCGGGCCGGCGACCCGTTCGGACGGGAATCCGACCCGAACGGCCCCGCGACCGCGTGTCGCCGCCGTCGACTCTGGACCGTCCGGCTCGGCCAACCCCTGTCTGACGGCTCGGTCAGGCCGGCTCGGACCAGGCGGTCTGGATCAACTGCTGGCCGTCGCGTCGACGGACGAGCGTGCCCCGCCCGGGCGGCTGCGGACTCGGACGCAACGTGCCGAAGACCGCGCCCTCCTCCCGGTTGCCGGACATGAGCAGGCCCGGCGAGTCCAGCTCGCGCAGTCGTTGCAGCACGGGTTCGTAGAGCGCCCGGGACACCCCGCCGACCCGACGCGTGACGATCAGGTGCAGACCGATGTCCCGGGCCTGCGGCAGCAGCTCGTGCAGGGCACTCAGCGGGTTGCTGCCGCCGGAGGCCACCAGGTCGTAGTCGTCCACCAGGATGTAGAGGTCGGGGCCCTTCCACCAGCTGCGGTCCCGCAGCTGGGCGGTGGTCACGTCCGGGCCCGGCAGCCGGTTGGACAGCGCGCTGCGGATCGAGCCGAGCCCCTGCGCGAACGCCTGGTTGGACGGCGCGTAGTCGAGCAGGTGATCGCCCTCCACCGCGCCCAGCAGCCCACGGCGGTAGTCGGCGATCACCAGCCGCGCCTGGGCCGGCGTGTACCGCTCGGTGATGCCCCGGGCGATCAGCCGCAGCAGGTTGGTCTTGCCGCACTCGGCGTCGCCGAAGACCGTCAGGTGCGGCTCGTTCGCCAGATCCAGGTAGACCGGCGCGAGCGCCGACTCGTTGACGCCGATCGGCAGGCCGGGGGCCGACCGGTCGATGATCCGGGCCAGCTCGGACACCGGGAGCCGGCGGGGCAGCAGCCGGACCTTCGGCGCCGGGCGCCCCGGCCAGTTCGCCGCCACGTGCCCGGCGAGCGCGACCGACGCTTCGCTCAGGTCCTCGATGTCACGCCGACCGTCGATCCGCGAGATCGCGGTGAGGAAGTGCAGCTTGTCCCGGGTCAGACCGCGACCGGGCGACTTCTCCGGCACGTTCATCGCCGAACGCCTGTCGATCTCGGACTCCGCCGCGTCGCCCAGACGCAACTCCAGCTTGGTGCCGAGCAGATCACGCATGTTGATCCGGATCTCCGCCCAGCGCACCGCCGTGAGCACCACGTGCACCCCGAAGCCGAGGCCCCGGTTGGCGAGCGTCGTGATGGTCTGCTCCAGCTCCTCGTAGTCCTGGCGCAGGGTGTTCCAGCCGTCCACCACCAGGAACACGTCGCCGAACGGGTCGTCGGCGAACTCGCCGGCCGCCCGGCGACGGCGATAGCTCGCCACCGAGTCGATGCCGTACTGGGCGAAGCGCGTCTCCCGTTCGTCAAGCACCGCGACGACCTCGGCCACCGTGCGCCGCACCGCCTCGATGTCGCGCCGGCCGGCCACCCCGGCCATGTGCGGCAGGCGCTCCAGGCTGCGCAGCGCGCCACCGCCGAAGTCCAGGCAGAAGAACTGCACCTCACGCGGCGTGTGGGTGAGCGCCAGCGAGGCCAGCAGCGACCGCAGCATGGTGCTCTTGCCGCTGAGCGAACTGCCGACGATCACCACGTTGCCGCCGGCGCCGGCCAGCTCGACCATCATCGGGTCGCGGCGCTGCTCGTACGGGCGGTCGACCACGCCCACGGGCACGGTGAGGCGACCCCGGCCCGGCCAGGACGCCGTGCACAACCCGTAGGTCGGGTCGACGGCCAGCGGGCCGAGCAGCTCACCGAGGCCCGGCGGTTCCGCCAGCGGCGGCAGCCACACCTGGTGCGCGGGACGGCCCCGGCCCTTGAGCTGGTCGATCAGGACGTCGAGCATCGCGACGGCCTTGCCGTCGGCCGGCTGCTCCGGCTCCGGCATGGCGTCCACCGACACCTGCGTGGCCTGCGCCGGGATGAAATTGACGCCGTACGGCACGATCCGGCGCTGCACCAGGGCCTGCGACGCGGAGGCCTGCTGGCCGGGCGCCCGGTACGGCCCCGAGACGTACGCGGCCCGGAATCGCAGCATGGTGCTGGTGTCCGTCTTCAGGTAGCCGTGCCCGGGCGCGTTCGGCAGCTCGTACGCGTCCGGCACGCCGAGCACGATCCGGCTCTCCACCGCCGAGAACGTCCGCAACCCGATCCGGTACGACAGGTGCGTGTCCAGACCACGCAGCTTGCCCTCCTCCAGGCGCTGCGACGCCAACAACAGGTGCACACCGAGCGACCGACCCAACCGGCCGATCATCACGAACAGGTCGATGAAGTCCGGCTTCGCCGCCAACAACTCACTGAACTCGTCACAAATGATCAACAAGCTCGGCATCGGCGCCAACGGCTCACCGGCCGCCCGCGCCTTCTCGTACTCGAACCGGGACACGTAGTTGCCCGCCGCCCGCAGCAACTCCTGCCGGCGCACCATCTCACCGGCCAGCGCGTCACGCATCCGGTCGACCAACGGCAACTCGTCGGCCAGGTTCGTGATCACCGCGCTGGTGTGCGGCAACGCCTCCAGGGAGGCGAACGTCGCACCGCCCTTGAAGTCCACCAGGACGAAGTTCAGCTCCTCGGACGAGTGGGTCACCGCCAGCGCCGCCACCACCGTACGGAGCAGCTCGCTCTTGCCGGAGCCGGTCGCGCCGATGACGAGGCCGTGCGGGCCCATACCCTCGTGCGCCGACTCCTTGAAGTCGAGTTCGACGACGTTGCCGTCCGGGCCGACGCCGAGCGGGATGCGCAGCCGGTCCCGGTGACCGCGCGGCCGCCAGGTCTGGTGCACGTCCACGGCCGCGGCGTCGCCGACGCCGAGCAGGTCGGGCAGTTCCGTGCTGCGGGCCAGCGGCTCCTCGTTGCTGGTCTGCTGCTGCGACAGCCGGTACGGCGCGATCTGCCGGGCCAGCCCCTCGGCGCCCTCGGCGGTGAGCCGGTCGGGCCGGCCGAGTCGCGACGACGAGCTGCCCCGGATCAGGTCGAGGGTGGTGCCGTCGCCCACGTCCAGGCAGAGCAGCCAGCGGCCGGCGTCGCGCGGCACCGTCCCGGAGAGGTCGATCAGGGTGACGCCGAGCAGCCCCTGGCCCACCAGCTGGCAGGTCGGGGAGATCTCGCCACCGTCGACCACCACGACCACGTGTGGCGCGGTGGTCAGCGCCTTGGCCTCGGCGGCGAACCGGGGTCGCCCGGCCAGCTCGCCCGCGAGGGACTCCTCGGCCTCGGCCAGGCTCGCGAAGACCAGCCGGCGCGCGCCGGCCGCGTCCGTGCGGCCGCTGTGGTGGGCGTGGAGAAGCCACTTCACCCAGTTCCAGGCGGGCTGCCGGTCGGGCGCGGCGACCACGGCGACGACCAGGTCGTCCGGGGCGTGGAACGTCGCGAGTTGACCCAGGGCCGCCCGGGTCAGGTCGAGCACGGGCTCACGGTCGCCGCGCAGCACCACCCGGCTGAACGCGCGCACCGACAACGCGGTGGGCAGTTCGGGCACAGTGGTGTGTGCGCGGACGAACCGACGCAGCGCGATGGCGCTCATCGGTTCCAGGTCCTCGACCGGCTTGGTCTCCGGGGGGACGATCTCCACGGCCAGCCGCTGCGGGCCGAGCGCGATCCTGGTCTCACCGAAGTCGGGCTCGGTGATCCGCCGCTCCCACAGCCGGCGCGACGCCGCGATCGACCAGAGCGCGTCGGGCTCGGGGTGCCGCCAGTTCATCGCGTCCCGTTGCTGGGCCGCCGCTCGCCGGGTGCGCTTGCGCATCTGCGCCAGGTAGCGCATGTAGTCGCGGCGGTCGGCGTTCAGCTCGGCCTTGTCGTTGCCGCCGTTGCTGAGCGAACCGATGGCCATGCCGAGCATCGAGACGCCGAACAGGCCACCCGCGACGTACGTCATCATGCCGCCGCCCCGGCCGGCGTAGAGGAACGCCATCGCCCCGACACCGCAGACCATCGGCAGGATCATGAGCAGTTGCCCCATCCCGCGGGGCGTCGGCTCGGGCAGCTCGGGCGGGGACTCCAGCACCACCTCACCGCGCGGCAGGGCCGGCCCCGGCTGGCGCGGAGGTCGGCGGAACACGACCGTGCTCACGGCTGTCTCCTCCCCAGAAGCGGCCCTGCTGTCGTGCCGGCGCGGCCCGAAGCCCGCGGGTGGGCACTGTACGTGCCCGTCATCGTAGGTAATCTCCCGTGGGCGCGGTGCACCCGCACCGCGGGATCCCGGCCCGCCGATCGTAGATGGACACCAGGAGGCCACTGTGGCGACGAAGACGGCGACCGGTGGTCTGAGCCGGATCACCATTGTGGCCCCCCGTACCCGGATGGATCTGGCCCTGCCGTCGGACGTGCCGATGGCGGACCTTCTGCCCACCCTGCTGCGCTACGCCGGTGAGGACCTGGCCGACGACGGGGTGCGGCACGGCGGCTGGGCGTTGTCCCGCCTGGGTGGCGCACCTCTGGACGGTGGTCGTACGGCCGCGCAGCTCGGTGTCCGCGACGGCGAGGTGTTGTACTTCAACCCCCGGTCCGCCTCCGCTCCCGAGGTCGTCTTCGACGACGTGGTGGACGCGGTCGCCACCGCGACCACCCAGCGGCCGGGTTCCTGGCAGGTCGGGGCGACCCGGTCGTTCGCGGTGCTGTTCGCCGCGGCGGCGTTCGGCGCCGGCGCCCTGGCCGCTCTGTTCACCGGCCCTCCCCACCTGCCCGGCGCGCTGGCCGCCGTGCTGGTCGCGGTGGCGCTGCTGGTCGGCGCCGCGGTGCTCGCCCGGGCGGCGGGTGACAGCGGCACGGGCTCGGTGCTGGCGATGGTCGGGCTGGTGTACGCGGGCACCGGTGGCCTGCTGCTGCTCGCCGGTGACCGCAGGCTGACCGAGCTGGCCAGTCCGCACGTCCTGCTCGCGGCCACGGCCGTGGTGGTCGCCGGGGCGGTGGCCGTGGTGGCCGTCGGTGACCGGTACCCCCTCTTCTTCGCCGCGATCGGGGTGGGCGCGGGGACGGGTCTGGGCGCGCTGCTCTGCCTGACCCTCGACCTCGACGCCGCCGCCGGGGCCGCGATCGTGGCGGCTGTCGCGTTCGGCGTGGTGCCGGCGCTGCCTATGGTGGCCTACCGGCTGGCCCGGCTGCCGGTGCCGTCCATCCCGACCGGTCCGGACGATCTGAAGACCGACAGCGAGTCGGTGAACGGGCGGCAGGTGCTCGAGCGCAGCGACCGGGCGGACCAGTTCCTCACCGGTCTGCTGTGGACGGTGGCGGTGCTGGTGCTTGGCGCGCAGCTGGTGCTGGCCCTGGACGGCCGCCTGCCGGCGGTGCTGCTGTGCCTGGTGCTGGCCCTGCTGTCGTTGCTGCGGGCGCGTCCGCTCCTGGGTCGGGCCCAGCGCGTTCCGGTGCTGCTCGCCGGCACCGTCGGGCTGGGCCTGGCCGCCGCGGCGACCTTCGCCGGTGGGTCGCTCGCGGTCCGGCTCGGCCTGGTCCTCGGTGGGCTGCTGCTGGCGGCAGTGGTCAGCCTGATCTACGGCCTGACCGTCGCCGGCAAGCGCATCTCGCCGGTGTGGGGTCGGCTGCTCGACATCGTCGAGATCATGCTGATCATCGCGCTGGTGCCGCTGGCCGTCTGGGTCTGCGGCCTCTACGGCTGGATCGTCAACCTGCGGCCCTGACCGGGGGGCAGGCAGCTCGCCGTCAGCGGGACTGCCGCCGGTCGGCGCCCACCGGCGCCGACGCGACAGGCGCGCTGGCGTAGACGCCCGGGCCGTGCTGCCCGTCCAACGGCCGGGCCGGCGTGCCCGCGCGGTGCGCGACCTCCCGGACGACCTTGACCAGCGCCTCGACGTGGTTGTCCATGGCCGCGACCCGGAGCAGCGGCGTCGCCATGCGCCCGCCGGGCGACACCGCCGCGGCCACCGTGTGCGAGGGGGCCGACGTTGCGGTGATCGCGTCCACCAGCGGGCCCAACGGCGCGTCCGGGCGGCCCCGCAGGGTCAGGCAGCGGTGCGTCCAGCCGCCGCCGCCCAGCCCCCGCCAGCTCTCCGTCGGCGGCTCGGGCACCAGGTCCAGCCCGGCGGCCGACACCACCGCGGCGCGCAGCTCGTCGCGACCCAGCGGCCGGTGGGCCAACCCGGCCGCCGTCAGCGCCTTGCCCAACCGGCCGATGCCGGCGGCCAGCGTGCGGTGGACACCGGCCAGTCCGCCGCCCCGGCTCACCGTCTCGACCCGTGCGTCGTGGACCGTGAGCCGCAGCGCCACCCAGACGGTCCGGTGCGCCGCCGGCGGCGCACCGGGGGCCGGATACCAGACCAGGGTGTGCGCGACCACCTGGGCCCTGGACACCGGGGCCGAGAAGTCGGCGAGCACCCGCAGGGCGCGGTCCACCGTCGCCGCGTCCACCGAACCGACCGCGTCGCCGGTGGCCGGTTGCAGCGCGACCGCGGCGAACCAGCCCTGGTCGTCCTGCCCGATGCCGAGCCGGGTGCCCCGGTCGGTCAACTCGATGACGCCCAGCTCGGGTGCGAGCGCGGCAAGCCGGGGGTCCACGGCGGTGCCGTCGGCCAGCGCGACCGCCGCCCACTCACGGCGGTGGCGCAGCCGGCGGCGCAGCAGCACGTCGTCGAACCACCAGCGACCGCCACGGCGGGCGAACGCGGCCACCACGACCGCCACCGCCACGGCGGCGACCGTGGCGAGCAGCCAGCTCGGCCCGGCCGTCGCGGCCCAGACGGCGATGGCGCACACCTCGAGTACGACGAGCTGGCCGACCAGCACCGGACCGATGCGACCCCGGACCGGTCGGTCGGCCGCCGGGGTGACCCGCGCCGGGACGTCGGACGGCCTCGTGACCGCTCGGGCGGGTGGCGCCTGAACCTGCGTCATCGCTGACAGTCCCTCCTGGACGGTACGACTCTGCGCCGGGTCGGCCCGGCACCGATCCGGCGGCGGCCCCGAGGACCCGCCGTCGGCCCCTTATCGTAGGGAAGCCCGCGACGGCACCCCGAGGACATCGTCGCGGATCCACCCCGCCGGAGGTAAGTCATGCGGACCCGCCGCGATCAGGTGCAGGCGTACCGCTTCGTCACCCGTCGGATCGTCTCCGCGCTCGTGTCGGGCGATCCGGAGACGACCAACCTGCCGATGCGACGGCTCGGCATGGCGGTCTTCGGCAGTGTGATCGCCGCGGCGGTGGTGCTCGGTGGCGTCGGCGCGTACGGCCAGTTGACCGGGAATGCCGCGCCGCTGGAAGAGAACACCCTGGTCATCGAGCGGGAAACCGGCGCGACGTACGTGTTCGCCGAGGGCGAGCTGCATCCCACGCTGAACTACGCCTCCGCACGGCTGATTCTCAACGAGCCCGACCCCGCGGTGCGCACCATGTCCCAGGCCGCACTGCGCGACCGGCCACGGGGGCACACCGTCGGCATCGTCGGCGCACCCGACGCGTTGCCGGACCGCAAGTCGTTGACCGGCCTGCCGTGGTCCGTCTGCGACGTGCCCGACCCGGCCGACCCGCGCCACTCCACCACCCGCGTCGTGATCGACCGTGCGTTGCCCGGCGGTGCGCCGCTCGGTGACCGGGCGGTGCTGGTCACCGTGGACGGTCAGCGGCACCTGCTCACCGGCAACTCCCGGCTGGAGGTGCGCGGCGGTGACCAGGCGGTCGCGGCGCTGCGGATGACCGGCACGGCGCCGCTGCCGGTCGGGCAGCAACTGCTCAACGCCATACCGGCCGGGCCACCGCTGCGCAAGCCGTCCCTGGCCGACATGGGCGAGCGCAGCGGGCTGAGCGTGGCCGGCCGACCCGCGACCATCGGTCAGGTCTTCCAGGCGGCGGGGCAGCACTACGTGCTCGCGCGGGAGGGTCTCGTCTCGATCAGTGAGATCACCGCCCTGCTGCTCATCAGTGGCGGCGGTCAGATCACCGACATCACGCCGGACCAGGCCGGTCGACTGTTGACCGAGCAGCGGCTCGACGCGGACGGAATGCCCCGGACCCTGCCCACCCTGTACCAGGCCCGGGCCGGGCAGACGCTGCTCTGCGCGACGTACCGGGCCGGCGCCGCCGGTGGTCCACCGACCACCACGCTTGAGGTCTTCGACCGGGCTCCGGCGGAGTTGACGGCCGACGAACCCGGCTCCGTGCCGGTGCGCCAGACCAACCGGGACACGGTGCGTACGGCCGAATCGGTACTGCTGCCCGGCGGCAAGGGCGTACTGGCCCAGGCCGCGCCCGGCGCCGGCACCAGCGGATCCGGCGCCGCCGGCGCGACGGTCTACCTGATCAGCCCGCAGGGTGTCCGGTACCCGCTCGGTTCCGCCGAGACGCTGGGGGCGCTCGGCTACGAAGGGGTCACTCCGCTGGCGGTTCCCGGCTCGCTGCTCGCGTTGATCCCGACCGGGCCCACGCTCAACCGGGAGGACGCGCTCGTGCAGTTCGCACCCGGTGACGCGTCGGCGTCCGCGTCCGTGCCGCAGCCGACGTCGTCCACGCCGGCCACTGTCGCCCCGACGAGCGGGGGCACGGGCGGCGGGTCGCCCGGGGCATCGACCGGCGCCGACGACTGACCCGTTCGGACGGGTCGCCCCGTGTCGCAGCAGTGGACTAACCTTGGTTCGCTGACGGTTGTCAACCAGAACGACGGGGATGTTGCCATGACCGGGCGTACGGAAGTCGACCTGCTGTCCCTTGAGGACTTCCACCAACACCTGACGTCGCGGCTGAGCCAGGCCGAGTCGGTGCTGCGCAAGCTCAACACCGAGATGCAGTGCAGCCCACCGGCGTTGGGATCGTTCACCGACGCCACCCAGAATTCGCGCCGCTACAGCGAGGTCCACCAGTCGTACGTGGAGCAGGCCGAGCGGCTCCGGCAGGCGGTGGTGGCCGCGCAGCAGGCGACCAGCACCATCCTGGCCAACTACCGCACCGCCGAGGCGCGTAACGCGGCCAACGCCACCGACATCACGGCTGCGCTGACCGGTGTGGACCGGGCGTTGCAGCCGAAGGGGGACGGCAGTGTCTGAGTACACCCAGCGCTACCAGGACAAGAGCCACCGCGAGTTGTACGACGCGGTGATGGCCGGCAAGCCGGAGCAGATCGACGGGATCGCCGCCCAGTGGGCCGCCCTCAAGGGCATCCTGGACGGCCTCGGCCGGGAGCTGAGCGGCGACCTCGAAAAGCTCGGCAACACCTGGACGGGCTCGGCAGGTCGGGAGTTCCAGCGCCGGCTGACGCTGATCGTCGACCACTCCGACGCGCTGGGCGAGGGCATGGCCGGCGTCAAGCAGGGCCTCACCATGATGGCCGGCCAGCTGCGCACCGCGCACAAGCAGGCCGAGAGCCCGGAGGAGACCGACGACAACGACAAGGCCGTCTCGGGCGCGCTCAAGGGTGCCGCCTTCGGCCTGCCCGGTGCCGTGGTCGGGGGCATCATGGGCCACCAGCAGGACAAGGAAGAGCAGGAGAAGGCCCACCAGCGGATGGTGAACGTGGTGGCCGAGCTGGCCGCCGGCTATGACCTCTCCGCCTACGACCGGGTGGTCGACCCGCCCCACCCCCACCCCGAGACTCCGCGGACGACCAGCCAGGACCGGCCGACGCCGCGCAGCGGCCCGGCCACCACGACGCCGTCGGCCGCTCCGACCGCCACCGGTCTGTCCGCGCACACCGGCGGCGCCACTGTCGCGACACCGGACGGGGTGGCACCTCCGCCGGCCGGCGGGGGCGGTTCCGTCCCCGGCCACGACGGCGGCACCTCGGTCGTCGTCATCGGGCCGGAGGGCTCCGGCAGCGACCCCGGCGGCACCACCTCCCTCGCCGGCGCGGACCCGCTGCTCGGCGGGGCCCTGCTCACCGGCGGGGCGGCCGGTCTGGCCGGTCTGTCCGGGCCGGCCACCACCGTGGCCGCCAGCGCCTCGGGCGGGCCGAGCCTGCTCTTCGGGGCACCGGGCGGGGCACCTGCCGGTGGCGTCCTGCGCACCTCCGCGCTCGCCGGGTCGAGCAGCACCCCCACCACGGCGGCCCGGCCGACCGGCGGCGCTGCCGCCGCCGAGAACCGTTCCGCCAGTGGCGTCGGCCGGAGCATCGACGGCCGCCGCGGTGAGTCCGGTCGGGCGGCAGCGGGTGGGCGTCAGGGTCTGACGGGCAACGGCCGGGGTGGCAACCGCCCCGGGGTGCTCGGCGGGCACGGTCGCCCCGAGGACGACGAGTCCGACGAGCGGCTGACCTGGCTGACCGAGGACGAGATGGTGTGGCAGGACGGCGGGGACGCCGCGCCACCGGTGCTCGGCACCGCCGGCTGACCCGCCGACGGCGCCCAACGCCGCACGAGACACCCGGGTGACCCCTGCCGCCTGTCGCGGCGGGGGTCACCGTGTTCCGGCCCCCGGCCCCCGGCCGTCGTACCCGGAGGCGGTGTCGCCGCAGGTCACCACCGTCCACAGTGTGCACGGTGGTGGCGGTCACCACCGTTGCGCCCGCTGTCGTGCTGCGCCGCGCCGGCTCGGGCGATAGGTTGGTCGGGTGTCGTCCGCAGCCCTGGTCCGCCCAGCCCGGTGGGCCGTGCTGTGCTCACTGCGGGAGCTGACCCGGCTGGCGGTCACCGCACTGGTGCTCGCTGTCGGTCTCGGCGGCGCGCTCGCCGCCACCCCGCCGTCCGCCCAGGCCCAGCTGCGGCCCAGCGCCGTGAGCAGCCGCGTGGACGCCGTTCGACCCGAGGCCGTCGCGGCCACCGAGCGTACGAGCCAGCCGGCCGCGCCCCGGCCGGGCAGCGAAGCAGTCGTCGCCGCGCCGACCCGCCCGGTCCTCGCGGGCGCGCAGCACGCGCCGGCAGTTGAGCCAGGCCGCGGCACGCCGCCCCGACGCGGCCCTCCCACCAGCTGAACCCAGGCCGTCAGGCCACCCGACGCTCCCCGCGACCCGGCTACGGGTCGTGCGTCCGTCCGGGTGCCCGGGTCGCCGCCGACCGGCGTCACCCGCAGCCAGACCCGATCCGGCTCCCGACCTCCCGCCCAGCGGGGATCGGCCCGAGCCTCGGGCGGCCATCCGCAGCTCACCCCGACCACTCGGAGCCCGGCGCGTCGACACCAGTCGAGCGACCGGCCCGGTGCCGTCAGGACCCATCCGTCGATACCGTCGTTCGACCGCGAGGTGCTGATCATGCAGACCGTCCTCTCCGCCGTCCTGCCCGACGTGCCCCGGGCCGCCGCCATCTGGCTGAGCCTGCTCGGGGTGGTGGTGGTCGCCGTCGCCGCGCTCCTGCTGCGACCCGGCCGGCTCCGCCTCGACCCGGCCGTCCGGATCCGCAACGCCGCCATGCCCAGCCAACTCGAACAGGCGCTCCAGGAGCGGGAGCAGAGCCGCTACGCGCAGGAGATCGCGGTGGCCGCCGAACGCGCCACCACCACCGCCCAGCGTCGGCGGGCCGAGTGGGTGGCCGCGCAGGAGACCGTCGAAGCCGCCTGGCAGGCGCTGGAGGCGGCCGAGGCGGGCGTACGGCGGCTCGGTGGGGCAGCCGCGATGCCGCTGCCGCAGACCGTCCGGACCCCCGCCGAGTACGCCGACCGCGAGCGCTACCTGCACCGGGCCGCGCTGGACGCGTACTGGCGGCGGGAGCTGTCGGTGGAGCAGCTCAGCGACGTCTTCGCGCACCGCGACGGCTGGGACCCGCGGCTGCACCCGGTCGAGCAGGAGCTGGTGCTGCAGCGGGCGATCCGCGACAACCTGGCGGCCCGGCACGTCGCCGCCCAGGAGCGGGAGCAGGCGGCCTGGCGGGCCGCGGAGCTGGCCGTGGCGGCGGCTCGCAGCCTCCGCGAGGAGGCTCACGCGGCGACCGGGCGGCGGGTGGCGGAGTCGGCGTCGGTGCTGCCACTCAGCGAGGTGCTCCGGCCGTCGACCGAGCAGACCCGGGAGAACGCGGTGGTCGCCCGGGGTCGGGCGGCGGTGCCCGCGTTCTGACTCGGCGGCCGGGTGGTTCCGGTTCGCCGCGACACGGCGAACCGGGCCGGGCCGGCGCTTGTGGGTTAGCGTGACGGCATGTCCCGACAGGCGTGGGTCCTCGTGGTGATCGCCGGCATCCTGGCCCTCGCCACACTTGTCGGCGCGGTGGTGCTGGCGGTACGGCTGGTGCGGACGAGGCGGCTGCTGACCGGGCTGGGCGCGGGCGGAAAGGTCGCCTTCTACGGGGCGCTGATCTACACGATCTTTCCGGTGGACATCCTCCCGGACCCGATCTACCTGGACGACATGGGCGTTCTGGCCGGCGCACTGATCTATCTCACGCGGCTCGTGCACAAGCGCCGGGCGGCCGGCCGTCGACTGCCCGGGCAGCCGGACGCACCGCCGGATCCGGACCGCGCCCGCTCCGTACGATGATCGAGGTTGGTGCGCAGGACGGGGGAAGCGTGGCGGGCGATCATCGGCTGGACATCCGCGACGACCGGGTGGCCGCCTTCTGCGCGGAACGGCACCTGGCGACACTTACCACCCTGCGCGCCGACGGCACCCCGCACGTGGTGCCCGTCGGGGTCACTCTCGACGCGGCGGCCGGGCTGGCCCGGGTGATCACCTCGGGTACGTCCCGCAAGGCCCGCCAGGTGGCCGCCGCCGGTGCCGACGGCACTCCGGTGGCGGTCTGCCACGTGGACGGGCGCCGCTGGTTGACGATCGAGGGCCGGGCGGTGCTCCGGTCGGATCGAGCCGCAGTCGCGGAGGCCGAACGACGCTACGCCGAGCGGTATCGGACCCCGCGCCCGAATCCGGAGCGCGTGGTCATCGAGATCACCGTGACCGGGCTGCTCGGGAGCCTCTGAGCCACCCCGGCACACCGTCCGGTTTGCGACGCCATGCCCGTTTCTGGCCGGCTCGCTGTCGCCTGCCCTCCGGCGGAATCCCGCACCGCCGGTAGCCGTTACACCTGGTCACGACGCCCCAGCGGCAGCCGGCGACGGAATGCCGGCCGAAGCAGAGCCGTTACGTCCCCGGTACGCACGGCCGAGACCGCCACGGAGGCGGCACACCCCCGAACGGAGACTCGACCATGAACCCGATCGTGCAGAAGAGCGGTCTGTCAGTCGTCGGCCTGCTGGTCGCCGGCGGTTGCGCCCTCGGCCCCGCCGTCGCCGCGCAGGCGGCCCCCGCGCAGGTCGCCCCGGCCTCGTCGAGCCAGTCCAACCGGAGCGCGGAGCGCATTCTCGACGTCGACTACCAGGCCCAGCCGAACTTCTTCTACTGCGGCCCCGCCGCGACCCGGATCGCGCTCTCCGCGCAGGGCAAGGCGCTGTCCCAGGACGAGGTGGCCAAGCGGCTCGGCACCACTGAGGCGGGCACACCGTCGGCCCTGGACACCACCCGCGTACTCAACGAGCTGACCGGCGGTCGCTATCGGACCACCGAGATCCGTGACTCGGTGGCCCGCCCCGACCAGGTCGAGCAGCTGCGCCGGGACGTCCTGGCCGCGATCGACGCCGGCCGACCGGTGGTGGCCAACATCAAGGGCACGACCGTGGACACCGACGGCAACCCGCACTCCTACGAGGGCGGCCACTACCTGACGCTCGTCGGCTACCGCGACGGCGGGGACGACATCCGCGTCGCCGACCCCGCCGACCCGGCGCTCGGCGAGTACTGGATGAGCCTGCCGAAGGTCGCCAACTGGATCGCCGAGCGCGGCTACTCCTCCTGATCCTGACGGTTCACCGGGCCGGTCTCTTCCTCGCGGAGAGGCCGGCCCTGTCGTCGCGCCTGCGGGCCGCCTGGTTCGCTCGCCGACGCGCCCGGGTGGCCCGAGTCGCCCGGGCGCGGTGCAGATGACGCCGGGGCGGTGGGGAGATGGCCGCCTCGCCGGCACCTGCCGCCCTGCGCACGATCCGGTTGGCGTCGTCGGGGTCGCATCCTGCCGCCCGGAGCAGGTCGCTGGCCGCGGTGCGCAGGGCGGTGACGAGGGCGTCGCCGAACGACCTGACCCCGACCGCGGATGCCCGTCCGGCCAGCTCGGCAGTCTCCTCGACCAGCGTCCGGGTGCACTGCGGGATCTCGCCGACCCGGCACTCCGTCCGCATCTCCGCCACCGCCCGTCCCAGCCGGGCGATCGCGTCCGCCAGCTCCGACGGGAGCGGTTCGTCGTACTGCAGGGCGGTCGTCGACCAGCGGGCCATGACGGTGCTGTCCAGCAGCAGCCGCTCCAGGTGTGACGCGCTGCGGGCGTACCTGTGGAACTGTTGGCGGCGGTGCCAGCGTGCCGGCGCGATGGTGACGACCTCCTCGGCCCCGCTCAGCGAGTCGTGCAGACGTCCCACGTCACCCTCGGTACCCCGCAGCCGCTCCAGGACGCGCTGCGACCGGTCGCCGTCGCGTTGCCGTACGGCCTGTGCCAGCTCGGCGAGCTGTTCGCAGAGAACGGCGAAGATCGGCGCGGCGGCGCGGTCCAGCACCCGAAGGGGATTGATCGGCAGCAGCAGCGCCACCACCACGAGACCTACCGCGCCGCCGACGAGCGCGTCGAAGATCCTCGGCAGCTCCAGGCCACGCTGCATCGGGGCCAGCGTGGCGATCAGCACCGCCGTACCACCGGCCTGACCGACGAGCGCGCCGCCCCTGCCGGCCACCAGCAGCGCGCTGGCGATGGCCAGGGCGACCACCACACCCGTCTGCCACGGCCCGGAGCCGAGGAAGAAACGCAGCGTGTCACCGATGGTGATGCCGAGGCCCACGCCGAACAGGAGTTCGAAGGTACGGCGGGCGCGCTGACCGATGGCGGTCGCGATCGTACCGACGGCGGCGGCAGGGGCGAAGACGTGTGCGCCGGGGCCGAGGAAGTGCTGGGCGATCAGGGCGGCGAGCGTGGCGGCCAGCCCGGCCTGGATCGAGATGATCAGGGTGATCTCCCACTGCCGGGCACGGACCTGCCCGGCCTGCCCGCCGCGGTGGCGTACCCGCTGGACCGCCTGCCCGCTCCGCTCGGCGGCCTCGCCGAGCCGCGACCGGTCCCGGTCGGCTGGTGGGCGGTCGTCGGCCATGGCGGCGGTTACCCCGAGGACGTCCGACCAATCGTGCCCCTGCGTCCCGCGCGCACCAGAGGACACCGCCGGCACCAGCCGTCAGGGCGACCACCAACCACGGAACGCGCCGTCAAATCCATCGGCGACCATAGGTTTGCCCGACCGCTGCGGGGTACCAGGGGCCACACACCCACCGACCGCAACCGGTAAGGGGCCCAGATGAACAATCCACAGACCACCGGCGACGAGGATGTCGTCGACATCCTCATCGCCGACCACCGCGAGGTCGAGACCCTCTTCGTCGAGCTGGAGACCCGCCAGGGCACGCCCGAGTACCGCCGCCAGCTCACCGACGTGGTGATCGCCGAGCTGGTCCGGCACGCGGTGGCCGAGGAGGCGTACGTCTATCCGACGGCGCGCAAGGCACTGCCCGACGGCGACCAGATCGCGGATCACGAGATCGACGAGCACGCCGACGCCGAACGGACGATGAAGGACCTGGAATCGGTCGACCCGTCCGACAGCCGCTTCGACGAACTTCTCGCCCATCTGACCAGCACCATCCGCCACCACGTGCAGGACGAGGAGAACGACCTCTTCCCCCGGCTGCGCGCCGCCACGGCTCGGGAGGAGCTGGTCGAGCTGGCCGGGAAGGTGACGGCGTTCAAGAAGATCGCGCCGACCCGGCCCCACCCGAGCGCGCCGGACCACCCCCCGGCGAACAAGCTGCTCGCCCCCGGCACCGGCATGATCGACCGGATGCGTGACGCACTGCGCGACCGGCCGACGTCGATGGACGAGCTACGCGAGAAGCAGCAGCGCTGACCGACGTACCGTCCGACAGGGACGATCCCGGGCCGCCGACACCTCGGCGGCCCGGGAGACGTCCGGTTCGTCAGCGGACCTGGTCACCCTCACCGGTCCGCGCCTGCGCCTGGTCCACGCCCTTGTCGATCTGGTCGTCGTACTTGCCGCCAGTGCGCTTGTCGGCCATGTCGCCGGCCTTCTCCATGCCCTGGTCGACCTGCTTGTCGTGCTTGTCCGCGACGTCCTTGGCCTTGTCCATGAAGTCACCCACGGCGCTCCTCCTCCTCGGGTCGTTCCCATTCGCGTTCCCTGGGCCTGTCGGCGCAAACACCTACGGTCCGGACGGGGATGGTGAAGGCCCGGCCGATCGGCCCGCGCCGACGTACGATCCGCGCGGGCGGCACGCCCCGGACCGTCCGGAACGCACCCGTCACTTCCGAGGGCGAGCCGAGCGTTGGCGCGATTCGGGTGTCGGCGCAGCGTCGGCCGGGTACCGACCTCGCCGAGATCGAGGAGGGCCGACATGACGGCAGACGAACCCGGGGCGGATGCCGCGCCGACAACCGACGCCGCGTCCACGACCGGCGCCGCGTCCACAACGGGCGCCGCGTCCACAACGGGCACCGCCGCGACGACCGGCGGCACCGGGCCGCGCCAGGCGTGGGCCACCCTGCCCTGGCTGGTCCGGACCGCGGTGCTGTGGAGCGCCTGCCTGGTGGTGATCATCGCCGGGCTCTATCTGCTGGGTCGGATCGCCGTCCTGCTGGCCCCGCTGGCCATCGCCTTGGCCGCCACCATCTTCCTCACCGCGCTGCTCGACCCGGTGCTGCTCCGGCTGCGTCGCCTGCGTCTGCCGGCGGCACCTGCCGCGCTGCTCACCGTCCTGCTGCTGCTCGGCATCCTGGTGGGGGTCGGCGCGCTGGTGTGGAACCTGACCGCCAGCCAGTTCGATCAGCTCAGTCAGGAGCTGACCCAGGGCCTGGACCGCAGCCGCGACTTCGTCACGTCCACCCTGCCGGTCAGCGACGCCCAACTCGACAAGCTGATCGACCAGGCTCGCGAGGGTCTCAGCGGCAGTTCGCCGGACCCGGTGTCGGGGGCCCGGACGGCCACCGAGGTGCTGGGTTCCGCGCTGCTCGCCCTGGTGCTGCTCTTCTTCCTGCTCAAGGACGGCCGGTCGATGTGGCACTGGGTGCTGTCCCGGATGACCGGCCCGAACCGGTCGGTGGTGGCCGAGGCCGGCCGGGGTGGCTGGCAGACGCTTGGCGCGTACAGCCGGGGCACCATGCTGATCGCCGCGATCGACGCGATAGGCATCGGGCTGGCCCTGGTGCTGCTGGGGGTGCCGCTGGCCCTGCCGCTGGCGCTGATCACCTTCCTCGGCGGCTTCGTACCGATCATCGGGGCGACGGTGGCCGGCGCGGTGGCGGTGCTCGTGGCGCTGGCGGCCAACGGGCCGACGACGGCCCTGCTCACCCTCGCCGCGGTGGTCGCGGTGCAGCAGATCGAGGGCAACCTGTTGGAGCCGCTGGTCATGAAGCGCCAGGTGCGCCTGCACCCGGCCGTGATCCTGGTGGCGGTCACCGCCGGCACCCTGATCGCGGGCATCGCCGGCGCCTTCGTCAGCGTTCCGATCACCGCTGTCCTCTGGCGGGTCATCGACACCGTCCTGCGCCACCGCTCCACCCCGGACACGCCGGCACTCTCATGAGCGGCGCGGCGCGGCTGTCGTCCGGGCGAGATGGGTGGTGAACCAGGTCCCGGCGTGTTCGGCGACCTGGTCGAGCGCGCCGGGCTCCTCGAAGAGGTGGGTGGCACCCGGCACCACCCACAGCTTGCCGACCTCCCCCAGCTCGGTGAGCGCCTGCTCGTTGAGCGTGATCACTTCCTCGTCGAGGCCGCCGACCAGCAGCAACGTCGGGGTACGCACCTGGGCCAGGGCGGCGCCGGCCAGGTCGGGTCGGCCGCCCCGGGAAACCACCGCGCCCACCCGGTCGGCCCGGGACGCGGCCGCGACCAGCGCGGCGGCGGCGCCGGTACTGGCACCGAAGAGACCGATCGGCACGTCACCGGCGGGGCGTTCGGCAGCCAACCAGTCGACGATCCCGGCCAGCCGGCTGGCCAACATCCCGATGTCGAACCGTAGTTCGGCGGTGCGCGTGTCCAGCTCGTCCTCGGCCGGGGTGAGCAGATCCACGAGCACTGTGGCGAGGCCCCGACCGGTCAGCGTCCGGGCCACCGCGACGTTGCGCGGGCTGTGCCGCGAGCTGCCGCTGCCGTGCGCGAACAGCACCACGCCGACGGGCCGTGCGGGCAGCATCAGATCGGCGGGAAGCTCGGCGCCCCGGACCGGAATGCTCACCGTTCTGCGCTCTTCGTCCATGCCGCACCTCCGCGTGCTCGCCTCTGGGCCCGCTTACCCCGCCCGCCGCGACGCACGCGCGCCC
>NZ_MUZA01000089.1 GCF_021442385.1 Micromonospora sp. MH99
CGCGCGCACCCGGGGCGCGGGCATCGCCCGTGCCGTCGCCGGCGGCGCCCGGGAGGCGCTCACCCGGCTCACCACGTCGATCGCAGTGGCCGAGGAGCGCCGCGACGCCGTCGCGCGGGAGCGCGCCGCCCGCGAGGCCGAGCTCCAGGAGGTACGCGGGGCAGCCAAGCGGCTCGGCGCGGAGCTGGAGCGGCTGACCAGCCAGGTGCACCGCGACGAGGTGGCCCGCGCGGAGCAGCGCCTGCGCATCGAGCAGTTGGAGGCGAAGGCCGCCGAGGACTTCGGACTGGACGTGGAGACGCTGGTCGCCGAGTACGGCCCCGCCCAGCCGGTGCCGCCCACCCAGGCGGACGTGGCACTCGCCGAGCGGGACGGTCTGCCGGTGCCCGAGCCGGTGCGCTACGAGCGGCCGGTGCAGGAGAAGCGGGCCGCCAAGGCGGAACGCGAACTGGCCCTGCTCGGCAAGGTCAACCCGTTGGCGCTGGAGGAGTTCGCCGCGCTGGAGGAGCGCTTCAAGTTCCTCTCCGAGCAGTTGGAGGACCTCAAGGCCACCCGGCGGGACCTGCTGACCGTCGTGAAGGACGTGGACGAGCGGATCCTGGAGGTCTTCGCCAGCGCGTTCGAGGACACGGCCCGGGAGTTCGAGCAGGTGTTCACGGTGCTCTTCCCCGGCGGCGAGGGTCGGCTGATCCTCACCGACCCCGAGGACCTGCTCACCACAGGCGTCGAGGTCGAGGCCAGACCGCCGGGTAAGAAGATCAAGCGCCTGTCGCTGCTCTCCGGTGGCGAGCGGTCGCTGACCGCGGTGGCCATGCTGGTGGCGATCTTCCGCGCCCGGCCCAGCCCGTTCTACATCATGGACGAGGTGGAGGCGGCCCTGGACGACGTGAACCTGGGCCGGCTGATCACGTTGCTGGCACAGTTGCGGGAGAAGAGCCAGCTGATCGTCATCACGCACCAGAAGCGGACGATGGAGATCGCCGACGCGCTCTACGGCGTGACCATGCGCAGCGGGGTCACCCAGGTGATCAGTCAACGGCTCAACCGGGCCGACGAGAACGAGCAGCGGCCCGGCCGCGGCGAGGAGAACGGGTAGTGGCTCGGGAACGCGCGACGGCGCTCCTGCTGGACTTCGACGGCGTACTGCGCCGGTGGGACCCGGCGGTGGCCGCCGGTGTCGAGCGGGAGTACGGCCTCTCCGAGGGGGTGCTCGGCGACATCGCCATGCAGTGGGGGCGGCTCCAGCCGGTGCTCACCGGCCAGGTCAGTCACGCCGCGTGGGTGAGCAGCGTGGCGGACGCCCTGACCGAGTCGGTGGGTAGTCCGGAACGGGCCCGTGCCGCGGTCCAGCAGTGGCAGAGCTACCGGGGAGAGGTCGACCAGGAGGTGCTGGCGTTCGTCCGGGAGGTCCGCGCGGCGGGCGTCCGGGTGGGGCTGGGCACCAACGCCACCGACCTGCTCGACACCGACCTGGCCGCGCTCGGCCTGGTCGGCGAGCTGGACGTGGTGGTCAACTCCTCCACGCTCGGGGTGCACAAGCCGACGCCGGAGTACTTCCAGGCCGCCTGCCAGGCGCTGGCCACCCCGCCGGCCCGGGTGCTCTTCGTCGACGACGAGGACTGGGCCGTGCGGGGCGCCCGGTCCGCCGGGCTGTCGGCGCACCGCTGGGGCGGTCACGCCGACCTGCGCTACCTGCGGGCCGCGCTCGCGTACTGAGCCGGGTGGATCACCCGAGCATCTGCTCGAGCCGGGCTCCGAGCCGCCCTTGAGCGTCGGCGTCACTACGTCGAGGTGCGCGCTTCACCGGTGACCACCCGCCTCAGCAGGTTGACGGTGGCCCGGGCCAGTCGCGGGTCGGCGAGCGCACGAGTCCAGCCCAGCGAGCCAGCGGCGAACACCCAGGCCCCGGACGTGGTCCGGTAGAGCTGGCTCTGCTGCCGCTGGGGTGCGCCGTCGCGCCGGAAGGGTGATTCGGCCAGCAGAGTGCGTTCCGCCGCCGGGGGCTCGGCGAAGCCGGGCATGCACTGGTCGGCCTCGCCCCACACGACCTCGGGAATCAGGTCGCCGTCCCGGACGCCCGTGCCCGCCCAGAACCAGTGTCGGCTGCCGCGGACCACCAGCGGGGCGTAGCCGTCCACCACGCTGACGTACTGCGCCCCGATGAACTGCTGCTCCGCGTGGCCCGCCGACCGCCACATGATGCCGAGCGGTAGCGGGCCGGACGCCGGCGTCTTCTCCTTGGCGCACCGGACCAAGCGGTCGTCGTGATCGTCCGCGCCGTAACCGATCCGCCAGTAGCAGTTGTTGGCGCCGAGGAAGACCAGGCTGGTGCCGCCGTCGCGGGCCGTGACGACCGCCTCGCGCATAGGTGTCGACCAGTACTCGTCGTGTCCCGGGAAGACGACCGCCCGGTGACGGGCCGGGTCCACCCGCCCGGTGTGCAGGTCCTCGCTGGTGGCGTATGCCACGTCGATTCCCTGACCTTCCACCCACTGAACGAACCCGATGTCGTGGTCGGCGAGCGCCGGGACGCCGTTGCCGGCGTACGGCCGGTCGTGGCTGACCGCCCGGGCCCGGTGCTTCGTGGTGATCTGCCCCGCGCTGTCGAAGCCGTAGTAGAGGCTGGCCCCCGTCCGCCCGTCCTCCGGCCAGCAGTTGTACGCCTGCCAGGTGCTGGTGGGCAGGACAACGAGAGCAGCGCGGGCGCGCCCAGGGTCGCGTACCACGAACGGGATCCACTGGTGATGGCCGGTGGCGCTGGCGAGCAGTGCCAGGTAGAGCCCGCTCGTCCAGTCCGGTGCCACGGTCGGACGCCACTGCGTGCGCCACCCGCATCGCACCGCGCCGGTCGCTGGGTCGACCGTCGGTGCGGCCTGGGGAGACCCGTCCAGCCACTGGCTGACCGCCACCTGCCGGGCTCCGCGACCGTCGTAGTGGCCGACCCGGAAGATGGTGATCCGGTACCGCTGAGGTCGGGCGACCGAGACCTGGAACCGCAGTTCCTCGCCGGGCGCGACGCTGGTCGCGTGGACGTAGCCGGCGATCTCGCCGCCCCTGTCCGTGGCGAACCGGTGCCCGGTCAGGCGGAATCCGCTGGCGCCCGGCCGGGCGTTCTCCACGACGACTGGCGGCGACCCGGCGGCGCGCAGCAGCGAGGTGGCCGGGCCCGGGCCGGTCGGATCACCCACGTAGTTGGGGTCGACACGCGGGGCGGTGGCGGCCGGCGGGCGGACCTGACAGCCCGAGTCCAGTATCACCGCCCCGACCGCCCCGAGCATGCCCAGCGTCGCTCTCCGGGTGTGCCTGATCTCGCCTCTGCCAACCATGGTCCCGCTCCCCGTGTACGCGGCCCGGTGATCCGCGCCGCGGCCGTAGAGGGGGCGTCGGTGGCGGGAACGGATCCGGCCACAACCCGTTCGGCAGGATGACGATTCAGGTCTGCGGCGCGTTGCAGAAGATCGTCAATGATGGAGGATCGGCGCCGGCGGGCAGCCGTTCGGTGGGCGTTGTCCGCCGAACGGGTTCACTCGCCGGTGGTGCCGTCGATGCGTTCCCGGATCAGGTCGGCGTGGCCGTTGTGCCGGGCGTACTCCTCGATCATGTGCACGTACACCCAGCGCAGGTTGAAGGTGCGCTTCTTCCCGCTGACCTCGACGAAGGTTTCGTCCAGGGAACGGCCGGCCGCGGCCTCGCGGGCCAGCGCCACCTCCCGGTGGAAGGTGGCGAAGTCCGCCTCGGCGTCCGCGGCGCTGACGTCGTGGTCGGCGTCCGGCGTCTCCGGCGTGAAGTACGGGTAGTCGACAGGCTGGCCGGCGAAGTTCTCCCGGAACCACCAGGCCTCCACCTCGGCGAGATGTCGGACCAGGCCGAGCAGGGTCAGGCCGGAGGGTTGCACGCTCGGCGTGCGCAACTGCTCCCCGGTCAGGCCGGCGCACTTGAGCAGCAGCGTCTGCCGGTGGTAGTCGAGCCAGCCGTCGAGCATGGTGCGCTCGTCGCCGACGTACGGTTCGGGGGTCCGGGTGATCTCCGGTGCTGTCCACGTCATGGCGGGCATCCTGCCCGGCACCCCTGACGGTCCGCGACGGGTTAATCAGGGCACCACGACGACGGGCCAGTGACCCTTGCGGACCAGCCGGGTGGCGACCGAGCCGACCAGCCGGTGACCGGCCTGCTCGGACGCACCCACGACCACCATGTCGGCCTGGAACTCGTCGGCCGCCGCGCACAGCTCGGCGAACGCGTCGCCGCGCCGGCACAGGAAGGTCACCGGGATGCCCAACTGCTCGGCCCCACGCCGGCACTCGCGGCGCAGCTCGTCGGCCAACTCGTCGTAGGTGCGCTGGACCGCGCCGGCGTCCATGCCGGGCACCAGCGCGGTGAGCCCGCTCGCCGAGCTGACGAAGACCACCACCAGGGCGGCGCCCTGCCGGCGGGCCAGCCCGGCGGCGTAGGCGCCGGCCCGCGCGGAGGTACGGGTGCCGTCCACCCCCACCATGACCACCCGCGGGCCGTCCGTGCCCCGTTCGAAGGGCAGCGGGCTGATCCGAGGGCCGTACTCCTCGCGGTCCGGCGCTCCCACGCTCATGGTTCTACCTCACCTCTGCTCGCCGGTCCGGACCGCGCCGGAGACGAGGTTCGATTCCCCGTCGGCCGCAGCGGAAACCGGGCTGCCGTTGTGCTGCCGCAGCGGCACTTCCTTGATGAAACTCACGGCGATCAGCGCGATCAGTGCGAAGGGAGCGGCGGCCAGGAAGATGTCGCCGGCGCCGTGGCCGTACGCGCCCTCCACCACCGCGCGCAGCGGACCGGGCAGGGTGTGCACGTCGGGCAGGGTACCGCCGCTGCCGGAGCTGGACGCCCGGATGCCGAGCTGGGACAGCCCGTCTGCGGTGTAGTCCTTGACCTTGTGGGCGAGCACCGCGCCGAGGGCCGAGACGCCGATCGCGCCGCCCAGACTGCGGAAGAACGCCACCACCGAGCTGGCGGCACCCAGCTCGTGCGGGCCGACGGTGTTCTGCACGGCGAGGACGAGGTTCTGCATGGTCAGGCCCAGGCCGACGCCGATCAGCACCATGTAGACGCTGAGCAGGGTGAAGCTGGTGTCCGCGCGCAGCGTGCCCATGAGCGCGAAGCCGACGGTGAGCAGCGCCGAGCCGAGCACCAGGAACCGCTTCCAGCGGCCGGTCCTCGTGATGATGCGTCCACCCACCGTCGAGGCGACCAGCAGGCCGAGGATCATCGGCAGGGTCATCAGGCCGGACATGGTCGGGCTCTCGCCCCGGCTGATCTGGAAGTACTGGCCGAGGAAGATCGACGCGCCGAACATGCCCACGCCCACCGCGATGCTGGCGACGACGGCGAGGCTGATCGTGCGGTTGCGGAACAGCCGCGGCGGGATCATCGGCTCGGCTGCCCGGGTCTCGACCCGGACGGCGAGCGCGCCGAGGAGCAGAGCGCCGAGGACCATGACGACTGTCTGCCAGGAGGCCCAGGCGAACTGGTCGCCGGCGAGGGAGACCCAGATCAGCAGCACCGACACGGCCGCGGTGATCAGGGTGGCGCCCCACCAGTCGATCTGCGCCTTGCGCTTGACCACCGGCAGTTTCAGGGTCTTCTGGAGCACCACCAGCGCGGCGATGGCGAACGGCACGCCGACGTAGAAGCACCAGCGCCAGCCGAGCCACGAGGTGTCGACGATGACGCCGCCGATCAGCGGTCCGCCGATGGTGCCGACGGCCATCACGGCGCCGAGGTAGCCGCTGTAGCGGCCCCGCTCGCGCGGCGCGATCATCGTCGCCATGATCACCTGGGCCAGGGCGGTGAGGCCGCCGGCGCCGACGCCCTGGAGCACCCGGCACGCGATCAGTTCGCCGGTGCCCTGCGCGGCGCCGGCCAGCACCGAGCCGAGGACGTAGATCGCCAGGGAGAGCTGGACCAGTGTCTTCTTACTGGTCAGGTCGGCGAGTTTGCCCCAGATGGGGGTGGTCGCGGTCGTCGCGAGCAGAGCCGACGTGACCACCCAGGTGTACGCGGACTGGCCGCCGTGCAACTCGGTGATGATGCGCGGCAGCGCGTTCGAGACGACCGTGGAGGAGAGAATCGCTACGAACATGCCCAGCAGCAGGCCGGAGAGAGCCTCCAGGATCTGCCGGTGGGTCATGTCGACGGCGGGCGCCCGTGACGCTGTCGCCTGGCTCATCGTTTACTGCCTCCGAGCGGAGTAGAGATGGTGGGCGGGCCGCAGGGCGGTCCCCGCCTGGGAGTTGCCTGAGGCAACCGTACGTTTGGTTGCCTCAAGCAACAACTGGGCGGGCGGCGACTGCATTCCCCGTCGTCGGAGATCATCTCCAGGATTCGTTGAACCGACCGAGCAGCCGGGCGAACTCCTCCACGTCCCGGGCCGGCCAGTCGTCCAGAGCACGCAGGAACTCGCCCAGACGGGCGGACCGGGCGACGTCGAACCGGCGCTGGCCCTCCTCGGTGAGGCTGATCTGCGCCGCCCGCCGGTCACTCGGGTCGGGGTCGCGGTGCACCAGACCGAGCGCCTCCAGCCCGTTGATCTGCCGGCTCAGCGTCCCCTTGCCTACGCCGAGCCGCGCCGCCAACTCGGTCAACCGGATCGATCCACTGCGCCGTAACCAGAGCAGCAGCCCGTACGTGTTCGGTTCGAGGGTCGGGTGCACCTCCCGGGCGATTTCCCACGAAACCGCCCGTCCCCGGCGCAGCAACGCGGTCAGCTCGTGCTCGACAGCCCGGATCGGCTCCGGCAGGTGCTCGTCCACGGGGAAGAGAGTACGGCGAGGCCCGGTCAGTCGTCGCCGGAGAGGCGGCGGCTCATCACCTGACGCAGGTGCCCGTCGCTCGTGGTGCCCTCGATCATCACCTCGGCCCGCCGACCCCGGTGGGTAAGGGTGGCGACGGCATTGCCGAAGTACGGACCGGCCAGCTTGCGCCAGCGCACCCCCGGGCGTCGGACACCCGCCGAGCGGGCCAGCGCCCGGGTGGCGCCCGCCGGCCCGGACGACCAGCCCAGCCGCATCAGCGGACGGATGCCGGCCGGCACCTGGTTGTGGATCGGTGAGCAGGTGAGCTGGTGCACCGGGGTCACCACCGCGGGATCGGCGAACCGGGCCCGGGCCACGTACGAGTGGTGCACGTCACCGGAGAGCACGCTGATCGACGCCGGTGGGGCGTACGCCGGCCCGGCGCCGACCCGGGCGCCGGACTGTCTCGGGGTGCCGGTGCCGATCCGGGCGAACGTCTCCCCGAGGGCCTCGAACGAACGCCGGAACGCCGCCCAGTGCTCCAGGTCGAGGGCCCGGCGCAGCTTCTCGGCCCCGCGGGCCACCCACGGCCGGCGCGAGTCGGCCAGCTTCTCGTTCCACGCCTCGATGTGATGGATGCCCTGGGGCAGCAGCCAGGGCAACGAGGCGCCCACCACCAGGTGGTCGTAGACGCCGTGCGCCTGGTCGAGGAACCACGACCACTCACCCGGCGGCAGCATCGCCCGGCTGCCCGGCTCGAGCACCCGACTGCACCGGTTGTCGAGCATGACCAGCCGGGTGCGCCCCAGGTCGATCGCGTAACTCCACTGGTACTGCACCGCGCGCCAGCGCTCGGTGTCGTGCGCCAGGTCGGACTCCTTGTCGACCCGGTGCCCGAACTCGCGCAGCACGCCGGTGGCGTCCTCCGCGGCGGCGACCTTGGCGAAGACCGGGTCGGCGGCGATCTCGTCCGGGGAGAGGTTGCCCAGGTGCTGGTAGACCCAGTACGAGGCCAGCCCGCTGCCGATCCGCTCGGCCCACCACGGTTGCTCACGCATCTCGGCACGCCACGACGCGGACGTGTTCCAGTCGTCGATGATCTCGTGGTCGTCGAAGATCATCACGCTCGGCACTGTCGAGAGCAGCCAGCGGATCTCCGGATCGCGCCACGACTCCAGATACAGCTTGGTGTACTCGTCGAAGCTCACCACCTGGTCGGCCGGAGCGCCCTTGGGCCGCCGCCGGCGCCGGCGCAGCAGCCGGCGCACGGTCGGCGAGGTCTCGTCGGCGTACACCTGGTCACCGAGGAGGACCAGCAGGTCGGGCAGCGGGTTCGACTCGGGGTCGGCCATCAGCCGCCGGGCGTACGCGTCCAGGGCGTCCGGCGGGAGCTTGCGGGTGGTGGCGTGCTGGGTGGTCTCCCGACAGGAGCCGAAGATCAGACTGACCGGCTGGTCCCGGTCGTCGACCGCACGGGTGCGGATCACGCTGGGTGGAAAGCCGCTGCTCTCCACCGGCCAGACCAGCTCGTCGTCGACCAGCACCTCGTAGGTCGTCGCGCTGTCCGGGGTGAGCCCCTCCACCACGACGAGGGCGTAGTGGTGGTCGTACGCCGAGAAGGTGGGTGCGGTGCCGGTGGCGCCGTCGGCCGTGCGAACGGTGACCACGGCGGGCGCGGCGGTCTCCACCCAGATCGTCGCCCGGGTGTCGACCACTCGCCGCAGAAGTGGGCCGATCAGGAGGTGTGCGGCGGGCATGCGGCGAGCCTACCGCCGGTTCGTGAGACCGGCCGGGTGCGGTGGCTGGGACGCCGTCGCCGGCATCTGACAGGATTCCGGCATGGCCGAATATCTCGTCCTCGCTCTGGTCCTGCTCGGTGTGCTGATCGCCGGCACAGTCGGGCTGGTCGTGCCGCGCTTGCGGCGGCGGCCCGAGCCCCCGCTTGCGCGCACCGAGGTCGACACCCGCGCCGAGGAGGATCTCGCCGGCCCGCCGGTCGAGGCCCCGGAGTCCGATCTGTCCACCGGTGTCCTGGTCGAGCCCCCACCGGTCATCGAGGCGCCCGCCCCGGCCGTGGAGGTGCCCGAGCCGACCGCCGGCCGCCTCGTCCGACTTCGCTCCCGGCTGTCGCGTTCGCAGAACGTCTTCGGCAAGGGCCTGCTCGGCCTGCTCGCCCGCGACCACCTCGACGAGGACGTCTGGGAGGAGATCGAGGACAGCCTGATCACCGCCGACGTCGGCGTCGACGCGACCCGCGACATCGTCGACCGGCTGCGCGAGCAGACCCGCGTGCTGGGCACCCGCTCGGCCGGTGAGCTGCGCGCGCTGCTCGCCGCCGAGCTGGTCAACGCCCTCGACCCGAGCATGGACCGTTCGCTGCGCACCGCCCCGAAGGACGGCGTGCCGGCGGTCGTGCTGGTCGTCGGCGTCAACGGCGCCGGCAAGACCACCACCTGCGGCAAGATCGCCCGGGTGCTGGTCGCCGACGGCCGGACCGTCCTGCTGGGCGCCGCCGACACCTTCCGGGCCGCCGCCGCCGACCAGCTGCAGACCTGGGGCGAACGGGTCGGTGCCGAGACCGTCCGCGGCCCGGAGGCGGCCGACCCGGCCAGCGTGGCGTTCGACGCGGTCCGCCGAGGTATCGACACCGGCGTGGACACCGTGCTCATCGACACCGCCGGCCGCCTGCAGAACAAGATCGGCCTGATGGACGAGCTGGGCAAGGTCAAGCGCGTGGTGGAGAAGCAGGGGCCCATCGACGAGACGCTGCTCATCCTCGACGCCACGACCGGCCAGAACGGTCTGGAGCAGGCCCGGGTCTTCACCGAGGTCGTCAACGTGACAGGCGTGGTGCTGACCAAGCTCGACGGCACCGCGAAGGGCGGCATCGTGATCGCCGTGCAGCGCAAACTCGGCATCCCGGTCAAGCTCGTCGGCCTCGGTGAGGGCAAGGACGATCTCGCTCCGTTCGACCCGGCGCAGTTCGTCGACGCGCTGCTGGGCACCGAGCCGGCCGCACGGGACGCGTAGTCTCGGGTGACCACTGACGATCGCGCGTACGCGGGCTGGCGCGACCCCGGCCACCCTTCGCAGCGCCTCGGGAGACCGTACGTGACTTCGCAGGAGATCCCGCTGCACGGCGGCAACGTGAGCACCGTCGTCCGGGTCGGTGACACGGTCCGTCGTAACGCCGGGCCGTGGACCCCGTCCGTGCACGCCCTGCTGCGCCACCTGGAGTACGTCGGGTTCACCGGCGCACCCCGGGCGCTCGGGATGGACGAGCGCAACCGGGAGGTGCTGTCGTACCTGGAGGGGGAGTGCGGGGAATACCCCCTCGCCCCGCACTGGGTGACCGACGAGGCGCTGGTCACCGTCGCGACCATGCTGCGGATGTTTCACGACGCGCAGTACGGCTTCGCCCCGCCGCCGGGGGCGGTCTGGCGCTCGTTCGGGCCGCCGCCGCCGGACACCGAGGTGATCTGCCACCACGACGCCGCGCCGCACAACGTCATCTGGCGGCCCGACGGCACACTCGGGCTGATCGACTTCGACCTCGCCTCGCCCGGCGCCCGCATCTACGACGTGGCGTACGCCGCCTGGACGTGGGTGCCGATCTTCGCCGACCGGGACTCGATCACCCTGGGCTGGAAGCATCCCGACCGGCCGCGCCGGCTGCGCCTCTTTGCCGACGCGTACGGGTTGATCCCGCGCGACCGGCACCGGCTGATCCGCACCATCCGCAAGCGGATCGTCGACCACGTCGAGGGCATCCGCCGGATGGCCGCCGCCGGTGAGCCGGCGTTCGTGCGGATCGTGCACAAGGGGCACCTGCGGCGGCCGATGCGCGACCTGCGGCTGCTCGACTACGAGCGGCACGCCCTGGAGAACGCCCTCCGCTGAGCGCCGATCCGGCGCTGCTCGGCCGGTCCCGGTGAGCGGGCCGGTCGATGGGGCTGACCGGTCAGCCATCGACGCCCGCCGTCCGGGCGATCCACCACCGTCCATGCCGCGTACTGTGCGGACTCCGTGACACGTACGAAACAACCCGTCACGAAACGGAAACCCGCACGGGACCCTGGGTGAAACAGCCGGCCGCGAGGCTTCCGCGCAACCGGCCTACGGGCGACGCTGCCCCGGAAAGCCGCGAAGGAGGACTTCACCTTTTAGGAGGCCAGCGTGCCTGAAGCACCGACGATCGACGGCGCCAATACCACGTGGCTGCTGGTTTCGACCGCGCTCGTGCTGCTCATGACCCCCGGACTGGCGCTGTTCTACGGCGGCCTCAACCGGGCCAAGGGCGTACTCAACATGATGATGATGAGCTTCTCGGCCATCGGGCTCATCTCTGTTCTGTGGTGGTTCTACGGCTTCAGCGTCGCCTTCGGGACCGACGTGAACGGCTTCTGGGGTGACCCGGGCGCGTACCTCGGCACCAAGACGTTCCTCGCCGAGACCGACCTGTGGGGCGCCACGACGGAAAACCCCAGCGGCATCGGGATTCCGCTCTACGTGTTCATGGCCTTCCAGATGGTCTTCGCGGTGATCACCGTCGCGCTGATCAGCGGCGCCATCGCCGACCGGGCCAAGTTCGCCGGCTGGCTGCTGTTCGCGTTCGGCTGGGCCACGCTCGTCTACTTCCCGGTCGCCCACTGGGTGTGGGGCGGCGGCATCATCGGCGGTGACATCCACGCGCTGGACTTCGCCGGTGGCACCGCGGTGCACATCAACGCCGGTGCGGCGGCCCTGGCCGTGGCGCTGGTGCTCGGCAAGCGGCTCGGCTGGCCCCGCGAGGGCATGAAGCCGCACAACATCCCGCTGGTCGCGCTCGGCGCCGGTCTGCTGTGGTTCGGGTGGTTCGGGTTCAACGCCGGCTCGGAGCTGACCGTCGACTCGGTCGCCGGTCTCGCCTTCATCAACACGCAGCTCGCCACCGCCGCCGCGGTGCTCGGCTGGATCGCTGTCGAGTGGGTCAAGGACCGCAAGCCGACAATGGTCGGCGCGTCGTCCGGCGCGGTCGCCGGCCTGGTCGCGATCACCCCGGCCTGTGGTTTCATCGCCCCGTGGGCGTCCGTCCTGCTCGGCATCGTCGCCGGGGTCGTGTGCGCGCTCGCGGTCAGCCTCAAGTACCGGCTCGGCTACGACGACTCCCTCGACGTGGTCGGCGTGCACTTCGTCGGTGGCTGGATCGGGTCGCTCTGGCTCGGCCTGTTCGCCACCAACTCGGTAAACGCCGCGATCAGCGACGTGGTGGGCGCCTCCGACGGCCTCTTCTACGGCGGCGGCGCGACCCAGCTCGGTCGGCAGGCCCTCGCCGGCCTGATCGTCACCGCCTGGTCGTTCGGCATCGCCTGGGTGCTCGCCTTCGTCATCGAGAAGACGATCGGCTTCCGCGTCAAGGGTGAGGCCGAGGTCGAGGGCATCGACATCGCCGAGCACGCCGAGAGCAGCTACGACCTGTCCCCGGCCGGCGGCGGCACGGGCAGCGCGTTCGCGATGGCCGGCATCGGCACCCCTGGTGGCGCAGCGCCGAGCGGCGCCGCGCCGGAGGCGGAGTCCACCGAGCCGGTCAGCGCCAAGGTCGCCGGTTAACGTTCCTTAGATGGAGGGGTTGGACATGAAGCTGGTGACCGCGGTCATCAAGCCGTACCAGCTGGACGCGGTGAAGGAGGCTCTGCACGCCCTGGGCGTGGCCGGGCTGACCGTCAGCGAGGTTCAGGGGTACGGACGGCAGAAGGGGCACACGGAGGTCTACCGGGGTGCCGAGTACACGGTCGAGTTCCTGCCCAAGATCCGGGTCGAGGTGCTCACCGACGAGATCGACGTGGAAAAGATCGTGGACGCCATCGTCGGCGCCGCCCGTACGGGCAAGATCGGCGACGGCAAGGTGTGGGTCACCGGTGTCGAGGAGGTCGTCCGGGTGCGTACCGGCGAACGCGGCCTCGACGCCCTCTGATCCGGGCCACGACGACATGACCTCGTTGATCAGGAAGAACGCGTCAGGGCACGCCGGGAACGGCGACGCGAACCTCTTGATCAACGAGGTCGTCGGCGTACCCGGGGGGATCGGGGAGCCCGCCCGCCGGGCGCGCGCGGCCGCGTACGACGAGTTTCTGCGCGGGTTGCTGCCCGCGCGCGACGGGGTCGCGCTGATGGCGGTCGGCGGGTTGGGGCGGCGGCAGTGCGCCCCCTACGGCGACCTCGACCTGGTGCTGCTGCACGCCGGGGTGCCCGGCACCGACGAACTGGCCGCCTCGGTCTGGTACCCGATCTGGGACGCCGGCCTGCGCCTGGACCACTCGGTGCGGACCGTCTCCGAGGCGCTGTCGGTGGCCCAGGACGACGTCAAGGTCGCCCTCGGGCTGCTCGACGCCCGCCTGGTGGTCGGCGACCAGGCGCTCGCCGACGCCCTGATCCGCACCGCCGCCGATCACTGGCGGCGTACCGCCGTCCGTCAGCTGCCGGGCCTGCGGGAGGTCACCGCCGCCCGCTGGCAGGCGCACGGCGAGCTGGCCTTCCTCCTCGAAGGCGACCTGAAGGAGGCCGCCGGCGGCCTGCGCGACGTGGGGCTGTTGCGCGCCATCTCCGCCGCCGGGATCACCGACGCGCTACGCCCCGCCGTCCGCGCCGCCCACCTGCGCCTGCTGGACACCCGCGACGCCCTGCACCAGCAGGTCGGTCGCCGGGTCGACCGGCTGGTCGCCCAGGAACGCGACGGCGTCGCCGCGCTGCTCGCTCTGGAGGACGGCGACGCCCTCCTGCGTCGGGTGGCCGGGGACGCGCGCACGGTCAGCCACGCCCTCGACGACGCCTTCCGCGCCGCCGACCGGCTGCGCTCCGGCCGCTCCCGGGGCGGGAACGGCAGTCCCGTCCGCCGGCCCGTGGCCCGGGACGTGGTCGAGCACGACGGCGAGCTGGTGCTGGCCCGTACGGCGATCGGCGCGCGCCCCGACCCGAGCCTGTCGCTGCGGGTCGCCGCCGCGGCGGCCACCACCCGCTTGCCGATCGCGCGGGCCACCTGCGAGTGGCTGGCGGCGTACTGCCCCCCGCTGCCCTCGCCCTGGCCGCCCGAGGCCCGGGCCGCGCTGACCACGCTGCTGGGCGCCGGTCCCGGCCTGGTGCCAGCCTGGGAGACCTGCGACAGGTACGGGCTGGTGGACGGCTGGCTGCCCGAGTGGACCAGGCTGCGCAGCCTGCCCCAGCACAACCCGGTGCACCGCTACACCCTGGACCGGCATCTCGTGCAGGCCGCCCACGAGGCCAGCCGGCACGCCCGCGAGGTGGACCGCCCCGACCTGCTGCTGCTCGGCGCCCTGCTGCACGACATCGGCAAGGGCCTGCCCGGTGACCACAGCACCGTCGGGGTGCCGCTCGCCGAGACGGTGGCGACCCGGGTCGGGCTGCCGGCCGCGGAGGTCGAGCTGATCGGCACGCTGGTCCGGCTGCACCTGCTCCTGCCCGACGTGGCCACCCGCCGGGACCTCGCCGACCCGGTCACGATCGCGTCGGTAGCCGAGGCGGTGGGCGACACCGGCACGCTCGACCTGCTGCACGCGCTGGTCCGCGCGGACGCCGCGGCCACCGGCCCGGCCGCCTGGTCGGACTGGAAGGGACGACTGGTCGCCGAACTGGTCGCCCGCGTCCGCACCGCCCTGGACACCGGCGTGCTGCCCGAGCCACCCGCGCCGGATCCGGCGCTACTGGCCGGGCCGTTGCCGGTCGTGCACCTCACCGGGGACCGGGTGGCGGTGGCCGCCGCCGACCGGCGCGGACTGCTCGCCACGGTGGCCGGCTGCCTCGCCCTGCACCGGCTGGAGGTGCTCTCCGCCGACGCCTCGGTGGTCGACGGCCGGGCCCTGGTCGAGTGCCGCGTGCAACCCCGCTACGGCCTGCCGGCCGATCCCGTCCCGCTGCGCGCCGACCTGCGCCGGGCGGTCGCCGGCGACGTGTCCGTCACCCAACGGCTGCGCGGCCGTGCGCTCGCCGCCCGGGGCAGCGGCGCCGCTCCCCGGGTCGTCTGGCACCGTGAGGCCGCCACCGACGCCGTGCTGCTCGAACTGCGCGCGGCCGACGCCGCCGGGCTGCTCTACCGGGTCGCCTGCGCGCTCGACGAGGCGGGAGCCCTGGTCCGCGCCGCGCCATCTCCACCCTCGGCGCGGACGTGGTCGACGCCTTCTACCTGGTGGGTGGCTGGCCCGACGACGCCACCCGGGCCCGCCTGGAGGCCGCCGTCCTCGCCGCCGTCTGATCAGCGGGCGTCGCCGTGCAGCGGCCAGCGTCGCCAGCGCTCGCCCACGCCGGCCGTCGTGGGCAGCCTGCGCCGGCGGTCGTGGGCCTGCGCCGGTCGTCGGGGGCCTGCGCCGGTCGTCGGGGCCTCCCGGTCGTCGGCGGGGGCCCTTTCGGAGCCTCGGGGACGCTCGCGGCCCGCATCTGCTTCTGCGCGGCTGATGACTCAGTGGCATCAAGATGCCTCAGAGTCATCACGCTTACTGCGGTGCCCGCCGCCAGACCCCGACCGCCAGACACCGCGCCCTCAGACACCGCCGGTCCCTCAGACGGCTGCGCCGTCGTCGCGCCACCGCCGTCGGCGTCTTCGTCGGCGGCCGTCGGCATCTGTGCGTCGTCGGTGAGGAGGGCATGTCCGCGGCTAGGGCCGGGTTGGCGTAAGCGGGGTGAGGTCGTGGGTACGTCCCGGGACGTAGCTGCGATGCCGCTCCCGGACGCACGCCTGGTGGGGTCGCCGAAGGCAGAATGACGACCATGCGAGAGACCAGGTGGCAGGGGGCGGCGGCCGACGCCCCTCTCGCCCTGGCGCTGCTCGTGTTCGGGTTGCTCGCCACCGGTCTGGCCGGGGACAACCAACCCGGGTCCCGGCCGGTGGATGTCGTCTGTCGGGCACTGATCGTGGTCGCTGCGCTCGCCCTGCTGCTCCGGCGGCGAGCCCCGGTGGCGACCCTCGCCGTGGTCACCGTGGCCACCTCGACGTACCTGGTACTCGGCTATCCGTACGGGCCGATTCTGCTCGCGTTCCTGCTCGCGGTGTACACCGTGGCGGTGCGACTGCCGGTGCGTCCGGCGGCGCTCGCCGCCGGTGGCGCGTTCGTCCTGCTGGTGGCGCACGTCTTCGTCAGTCGGGGGCCGGCGCCGGGTTGGTTCGGAGTGCTGCCGGCGTCGGCCTGGGTGGTCGTACCGTTCGCGGTGGGTGTAGTGGTGCGGGTCAGCCGGGAGGCGGCCGCCCGGATCCGAGCCGAGGAGGCCCGTGAGCGTGCCGAGCAGGGTCGGCGGCAGGCCGACGAGGAGCGGCTGCGCATCGCCCAGGAGGTACACGACGTGGTGGGGCACGGGCTGGCCGCGATCAGCATGCAGGCGGAGATCGCCCTGCACCTGCTGCCGAAACGGCCGGAGCAGGCGGAGATCGCGCTGACCGCGATCAGCCGTACCAGCCGGGAGGCGCTGGACGAGCTTCGGGTCACGTTGGGCGCGGTGCGGCGGGGCGCGGAGCGGGAACCCGTGCCCGGTCTGGCGCGGCTCCCCGCGCTGCGCGACCGCCTGGCGGGCGCCGGCCTCGCCGTCGACCTGCGCCTGGACGGTGACCCGAGGGAGGTGCCGGCGGCGGTGGACCTGGCCGCGTACCGGGTGGTGCAGGAAGCGTTGACGAACGTGCTGCGGCACGCCGGGGTGGCGCGTGCCGAGGTGACCGTGGGCTACCAGGCCGACGAGGTGACCGTCGAGGTCACCGACCAGGGCGTCGGCGTTCCCGGCTGGCGCGACGCGGCCGGCGATGCTGGCGGCCCCGAACCGGTCGACGGCCAGTCCGGCGGGCACGGGCTGGCCGGCATGCGGGAGCGCGTGACGGCGTTGGGCGGGCGGCTGACCGTGGGACCGCGTCCAGCGGGCGGGTTCCGCGTCTGGGCCCGGCTGCCCGTGGAGCCGCCCGCGTGATCCGGGTGCTGATCGCCGACGACCAGGACCTGGTCCGACTCGGGCTGCGCGCGCTGGTGGAGAGCGAGGACGACCTTGCGCTCGCCGGAGAGGCGGCCGACGGGCTGCGGGCGGTGGAGCTGGCCCGCCAGGTGCGGCCGGACGTGGTGCTGATGGACATCCGGATGCCGGGCATCGACGGGATCGAGGCGACCCGCCGGATCGTCGCCGACCCCGAGCTGACCGGCACGCGCGTGGTGGTGCTCACCACCTTCGAGCTGGACGAGTACGTCTTCGACGCGCTGCGGCACGGCGCGAGCGGGTTCCTCACCAAGGACACCCGGCCGCCGGAGCTGCTGCGCGCCATCCGCCTGGTCGCCGAGGGGGAGGCGCTGCTGTCGCCGTCGGTGACCCGGCGGGTGGTGCGGGAGTTCGCCACCCGGCCGTCGAGGGCACCCCGGCCGCACCCGCGGCTGGACACCCTCACCGACCGGGAACGCCAGGTCGTCGGCCTGGTCGGGGAGGGCCTGAACAACGAGGAGATCGCCGCCCGGCTGGTGGTGAGCCCAGCGACCGCGCGGACCCACGTCAGCCGGGCCATGGGCAAGCTGGGAGCCCGGGACCGGGCCCAGCTCGTCGTCTTCGCGTACCAATCGGGCTTGGTCTCGGGGTGAGGCCGGGCCGCCAGCGGTCGTGCGGCGGGGCGGCTACCCTAGCGGTGGCCGGACTCCGCAGTGCCGGCCGCGTTGTGCCCGCCGGAACACTGACAAACGGGATGTTCGCGTGTTTGACACCTTGAGTGACCGCCTGTCCGGGATCTTCACCAAGCTCCGCGGCAAGGGACGGCTCACCGACGCCGACATCGACGCCACCGCGCGCGAGATCCGCCTCGCGCTGCTGGAGGCGGACGTCGCGCTGCCGGTGGTCAAGGGCTTCATCGCGGCCGTCAAGGAGCGGGCTCGCAGCGCCGAGGTCTCCCAGGCGCTCAACCCGGCCCAGCAGATCATCAAGATCGTCAACGAAGAGCTGATCAACGTGCTCGGCGGCGAGGGTCGGCGGCTCCAGTTCGCCAAGCAGCCGCCCACGGTGATCATGCTGGCCGGCCTCCAGGGTTCCGGTAAGACCACCCTCGCCGGCAAGCTGGCCCGCTGGCTCAAGGGCCAGGGACACCAGCCGCTGCTGGTCGCCGCCGACCTCCAGCGCCCCAACGCCGTCGGGCAGCTCCAGGTGCTCGGTGGCCGGGCCGGCGTCGAGGTGTACGCCCCGGAGCCCGGCAACGGCACCGGCGACCCGGTGCAGGTGGCCCGCGCCTCGATCGAGCACGCGAAGCGCGCCGCCCGCGACATCGTCATCGTCGACACCGCCGGCCGACTCGGCATCGACGCCGAGATGATGCAGCAGGCCGCCGACATCCGCGACGCCGTCTCACCCGACGAGGTCATCTTCGTCATCGACGCGATGGTCGGTCAGGACGCCGTCCGCACCGCCGAGGCGTTCCGCGACGGCGTCGGCATCACCGGCGTGGTGCTCTCCAAGCTCGACGGCGACGCCCGTGGTGGCGCCGCGCTCTCCGTGCGCGAGGTGACCGGGCAGCCCATCCTGTTCGCGTCCACCGGCGAGAAGCTGGAGGACTTCGACGTCTTCCACCCCGACCGGATGGCCAGCCGGATCCTCGGCATGGGCGACGTCCTCACTCTGATCGAGCAGGCCGAGCAGGCCTTCGACTCGGATCAGAAGGAGAAGATGACCGCCAAGCTGATGGGCGGCGAGCAGTTCACGCTCGACGACTTCCTCGACCAGCTCATCGCGGTGCGGCGGATGGGCCCGATCGCCAACGTGCTGGCCATGATGCCGGGCATGGGGCAGATGAAGGACCAGCTCGCCGAGCTGGACGACAGCCACTTCGACCGGGTCACCGCGATCATCCGGTCGATGACCCCGGGCGAGCGCACCAACCCGAAGATCATCAACGGTTCCCGCCGGGCGCGCATCGCCAACGGCTCCGGGGTCACCGTGATGGACGTCAACCAGCTGCTCAACCGCTTCGCCGACGCGCAGAAGATGATGAAGCAGATGGGCGGCATGATGGGCCTGCCCGGTGGTGGCCGCCGCAAGGCGACGAAGTCCCCCAAGAACAAGCGCAAGGGCACCAAGGGCGGCGGTCGTCCGCGTACGGGCGCCGGCGCCGGGCTCCCGGGCGGTTTCCCGGGTGGCATGCCGCAGCTCCCGCCGGGGATGGACCCGAACGACCTCGCGGGCGGCCAGGGCCTCCCGCCCGGCTTCAAGCTCCCGAAGATCGACTTCAACAAGCTCGGCAAGGGCGGCGACAAGGGGCCGCGCTGACGCGTGTCGGTGACGGCGGGCGACGTGGGAGGTCTCGGTGGACGTGGCCGGCCCTGACCGCTCGGAGGAACGACCTGCTCGTCGCCGAGGAGGCCTGATCGGGTAGGACTGTGCGCATGGCTCTTCATGTGCGCGGTGTGCTGCTCCCCGACGACGAGGTCCGGGATCTCTGGCTGGTCGGCGACCGGGTCACCTTCACCCCGGTGCCCGGTGCGGAGACGGTGGTCGACGGCGGGTTCGTCCTTCCGGGGCTGGTCGACGCGCACTGCCACATCGGCATCGCCCGCGGTGGCGCCCCGATCACGTCCCTCGACCAGGCCCGCGAGCTGGCCCACGTCGACCGGGACGCCGGGGTGCTGGCGATCCGGGACGCCGGGTCGCCGTACCCGTACCCCGAACTCGACGACGAACCGGACCTGCCGCGGCTGGCCCGCGCCGGCCGGCACGTCGCGCCCCCGAAGCGCTACCTGCGCGACATCGGCGTCGAGGTCGGCGCGGCCGAGGTGGCCGCGACGGTGGCCGCGCAGGCCCGAGCCGGCAACGGCTGGGTGAAGCTGGTCGGCGACTGGATCGACCGGGGCGTGGGCGACCTCGCGCCAGCCTGGGACGCCGACACCCTCACCGCCGCCGTACGGGCCGCGCACGACGCCGGGGTACGCGCCGCGGTGCACACCTTCTCCGAATCGGCCGTCGAGATCATGGTGCGGGCCGGGGTGGACTCGGTGGAGCACGGCACCGGGCTGAGCCTCGACCTGATCGACGAGATGGCCCGTCAGGGCACCGCGCTGGTCCCCACAATGATCAACATCGCCACCTTCGGGGGCATCGCCGAGCAGGCGCGGGCCAAGTTCCCCGGCTATGCCGAGCACATGCTCGCGCTGCGCGACCGCTTCCCGGAGGTGGTGCGCGCCGCACACGAGGCAGGCGTGCCGATCTACGTGGGCACCGACGCCGGTGGTGGCATCGACCACGGCCTGGCCGCCGAGGAGATGCTGCTGCTGCACGAGCGCGCCGGCATGGCACCGATCGACGTGCTCGCCGCCGCATCCTGGGGCGCCCGGGAGTGGCTCGGCTTCCCCGGCCTGGTCGAGGGCGGCCTCGCCGACCTGACCGTCTACCCCGAAGACCCCCGCCACGACCTCCGCGTCGTCCGTGCCCCGTCCCGCACGATCCTGCGCGGCCGAGTCCTCCGCTGACCCCGCGCCGGCCCCGCTGGGCCGCGCTGACCCCGCGCCGGCCGCGCCAGCCGAGCTGGGTCGCGCCGCGTCACGTCACCCGCCTCGCGCTGGGCCGCCTCGCGCTGGGCCGCCTCGCGCTGGGCCGCGCCGCACCGCCGCAAGATCGTGCTGGATCCAGGAAGTAGTGGCCTCGGCGTTGTGGGGATGCCACTGGAACCAGGATCGAGCACGATCTTGTCGGGCGGAGGGGGCGACGAGGGAAGATCCACGCAACTTCCCTGATGTTGCTGCCTCACGCTCGCCGGAGGCAGCAACATCACTGATGTTGTGCGGATCTTGGCGTGGGGCGTGGGGCGTGGGGCGTGGGGCATGGGCGTGGCAGGCCGGGGAGGTGCGTGCGGGCGCGACGGTCCGCTTACGACGACGTGGGAGCGTCAGCGGGGCGGGCGGGTGGTCGCGGCGGCGGCGAAGAGGTGCACGGCCAGGTCGGCCAGGGCCGTGGCGGTCTGGTCGATCGGGGATCGGGGGAGCACGATGTGGCTCACCACCAGACGGACGATCGTGTCTGCGGCGAATGCCAACGCTGCCTGGTCCGCTCCCGGCAGGTGGTCGCCGGCCCACTCGATCAGCGCGCCGGACGCCTCGGTGAGGACCACCTCGGCCCTGGTGGTGAGGTACGGAAGCAGTTCGTCCGAGCCGCCCCGGGCGCTGGTGAGGATGGCCTTGACCAGCGGGTTGTCGGCCGCCGTGGCGAGGGTGTGGGCGATCGCGGCGTACGCGCCGGCCCGTACGTCGGCACCGTGCGCGAGCAGCGCCTCCCGGACGTCGCCGACGAACCGGTCGACCTCGCGTCGGGCGAGCGCCTCGGCGAGGCCCGCCTTGCTGCCAAACTCGTTGTAGACGGTCTGCCGACTGACCCCCGCCGTGGTGGCCACGCCGCCCATGCGGACCGCGTCCCAGCCGGCGGCGATGGTCCGTGCGCGGGCGGCGTCCACGATCGTGTCCCGCAGTCGCTGGCGTGGTGAGTCGGTCGCAGTCATGGTGGTCGAATTCTACGGGCGGGCCGCCGCCCCGCCCAGCGCCCGCTGCCCGCCCCGCGAAGGGCAGGCCACTACCCGGCCCAGCGCCCGCTGCGCTACCCCGCCCAGCGCCCGCTGCCCGCCCCTGCCCAGCGCC
>NZ_MUZA01000009.1 GCF_021442385.1 Micromonospora sp. MH99
TGCCCGGCCGGCCGGGTCGGTACGCCCGCCCACCGGGTCCGGGCCGCCGCGTCGGTCATCGGCGTCCACGCCGGCTCCCCCGCGCCCGTCCAGGCCGTCGCGGCGGCGGTCAGGCCGGCCAGCAGCAGCGCGTTGCCACCCGGGTCGCCGGGCGCGTGGAACTGCGCCTCGACGGCCACGTCGGCACCGACCGTGGCGGTCGTCGGCGCGGTCACGGCCAGCCCACGGGTGGGCAGGTGCGACAGGTACATCCTGGTGGTGCTGATCCGGTGCGTGGTCTGCACCCCGCACACGCGCCACAGCCAGGCCACCTCGCCGTCGGCCCCGACCGTGGGCACGCCGGCGGCGCGGGCCGCGGCGATCAGGGCCTCGGCGGTCCGGTCGCCGGTGACCGCGCGGCCGGTGTCCAGCACCCGGTTGCGCAGGTCGGTGGCCTGCGCGGGGGTCGGCCAGCTCACGTCCACGCCGAGACCCAGCTCGTAGCGGCTGCCACCGGTGTCGTCCTGGGCCCGGGTCACCTGCCACACGATCGTCGAGCCGAGCGCCCGGCAGACCCGCCCGGCCCGGTCCAGCGCGGCGGCCAGCGGCGGCGCGATGGCGTGCCCGCTGTCGAAGGCGTACGACTGCCGCAGGCTGGCGCGCAGCGCCGTGACCTCGGCCAGCCGGCCGGACGGCAGCGCCCGGGCGGCGTGCGTGGTGTTGTTCGGCGGGGTGTTGGCGGGCAGCACGAGGCGGTCGCGGCGCAGTTGGGCGAGGAAGTTCGTGCGGTGCTGCGGGTCACCGGCGGCGACCAGCCGGATCGCCACCGCGAACCGGTCGTCGTCCTCGCGCAGCGTGAAGCGGGCGCCGCCGGGCAGGTCGGCGAAGAGCCCCGCGTTCGGGTCGGTGTCCGCGCCGGGGCCGTTGAGCAGCCGGCGGATCGCACCCGGAGTGGGCAGCAGGAACCGCCGGTAGAGCCCCAACCGGTGGGCGTACGCGGCGTCCGGCTCGCGGGCCGGCGGGGCCAGGCGGCGGGCGTACACGTCGCCGCTGGTCGGCTCGTGCACCAGCTCGTCGACGAACCGGGCCACCCCGACGTCCGCGCCGATCCGGTCCAGCGCGTCGCGGCGGGCGTGCGCGAGGGTCCGGTACGCGTGCACCTCCCGCGCCGCGCGGCGCAGCCGGTGCTTCTCGTACGACACCAGGTAGAGCAGCCGGCCCAGGTTGCCCTCGACGACGGCCAGCTCGACCACTGCGGTGAGCGCCGCACCGGTGAGCGCCGTGGCGGCCGCACCGTCGACGGCCCGCTCGGCCGTCACGGCGACGGTGAACGGCGCGACAAGTGGCTCGTCGGCGGTGTCCGGCGCGTACGCCGGCACCGACGCTCCCGCAGCGGACCACGGCGCGAAGACCACCGGCGGCAGCACCCGCTCGTCCGCGCCGCCCGGGTCGACGGTGACCGTCACCCGGACGGTCTCCTCGACGAGGTCGCCGCGCAGCACGACGGTGAGCAGAGGGTGTCGGCTGGTCCAGTCCACCGCGGCGGCCCCGGTGGTCGCGATCGGCACGACGACCCGGCGGACGGTTCCCGGATAGGGGCCCTCCAACTGGTCGACGAGGTTGCGTTCGACGGACGGGTCGGCGCCGTCGACAGGCACCCGGATGTCGGTCATCGCGCCCCCGCTCAGACGATCCGGAACGGCCGGGGATCGTCCCGGTCGACGTAGACGGGCACCTGGTTGGCGGCGAGCACCGCGTTGTCGCCGACCGGCAGCCGCTGCACGCCGTCGCCGGTGGGCGCGCTGCCGGTCACCACCACCGCCGAGTCGGCCGGGAAGCGCACGAGGCGCAGGCCGCGTACGTCGGCGACGCCCGGCTCGTTCATCAGCGTCCAGATCACCTCGGCGGCCCGGACCGGCTCGCCGAAGGGCAGCTCGTCGACGTAGCGGCGCAGCCGCGCGTGCAGCCGGGCGCGTAGCTCGGTGGCGGCGGTGGACGCGTTCACCGTCTCCTTCGAGCCGGTGGGCAGCGGCAGGCCGCGGATCACCAGGTCCGCCTCGACGCCGATGCCGACCTCGTCGGCCCGGTCCACCGAGGCGAAGATGCCCACCGGGCGCAGGTCCTCGATGACCGACTCGACGGCGGCGTGCAGCCCGTCCGGCCCGTCCCAGATCGCGGCGGCGGTGGGCGCGACGAGCACCGTGACGTAGTACGGGTTGCCCAGATCGCGTTCGGTGCTGAAGACCCGCTCGATGAAGTTGAAGTTGCCGAAGATCGACTGGTTGAGGTCCAGCCCGCCCCGGCCGTCGAAGACCTGCACCTGACGTACGCCGGGCACGGTGGCCACGGCCAGGCCGATCGCCTCGGCCGTCCAGATCGAGCGGGGCGCGGCCAGCAGCAGTTGCCGGTAGCGGGCGTCGGAGACCTGCTGTTCACCCCCGGTCAGCGCGACGGTGTGGGTGATCTCGACCAGCTCCTTGCCGGCGGCCTGCTCGGCGTCGTCGAGATCGGCAAGCAGGGTGTCGGCCCGGTTCCAGCGGTCGATCTTCTGGTTGGCCTGCGTCGGGTCGAGGTTGTGCGCCGGGCCGGGATAGAAGGCGGCGACGGCCGGTTCGCGCTCGCCGACGGCGGCGGAGAGCACCACTGTCTCGTCGAGGGCCACATGGTGCCCGCCGGCTGTGGACAGCCGGGCGCCCCGGGGCAGCGTGAGCGGGGTGTGGCCGGTGGGCAGCGCCGCCTTCAGCTTCAGTTTCACCGTGCCCCGCGCCGGCAGGTACGGCCGGGCGATGCCGAGTTCCTCGCCGAGTCGGGTCAGCGCGTCGGCGGTCGCCGACACGACGAAGGAGTTGTCGTAGACCGCGCCGAGCGCCGCCCACAGTCGAGCGTCCTCCAGGGCGGCCAGTTCGAGGACCTTGCGCAGCACCGCGCCGCTGGTCAGGTCGACGTCCTCGCCGAAGAGCAGTCGGGCGGTGGCCAGCTTCTCGGCGAGCAGCCGGGCGAAGGACTTGGGCACGAAGCCGGTCTCGACGATGCCGAAGCCGGTCGAGCCGGTGGCCCGCAGCGCGGCGGCGTCGACGGCGAGGACGTCGGCCAGCTCGGCCGGGAGGGTCGGGTCAGACACTGGGCAGCTCCCCGAGGCGCACCGAGAGCCGGTCGTCGGTGATGGTTTCGAACTGGACCTGCACCTGCAGGGTGCGTGAGGCGCGCAGCGCGGCGGCCGACGCGTCGTCGGCACGGCCCGCGCCGAGTCGACCGTCGTCGAGGTTCACGTCGACGATCTTGCGGACGCGGGGGTCGCGGTCAAGCAGCGTGATGATGCCGATGCGGACCTGCTCGCGGATGAGGTTCGGCTCGATCTGCTCGGCGAGGGCGTTGAGCCCGTCGAAGCCGAAGGTGGCGTCGAAGACGTTCGACCCGCGCAGCGTGGTCAGCGCCACCGCGAGGCTCTGCGCCACGTTGCCGGTTCCTTCGACGAGGGCCAGCGCCCGGCCGTTCGGGCCGTCGTCGAAGACGATGTCGCGGGCCAGGTCGACGCCGGGCATTGTGGGTTCGAAGGCGAGGCCCCAGCCGAGGTAGCGGCGTTGGGCGGCCTGCCGTTCGCGTTCGGTGCGGTCCATCTCAGACCGCCTTCAGCTTGCTCTGCCCGGCGCTGGCCGACAGGCCGGGGCTGGAGCCGTCGGTGGCGCCGCTGAGGGTGTCCAGTGCCACCCCGGCCCCGCCGACCTTGAGCTTGCCGGCGGCGCCGGTAGCCGTGGTCACCGTGGCGCACTGCTTGGTGGAGTTGCTGGTGGTGATGGTGCACCCGGCCACCGACTTTCCGCTGATCCCGTCCGGCCGGGTCACCGCGACGTGGTCGACAGTGAGCTTGCTCTGCCCGGTCGGGGAGACCTTGCCCTGGTTGGGGCAGTGCACGTCGCTCGACGTGGTGAGCACGAATGCCATCTCGCTCTCCTCAATGGACGTTCATCGCGTTGTCGACCTGGACGTCGACGTCGTCGGCGGCGATGCTCACCGTGCCGCCGCTGATGTTCACCGCGCCGTCGCCGGCGTCCAGGTCGATCCGGGTGGCGGTGATGGTGATCGAGCCGTCCTGCTTCATGACGATCGACGAGCCGCCGGCGGCGTGCTCGATGGTGATGCTGTCGGCCTCGTCGGCGCGGGCCGGGCGCTGCCCGCGCCCCTGCAACTGGGCGCGGCCCACCCGCACGGTCAGCTCGCCCAGCTCGATGACCCGGTTGCCGTCGCCGTCGGTGAGGTCGTGCGTGACCTTGCCGTCGTGGTCGGCGGGCACCACCGTGTCGCCGATCGACGAGCGGCTGTTCGTGGCCACCCCGACCGGCAGCGACAGCCACCAGTCCCCCGGCTGCGACACCGGGGCGTGCCCGGTGGGCCAGAGCGCGCCCACCTCGACCGGGTCGTCGGGGGCGCCGTTGCGGTAGGCCAGCGCCACCCGGGTGCCCGGGTAGCGGGGCAGGATGAGCCCGCAGCCACCCCACGCGAACGGGGTCAGGTAGGTCACCCCGGGCAGCGGCGCGGGCTGCTCCCGGCGTACCGGCAGGCGGCGGGCGGCGTTGGGCCGGCCGTCCGGGCGGACCAGGCCCTCCCACACCGTCTCGGTCTGCGCGGGCGGCTCGACCGCGCCGCTGGCGTTGGTGGCGGCGGCGCGCACCTCGCCGATCTCCAGACCGCGCGTCTCGCCCCGGGCGGCCCGGGCCGCGCGGCGCACCGCCTCGGCGGCGGCCACACCTGGCGACGACGCCGGGCCGGCCGGCTCGGCGGCGGCCACACCTGACGCGTCGCTCCAGGTGTCCCACGCCTGGGCGCCCGAGGTGACCTCGACGCCCTGCACGACAGTGACGAACCCGGCGGTACGCGAGAGGGTGTGCCGGGCCGCGCTGAGGTAGAGCACCTTCGCCCCCGCGCCCAGCTCCCCCGTCGACGGGGCGAACGGCGCGGCGAACGAGCCCAGCAGCGCCGCGCCGACGCTGCCCAGCGTGGTGGCCTCGTCGGTCGCCGGCGGATCGAAGCGCACCAGGTCGCCGGGCTTCAGGTCGGGGCGGCCCTTGAGGGTCAACGTCCACGCCCTGCGCCGCGGCGCGGCCGTGCCGCCGGCCTCGGTGGCCGCGTACGGGTCGGTGTCCTGGGTGCCGTTCTCGGTGCACTCCAGCAGGCCGGTGGCGAGGGTCAGCGGCTTCGGCTCCCCCTGCGGGTACGGGATCGGCCGCTTCCCGACGTGCACGGTGCCGTCGCGGATCAGCAGCATCCCCCGCCCGTACGCGTTGAGCGACTGCTGCAACGCGCCGCCGATGCGTTCCAGCGCGGCGCGGTAGAGCAGCCCCGCCCCGAAGGCGACCCGCTCGTCGCCGGCCGCCTCGGTGGCGCCGGTGGTCATCGTGCCGTCGGGGTTGGCGCCCCACCCGGTCACGTCGACCCGGGTCCGCTCGCCGATGGCCTGGATGGCGGCGGTGAAGGTGGCCGCCTCGAACCGTTCGGCGACGCGCTGCCCGAGCCGGGCGTACGCCTGCTCGACGAGGGTCAGCTCGGTGTCGTACGTCCGCTCCCCGGTAAGCCGGCGCACCTTGGTCACCCGCAGCACGGCGACCAGCGCCTGGGTCAGCTCGGCCGGGGTGGGGCCGGCGTTGACGCCGACCAGGTTGGTGAAGAACGCGCCGACGGAGGTGTTGGCGTCGCGCCAGTACAGGTGCAGTTTCGCCACCAGCGGCGGCTGCCCCTCGGCGGTGCGCAGCGCGGCGAAGTGCTCGTCGATCAGCCCCTGCACGGTGATCGTGTACGCGCCGGGGCCCAGCCCGTCGGGCAGCGCGGCGTCGATGGCCGCGTAGTAGTCGGCGCTGGACAGGGTGAGCGCGACGTCGGGGCTGAGCCCGGTCGACGTCTCCCGGTGGAACGTGATGGTCCAGCCGGCGTCGTTGCCGACCGCGCCCTGGCGCACCTGGCCGGTCTGGAACGGCGTGAGCGTCACCGCAGCACCCTCCGCATCTTCTTGTCGAGCAGGTAGCGGTAGCGCAGCCTGCCGGGGCCCAGCTCGGACTCGACGCGCTGCGCGGGTGGGCGGCGACGCCAGACGAACTCGTTGATGGGCGGCGGCCCGAAGGTGTCGACCGCCCGGTCGGCGGGCCGCCAGGCCACCGTCAGCGTGGAGCCGTAGTCGCCGGAGCCGCGTACCGTGCCGGCGTGCAGCAGCCAGGCGAGCACGACCACCTCGACGGCGACCGGGGCGGGCCCGGCGGAGTCGACGGGTGTGCCGGCGTCGGGGCAGACCCGGCGCAGGCCCGCGGCGAGCGGCACCGAGCCGAGGATCCGGGTGCCCTGGCGGACGACCAGGCGCAGCGGCACCCGGCCGACCAGTGCCGATGCCCGGGGCGTGGCGGGCGGCGCGGGTCGGGGCGTCAGGTCGTCGGCGGAGGTGCTCACCACCGCGAGGGGGTCGGTGGTCAGCCACTGCCGGGCCAGCCCGGTGGGCAGGATCAGCACCGCGTGCACACCGGCGCCCAGCTCGACGCGGTGCGGCAGGCCGGCGGTGAGGCTCTGCCGGACCTCGGTGAATCCGTCGGGCACCTCGATGGGCGTCTCCGGCAGCAGGTAGCGGTCGATCGGGAACTGTGGCATCAGTTGCCCAACCCGTCGGCGAGCGCGCCGACTCCGATGCTGGCCACGTCGAGCAGCTTGCCGAGCAGGCTGGGACGGGGCACGTGGACGAGGGTGATGGTGGTGTCCAGGACGTCGCGGCGGGCGGCCGAGGCGTTGAAGGTCAGCGACTGCACCTGCATGTCGGTGCGGATGGTCATCGACGTGACGAGGATGAGCCCGCCGAACTTCCCCCCGGAGTACGCCGCGAGGGCGGTGCCGCGCTTGCTCGCCTCGGCCATCGTCTCCAGGGCGAACTTCCAGGCGTAGCGTTCCGCGCCGACCAGCACGCCGGTCAGCGTGATGGTGTCGTCGTGGGTGGCCACGATGGCCTTGTGCGCCGTCGAGCCGATCGGCGGCAGGTGGTAGGTCTGAGCGAGGGAGATCGCGGTGACCGCCCAGAGTGGGATCGGCAGCACCCCGTCGCTGATGATCGCCGACGGAACCGTGCCGTAGCGCATGAAACTGCTGGTGATGGCCATGCTCAACGCCCTCCGGTGGGTGGCAGCGGCACCGGCGTACCGGTGGGTTCGACGGCCAGGCCCAGGTCGCGCAGCGCCTGGGTGATCTCGCGGACCTCGCCCGCGGCGCTGGTGACCCGCAGCCGCAGCCGGCGCTCCGCCAGCGCGGCGCTGATGCGGGCGGGCCGGGTGGACGCGGAGCCACGTCGGTTGATCCGGTCGATCTCGGCGGCGGCGTCCTCCATCCGGGAGATCGCGTCGAGGATGCGCGGGTCCGGGGTGAAGCCCGGGTCGTCGCGTTGCAGCCGCGCGATGGCGTCACGGAAGTCGGCGGCGTCGCGGCGCAGGTTCGTGACCAGGTTGTCGGTGAGCGCGCTGACCCCGCCGACGCTGGCGGCCCGGTGCGACTTGTCGTCGATCAGCCATACCCAACCGTCGTGGCCGATGCCGACCAGGTCGGCGCCGGCGACCTTGACGTTGGCGTCCGGTCCTTTCAGGAACAGCTCGATGCTGCTCAGGGAGAACGCGGCGCTGTACTCGCCGAGCACACCCCGGCCGTAGGTGACCATGTCGTGGCGCAGGTAGGCGCGGAAGCCGGGGCCGTCGTCGGCGCGTCCGCCCCGGTCCCGGAACCGCTGCCACAGGGTGGCCAGGGCCTCCGGGTTGTGCAGGGCGAGCTGCTGGGTGAGCCACACGTCGCCGCCGGCCACCACGGCCCGCAGGTCCGGGTCGGCGATGCGGCCCAGGGCTTCGGCCAGTCGCGCCTCGCTCACCTGCAGGCCGCGCGAGCGGGCCTTGCCGAGGTCGTCGACGGCCGTGCGCAGCCGGGACAGCTCGTCGGGGGTGAGCCGCCCGCCGAGGCGCGTCTCCAGGTCGGCGACGGCGGCCCGCTTGCCCGCCCCGGACTCGGCTGCCACCGCGTGCCACAGCGCTGCCGGCTCCAGGGCGGCGGCCCGGCGCAGCGCGGCCTGCCGGTCCGCCGGCATCGCCTGGAACGCGTCGGCGACGATCGCGGCCGGCTCGACGTGCCGACCGGCCGCGCCGCTGCCGCCGGCCGAGTCGAACTCACGCAGCAGCGAGTCGGCGTACGCGGCGGAGTCGTCGGCCAGGCGCAGCGGCGCGTCTCCGACGATGCCGTCGCGCGGGCGGCTCAGCTCGCGCATCTCGGTGTTGAGCCGGTCGAAGTACTCACCGAGGGTGGCCACCCGCTCCCCCTCGGGCAGGGTGCCACCCTCCAGCACGTGGTCGAGGATCGCGGCGATGTTGTCGCGCAGCACGGCGATGCGTTCCAGCCTGTTGAGCGCGTTGTTCAGGTACAGGTCGGAGACGTCGTCGATCATGCGCCGGACGAGGTGCTCCAGCAGCCGTCGCGACCGCACCTCGCCGGCCTCGCTGTGCTCGGCGACGGTGCGGATGAACCGGCGCAGCCGGGGGTTCGCGTCGGCGGCGGCGTGCACGGCGGCGGCGTCGAGGAACCGGCCGGCGCGGAACCGGCGGGGCCCGGTCACGGCCGCACCACAGGCACGCGCGGGCCGGACGTGGCGGCGTGCTGCGAGTCGAGCACCATGAGGATGAAGCGGGCGCCCTCCGGGCCGCCGACCGCGCCGCTGAGCATCGCCTCGCGTTCCACGTACGCGAGGATCGGCTCCATCAGCTTCTGCACGACCCGTTCCAGCACCTCGTTGAGCAGGATCTCGGTGAGGAACCCCTGGAGCAGGTCACGGGACGCGGCTTCGACGATCTGCCGGGTGACCCGGCGCACCACGTACCCCCGGGCTGCGCGCAGCCCCGCGCGGACGCCGAAACGCAGCGCGACCCGGCCGCCGCGCACGGCCGCGCCGCCGATGGTGCCGGCCTCCGGGATCAGCGACAGGGCCAGCCCGAGGTACGCGGCGAACAGCTCGACCTCGACCTCGGTGCGGGTGAGCACCAGCTCCGGGTCGAGCATGGAGGAGTAGAGGCGGGACCGCTGGTGGGCGTGCGCCACGTCGACGGCGGCGACGGCCACCCCGACCACGAAGCCCAGCGGCGGGCAGAGCAGCGACAGCGCGATGATCCCCACCATGATGGCGAACGCGCTCAGCGCCTCCCGGCCCAGCTCCGTGCTGAACAGGCTGTCGACGCCCGTGGCGTAGTAGAGGTTGCCGCCGAAGAACTCGCCGAGCTGCTGGTGCGTGACCAGGTGGATGCCCTGCAACGCGAACCGTCCGCCGGCGATGGTGGCCGACGGGATGTGCTCGCTGATCCGGCTGGACCGGAAGGCGAAGTGCGCGTCGGTGCGGGCCCGGCCCAGCATCTCGGTGTTGTTGCGCCGCATGTCCTGCAGCACCCGCCACAACTCGTCGCGGATTGCCGACCGGTTTGCGGCGAAGCGGGCCAGCACGTCGGGCAGGTCGGTGATCTGCTTGACCAGCGGGTCGACGCCCTCGGCCTCGCCGCGCTGAATGACCAGCGCCTGTTCGATCTCGGCGAGGGTCCACAGCACCGCGTGGGAGTCGCGGATGCGCGTGACGCCGTCGCGTTCGACGATCTCACCGGCCGCGCCGGGGCTGGTCAGGGCGGCCTCGGTGGCCAGGAACGCGGTGGAGATGGCGCGGGCCGCGCCGTACCAGGCGGTGGACGGGTTGGCCATGCTCACCGTGGCGAGGACGCCACCGCCGGCGTCGGTGTGCTGGGCCGTCCACCGGGCCGCCTCGTGCCGGCGCAGCCGCTCGCGCAGCCCCTGCAGTTCGGCGTAGTCGGTGAGCTGGGAGACGATCAACCGCTCGAAGATCGGCGCGTACCTGTCGAAGTTGGCGATCCGCGCGTTGATGCCGCTCTGCGAGCTGAGCAGCAGTTGCACGAGCATGGCCTGGCTGCCGACGATGAACAGCTGCCCCACCGCTGCCTTGACGGCCGGGCTGAGCGCCTGGACGAAGTGCAGGTTCCAGGAGGCGGACGTGTCGATCCAGCCGCCCTGGACGCGGGCGAAGTGCTCGGGCTGGCTGTAACGGCGCATGACCAGTTGGGCGAGGTGGTCCAGGCGGGGCACCACGCCGGCCAGGTGGCGCAGGAACTGCACGGCCGGCGAGGCGACCGGCCGGAAGTCCAGCGGACCGAGGCGGCCGGAGCCCTCGGGGACGGGTCGGGTGAACGCCTCGCGTTCGGCCGCTCCGACGAGCAGGCTGATCGCCGCGGCCCGGCCGCGCAGCACGGCGGCGGCCTGGAGACAGAAGTTCGCCGGGTAGCGGCACGGCTCACCCATCTGCAGCCGGAACGCGATGTCGTCCATCAACCGACGCAGCTCGTCGCCGTCCGGCCCGAGGGCGGCCAGCTCCGGCTCCCCGTTGAACGACGCACACGCGGGCATCGTCGAGTGCCCGCCGCCGACGACGGGGAACCGGCTGCCCTCGGCGCCGGCCGGCGCGCTCGGGCTGCTCGGGTCGAAGACGAACCCGCCCCGCCGGCCACTGCCGCTGCCGTCCCCGGTGCCGCCGGCGCCACCGCCCGCACCCGGGCCGCCGGGACCGCCCGACCCAGTGCCGGTGCCGGTGCCAGTGCCCGTGCCGGTACCCGTGCCCGTGCCGGTACCCGTGCCGGTGCCCGTGCTGGTGCCGCCGCCGGGTGGCGCGTTCGGGTCCGGCGGGGCCGCCGGGTGCTGCTCGACGGTGATCGGCAGCAGGTTTGCCGTACCGGTCCAGTGCAGGGTGGCGTCGGTCTCCTCGGTGCCGACCAGCAGCAGCGACACCCCGCCGATGCTGACCACCACCAGGCACGTCGGCGTCGCCCCGCCCACCGAGGCGAGGATCGCGTCGACCCGCCGGGTCACCTCCGCGTCGACGGCCCGCTCGATCTGCGCCTGGTACTCCTCGACGCTGGTGGTCTCGCCGCGCGGCGAGGCGGTTCGCAGCCGCTGCCGGATGTCGGCGCTCAGCTCCTCGTCCACCATGGCGACCAGGGCGCTCCGGTCGGCGACCGGCCGTCGCTGCACCGTTCCGGGCTGCGGGCTGGGCACCCGCTCCTCCACCTCGAAGTGCGGCTGCGGGGTGGCCCGGAACACCGTCTCGCCGAACCGCTCGAAGGTCAGGACCGACAGTGGCGTGGTGGTCACCATGATCGCCCAGACTGGGCGGCCGTCCGAGCCGACCACGCGTGCGATCACTCCCTGCGGGGTGCCCGACGGCAGGCCACCGTGCTGGCGTACCGCCTCGCGGGCCAGCTCGGCGAAGTGATCGGCCAGGTAGGTGGCTGGTCGCAGCAGCCACTGGTAGGTCACCGGGGGCGACTCGTCGCCGTCCACCGGCACCTCGGCCGCGTCACCACCGTCGTCGTAGGACGGCACCCGGTAGACCGCGAGGAGGTGCCGCATCCGCTGCGGGTCGAACAGCTCGGTAGCCGGTCGGCTCAGCGGTGCGGCCACCCCGGCGGGCAGCCCCGGGTCCAGCCGCGCCGCGCCGACCACCTCGTCGATGCGCCGGCGCAGCCGGGCCTCGAAGGCCCGCCGATCGTCCGGGGACACCCGCTCGGCTGCCGCGCCGGTCCACCGGAAGTCCGGCGCCGCGGCGCGTACCTCCAGATAGCCGCCGCGCGGCGCGACCACCTCCTGCCGGGAGCGTTCCAGGGCGCGGGCCAGGGCCGCGGCGAGCGCGTCGGTCACGACCGCCGGCCGCTCGGTCACCGACCGGGCGTCCAGCCGGATCCGCACCGGCACGTGCACGGAGATGGCCACCGTCAGAACCGCCCGTCCAGGTGCTCGGCGAGGCGGGCCAGCGCGAGGTCGGCGAGCGCGTCGGCGTCGAGGGCGCCGCCGGCCGCGACCACCTCGATCTCCACCGGGAAGTGGTACGCGATGACCGCGCGGTCGTCCTCGGCCACCTGCTCGGCCTCCGCCTCGCTGCCGGCCGCCGGCAGCACCAGCTCACCCGCGTGCACCAGGGCCAGCCCGGTACGGGTGACCCGGGCGGCGCGGCCAGCTCCGGTCGCCATCTGCTACCTCCGGTTCCTCGTCGGTGGGTTACGGCAGGACGGACGGGTCGCCGGTCTTCGGGTCGACCGAGGCGGCCAGGCTGAAGCCGCTGAAGGTCGCCGCCGGGGCGCCGGAGATGGTGGCGGTGGTGGGTGTCGCGCTGGTGATCAGGCAGTCCCGCAGCACGAAGGACGAGAACGCCCAGTCGTCGCCGGTGTGCTCCAGCAGGGCGATGTCGAACAGCTCGCCGTCGAGCGCCAGCTTGGTGAGCCGGCCGGCCACGTCCCCGATCGCCTTGACGGTCATCGTGAAGTTCATCGACACCGGCGCGTGGATGACGCCCATGTGGGTCACTTCGCACGAGTGCAGCGCCTCGACGTTGAGCGAGAAGGACGGGCTGAACGAGTCGATCGGGCTGATCAACACCGTCTCGGTGCCCTTGGTGTACTGCACCGCGAGGCGGGTCTTCCACTCCATGGTCTGGTTCCTCCGGTCAGAACTTGGCCACGAGCGTGACCAGCAGGCGGCTCACGGCCGGGCCGTACGTGACGGTGACGACCAGGTCGACGGTGCGGTCGGCCCGGGCGGCGGTGACGATCGAGGTGTCGGTGGCGGTACGGGCCACCTCGGGGATGGTGAGGATGTCGAGCACCGGGATCTCGACGCGGTAGTCGTCGATCACCGCCTGCCGCTTGAGCGGGCCGAGGATGCCGTCCACCTGGGTCTTGAGCAGGGTCATGCCCGGCTTGGTGATGCGGGCGTCGCCGACCAGGCCGATGAGACCGGCGCGGAGCATGAACTCGATCGCATCGAGGGTGCGGACCAGATCGACGTGCAGCAGGCTCGCGTCTGTGGTGAACAGCCGCCCGTCGGCGAAGTGCAGGCTCTCGCCGGTGATCAGCGTCGGGTCGATGATCGGGGTGAGGTTGGCCTCGGAGAGGCCCTTGATCTCGGCCGGGCTGTACTGCTTGGCAACCGGGATGGCCACCCCACGGATCTTCTTCAGCACGATGCTGTGGTGCACCGGCAGGCCGGCCACGGCCGCCATCGCGGCGGTGGCGGCATCACCGTCGGCGCCCCGGGCGGCGATCATCACCATCCGGCTGGTGCTGCTCTTGAGCGGGTTCGCCGCGGTGGTGATGTCGGCGACGTAGCCGGGGCTCTTCTCGGTCGCCGGGTTGACCATGGCGAAGCCGATCCGCCGCTGGCCGGCGGCCGACATCGTCTCGACGTGCGCCTTGAGCGCCTGCAACCCGGTGGGCGCTCCGGCTCCGGCCGGGTTGCCGACTGTCGACTCGTTGGCCAGCGACACCATTGTCACGTCGTCGGCGGCCTCCAGACCACCGAGCGCGGCGGCGTAGTCGTCGCCGGCAACCTTGACCCCGTACACCTTCGCCGGCCGTGGGTCCTGCAGGAACGCCAGTTCCAGCGAGTTGTAGAGGGCGTTGCGGACCACGTTGCCGGCCTGCCGGCGGGCGAAGTTGGTGACCGCGTCGTCCAGGGTCTCGATCCGGACCGGCGTGTTCGCCGCTGCGGAGCCGCCGTCGGCCGTGGACGGCGCCTTGCCCACCACGGCGATGACGCCCGGCGAGCGCTGGGCCAGCGGCGCCGGTGGCGGCACGATCCGGACCTCGATGAACGGGAATGCTGCTGTCGGTGCCACGGGTCCTCCCGGACGAAGTTGCTGCTGGTCTGGGTTCTCAGGTCGGCACGGCGGCCAGTCCGATGCCGCTGCGGGCGAGCCACTGGCCGGCGCGGGCGAACCGGGTGGCCCGCTTCTGCGCGGCGGTGCCGGCGTCACCGCCGGGCCAACCGTCGTCGTCGAACGTCTCGATGGGGACCACCCAGACGGCGACCACCCGGTGCCGCCGCCGGACGTCGTCGGGTGCGGGCACGTCCAGGCCCAACTCCTCGGCGCGGGCCCGGACCAGCCGCGTCTCGACGAGCAGGTCGGCGAGGGAGAAGCCTCGGTCGCGGATCAGCACGGCGGCGGCGAACGGCAGTGGACGGGGGGTGGGCGGCGTGGCCGGTGGCGCCGCGTAGCGCAGCCGCACCGTGGCGCCGGCGGTCTGCCCGCGCATCCGCGCCACCAGGTCGCCCGCGTTCGCGGCGCCGACGCCGGCGAGCAGCCGGTCCAGGTGCGCGTCGGTGAACGCGGCCGGCTGGTGCAGGCCGGCGCGCAGCCGGGCCACCAGTCGGGTGCGCCGCTCGGTCTCCAACAGCGCCGGGTCGGTCGGCAACGCGCCGAGGTCGGCGATGATCTGCGGGTCGACGTCGAAGGCCGGCACCGCCACGTCGAGGTCCTCGACCCGGTCCCGGGCCAGGCTCGTGCGCACCACCAGGCTGCCCCGCCAGAGCGCGTCGATACGCAGCGCCGACCCGCCGAGGCCGTGCAGCCGGACGCGCAGCTCGGTACGGGTGGTGCCGCCGGAGCCCAGCCACTCCCCCTCGGCCAGCGTCGCGGGCGCGGCGGCGAAGCCGAGGGTCAGCTCGTCGAAGACCGCCGCGTACGGGGGCGCGACAGGCATCGCCTCGGTGTCGTACGCGGCCTCGACCAGGTGGGCCAGCGACGCGTCGTCGAAGACGGCGGCGCGGGTGCCCGGATCGGCCAACCGCACCAGCACCCCGTCGACGAAGTCCACCGCACCGGCCTCCCCGCTGCCCCGGCCAGGGCACGCCGCCCGGCTGGGCACGAGGATCGCGAAGGGGCCGTCACGCGAGCGTCACCACCACCGTCACCGCGCCCGGACGCGGCCCGGACTGTCGGGAACTGAGCACCCGCACAGTCGGGGCCGGCTGTTTGCGCCCAGGGCGTCCTCGGGCTGGCGTGGTCCCGGCGGGAGGCGCGACCCCGGCGCACGGCGCTGTCCGGCCCCGGTCACTCGTGCGAGCGGGCCGTCACCGACCGCGCCGATCCGGCCGGGGCGACGCCTCGAGGGCCGACCGCGACCGGCCGGCCCTCGGGTCGGTCAGAGCCGGTAGAAGTCGGTGTAGTGGTTGGGCGAGAACCAGGTGACGCCGCTGCTGCGGTTCACCACGATGCGGTACGCGTCGCGGGCGGCGCCCTGGGTACGCGGGTACACGTCGTACTCGTAGTAGGTGGCGTTGGCGGGCAGTTGACCCTCGTTGTTGTAGAAGCGGCCGCCGGCGAAGTTGGACAGCCCGCCACTCCAGGAGTACCAGCCGCGGCTGGTCGGGAAGCCCTTGGCGGACCAGCCGGAGCGGGCGGTGCGCGCGTCCGCGCAGCGGCTGACGGTGCAGGAGCTGTAGACCGCCGCCGACGCGGAGTCGGTCAACCGGGGGGCCACCACGGACGGGCCGACCAGCGCGGCGGCGATCATGGTGAGGAGCAGGGCGAGGGTGGTGGTACGCCGGCGGATCGCGCCGAGCGTGGCCAGCGGGGACACGAGGGTGGACACAGGCTGCCTCCAGACCATCCGATCCATCGATCCGCGTGATTGGCGGACCGGACTCAGTCTCGCCCGTGCGGGCCGTCAGCGACAGCCCGCGCACCTCAACTGCTCCACAATGATCGGTGAACCCCGGACGATGACCCCGCGGGCGCACCCCGCCCAGACCAGTGCCGACCCAACCGGGGCCATCGGCGCGGCTACGGGCATATCGGTCATTGGTTGTTAGCGTGGCAGGCGGATCGGTGACCGTGAAGGGGTGCCATGACGGACGCTCCCGAGGAGAGGCCGAGGCCCGCGGACCTGTGGCGTCGGCGGGGCGTACGTGGGCTGACCATCGTCCGAGACGTGAGTGTCCGGGGTTGGCGGTGGTGGGCACGGACGTGGGATCGGCTGGTGGCGGCACTCCAGGACGAGGCGCCCGTCGGCGCGGGGGCCGGACCGTCCCCACCGGGGCCGCTCATCGAACAGCGCGACGCGCCCCGGCCGATCGCGGTCCCCGCGCGGGGATACGTCTACTCGTTCTACGTCCGGGCCACGTTCGCCTGGTCCTCACCGGCCAGCCTGCGCGCCGAGGTGTTGAGCTGGTACGTGCAGTACTTCCAACCGAACGCCGTCCAACGGCTGACCCGGCTCGCCGCCGACGCCGCCCGGGACCTGCCGCCGCACCGGGCAGCCGACCTGGAGGTGGCGTTGCAGCGGGCGCTCGCCGACGAGCCCGAGTGGCGCTACCAGCGCGGTGACGTCGTCATCACCTGCCGACCGGACGCCGCCGTCCGGCTCGACGAGCGGATCATGCCGGCGCTGCGGCCGCACGTCGACCGGATGGTGAAACTGGAGTACCAGTTCGACGAGCAGTTGCGCCGGGCGACGTACGCCGAGGAGCTGAGCCGACGGTGGACGACGCTCCTGGGCGACCACCTCGACGCGGACGCCGACCAGGAGGTGGTCGACGCCCGCCAGCACCTGCTCGCCGCCCAGCGGGAGGCCGCGCGGTGGATCGGCGAACTTCTTCATCTCCGCGCTACCAAATCTTGATCGGGTTGGCATCGACCTTCGTGCCGATTGTTCCTGATCCGCGCGTTCTGCCATGATCGCCAACGCCGGCCCGGCTGGCTAGCATCCTCCCGTCCTTCCGCTCGGGGAAGGCACGGGGGAGGAACACACGATGGAACTCGAACGGAACTGGAAGCCGTACGCCAAGGGCCCCGCACTGCTCGTGCTGGCGGTCGTCCTGGTGTTCTCGCCGGAGATCCTGGCGGCGATGGGCCGGGAGTTCACCTTCGGCAGCTGGGTCGGCTACGTGATGGCGCTGCTCGCCCTGATCGGCGGGCTGGGCGCGGTGCGGGAGAGCCGCCAGGCGTTCGCCGTCCGCATCGGTGCGCAGGGCATCACCTGGACCAGGGGCGAGGCGACGGTGGACTTCGCCTGGTCGGACGTGAGCCGGGTGGCGATCGAGAAGAGGCCCAACGCCGGCAAGCTGGAGAAGCCGAGCATCCTGACCGTCTGGGTCGGCGACCAGACCGAGCGCGCGCTGGCGCCCGACGTCGAGCTGACCGGCCTGCGCGGCTACCGCATCGCCGACCTGAAGAGCACCAGGCAGTCGCGCGACCAGGTCGCGGCGGCCCTGCGCCAGTACGGCGGCGACCGCTACCCCGCACCGGCCAGCTGACGGCGCCCGCAGCAACTCCTGCACCCGCCAGCTCTTTCACCGCCAGCCCTCTCGCCAGCCGGAGCGACCCGTGACGACAACGCCCGCGCCCGTACCACCGCCTGCCCTTCGCCCACCCGCCGACGGGGAATGCCAGTTCTGCGGCAGCCACCCGGCCGCCCACGTGTCCTTCCAGTCGATGACGAGCATCGTCATCCTGTACGTCGTCTCCTCGCAGCGCGGGTGGATGTGTCGCAACTGCGGTCTCGCGATGTTCCGTCATTACACGAACAAGACCCTGCTCGCCGGCTGGTGGGGAGTCGGTGTCATCGGCATTCCGATCTTCCTCGGCGTCGACCGCTTCCGGCTGCGCCGCATCCTGCGGCTCGCCCCGCCCCAGCCGACGCCGGGCGTCGCGGCGTCACTGCCGGCACCCCTCGACCCCGGCAAGCCGCTGATCCAGCGCCCAGGCGCCATCCTGAGCATCGTCCTGGTGACGGTGCTCGTACTGGTGATCGGCTGCGGAGCCCTCGCCTTCGCCACCACCTAGCCCCCCATGATCAAGTGACGAGAAGTAGGTCCGGAGAGCTTCTGAGACCTACTTCTCATCGCCTGATCATGGAGAGATGACGGCGGGCGGCGAGGATCGCGCGGGTCTCCTCGCGGACCTGGTCTGGACTCGTCACAAGGCGACGGTGGCTGAAGCGGACGACGAGTATCCCGACGGTGGCCAGCAGGGCATCGCGGCGGAGATCGATCTCGCGTTCGGCCGGATCGCCATGGGTGGTGGCACCGTCCAGTTCGACGTTGACGCGCTCCACCTCGGCGAACATGTCGAGATAGATGGTCCGGGCTCCGACCCGCACCCGCGCCTGCCGGGTGAACGCCGGCATGTCCGGACCGGTGAAGACGTGGTCGTGACCCCAGATCTCCAGTGCGCTTCGGCAACCTGCGGCGAGCCGATCCAGCAGCCCGCGCAGCGCGGCGCGATCGGTCATCCGGGGCACGTCGGCCAGGGCGACGACGAGCCGCTGTGGCGTGGTGAGTCGGTCATTGACCGCCCTGATGAGCGGCCCAGGCCGGTCGACCGGTGGCAGCAGCGACCAACAGTCCACAAGGGTCCTGTCGAGTCGCGTCACAGGCATCCCGCCCCGTACCACCACCTGCGGCGGCTCGACCGCGAACCCGATGCGGTGGCGTACCACGAGATGCGGTCGACCACGCAGGCCCGACCCGGTGGGCAGGTCGAGATGCACCGGCTCACCGGGTGGTTGCCGGCGCAGGCCCCACGCGTCGAGCGCGGTCAGTCGACTGAGCGCGCCACGCCCATTGACGTACGCGAGTGCCGCCCGGCGGGCCACTTCGGGCTCGACCCGGGCCAGAGGCGGCAGGTCGGACGTGCGGTCCCGGATCAGCGCGGCGTCCACGTAGACCCCCGGCCGCAGTCGCACTATCCGCCCCGCGCGCCAGGCGGTCTGGATCGTCCACGCCGGCGCCACACGCGTCACGTCCCGACGAACGAGGAGCCCGCCGCCACGCACGAGCAGTTCGCACAGCCTCGGATCCACGGCACCGACCCTGCCCCGACCTGCCGCCGACAGGTGTTCGCTCGGAGGCCCCTGTGGACAGCGACAACACTTGTGGACGACAACCCACGTCGCATCCGATTGTGGTAGGCGGTGGTCGGGGCCGCGTTGCGGCGTGGAAGAGAGCATGAATGAAGAAAGACGTACGTCGGACGGGATGAGATCGTGGCTGCGCGGCGCCTGTCACGCCGCCCCGCTCGGGCAGTCGTACGCCGGCTGAGGTGTCCTCCCGGTCGGGCCGCGGTTCACGGTTGGAGGGCGGATCACCATGGCGCACATCGATCTCGGGATCGACGAGAAGGAGTTTCCCGGCGTCACCGGCCCGATGCGGTACCGTCCGGAAACGGCGAAGCCGCTCAACGAGTTGGCCGAGGTGCTGCTGCGCGCCCCGCACACGCTCCCGCCCGGCGAGCGCGAGCTGATCGCCGCGTACGTCTCGGGGCGCAACGAGTGCACCTTCTGCTGCGCGTCGCACTCGGCGTTCGCGGCCGCGCAGCTCGATGAGGGCATGACCCTCGTCGACCAGGTACGCGCGGACCTCGACAGCGCCCCCATCTCGGCCAAGCTGCGGGCGCTGCTGCGCATCGCCGGCGCGGTGCAGATCAGCGGCCGCGACGTCACCAGCGAGCTGGTCGCCGACGCCCGCGCCGAGGGCGCCACCGACCTGGAGATCCACGACACCGTCCTGATCGCCGCCGCGTTCTGCATGTTCAACAGGTACGTCGACGGGCTCGGCACGTTCGCACCCGAGGGCCAGGAGGCGTACGCGCAGATGGCACACCGGATCGTCGACGTCGGCTACGGGTCGGCGGCCGCGACACCGGCGGTCTGAGCACAACCACGGGTGACCGCACCCCGATCCCCCTGCGATCGTCGATGGGCACGCCTGATGAAGCCCGTCGGCCGTGCGGTAGGAGGGATCGATGGACCGTCCCCGCTTCCTGCTCGACGCCGCCCACCGGCTCCGAGCCGACATGGTCGACCGGCTGAGCACACTCGTCGCCTGCGAGTCGGCGCCGGGCTCACTGCCGGAGCTGGAGTCCTGCGCCGACCTGCTCGCCGACTGGGGAAAGGACGTGCTCGGCCGGCCCGCCCAGCGGGTCGTGATCGACGGCCTGCCACACCTGCTGTGGCCGGCCGTCGATCAGCACGTGCTGCTGCTCGGCCACTTCGACACCGTCTTCCCGGTGGGCACGATCCGGTCCCGGCCCTTCACCGTCCGCGGGGACGTGGCGACGGGGCCCGGCGTGTGCGACATGAAGGCCGGCATCGTGCAGATGTTCACGGCCCTGAGCCTGATCGAGGACACCTCGTCGGTAGGCGTGCTGCTGACCTGCGACGAGGAGAGCGGGTCCGGCTCGTCGCGGCAGCTGATCGAACGCGAGGCGCGGCGCTCGGGCGCGGTCCTCGTCTGCGAGGCGGCCACCCCGGACGGGCACCTGAAGGTGGCCCGCAAGGGTGGCTCGGTCTACCGCCTCACCGTCTCCGGTCGGGCGGCCCACGCCGGCGTCGAACCCCAGCGCGGTGTCAACGCGACGGTCGAGGTCGCCCACCAGGTGCTCACCCTGGGCACGCTCGGCGCGGCCGACAGCGGCGGCACGTCCGTCACACCTACCCTGCTCTCGGCCGGCACCACGACGAACACGGTGCCCGAGCGCGCCAGCCTGGCCGTCGACGTCCGGGCCTGGACGAGGGACGAGTTGGAACGCGTCGATCACGCCATCCGCGGGCTCGTCCCGTTCCTGCCCGAGGCGACGCTGGCCGTGCAGGGTGGAATCAACCGCTACCCGATGGCCCCGGAGCTCGCGCGGCCACTGCTGGAGGTGGCCCAGTCGATCGCCCGCCGGCTGGGCATCCCGCGTCTCACCGGCGCGTACGCGGCCGGCGCGTCCGACGGCAACTTCACCGCCGCGCTGGGCGTACCGACCCTCGACGGCCTGGGCGCGGTCGGCGGCGGGGCGCACGCCGCCGACGAGTACGTCTGCCTCGACCGGATGCCCGAACGGACGGCGCTGCTCGCCGGACTCGTCGACGCGCTGTCCACGATGGAGGATGGCAGGGTGCGACTCATCGACGACATCCCGTAACGTGCTTCTCGCCGGTGCGTGACCGGCAGCGAGGGGTCGGCTTCGGCATGCCTACGGGACAGCACTCGGAATCGTTCATTCCCCCGCTCGGCGTCGAGGAGGAATTCCTCGTCGTCGACGCCGACCGGGGCGAGGTCGTACCGGAGGCGGCCACCGTCGTCGACGGCGCGCGCCCGACGCTCGGTGCCCGGGTGGGCGGTGAGATCACCAAGCTCCAGCTCGAAACCCGCACCGACCCGTGCCAGAGCGTCGACGATCTCGCCGCGCAGCTCGTCGAGGGCCGGGCCGCCGTACAGACCGCGGCCCGTTCGGCGGGTCTGCGGGTGATCGCCAGCGGCTCGCCGGTGCTGGGCGGTGCCGTGCCGCCGCCGCTGACCGAGGGGCCACGGCAGGATCGGGGCACCGCCACCTTCCGTGGGCTGCACGACGAGCTGGCGATCTGCGCGGTGCACGTCCACGTGCAGCAGCCCGACCGGGACCGGGCCGTGCTGATCGGCAACCACCTGCGCGCGCACCTGCCGGTGCTCATCGCCCTTACCGCCAACTCGCCCTACTGGGCGGAACGCGACACCGGCTACGCGAGTTGGCGCAGCATCACGTGGAGGCGCTGGCCGGTGGCCGGCCCGCCGCCGTACCTGACCTCCGCGCGGCAGTACGACGACCACGTGGACATGCTCCTCGACGCCGGCGCGCTGGTCGACCACGGCACGATCTTCTGGGATCTGCGCCTGTCCGCACACCACCCCACGCTCGAGGTACGGGTGGCCGACGTCCCCGTGACCGCCGCCGAGTCCGCGGCGCTCGCCGCCCTGGTGCGGGCCCTGGTCGTCGTCGCCGGGGAGGCCGTCGATGAGGGCGACGAGGGGCCGCGGCTGGTTCCCGAGCTGCTGCGGCTCGCGTACTGGCGGGCCGCCCGCGACGGGATGGGCGGCCACGGCGTCGACGTCGGCACGGGCCGGCTGCTGCCCGCGTCCGCCCTCGCCGAGCGGCTCGTCGAGCGCGCCCGGCCGGCGTTGGACGCGGCCGGTGACCGCGAACGGGTGCAGGGCTGGCTGAAGTGGCTCGCCGCGGACGGCGACGGCGCGACCCGTCAGCGTGCCGCCCGGGCGGTGCGCGGCCGTCTGACCGACGTGGTCGACGAGCTCGTCAGCCGGACCGCCCCCGACGTGCCCGCCCGTGAAGAGGGCACGCCTGCGTAACGACAGGCGGCGTCGGCTCCGAGATGCTGGACGAACCGGAAGGCCGGCACACGTCAGCACGGAGGCCACAGGTGAACGACACCGACCTGATACCCAGGGTGCCCATCCAGCACCACCGCCGACCGGCGGCCGAGATGGTGCGCGAGGCGGAGGCGTTCGCACAGCGGATGGCGCAGCGCCGGTCGGTGCGGGACTTCGCCAGCGACCCCCTGCCCGACGGCGTCGTCGAGGCCGCGATCCGGGCGGCGTCGACCGCGCCCAGCGGCGCCAACGTGCAGCCGTGGCGGTTCGTCGTCCTGACCGACCCGGCCCGCAAACGCCGGCTGCGCGAGGCCGCCGAGGCCGAGGAACGGGCGTTCTACGACCGCCGTGCCTCGCCGGAGTGGCTGGGTGCGATCGCCGGGCTCGGCACCGACTGGCGCAAACCGTTCCTGGAGACCGCACCGGCCGTCATCGTCGTGTTCGAGGTGCATCAGGGGCCGCACAGCCCGAAGCCGTACTACGTCAAGGAGTCCGTCGGCATCGCGGTAGGCCTGCTGATCACCGCGCTGCACCACGCCGGCCTGGTCACGCTGACCCACACGCCCAGCCCGATGCGGTTCCTCAACGAGGTGTGCGAGCGACCCGCGGAGGAGCGCCCGTACGTCGTGATGCCCGTGGGTTATCCCACGGCGGACGCCCACGTCCCCGATCTGGCCCGCAAACCCCTCGACGAGATCATGATCCGCTGGTGAGGTCCCCGGTCAGGAACTCGACCAACGGCTCGACGTGCCGGTCCGGGCGCCGCCACTCGGCCAGCAGATCCTCCAGCAGGTGCTGTTCGTGGACGAGTTCCGAGCCGCGGTAACGCCGGATCACCGGATGGATGAAGGCGCTCTCCCGGGCCCGGTCGGGCGTCGGGTGCCGGTCGATGGCGAAGACGTCGCCGTAGTCGTCCCGGCCCCACCGCAACGCGAGCGTGTACCACTGGGTGGCCGCCGCGAAGCGCTCCACGGCGTAGTCCTCCGGCAGGTCCTCGTAGTGGTGGATGTCGCCGGTCGCGTCGTCGCGGACGAAGACGTCGCACAGGTACTCGAACTGGGTCCACAACGCCGACGACCAGTTGACGCGGTCGAGCATCAGCTTCGTCAGCGACACGGGATCGGCCGGCGTCGTCGCGTACGACAGCGGCACGCCCTCGTAGCGCTCCCGCAGGATCCGGGTGAACGTCCGCAGGTTGTACCGGAAGCCGTCGATGAACGGTGACGACGCGTGCTTCGCGTCCCGCGCCTGGGCGATCGTGCCGGCGAAGTACAGGTCGTCGATGTTGCTGGACTGCCAGTCGGGGCGAAGGCCGGGCATGCGGCCGTCACGCACCAGGTCGGGTCGGGACGTCTCGTCGAACATCGTCGTGTCCATCCGGAACCCGGTGCACCGCAGCACCGTGTGGTAATCCAGTTCGGCGGTCTCCCCCTCCGCGTGGGTGTACGTGATGGACACCCGAAACCGCCCGTCGACGGGCCGGATCTCGTCGATGGTGCAGTCCAGCACCGAGTGCAGCGTCTTGAACTGGTAGCTGTCGAGGATCGCGCCGTACTGGCCACGTACGTCCCCGGGATGCTTGGTGTTCCACGCCAGTCGCAAGGGCTGCCGGCTGGCGAGGTGCACCATCGACGCGCGGCCGAGGATGGCCGACGCGGTCTCGAAAGCCGAATTGCCCTTACCGATGATCAGGACCCGCTGACCGTCGTACGCCGAGGGATCGACGTCCATGTCCTCGTACCCGATGGCATGTTCGATGCCCTTGATGGCCGGCACGAAGGGCCGGCCCCAGCCGGTCGCGACGACCAGGCAGCGCGCGCGCACCTCGCCCTGGTCCGTGCCCACGACGAAGCCGTCGCCGCTGCGCGTGATCCGCTCCACGGTCGTGCCGAAACGGATGTTGAGCGCGTGGACCCGCTGGAACTCGGCGAGGTACCGCACCAGGTCGTCGGCGGCCGGCAGGTACTCCTCGCTGAAGCGCGGGAACAGCAGGTCCGGGGAGTCGTTGAGCAGCGAGTTCCAGTCCCAGCGCAGGCGGATCTCCGGATCGGCGCTGTCGGTGTGCACCTTGTTCAGCGAGATGAGCCGCCGGTGGCGCGGAAACCGCCGGAAGAAACCGCCGGGCTCGTCGCCGCTCTCCAGCGTCAGGTAGTCGGCGCCGTGCTGCTGGAGGTAGTAGCTCAGTTGAAGGCCGGCAGGCCCCGCCCCGACGATGACGTACCGGTGTTCACTGCTGAGCATCCTGCGGCCCTTCGACGGAGGGATGAATCCATCGACCATGGGATGCGAAGCGATCCGTGTCAATGCCGTTCGTCACCACGCGAGTGCGTGGACAGACCGTCGCGCCGGAAACCCAACGCCCTTCGGGAGTCGCGATCCGCCTTGTAGGCGGCACCGAGCGCCAGGTTGATCGCGACCCGTTGCGCGGTGTCGTCGAAACCCTCGATGTCGAACGCCCGGAACAGCTGGATGCCGTCTCCGGGCCCGTTCCGGACCTCGATCCGCCGGTCCACGTCGATGTAGCTGGACGCGGTGACGGAGTCCTTCTCGAAGACGTCGTTCGGGCCGGCCACCACCGGCTTGCCCACGACAGCGGTCAGCTCGTGCGGAGCCGTGAGGAGCTGCTCCAGCCGAGCCGAAGCCCGCCGTGCCCCCGCAGAATCATCCGCCTCGAACACCCACACCCAGGTCTCGCGCGGGTGCGCGTTCCAGCAGATGAGCTCGGGCCCGGAGAACGTGCCGGCAACGTCGCACGTCACGAGCGCGTCGGGAAAACGCTGCCGCAAATCGGCCACGCGTGTAGCGAGGCCGCCCGCGTAGGCGGCGTGTTCCGAGATGTCCCACGCCACCTACGGCTCGCGTGGCAACGAGTTCGGCTTCCACACTGCTCAGTGCCGTGCCGTCGGGATCCGTCCCTCGACTGGACGCCGAAACTGCTCCACGGTCCCGCCGCCTACGCCGAGGCCGTCGCGGGCGGCCTGGTAGAAGTCGTCGCGGGCTTCGTCGGCCTGCCCGACCATGGCGGCCAGGTTGTCCGGTGGGGTCGGCAGACTCCGCGCCGCCTGCTCCAGGTTCCGCACGGCACGCCGCCAGGTGGAGGCCGCACGTACGGTCGTCGCGTCACCGAGCAGCAGGACCGCCTCCCAGGTCAGGGTATGACGCACGTCCGCCTCGGCCAGCCGGGCCAGCCCGTCCTCGCGGTCCAACGTGGGCGTACGGGAGCCGGGGCGGTGACCGCTCAGCATCCCCAGGGAGACCAGGTGGATCTCCTTCACCGCGCGGGTGAAATCGGCGTACGCGTCCAACCGCCGCTCGTCCCAGCGGACGTTCTGGCTGCGTCGCCATCGGGCACGCTCCGTCACCGTGGTGGCGACCATCGTGCCAATGGTGCCGACCAGTACGCCGAGCAGGGCGGGCAGCTGCGTCAGAACGCTCTCCATATGCTGAGCCTGTCATCCCGCCACCGTGGTGTTGTATTCGCCGTTCTCAGGCGGCGAGTGTGGCGTAGCGGCCGTTGCGGTCGAGCAGGCTGTTGTGGTCGCCGGTCTCGACGATCCTGCCGTGGTCGAGTACGGCGATCTGGTCGGCGTCGTGGATCGTGGACAGGCGGTGGGCGATGGTGATTGTCGTACGCCCCTGCGCGAGCACGTCGAACGCTCGCTGCACGGCGCGTTCGGTCTCGGTGTCCAGTGCGCTGGTGGCCTCGTCGAGGACCAGGATGCGCGGGTCGCGCAGCAGCGTACGGGCGATGGCGAGTCGTTGCTTCTCGCCGCCGGAGAACCGGTGCCCGCGGGAGCCGACCATCGTGTCGTACCCGTCGGGCAGGCCGGCGATGAGGTCGTGGATCTGGGCGGCACGGGCGGCGGCCTCGATCTCGGCGTCGGTGGCGTCCGGCCGGGCGTAGCGCAGGTTCTCCCGGACGGTGGTGTGCAGCAGGTACGTCTCCTGGCTGACGACGCCGACGATCGCGGCCAGGTCGGTCAGGCGCAGGTCGCGCAGATCGATGCCGTCGATGGTGATCCGGCCTGCGGTGGGGTCGTGCAGGCGGCTGACCAGTCCGGCGAGGGTGCTCTTGCCGGAGCCGGTCTCGCCGACGAGGGCGAGGCTGGTGCCGGCCGGCACGTCGAGGGTGATGCCGGCGAGGGCTGCGGTGTCGCTGCCGGGGTAGCCGAAGGTGACGTCGTCCAGGCGCAGGTGTCCGCGGACCCGGGCGGGGTCGAGGCGGACCGGCTCGGTGGGGTCGGCCACGTCGACCGGCAGGTCGAGGTATTCGAAGATCCGGGCGAACAGCGCCAGCGAGGCGGTCAGCGACACGCCCACGTTGAGCAGGCCCATCAGGGGGCGGAACAGGCCGCCCTGCAGGGCGGTGAAGGCGACCAGGGTGCCGATGCTCAGCGTGCCGGCGGTGCCGGGCAGGCCGGCGGCGAGGTAGATGACCGCCGGCACGGCGGCGAAGATGATGCTCATCGAGGCCATCCGCCAGCGGCCGGCCAGCTCGCTGCGCAGCTCCAGGTCGACGAGGCGGGCCGATGAGGCGGTGAACCTGTCGATCAGGGCGGGGCCGGTGCCGAGGGTCTTGGAGAGTTGTACGCCGCTGATCGACAGCCCCTCCTCGACTGTGACGTTGAGGTCGGCGAGTTCACGCTGGCGCTGGTCGGTGATCTCGCGGCGCATCCGGGCGACCCGGCGGGTCAGCCAGACGGCCGGCGGGAGGACCACGAGCGAGACCAGGGAGAGCTGCCAGGAGAGCGCGACCATGGCGACGGCGGTGGCGACCACTGTGGTGAGGTTGGCGGCGACGGCGGTGGCGGTGGAGGTGACCACGGACTGCATGCCGCCGATGTCGTTGGTGATGCGGGACTGCACCTCGCCGGTGCGGGTGCGGGTGAAGAAGCCGAGTGACTGCCGCTGGAGGTGGCTGAACACGTCGGTGCGCAGCCGGTGCATGACCCGCTGCCCGACCTGGGTGGAGATCCAGGTCTGGACGACGCCGAGGGCGGCGGTCACGGCGGCCACGGCGACCATGCCGAGGACCAGCCAGACCAGCAGGGTCACGTCGCCCTGCGGAAGGGCACTGTCGATCACTTCTCGCAGCAGGAACGGGCTGGCCATCGCGACGATTGAGGAGAGCACGATGATCGCGGTGACGATGGCCAGCGCGGGCCGGTGGGGGGTGAACAGGCGGCCGATGCGGCGCAGGGACACCTGGCGGGCCTGCGTCTTCTCCTCGGCGCTGACGGTGCGGTGGCCGCGGTCGCGGCCCATGGGGGTGCGTTCCAAGGGGCACTGCCTTCCAGTCGGGATATGCTGAGGTTACCTCAACATGAGGGAACAACAGTATCGGCTGCTACCGTATTCCGGTGACCGAGGACACCACCGACAGCGGCGACGAGAGCCTCGCCGAGACGTTCTGGGCGGTCGCGTCCCGTCTGCGCCGACAGACCCGGGAGTCGTTGGCGCCGTGGGACGTCACCCCCAGCCAGTCCCGGGCGCTCGGGGTGCTCGGCCGGCACGGCGAGGTACGCCCCGGCACACTCGCCGAGCACCTGCACATCGCGCCCCGCTCGGCCACCGAGGTCGTCGACGATCTGCAGGCCCGAGGGCTCGTCGAGCGCCGACCCGACCCGGCCGACCGCCGGGCGACCCTGGTCGCGCTCACCGACGAGGGCACCCGCGTCAGCGCCGCCATCCGGGCCGCCCGCCGCGCCGAGGCCGATCGCTTCTTCGGGCACCTCCCCGACAGCGATCGCGCCGAACTGGCCCGCATCCTGCGCACGCTGCGCGCATAACCGCCCCGCGCGCGGGTAGGCAGCCGCCCCGTTCGTTCGCCGGACCCCCGCCACCACCAGCCGGGGAGACGTGACAGGAGGCGCTCATGTCTGCCCTGAACCACCACCACCCCGCCTGATGTGCGGGATCAGCGGGGAGGCGCGCTTCGACGGCCGGTCGCCCGACGCGGCGGCGGTCACCCGGATGACCGAGGCGATGCGCTCGCGCGGCCCGGACGACGAGGGCCTGTACGCCGACGACTGGGTGCTCCTCGGGCACCGGCGGCTGACCATCATCGACCTGTCCGATGCCGGTGGTCAACCGATGGTGCGCGACGACCTGGGCCTGGCACTGGTCTTCAACGGGTGCATCTACAACTACCCGCAGCTGCGCGAGGAGCTGCGCAACGCCGGGTACTCCTTCCACTCCACCAGCGACACCGAGGTGATCCTGGTGGCGTACGCCCACTGGGGTGAACGTTTCGTCGACCACCTGGTCGGCATGTTCGCGATCGGGCTGGTCGACAGGCCACGGCGGCGGCTGATCCTGGCTCGCGACCGGCTCGGCATCAAACCGCTCTACCTCGCCGAGGCACCGGGACGGCTGCGGTTCGCCTCCACCCTGCCCGCGCTGCTGGCCGCCGGCGACGTCGACACGGGCATCGATCCGGTGGCGCTGCACCACTATCTGTCCTGGCACTCCATCGTGCCCGCGCCGCGCACCGTGCTGCGCGGTGTGCGCAAGCTGCCGCCCGCCACCGTGCGGGTGATCGAGGCCGACGGGCGCAGCCGGGAGCAGGTGTACTGGCAGCCCGACTACGTACGGGAGCCGGCCGACGCGGGGATGGACGCCGCCGACTGGCGGGCCGCGATCGGCGACGCGCTGCGCGCGGCGGTACGTCGGCGGCTGGTCGCCGACGTCCCGGTCGGGGTGCTGCTCTCCGGCGGCCTGGACTCCAGCCTCATCGTGGCGCTGCTCGCCGAGGCAGGCCAGGAGCACCTGCGCACGTTCAGCATCGGCTTCGACAGCCGGGGCGACGAGTCCGGCGACGAGTTCCACTACTCCGACCTGGTGGCCCGCGCGTACGACACCGACCACCATCGGATCCGGCTCGCCGACGATGACCTGGCGCCCGCCGTACGACGCGCCGTGCTGGCCATGACCGAGCCGATGGGCAGCCACGACGTGGTCGCCTTCCACCTGCTGTCGGAGCAGGTGGCGCGGCACGTGAAGGTGGCGCAGTCCGGGCAGGGCGCCGACGAGGTGTTCGCCGGCTACGGCTACCACCAGCCGTTGACCGAGGCGCCCCGTCACGGCGCCGCCGAGACGTTCGCCGCCGCCTTCTTCGACCGTGACCACGACGAGCTGCGCGCCATCGTCGGCCCGGCGTACGCGCTGGAACACGACGCCAGTCGCGACCTGCTCACCGGCCACCTCGCCGCGCCCGGGGCGCAGACCGCGCTGGACGCCGTCCTGCGCCTGGACACCCACCTGATGCTCCCCGACGACCCGGTGAAGCGGGTGGACAGCATGTCCATGGCCTGGGGGCTGGAGGTGCGTACGCCGTTCCTGGATCAGGACCTGGTCACCCTCGCCGCGCACTGCCCACCGGAGCACAAGGTGGCCCAGGGCGGCAAGGGGGTGCTCAAGGAGGTCGCCCGGGAGGTGCTGCCGGCCGAGGTGATCGACCGGCCGAAGGGCTACTTCCCGGTGCCGGCGCTGCGCAACGTGGACGGGCCGGTGCGCGAGCTGGTCGCCGAGGCGTTGCAGGCCCCGGTCGCGCGCGAGCGGGGCCTGTTCCGCCCCGAGTACGTGGCGCGGCTGCTCGCCGAGCCGGACCGCGCCGAGGCCGCCGCGGGCAGCAACAAGCTGTGGCAGCTCGGTCTGCTGGAACTGTGGTTGCAGACCCACGACATCCGGTGAACCGCGCCGCACCCGCGAGACGCGGGCCGCTCGTCAGCCGGCGGCGGTGTGCGCGGCGAGGTCGTCGATGACCGCGAGCAGATCCCCGGTGTGCTCCAGCACCCGTCGCTGTCGGGTCGCGCCGGTACCGTCGCGGCGCAGCCGGGCCAGTTGGGCCAGCACGTAGCCGAGATCGCCGTGACGCAGCAGCGCCGGGGCGATCGCCGCCATCAGCTCGTCCACCAGGTCCCAGGCTGGTCGGGTGCCGCCGGCGCGGAGGTCGATCAGCTCGCCGTCCAGGCCGTCGTGGGCCGCCCGCCAGTGCGCCGCGGCGACGAGACAGTCGCGCACGGGTGGGGCGAGCGCACCGGCGCGTACGTCGTCGGCAAGTGTCGCGACCAGGCTGCGGACCAGGGCGGCGACCAGCACTGCGTCGTCCACCGTCGGACAGACGTCACCGACACGGACCTCCACCGTCGGGTACGCCGACGACGGCCGGGCGTACCAGTAGACCATCGCCGCGTCCAGCATGATGCCGGCGGCGATCAGCTCGTCGACGGTGCGGTCGTAGTCGGCGACCGAGTCGAAGTACGGCGTCGGCCCGATGCTGGGCCAGCGCTCCAACTGCATCGACCGCCAGCTGGCGTGGCCGGTGTCGTACCCGTCGTGCAGCGGCGAGTTGGTGGTGATGGCCTGCACCACCGGCAGCCACACCCGCAGGTGGTTGCAGACCTGCACGGCCAGCTCCCGGTCCGGGAGCCCGACGTGCACGTGACAGCCGCAGACCGCCGGGTCGTGCGCCACCGGCCCGTACCGCCGGGACATCGCGTGGTAGCGCGGCCGGTCGGGCACCGTCCGGTGCGGCTCGGCCACCGGGGTGGCGCCGACCGCCACGAGCCGGGCCCCGGCCGCTGCGGCGGCCTCGACGGCGGAGCGGCGCAGCGTCACCAGGTGGGTGCGCAGCTCGGTGAGATCGGCGCAGACCGGGGTGACCATCTCCACCATGCTGTGCCGGAACTCCTGGCGGCTCTGGTCGCGGGCCGGGCCGCGCAGCGCGGCCAGCACCTGGTCGGCCACCGGCAGGTTCCGGCCGCTGTCCGGGTCGAGCAGCAGGAACTCCTCCTCGACGCCGAGGGTGAGGGTGCCGAGGTCGGGCACGGTGTCGACGGTCGTCGGACGGTACGCCATGGCCGCCTCCATCCGCTGCTGCGGCCACGGGTGGACACCCCGGCCGACGGGCGGCTCGGTTTCCCGGCCCGGGCGGGCGGCAAACGCGCGCTCGGCCCCGGTGGCAGCGCCGCCCCGGCCGTCCGGTTTCGGGTGCTGTGTCCGCCGTAGCGGTGGCCGTCCGGCAAGTCCGGAGTCGCGTCGTGCCGCGGTGGGCGGTCGACCGTCAGGGTGCGACGTCGACCAGCACCTTGCCGACCGCGCCGTCCTGCACCGCCCGGTGCGCGTCGGCGGTGTGGTGCAGCGGGAAGCGGTGCAGTGGCAGGCCGTGCCGCGCGCCGACCGGCATTGCGCCGTCCCGCACCGCGGCGGCGACGTCCTCGACGGCTGCGGCGCGCGCCTGGGGGCCGGCGGTGTAGAGCACCAGGAACTGCAGGCGCGTGTTGAGCACCATGTTCTGCCCGACGTTGAGCTCGACGGGCCGCCCGCCCTGGTTGGCGTACGTCGCGATCGTGCCGCGGGCGCGCAGCACGGCCAGGTCCAGAGCGAGGTTGGCGCCCAGCGCCACCTCGGCGACGATGTCGACGCCGTCGGGGGCGACGGCGCGGATGGCGGCGGCCGGGTCGCCCTCGCGGTAGTTGACCGTGTGGTGGGCTCCGGCGGCGGTGGCCAGCCTGGCCTTCTCCGGGCCACTGACCGTGCTGATCACGGTGGCACCCGCCCAGCGGGCGAGTTGGATCACCGCGTGGCCGACCGCGCCGGCCCCGCCGGCGGCGAGCACCACCGTGCCGTCGAGCGCGCCGGGGTGCAGACGGCGTGGCCCGCCCTCGGCGACGGTCAGCGCACGGTGAGCGGTGAGCGCGGGCACGCCGAGCGAGGCGCCGACGTCGAACCCGGCCTCGTCGGGCAGCGGCACCGCCTGATCGGCGGGTACGACGGTGAACTCGGCGGCGGTGCCGGTGGGTCGCCCGGCGGCGGCCATGAACAGCCACACCCGCTGACCGATGCGGCCCGGGTCGACCCCGTCACCGACGGCGTCGATGACACCTGCCCCGTCGAGGTGCGGGGTGATCTCGGGGAACAGCTTGCGGTGGGCGACGCCGGAGCGGGCCTGCCAGTCGGTCGGGTTGACCCCGGACACGGCGACCCGGACGCGGACGTCGCCGGGTGCGGGCGTGGGCCGGTCACGCTCGACGAGGTGCAGGACGTCGGGGCCGCCGTTGTCGCGGTAGATGATCGCCTTCAAGGTCCATCCAATGTTCGATCTGCGTCGTACTGTTCGAGCCAGATCGAACAGTACGATGAGAGTCGTACTTTCCGCAACAGCTGGCTAGGCTTCGTCCCGTGACCGAGGTGATCGAACCCGCCATCGAGACCGTGACGATCGACGTCGTGCTCAGCGCGCTCGCCGACCCGGTACGGCTCACGCTCGTGCGCGCCCTCGACGCCGCCGGGGACTGGACGTGCGGCAGCGACGCCCTGCGGGACACCGGCGTCACCATCGGCAAGTCGACGTTGTCGCACCACATCAAGGTGCTGCGCCACGCCGGCCTGATCCGCACCCGCGTCGACGGCATCCGCCGGCTGGTCACGCTCCGCCACGACGAGGTGGAACAACGGTTTCCCGGGCTGTTGGCCATGCTCCGCGATCCCGACCCCGCCCGTGCCGCCGCGCGGTAACCCGCGTCGCGAACGGGTTCCGACAGGCCCGCCGCGCGACCCCGGTCGTACGCCAGGTAACGGCACGGTGGCCAGCGCGTACGGGCTGCGGTGTCGTGCCGTCCGGGGTCGGGTGCGATGGTGTAGAAAGGCGGAGTGAGCGCAGCGGTGACTCAGGTGCCGGTCTTCGACCGAAGGACGGTCCACGGTGGCTGACCACGACCAGCCACCCATCGGAGGCACTGTCGGCGCCGCTCTGGTGCAGCTCGGCGACGTCCCTCTGGCGGACCTGCTGGCCGGCGCCGGTGACGGCGTCCTGGCCCACGTGCTGGGCACGCTCGCCGCCGAGGGTGAGCCGGGCCGGCCCGGCGACGTGTCGGCGTTCGAGTCGAGCTTCTGACCGTGCCGGCCGACGCCCCGCCGTCGGCCACCGGACACCGCCCTGCCGTGGCCGCGCCCCGCATCCGTCAGGTGGTGCTGAAGGTCCACTCCCGGTGCAACCTGGCCTGCGACTACTGCTACGTCTACCGCCACGCCGACCAGGGCTGGCGGGACCGGCCACGGGTGATGGCACCCGGCACCGTGAGCCGGGTCGCCGACCGGCTCGCCGCCCACGTGGCCCGGCACGGCACCGACCGGGTCCGGGTGGTGCTGCACGGCGGGGAGCCGCTGCTCGCCGGCCCCGCCGTGCTCGACCGGACGGTACGCACGCTGCGCGCCGCGATGCCCTGCGGCGTCGCACTCGACGTGGCGATGCAGACCAACGGGCTCCTGCTCGACGAGGCGACGCTCGACCTGTGCCACACGCACGGCATCGACGTCGGGGTGAGCGTGGACGGCGACCGCGTCGCCAACGACCGCCACCGCCGCCACGCCGACGGCCGGGGCAGCTTCGCCGAGGTGGCCGCCGCGCTGCGCCTGCTGGCCCGACCCGAACACCGGGCCCGCTACGCAGGTCTGCTGTGCACCGTCGACCTGGCCAACGACCCGATCGCCGTCTACGAGGGCCTGCGGGAGTTCGACCCGCCCCGACTGGATCTGCTGCTGCCGCACGGCAACTGGAGCACTCCCCCACCCGGGCGCCACCCCGACGACCCCGCCACCCCGTACGCGGACTGGCTGATCGCCATTTTCGACAGCTGGTACGCCGAGACCCCCCGGCGTACCGGCATCCGACTGTTCGAGTCACTGATCGCGCTGCTGCTGGGCGGACACAGCGGCACCCAGGCGCTGGGCGCCGCCGAGCCGGACGTCATGACGATCGAGACCGACGGCACGATCGAGGGCACCGACACGCTCAAGACGACCACCGCGTCGGCGATGCGGACCGGCTTCGACGTCTTTCGGCACAGCTTCGACGAGGCGTTGCGCCACCCGTCGCTGGCCGGGCGTCCCATCGGGACCGCGGCGCTCGCGGCGGCCTGCCGGGCCTGCCCGGTCGTCGACGTCTGCGGCGGCGGCCTGTACGCGCACCGCTTCCGCGACGGCGCCGGCTTCACCCACCCGTCCGTCTACTGTGCCGACCTGCTGCGGCTGATCCAGCACGTGCGGACGGTGGTGACCGCCGACCTGGACGCGCTGCGCCGCCGCGTCGCCGGGGCGAGCGCGCCGACGCCTGTGGCACGCCCGTGACGGGCCCCCTGTCGGCGGCGCAGCTCGCCGGACTGGCCCAGGGCCACGGCGACGCCTCCACCATCGCGGTGTTGCGGGGCGGGCAGCTCGGTCGCCGTCGGCTGCTGACCGTCGCCGCCGCCCGCGCCTGCCGTGGCGAGCCACTGGTCCGGCAGAGTCTGGAGCTGCTCACCCGCGCCGAGCACGCCCACCCGGCAACTGTCGCCGCGGTGCTGACCCACCCACCGGTGACCGGATGGGCCCGCGCCGCGCTCGACGGCGCCGCCGGCCCCGCCTACCTGGCCGCCCTCGCGGCTGCCGCGGCGACGCGCGCCGGCCTGACGTTCACGCTGACACTGCCCCGCCCGGGCGACGGTGTCCTGTCCCTGCCCACCGTCGGCGCGGCGACCGGCCTGCCCTTCGACAGCCCGGTACGGCTCACCGGCGAGGCGGGCACGGTGCGGATCGGCAGCGGCGCGGACGAGGGCGTACGGATCGAGGCGGGCGGTGGCCGGCTGCTCGACGCGGGCGGCGGCGCAATCGGCTGGCTGCCGATACGCCGGACCACACCGTTCGACGCGGTCGAGGTGCTGGTCGACGACCAGGACCCGTGGCGCGACTGCTACCACCGGCCGTCGACGCCCCGGCTGGACGACGTGTCGGCCGACCGGCTGGCCCGGCTCACCGCCGAGGCCGGGCGGTGGCTGCGGGCCCATCTTCCGGCGCACGCCGACGCACTGGCCGGGCTGCTGCGCACACTCGTGCCGCTGCGACCGCCGCCCTCGGGCAACCCGGTGAGCGCCACCAGCAGGGACGCGCTCGGTGCCATCGCGCTCTCGGTGCCCGCCGACGCGCGGACCCTGGCGCTGTTGCTCGTGCACGAGTTACAGCACACCAAACTCGGCGCGCTCGCCGATCTGGTCCCGCTGCACCGCCCGGGTGGGCCGGCCCGCTACCGGGCGCCCTGGCGACTGGACCCACGCCCGGTCGGTGCGCTGCTGCAAGGCGCGTACGCGCACCTGGGGGTGGCCGAGGTGTGGCGTTGCCGGCGGCACGAGGGCACCTCCGCCGCGCTCGAGTACGCGTACTGGCGGGAGCAGACCATCCGCGCGGTCCGGCAGCTCGCCGACGCGGCCGAGCTGACTCCGGCCGGCCGGTCCTTCGTGGCCGACATGGCGAGCACCCTGCGCGGCTGGCGTGACCCGGTCGACGGCGCGGTCGAGGCGGCCGTGCGGGACGTGGCGGACGCCAGCGCGGTGCGCTGGGGCCTGGCCAACCTGCTCCCCGACCCGGACCAGGTCGCCCGCTTGGCGCACGCGTGGCGACAGGGCGTGCCGCCGGAGGCCTGTCGCCAGGCGTCGACGGTCGTCCCGGCCGCGCCGCGTCCCGCCCTCACCATGGGCAGCGGTCCCGAGGGCGCCGTCCGCCATCGGCTCCTGGGCTCCGGCGGGCCGCCGGGGTCGAGCCCGAGCGACCAGGCGTACGCGGCGGGCAACGCCGAGGACGCGTTGGCCGGGTACCGGCGACGTGTCGCCGCCGACTGCGGGGACGTCGACGCCTGGGTGGGGTTGGCCCTGACCGCCCACCACACCGGGCAGCCGGTCGCGGCCGGGGTGCTGACCAGCCGGCCCGAGCTGGTGCGGGCGCTGAGCCACACGCTCCCCGACGCCGACCCGCTCGCGCTCGCGACCTGGCTGGCGCAGTCCGCCTGAGCGGTCGGTTGCGAACAGTAACTCCGCCCCGCCCCGCTCCGCTCCGGCCCGGCCTGCCTTGCCCTGCCCCGCCCCGCCCCGGCCCGCCCGGCCTGCCTTGCCCTGCCCCGGCCCGCCGCGAGGCCAGGGGGCAGGGGCAGTTGCGTCCTTTGCTCTGCTTCAACGGGCGCAACACTCGCGGCCGAGCGGTGTTGCGTGGAGTGAAGCAGAGCAAAGGACGCACGAGAGATGTCCGAGGCGGGACCGCGACGCCGTCGAGGCGGGGCCGCGCGGGACGGCGCGGCGATCGGCGGCACAGGACGGCGGCCCCGGTACGGCGCGGGACGGCGGCACAGGACGGCAGCGCGAGACGGCGGGACGGCGGGACGGCGGGACGGGACGGCGGGACGGCGGGACGGCGGGACGGGACGGCGGGGCGGGGGGTTGTCACCGCCGAAGAGCTGCACCAACTGGCCGAACGCCTCGTCGTAGAGGGCCCGGCCGGCGTCCGCCTCGCTCTCGGTGGCCTGCCGGCTCAGCGCCAGGTTGACCGAGGCCGAGAGCGTGTCCGGGTGCTCGGCGCCCAGCGCCCGGGTCAGCTCCACGTACGCGGTGGTGTCCAGCAGCAACGCGTTGTCGCCGTCGCCGAGGGCGAACAGGTCGTTGGCCAGGTTGAGGGTGGCCAGCAGGGTGTGCGGGTGCCGCTCGCCGAGGTTGGTCAGCAACTGGTCACGGACCCGCTGGGACAGTTCGCGGGCCTGGGTGTGGTCGCCCTGCTTGCGCAGCAGCACGCCGAGGTTGTTCAGGCAGGCCAGGGTGATGGCGTGCGACTCGCCAAGCACCTCGTTGTAGCCGTCGCGCAGGCGGCGTGCCACCCGCAGGGCGGTCTGGTTGTCGCCCACCGCCGACCAGGTGGTGGCCAGGGCCATCTCGGCGGAGAGCGTGTCGGCGTGCTCACCGCCGAGGGTGCGCTGGTAGCGGACCACGGTGCGTTCGATCAGCCGGTGCGCGTCGGCGAAGCGCCCGAGCTGCCGCAGGGTCAGCGCCAACTCCTTCGCCGTCCGCAGGGTCTCCGGATGGTCCGCGCCGATCACCTTCTGCTGAGTGGCGTAGGTGCGTTGCAGGACACTGTGCGACCGCCACAGCTCGCCGGTGTCGCGCAGGCCGCGGCCGTAGTTGCTGGCCGAGGCGAGGGTGGAGGGGTCCTCCTCACCGAAGCGGTCCCGCCGCCGCTCGTGGATGTGCTGGTCGAGTGCGGCGGCGCCGCGGAAGTCGCCGACCAGGCGCAGCGACACGGCGAGGTTGTTCTCCGCGGTCAGCGTACGACCGCTGTCGTCGCCGAAGCTGCGTACGCTCAGCTCCAGGGTGCGCCGGTCCTGTGCCTCGGCCTCGTGGTACAGGCCCTGGGCGCGCAGGTCCGCACCGAGGCTGCGGGCCGTCATCAGGGTGTAGAGGTGCTCCTCGCCGAAGATCCGCCGCTGCCGGTCGTAGACGTCCCGGTCGATCTCGTACGCCCGGTCGAAGTGGCTCTGCGCGCGTAGGACGTTCGCCAGGTGGAAGCGCATCCGCAGCGTGGTGGGGTCGTCCTCGTCGGTGTCGCGCCACGCGGACAGCGACTCCTCGGCCAGCGCGCGGCTGGTGTCGTAGTCACCCCTGCGGTAGAGGTAGCGCACGATGTCCACGACCAGCTGCCGGGCCTCGTCCATCGTGGACAGGTGCAGGCCGCTGGGGCGTACGTGCGGCCACAGCTCGGCGTACCGCGGCCAGTTGACCGGCTTGTCGGGGTCGCGCGGGCTGGCGGCGGCGAGCAGCAGTTGCGCCTCCCGGCGGGCCTGGTCGGGGTCGTCCAACTGGTCCTGGATGACGAGCTGCACCAGCCGGTGGATCCGCACCGAGTTGTTCTCCGCGTCGACCTGGGCCAGGCCGTAGCGGCCCAGTTCGGCGGTGACCAGACCCTGCAGGATCGGGTCGGTGAGCGTCGGGTCGATCGGGGCCATGAAGCTGGCGAAGCGGTCGCCGGTGAGCATCGCGACCGGGATCGGCTCCGGCGCGTAGAACGAGCACAGCTCCAGCAGCCGGGCCGCCGCCGGTTTCTCCTCGCGCAACTGGCCGAGGGTGAACAGCCAGGTCGCGGCGAGCGCCTTGGAGTAGCCGGCGGACTGCCGGCCGTCGAGGATGCGCAGCAGGCCGGGGGTGTCCAGCGAACTAAGGTACTTTTCGACCTGCATGGCGCTGGCCCGCAGGTACGCTGCGCCCTGCTCGACGGCGAGCGGCAGGTCGCCCAGCTTCTCGGCTACCTGCGCGGCCTCGGCGTCGGTGAGCCCGCGGACCCGGTCGCGCAGCAGTTGGACGCTCTCGGCGCGGTCGAACACGGTCAGCTCGGTAGCGGTGGCATACTCGCTCCAGCTCTGGTCGCGGGTCGTGAGCAGGACGTGGCCGGGCCCCTGCGGCAGCAGCGCCCGGGTGGCGCGGGTGGGCTTGTCGGCGTTGTCCAGGACGATCAGCCAGCGCCGGTCGGGCCCGGCGCGGCGCAGCGTGTCGAGCACCCGGCGGGCCGCCTCGGCGCCGCCGCCCGTGCCCAGCCCCATCGCCTGGCCGAGGTCGGCCAGACCGCCGCGGATCCGGTCCTCGCTGTCCGCCGGGATCCACCAGACCAGGTCGTAGTCGCGGCCGAAGCGCAGCGCGTACTCGGCGGCGAGCTGTGTCTTGCCGACGCCGCCGAGGCCGTGCACGACCTGGGTGGCCGAATCCGGCGAGGTGGTGAGGCGGTCGCGCAGCGCCTCCAACTGCGCGGCGCGGCCGACGAACGGCGTGCCGTGCTGGCGGACGTTGGAGATCGCCGGGAACGGGCCGGGGAACCGGCCGACCGCGCGGCCGCCGGCCGTGACCGTCGCCGTTCCCGCCGCCTCCAGCAGCCGGGTCCGTGCCGTGGACGGGTCGCTGTCGGTGAGGTCGACCGGGCTGTGCTCGCTGTACGGGGCGGTCAGCCGCGACTCGTCGACCCGCAGCGGCACCAGCACTCCCCCGCCGCCGAGCTGGTCGCGACCGGTGGCGCTCTTCCACACCTCACCCGCGAGGGGGGTGCTCGCGTAGTGCCGCGTGAGCACGGCCAGCACCCGGCTGGCACCGCTGACCGCCCGGTCGAACTCGGCCCGTCCGCCGGCGAGCAGCGGCACGTCCAGCGCGCGCCGGTCCACCCGCAACCCGGCGTCCTCCAACTGGTCGGTGATCCACTCGGCCCAGAGCCGGTCGGCGGAGGCGTAGCTGAGCAGCACAGCCTGCTCGGCGGTGAGCCGGCTCCGTTCGAACTCGGCCAGCGAGCGGCGACGGTCCGACTCGCCGATCGGGTGCAGCTGGGTGATCCTCCCGTCGGTGATCACCGAGGCGAGCTGCTCGTACGCGGCCAGCAGGGTGCCGACCTGCTCGGGCCGGTCGCCGAACGCGGCGAGGATCTCCTCGTACGCGTAGAAGGTGCGGTACGGCACCTCGATGGTGTTCCAGTAGCGGGCGGCCGCCGCGTCGGAGAGGTGGTCCAGGAACGGGGCGAACTCGGCGCGGACCAGGTCCCGGCCGGTCTCCAGCTTGCGCAGCTCGGCGTCCTCCACACGCATCGGCACCGGCAGCAGCAGCGGCGGGTCGTCCGGGCGCTGGCTGCGGATGGACCGGGCCACCGCCGCCGCGCCGCGGATGCTCTGGGTGGACATGGTGAAGCAGTTGACGACCAGGTCGGGCAGTTGGACGGTACAGATGCCGGCGACGTCGCTGAGACCGGTGCGGCTGTCGATCAGCACCACGTCGTACTCGGTGCGCATCTGCGCCCGGACCGCGTCGATGAACGACGCGCCGCCCTGGCGCTCGTAGAAGTTGGCCCAGTCGAAGGTGCTCACCAGCCGCGAGTACGCCGAGTCCTGCTGCCCGGCGGCCACGAAGTCGATCACGCCGCCGTGGCTGAAGTCCCAGTTCAGCGAGACCGCACGGCGTTGGATCTTGGCGTGACCGGTGAGGAGTTCCTGGGAGTCCTCGTCACGGTTGCGCTGCATCGTGGCGATCGAGTAATCCCAGATCATCTCGATGACGCCGGGGGTGGCGCGTAACTCCTTGTCGCGCAGGAACGGGTGGAAGTAGCGGTGCAGGCCCGGAGACTCCAGGTCCCAGTCGACGACCAGCACCTGCAACCCCTGGCTGGCCAGGATCCAGGCCACGTTGGCCAGCGCCATCGTGCGGCCGGTGCCGCCCTTGTACGAGTAGAAGGTCACGATCTGGCCGCGTGCCGTCTCGTTCACCGCCATGGCGTGCCTCCCCTAGGGACCTTCGAGGATCGGGCGCAGACCGGAGCCGTCGGTGGGCGGCTCCTGGTAGACCGTGCCCGTGCGGTAGATCCGGCCCTGCTCGACCACCAGCACGTCCTCCAGTTCCTCCTGGAAGCGTGCGGAGGTCGCGATCTCGGTGCGCCACACGTCGCGGGTGTTGTGCAGCACGTGATGCGGGAGCACCCGGGCCAGGGTGTCCCACATCTTGCGGTTGCCGCCGGCGGCCGCGTCGTCGGCGGCCGTCCACGGCACCAGCACCGGCGCCCGTGGCGAGTCCACGTCCCGGTCGTAGCCGATCAGGCTGACCTGGTAGCGCGGCAGGTCGGCCGACCAGACGTCGACCACCAGCACGACGATCTGGTTGTGCGCCCGCGCCCACTCCCGGACCGCCGCCAGCTCCTCGGCGTCCTCCACCGTCCAGCCGTAGCTCTTGGTGGTGGCGATGGCCCCGGCCCAGCTGCCGATCGGCACCTCGAGCTCGGGTCGGTACGGCCGCCAGTCCCGCGAGACCGCGCCGTAGCGCTCCTCGGCGCCGGGCCGGCTGCCGGCCAGCTCGGCGGAGCTGCCGGCGACCAGCACGATGTGCACGTGCCGGGCGCTGGTGGCCCGCTGCACAGTCGTCGACACGCTCGGGCCGTGGTGCGCCTGCGGCCGCGTCGGCCGGTCGAAGGCACTTGTCACCTTGGACAGCACGGGACGCTGCGCCGGCCGGTGCAGGGTGTGGTCGCGGGCGGTCTGCACGATGTGCCGGGCGAGGGCGTCGACGAAGTCCTTGTAGTCGTCCTCGTGCCGTTTGCGCTGCTTGAGGGTGAGCAGGCCGTCCTGGGCGTAGGCGGTGCCGGTGTGGAAGTTGCGGTACTGGAAGCCGGCGACCGCCTTGGGCAGCCGGTCGCACGGGAGCCACTGCACCGGCACGATCGCGGGTGGACGGACGCGGAACTGCCGCTCGTGCTCGTCGATCCGGTCGACGAAGACCTGGAACTCCCGGCCGCAGTAGTCGCTGACGACGTACCGGGGCGAGGTGAGCGCGATGAGGCAGGCGCTGGTGGACAACGCGTCGGACAGGGTGTCCGGCCAGGTGCTGCCGAGTGGGATGTGCCCGTCGATGAACCCTGCCTCGTCCCAGTGCAGGGCGGCCAGCCCGGCGACGGCCTCACTGAGATCGACGAAGAACTCGTGGATCTGGCTGTTGCGGTTGTCCTCCTGGGCGTAACTCAGGAAAAAGAGTGGCACGCCCGCCTCCGCTCACGGGTTCCACGACCGGTAGGCACAGTATAGGACCGTCGATGCCACCTCACCCGGGCCGCGATCATCGCCGCTGGCCCGCGCAGAGTCATATGCCCGACGCTTTGGGGTAGACCGTGGCCGTGTCCGAGGGCATCCGGGTGGTCGTGGTCGGCGCCGGCTTCTCCGGTCTCGCCGCCGCTGCGGCGCTGCACCGGGCCGGGGCGCGCGTGCGGGTGCTGGAGGCCCGGGACCGCGTCGGCGGGCGGGTGCTGACCCGGTGGCTGCCCGACGGCACGCAACTCGACCTGGGCGCCCAGTGGATCGGCCCGACCCAGGACCGGATGTACGCGCTGGTCGCCGAGCACGGCCTGGTCACCTTCGCCTCGGCGGCGGTCGGCGCGTCCACAGTGCTGTGGGCCGGCGAACGGCGACCCGATCCGCCGGCGCAGGTGGCCCGGGTGCTCGGGCTGCTCGACGAGTACGCCTCCGTCCTGGACCCGGCCGAGCCGTGGCGGGCGCCGGAGGCCGCGCGGTGGGACGCGACGACGCTCGGCGGTTGGCTGCGCGCCGCGGCCGGGGACGCCGACACGGCCGACTACCTGGGGCGGCTGCTGGCCGGCGGGTTGCTGGCCACCGGCGCGGACGAGGTGTCCCTGCTGCACCTGCTGTTCTACCTGCGCAGCGCGGGCGGCACCGGGCCACTGCTGGGCATGGCCGGCGGCGCGCAGCAGGACCGGATCGTGGGCGGCCCACCGGCGTTGGCCGAGCGGATGGCGGCCGGGTTGCCGCCGGAGACGCTGCGGCTGGGCGTCGCGGTGCGCACGATCCGGCAGGACGCCGACGGGGTGACGGTGTGCACCGACGACGGGCGCGTCGACGGCGACGCCGTGGTGGTCGCGCTGGCGCCGGCGCTGGCCGGGCGGATCCGGTACGACCCGCCGCTGCCGGCGGTGCGCGACGGCCTGACGCAGCGGATGCCGATGGGGTCGGCGTGGAAGGTGCACGCCGTGTACGCCGAGCCGTTCTGGCGTGCCGACGGGCGCTCCGGCGTGTCCACCAGCAGCGCCGGACCGCTCACCGAGACGGTGGACAACTCCACCCCGACCTCGCCGCGCGGAGTGCTGACCGGGTTCAGCTATGCCGGCGACGCCGCCGCGCTGCGGGAGATGTCCCCGGCGCGACGGCGCGAGTGCGTGCTGGACGCGTTCGCCGCCGTGGTCGGGCCGGGCGCGGCGGATCCGGTGGCGCTGGTGGAGTACGACTGGTCGGCCGACGAGTGGACGCGGGGCTGCTTCGGCGGCGTGCTGACTCCGGGGGCGTGGCGCACGTACGGGCCGCGGCTGCGCGCGCCGGTCGGGCGGGTGCACTGGGCGGGCACCGAGACGGCGACCCGCTGGGCCGGCTACCTGGAGGGGGCGGTACGCGCCGGTGAGCGCGCGGCGGCCGAGGTGCTGGCGTACCGAGGCAGGACCGTGGCCGGCCCGGTCTTCGGCGGGACCGGGCCGGCTCGGCCCTGGGTGCCACCCGCGCCGGCCCGATCGCTCGTGCGAGCGGGCCGGCGCGGGCGCCCCGGTCAGGGGTAGGTGGTCAGGTACACCGTCTGGTTGGCCGCGTTCGCGGTGCCACCGGCGTTGTTGATCACCCGGTTGATGGTGCCGACGCCACCGAGCGAGACGGTGACCATGTTGGTGAATCGCACGTTCGGGTTGACGGGCACCTCGAAGGAGTGCTCCTCGACCACCGCGGGGTTGACGTTGAAGTAGCTGTAACTTCCGAGCCCCCACGCCCCGTGGCTGGTTACCGAATCGGCGACCTTGTACGCGGCGTAGCCCCGGGTCGAACCGTTCATCCAGGCCGCCTGGTTGGGCACGTCGTACGGCAGCTCGTTCTGGTAGAAGTACGTCCGGCCGCCGTTGCCGTTCCAGACGGTCTGGTACTTCTGGTAGTGCTCGACGAAGAGGCCGTACATGGTGACGTTGTCGCCGTTGACGGTCAGCCCGGTGTCGGCGGTGTTCAACGTCCACCCGGTCGGTACGCCGCTGGCGGCGTGGTCGGCCCGCCACAGCCACATGTGGTCACCGATCACGTTGTCGCTGTTGACGGTCAGCGTGTTGGTGGCCTTGCCGACGTGCGGGCCGCCGATGCGGAAGAACACGTCGTGCAGCGAGGTCGGGTTGCTGGCGTGGCTCGCCGCCGAGCCGGACGGCCCGACCTCCATGAGCACCGGCGAGTTGGTCGTACCGGCCTCGAACATCAGGCCGGCGACCTTGACGCCGTCCACATCGGCCACCCGCATGCCCACGCTGCCGTTGTCGGCCTGGATGGTGGCCAGGCCGAGACCGAGCACGACCGTGTCGGCCCGGTTGACCTGGATCGGCTCGGTCACGTGGTGCACGCCCGGGGTGAACAGCAGGTGCCGGCCCTGGGCGAGGGCGGCGTTGATGGTGGCCGCGCTGGTGCCGGGCTGCACGACGAAGAACTGCGACAGCGAGATCGACGAGCCGGCCGGGGTCTTGTTGTACCAGCTGGTGCCGGTCGAGTTGGTCCGCAGCGCGGGCACGAAGACCCGGTACTCACCGGAGCCGTCGACGTACAGGAACGGCTTCTCCCGCACCTGCGGGGTCTGCGCGATGACGGTGTGCGACGGGTTGGGGAAGCTCGGCGCCGGTGCGCCGTTGACGCCCTGGAAGACCATGTTCCACACCGAGCCGGTCCAGCCGTTGCCGAACTCGCTGTTGCGGGAGTACCACTGCTGCTGCGAGCCGGAGACGACCAGGCCGTCGATGCGGGTGTCGGCCAGCAGGCCGCCGCTGGACCAGCCGTCGCCGCCGTTCCAGAGCTGGATCTGGTTCTGCGCGCCGCGCAGGTGCATCCGCCGGTACGGCGCGGCCTGCGACACCGCCCAGCGCTCCACGGTCTGCCCGGCGGGCAGGGTGACCGAGAGGTTCTCCGCGGCCCGCCAGAAGTTCTGGGTGGCGTTGCCGCCCATCCAGAACGCCTCGGTGCGGACGTGGCCGTTGAGGTTGACGTCGTCGGGGCTCATGCCGAGCCCGGCGACCTGGGTGAAGAAGCCGAGGTTGACGTCGGCGGTGTAGGTGCCCGGCTTGAACAGCACGGCGTAGCGCTGCGGGCCGAACTGGTTGGTCTCCTGCTGGGTGAAGAGGGTGTTCAGTCGACTCTGGATCGTCGACGTCGGCGTGCCCGGGTCGAAGACGTACGTGTTCGGCCCGAGGTTGGGGTTGTACGGGTCGGTGGTGCCGACCGGGGGTTCGGTGGTGCCGCCGCCGGTCGTGTTCACCGCCAGCTCCCAGAGCGAGTAGCCGTAGGCGGTGCCCCGGGCCGTGCCGTACACCCGCAGGTAGCGACCGCTGCCGGTGACGGTCAGGCTCTGCGTGCCACCGGTGGCCGTCGTGGTCGAGTAGATGGTGGTCCAGGTGGACCCGTCCGCGGAGGTCTGGAGCTGGAAGGCCCGGGCGTACGCGGCCTCCCAGGTGAGCGTCACCCGGCAGATCGTGCGGGTGCTGCCGAGGTCGACGCGCAGCCACTGCGGGTCGCTGGCGGCGCTGGCCCAACGGGTGCCGGTGTTGCCGTCGACGGCGGCGGACGCCGGGGTGCCGGCGTTCTCCGTGGACGAGGCGGTCACCGGGCTGCCCTGCGCCACGTTGGCGCTGCCGCAGGTGGACGTGTCACCGCCGGTCTCGCCGTAGACCTGGAACTCCCAGAGCGAGTAGCCGTAGCCGGTGCCCCGGGCGGTGCCGTACATCCGCACGTACCGGCCGGCGCCGGTGACGGTCAGGTTCTGGGTGCCGCCCGCGCCGGTGGTGGTCGAGTAGATCGTGGTCCAGGTGGCGGCGTCGTCCGAGGTCTGGAGCTGGAAGGCGCGGCCGTAGGCGCCCTCCCAGAGCAGGTTGACCTGGCTGATGGTGGCCCGCGCGCCCAGGTCGACCTGGAGCCACTGGGGGTCGCTGAAGGCGCTGGCCCAGCGGGTGCCGGTGTTGCCGTCGACAGCTGCCGACGCGGGGGTGCCGGCGTTCTCGGTGGACGAGGCAGTCGCCGGGCGTCCCTGCGACAGCAGGGTGGGCGCGGCCTGCGCGCCGGTGCTGGCCACGGCCGGGGTCAGGGCCGCCACCAGGGCCACGACGACACCGGTGAGGAGGTGCCGAACGGTCCGCCGCCGGGGACGCGGGCGTACGGATGTAGCACGAGATGTCATGACATCGCCTGTCGATAGGGCGTTACGGACGCCAGAGGGTGGGGATCGGTGTTCGCCCGTGGTGCCGTGGGTGGAGCCGCCGATGCGACGCCGCGGGGAGGAGAGCGCTCTCGTAGGAGTGTTGCGGCGAGATTGCGACGGCGTCAAGACATCGATCTATAACTTCGTTATTTATCCCGAGGATCAGGTTTTGTGTAATTCCCACCCCCGCCCACCGTCCCGCCCCCCGCAACCCCGCCCCGACCACTCCCGGTAACTCCCGGTGGCCGCTCCCGGTGGCCGCTCCCGGTGATCAAGAGGTTCGGGTCAAAAATCGCGCCCCGGATGACGCAAACCTCTTGATCACCGGCGCGGAAGGGCCCGGCGCGGAAGGGCCCGGCGCGGAAGGGCCCGGCGCGGAGGGAGGGGCACTGAAGGGCCCGGCGAGGAAGGGGCGGGCGAGGAAGGGGCGGGTTGGGCGGTCAGGCGTGGCGGACGCCGCCTTCGGTGAGGAAGCGGGCGATCGGGAGGGTCGCCGCGCCCAGCGCCACCGCGTCCACGCCGAGCCGGCACAGCTCGATCGACGCCTGCTCGTACGGCTGACGCAGCGCCTGCCGACCGGCGGCCTCGCGCACGGCCGACAGCAGGTCGCCCAGCGCCATCGCCGCCCAGCCGCCAAGGACGACCCGCTCCGGGTTGAAGAGGTTGATCAGGTTGGCCACCCCCGCGCCGAGGTAGCCGGCGGTGTCGTTCAGCACCCGGCGGGCGGTGGCCGACGAATCGGCGGCGCTGACCAGCGCGGCGAGCTGCGACTCCTCGTCCTCGCCCGGCACGGCGCGACCCCGACGCGCCTCTCGGTAGCGGTCGATGATCGCCTCCGCCCCCACGTACGCCTCCAGGCAGCCGCGCGCGCCGCACCGGCAGGCCCGGCCGCCGTACACCAGGGTGGTGTGCCCCCACTCCCCCGCGCTGCTGGACGCTCCCCGGTAGGTGGCACCGTTGGTCACCACTGCCGCGCCCACGCCGGAGCCGACCAGGGCGAAGACGGCGTGCCGGGCGCCGCGCCCGGCCCCGAACCACATCTCGGCCTGGCCGAGGGTCTTCGCGCCGTTGTCGATGTGCAGCGGCAGGTCGGTGCCGGCGCCGATGAGCCGCTCCAGCGGCACCCGGTCCCAGCCGAGAGCCTGGGCGTGCACGACGGCCTCGACGCCCTGCTCGACGACGCCGGAGACGCCGATCCCGACGCCGAGCACGTCGGCGGTGGCCACCCGGGCCTTGCCGGTGACCACCTCGATGCCAGCCAGCACGTGCCCGGCCACCACGTCGGGCTCGGTGCGCGCCGGGTCGAGCGGGTACTCGATGCTGGCGAGCAGGGTCATCGCGAAGTCGAACAGCTCCACCCGGACCCGGGTCTCGCCGACGTCCACGCCGATCACGAAGGCGTACCGGGGGGCGACGCGCAGCAGCATGCTGGGACGGCCGCCGTCGGACTCGGCGGCGCCGGCCTCGGCGACGATGCCCTCGTCGATCAGGTCGGCCACCACGTTGCTCACCGCCGGCTGGCTCAGCCCGGTGCTGCGCACCAGGTCCTGCCGGGTGAGCGGAGCGTCGAGGAAGAGCTTCGTCAGCAGGGCGGACCGGTTGCGCAGCCGGACGCTCCGGTTGGTGGCACGCGCCAGCTCCACTCGTCACCTCGTTCCCGTCGGCCGTTGGTGGCGACTGTAACCGCACCGTGCTTGACGACCCACCTGCCAGCAACTTTAATGACGACATTCATTAAGCCGTGATGTAACTCCGGGAAACGCCGACGGACCCCCGACGGCGCATCCGGAGAAACCCCGTCCGCAGCCGGCAACCGTCGCCGCACCCCTATCGACGACGGCGGTCGGCGGACCCCCACCACGCACCGGAAGGGCTGACCGTGTCGAGACGACACCTCGGGATATTCACCGCCGCCGTACTGGCCGCCGCATCGCTGACCGCCTGCGGCGGCTCCGGCGACGACTCCGCCGCATCACCCAAGACCCTCACCTACTGGGCCAGCAACCAGGGCGCCAGCCTGGAGGTCGACAAGACCACCCTCCAGCCGGAGCTGGACAAGTTCGAGAAGCAGTCCGGCATCAAGGTCAACCTCGAGGTCGTCCCCTGGTCGGACCTGCTCAACCGGCTGCTCGCCGCCGCCGCCTCGGGCAAGGGCCCGGACGTGGTGAACATCGGCAACACCTGGTCGGCGTCGTTGCAGGCCACCGGCGCGCTCGTCGAGTTCGACGACGCCACCCTGCAGGCCGTGGGCGGCAAGGACCGGATCGTGCCCGCCGCGCTCGCCGCCGCCGGCGCCCCCGGCAAGCCGCCGGCCGCCGTGCCGCTCTACAGCATGGCGTACAGCCTGTACTACAACAAGAAGGCGTTCGCCGACGCCGGCATCACCGCCCCGCCGACCACCTGGGAGCAGGTCTCCGAGTACGGCAAGAAGCTCACCAAGGGCGGCAAGTGGGGCCTGGCGATCGAGGGCGCCAACCCGTCGGAGAACGCGCACCACGCGTTCACCTTCAGCCAGCAGTACGGCGGCGAGTGGTTCGACTCGGCCGGCAAGCCGACCTTCGACACCCCGCAGAACGTCTCGGCCATCAAGCGCTACATCGACTTCATGGCCGCCGACAAGATCACCAACCCGAGCAACGCCGAGTACGCGCAGAACCAGTCGGTCTCCGACTTCGCCAACGGCAAGGCCGCCATGCTGCTCTGGCAGTCCGCCGGCTCGAACCTCAAGACGCAGAACATGCCCGCCGACGCGTACGGGGTGGCCCCGGTGCCGTTCCTGGCCAGCCCGCCGGCCGGCGGCAAGAAGGTCAACAGCATGGTCGCCGGCATCAACATGGCGGTCTTCAAGCACACCAAGAACAAGGACGGCGCGCTGAGCTTCGTCAAGTTCATGACCAGCGACGAGGAGCAGACGATCCTCAACAAGACGTACGGGTCGCTGCCGGCGGTCAAGACCGCCGCCTCCGACCCGGCGTTCAGCGCCCCGGAGCAGAAGAGCATCCAGGAGACGCTCGTCACCACCGCCGCCCCGCTGCCGCAGGTGCCCGACGAGAGCACCTTCGAGACCCTGGTCGGCACCGCGATGAAGGAGCTGTTCGCCGACGCGGCGAGCGGCAAGCCGGTCACCGAGGCATCGGTGAAGGCGAAGCTGACCGACGCGCAGCAGAAGATGCGCTGACCCACGCAGCGCCGGTGGCCGTGGTCGGGCGACGAGCCCGACCACGGCCACCGCCTCCGAGAGGACCCCGATGGCAACCAGCACCACCGCGCCGGACGCCGACCGGCGCGTACCCCGGGCCGGGTCACCCGCCCGGGGGGCCGCCCGCCGGCCGCGCGGCCCGCGCCGTTCCCTCCTGCCGTACCTGCTGCTCGCCCCGGCCATCGTGCTGGAACTCGCCGTCCACGTGATCCCGATGGTGGTCGGGGTCTGGATGAGCCTGCTGGAGCTGACCCAGTTCCACATCCGGGACTGGTCCACCGCGCCCTTCGTCGGGCTGGAGAACTACCGGGCCACGCTCGATCTGAACTCCGCCGCCGGCAAGGAGCTGCTGCACTCGTTCTGGGTGACCCTGATCTACAGCGTGCTCTCGGTCGGGTTCGCCTGGCTGCTCGGCATCGCGGCGGCCGTCGTGCTCCAGAAGCCGTTTCGCGGGCGGGCCATCCTGCGGGCGCTGTTCCTCACCCCGTACGCCCTGCCGGTCTACACCGCCGTGATCACCTGGAGCTTCCTGCTGCAGCGCGACACCGGCCTGGTCAACCACGTGCTCGTCGACCAGCTCGGGCTGCTCAACGAGCGCCCGTTCTGGCTGATCGGCGACAACAGCTTCTGGTCGCTGCTGGTGGTGTCGGTCTGGCGCAACTGGCCGTTCGCGTTCCTGTGCCTGATGGCCGGCCTGCAGAACGTGCCGGGCGAGCTGTACGAGGCCGCCGCGATCGACGGCGCGGGGTTCTGGCGCCGGCTGCGCTCGGTCACCCTGCCCATGCTGCGGCCGGTGAACCTGGTGCTGCTGCTGGTGCTGTTCCTGTGGACGTTCAACGACTTCAACACCCCGTACGTCCTCTTCGGCGGCTCCGCGCCCGAACAGGCCGACCTGATCTCCATCCACATCTACCGCAGCTCCTTCAAGACCTGGGACTTCGGGTCGGGCTCGGCGATGTCGGTGGCGCTGCTGCTGTTCCTGCTGGTCGTCTCGGCCGCGTACCTGCTGATCACCAACCGCCGGAGGGACGACCATGCGTGAGACCGCAGGTGAGCGCTGGGGCCGGCGCATCGTGCTGACCCTGCTCACCCTCTTCGTCGTCATTCCGCTCTACGTGATGGTCACCTCGGCGGCCAAGCCACTGCGGGACGTGCAGAACGGGTTCACCTGGTTGCCCAGCCGGCCCACCCTGCAACCGTTCGTCGACATGTGGAGCACCGTGCCGCTGGCCCGCTACCTGGTCAACAGCCTGGTGGTGTCGAGCGTCGCGGCGGTCTGCTCGGTGGCCGTGGCGATCTTCGCGGCGTTCGCCGTCAGCCGGTACCGCTTCCGCGGCCGGGGCGTCTTCTCGGTGACTGTGCTGTCCACGCAGATGTTCCCCGGCATCCTGTTCCTGCTGCCGCTGTTCCTCATCTACGTCAACCTGGGCAACGCCACGGGCATCGAGCTGTACGCCAGCCGCACCGGCCTGATCATCACGTACCTGACCTTCTCGCTGCCGTTCTCGATCTGGATGCTGGTCGGCTACTTCGACTCGATCCCGCGCGGGCTGGACGAGGCGGCGCAGGTCGACGGGGCCGGGCCGCTGCGCATCCTGTTCCGGGTCATCCTGCCGGCCGCCGTGCCCGGCGTGGTCGCGGTGACCGTGTACGCGTTCATGACCGCCTGGGGTGAGGTGCTGTTCGCCTCCGTGATGACCGACGAGGGCAGCCGCACCCTGGCCGTGGGCCTGCAGGGCTACTCCACCCAGTTCAACGTCTACTGGAACCAGATCATGGCCGCCTCGCTGGTGGTCAGCATCCCGGTCGTCGCCGGGTTCCTGGCCCTGCAGCGGTATTTCGTCGCCGGCCTCACCGCCGGCGCCGTCAAGTGAGTCACCCCATCCCAGAGGAGAGCCTTCCCGTGCCCGACCTGTCCAAGCTGCCACCCGACTTCCTCTGGGGCGTCGCCACGGCGGCGTACCAGATCGAGGGGGCCGTCGACGTCGACGGCCGGGCGCCGTCCATCTGGGACACCTTCTCGGCCGTCCCCGGCAACGTCGACAACGGCGACACCGGAGCGGTGGCCTGCGACCACTACCACAGGTGGCCGGAGGATCTCGCGTTGCTGCGCCGGCTCGGCGTGGACGCGTACCGGTTCTCGGTGGCCTGGCCCCGGGTGATGCCCGACGGCGTCGGGCGGGTCAACCCCGCCGGGCTGGACTTCTACGACCGGCTCGTGGACACGCTGCTCGCCGACGGGATCCGGCCGTTCGTCACGCTCTACCACTGGGACCTGCCGCAGGTTCTCCAGGACCGCGGCGGTTGGCCGGAACGCGCCACGGCCGAGGCATTCGCCGACTACGCGGCGGTTGTCGCCGCCCGCCTCGGTGACCGGGTGGCCGACTGGAACACGGTCAACGAGCCGCTCTGCGTGTGCTGGATCGGGCACCTGGACGGGACGATGGCTCCCGGCGAGCGGGACCTCACCCGCGCCGTGCACGCCTCGCACCACGCGCTGCTCGGGCACGGCCTGGCCACCCAGGCGATCCGGGCCAACGCCGCCCGCGCGGCGTCGGTCGGTCTGGTGCTCAACCTCAGTCCGATCGAGCCGGCGACCGACCGACCCGAGGACGTCGCGGCGGCCCGGCGGGCCGACGGGCACGTCAACCGCTGGTGGCTCGACCCGATCCACGGTCGCGGTTACCCCGCCGACATGATCGCCACGTACGGGGTCGAGCCGCCGGTACGCGGTGACGACCTGGCGGTGATCGCCACGCCCACCGACTTCCTCGGTGTGAACTACTACTTCCGTCAACTGGTCGTCGACGATCCGACCGGCCCGGCGCCGTACGCGAAGCAGGTGCCGGTGCCCGGTTCGGTGGAGACGGCCATGGGCTGGGAGATGTACCCGGCGGGCCTGGAGCGGCTGCTCGTCGACGTGCACGAGGAGTACCGGCCGGGCCGGATCATCGTCACCGAGAGCGGCTCGGCGTGGCCGGACGAGGTCACCGCCGACGGCACCGTTGAGGACAAGGAGCGCACCGACCACCTGGAGCAGCACCTGGCGGCGTGCGCGTCGGCGGTGGCCCGGGGGGTGCCGCTGGACGGCTACTTCGTGTGGTCGCTGCTGGACAACTTCGAGTGGGCGTACGGCTACGACAAGCGCTTCGGGCTGGTGCACGTCGACTACGCCACGCAGCGGCGGACGGTGAAGGCGAGCGGCCTGCGCTACGCCGAGCTGATCCGCGCCCACCGCCACCTCGCCCGCGCCACCGACGCCGCCGCGCCGGTGGCCTGAGGCCGCGGGTCCCGGGCGCCGCGGCCGGCGGCGCCCGGGACCGCACCACGGTGGGCTCTGTGCGTAATTCGCCCGCTTATGTGTCACTGCCGCTAGTCTGGGCCGGTGCGGGACGGACCGGAGAACGAGACGACGACGGACGAGCGTCACTCGTCCCGGGTGGCGTTCGAGGTCAACGGCGACCGCCGTGAGCTGACGCTGGACAACCGCACCACCCTGCTCGACGCGCTGCGCGAGCACCTGGGCCTGACCGGGGCGAAGAAGGGCTGCGACCACGGCCAGTGCGGCTCCTGCACGGTGCTGCTGGACGGCCGCCGGGCCAAGAGCTGCCTCGTCTTCACGGTCACGGTGGACGGCCGGTCGGTGGTGACAGTCGAGGGGCTCGCCGGTCCGGACGACCTGTCCCCGTTGCAGGCCGCGTTCGTCGCGCACGACGCGTTCCAGTGCGGCTACTGCACCCCCGGGCAGCTCTGCTCGGCCCGGGGCATGCTCGACGAGGTCGCCCGGGGCTGGCCCAGCGCGGTCACCGACGACCTCGACTCACCGCCCGAGCTGACCGACGCCGAGATCCGCGAGCGGATGGCCGGCAACCTCTGCCGCTGCGCCGCGTACCCGCACATCGTCGCGGCCATCCGCGAGACGGCGACCGCGCCGTGAGGCCGTTCCGCTACCACCGGCCGGCCGACGTGGCCGACGCCGTCGCCGTGCTGGCCGGCGAGCCGCACGCGGCGTACCTGGGCGGCGGGACCAACCTGGTGGACCTCATGAAGCTCGGGGTGCAGCGGCCCGAGCTGCTGGTGGACGTGACCCGACTGCCGCTGGACACGGTCGAGGAGCTGCCCGACGGCGGGCTGCGCATCGGCGCGACAGTGCGCAACAGCGACCTCGCCGCCCACCCCGCGGTTCGCCGCGACTACCCGGTGCTGGCCCGCGCTCTGCTCGCCGCGGCGTCCGGTCAACTGCGCAACCTGGCCACGACCGGCGGCAACCTGTTGCAGCACACCCGCTGCGTCTACTTCCAGGACACCGGCAAGGCGTGCAACAAGCGCGACCCGGGCAGCGGCTGCGCCGCCCTGCACGGGCAGAACCGCGACCTGGCCGTGCTGGACTGGTCCGAACAGTGCGTGGCCACCCACCCGTCGGACCTGGCGGTCGCCCTCGCCGCGCTGGACGCCGTGGTGGAGGTGCACGAGTCCGACGGCCCCCGCGACGTCCCGCTCGCCGCGCTGTACCGCTCCCCCGGCGCGCACCCGGAACGGGAGACCACCCTGGCCCGGGGCGCGCTGATCACCGCCGTCCGGCTACCGCCGCTGCCGGCCGCGCGCCGCTCGGCGTACCTCAAGGTGCGCGACCGGGCGTCGTTCGCCTTCGCCGCCGGCTCGGTGGCCGCGGTGCTCGACCTCGACGGCGACGTGGTCCGCGACGTCCGCCTGGCGTACGGCGCGGTGGCGCACCGGCCGTGGCGGGCGTACCGGGCCGAGGAGGAGCTGCGCGGTCGGCTGTTCAGCCCGGAGCTGGCCGCGCGGGCCGCCGACGCCGAGTTGGCCGAGGCCCGGCCACTCCGGCACAACGGCTTCAAGCTGCCACTGACCCGGGCCATCACGGTGCGGGTGCTCAGCGAGCTGGCGGCCTCGTGAGCACCGGCGCGGTCGGTCGGGCGCATCCCCGGCTGGAGGGCCGGGAGAAGGTCACCGGCACGGCCCGGTACGCGGTCGAGTACCCGGTGGACGGCGTCACGTACGGCTGGGCGGTGCCGGCGGCGGTGGTCCGGGGTCGCATCACCCGCGTCGACACCGACGAGGCGCTGGCGTCGCCCGGCGTGCTCGCCGTACTGCACCACGGCAACGCGCCCCGGCTGGCCCAGGGTCCGGAACGGGAGCTGTGGCTGTTGCAGGAGCCCGCGGCGCACTACCGGGGGCAGTTCGTGGCGGTGGTGGTCGCCACCAGCCTGGAGGCCGCCCGCGAGGGCGCCCGGCTGGTCCGGATCGACTACGACGCCGGCCCGCACAGCACTGTGCTCGCCGCCGACCACCCGGGCCTGTACAAGCCGGAGCACGTCAACCCCAGTTACCCGACGGACACCGCCGAGGGCGACTTCGACGCCGGGTACGCGGCCGCGCCGGTGCGGGTGGACGTCACCTACCGGACCCCGGCCTACCACAACAACCCGATGGAGCCGCACGCCACGACGGCGCAGTGGCACGACGGGCGGCTGGTGGTGCACGACTCCAACCAGGGCCCCGTGGCCGTACAGGCCACGCTGGCCGAGCTGTTCGAGCTGCCCCAGGAGTCCGTGCGGGTCATCACCGAGCACGTCGGCGGCGGCTTCGGCAGCAAGGGGTACACCAAGGCTGCGGTGGTGCTCGCCGCGCTCGCCGCCCGGCACGTGGACCGCCCGGTCAAGCTCGCGCTGACCCGCCAGCAGCTGTTCGGGCCGATCGGCTACCGCACCCCGACCATCCAGCGGGTCCGCCTCGCCGCCGATGCGCACGGACGGCTCACCGCCATCTGCCACGACGCGATCAGTCAGACCTCGACCATCCGGGAGTTCGCCGAACAGACCGCCGTCTACACCCGCAGCATGTACGCGGCCCCGCACCGACGCACCACCCACCGCCTGGTCCGCCTCGACGTGCCCACGCCGTTCTGGATGCGCGCTCCCGGTGAGTGCCCCGGCGCGTACGCCCTGGAGTCGGCGATGGACGAGCTGGCGATCGCCGTGGGGGTCGACCCGGTGGAGCTGCGGATCCGCAACGACGCCCAGGTCGACCCCGACCAGGGCGAGCCGTTCACCAGCCGCAACCTGGTGGCCTGCCTGCGCGAGGGGGCGCAGCGGTTCGGTTGGACCGGCCGGGATCCCACGCCCCGGGCCCGGCGCGACGGGCGGTGGCTGATCGGCACCGGCGTGGCCGGATCGAGCTACCCGGCCCGGGCTCGACCGTCGTCGGCGGCGGCCACCGCCCGACCCGACGGCACCTTTCTGGTACGGATCGACGCCACCGACATCGGCACGGGCGCCCGGACGGCGCTCTGGCAGGTGGCCGCCGACGCGCTGGGGGTGCCGCCCGAGCGGGTCGAGATCCGCATCGGCGACAGTGACCTGCCGGTGGCCCCGCTGGCCGGGGGCTCGATGGGCACGGCCTCGTGGAGCTGGGCCGTGATCCGGGCCTGCGAGGCGTTGCGCGGGAAGCTGCGCGAGGGCGCGTCGCCGGACACCGAGGTCAGCGCCGAGGCGGACACCACCGACGAGGTGGGCGGGCAGCCCACCCGACCCCGGTACGCGTACGGGGCGCAGTTCGTCGAGGTACGGGTGGACGCGGACACCGGCGAGGTGCGGGTGAACCGGCTGCTCGGGGTGTTCGCCGCCGGTCGGGTGGTGAACCCGACGACGGCGCGCAGTCAGCTGATCGGCGGCATGACGATGGGGCTGTCGATGGCGCTGCACGAGGAGGGCCTGCTCGACGAGCGCTACGGCGACTGGGTCAACCACGACCTGGCCACGTACCACATCACCGGCTGCGCGGACGTCGAGGCCGTCGAGGCGTACTGGCTGGATGAGCGGGACGACGAGCTGAACCCGGCCGGGGTGAAGGGCATCGGCGAGATCGGCATCGTCGGCACCGCGGCGGCGGTCGCCAGCGCCGTCCACCACGCCACCGGCGTCCGCATCCGGGACCTGCCGATCCGGTTGGACAAGCTCATCGGAGTTTCAGGCTTGGCTTAAATAAGCCGGTGGTGATATAACTGTCGCCGTGCACGCCTTCGACGTGCTGGGCGACCCGGTCCGGCGCCGCATCCTGGAACTGCTCGCCGACGGCGAGCAGACCGCGGGCGCGGTCAGCGCGGTCATCCGCGACGAGTTCGGCATCTCCCAGCCCGCCGTGTCACAGCACCTCAAGGTGTTGCGGGACAACGGCTTCGCCACCGTGCGGCCCGAGGGCGCCCGGCGGCTGTACGCGGTCGACCCACGCCCGTTGCGCGAGGTCGACGGCTGGTTGGAGCACTTCCGCCGGTTCTGGACGCCACCCCTGGCGGCACTCGCCACCGAGCTGGCCCGGGGCCGACGCGACCGTCGCCTGCGCGGGCCCGCCGACCCACCCGAGGAGAGGAACACCTGATGTTCGACGCGACCGAGCAGATCAACGCCGTCCAGCGGCAGGTCGGCAGCCGCACCCTGGCCGCGGGCGAGGCCCGGGTGACCACGATCAGCCAGACCTACCAGGCGACGGCCGAGGACCTGTGGGACGCCTGCACCAACGCCGAGCGCATCCCCCGCTGGTTCCTGCCGATCAGCGGCGACCTGCGACTGCACGGCACGTACCAGCTCGAGGGCAACGCCCACGGCACCGTCGAGAGCTGCGAGCCTCCGCACCGCTTCACCGCCACCTGGGAGATGGGCGGCGAGGTGAGCTGGATCGAGGTGCGGGTCACGCCGGTCGGCGACGAACAGGCCCGCCTCGACCTGGACCACATCGCGCACGTCGACCAGGACCGGTGGGCACAGTTCGGGCCGGGCGCCGTCGGCGTCGGCTGGGACCTGGGCCTGCTCGGTCTCGCCACCTACCTCTCCGGCGACGGCAGCGGCGTCCGGCCGGAGGACAGCGCCGAGTGGGTCGCCTCCGCCGAGGGACGACGCGCCATGGAGCTGAGCAGCCAGCTGTGGTGCGAGGCGAGCATCGCCGCCGGCACCGACGCCGACGAGGCCAAGGCCGCCGCCGAGCGCACCACCGCCTTCTACACGGGCGCCCCCCAGGCCTGAGCGACGCCGACGACGGCGGCCGCCGACCTGCCGCCGCCGTCGTCCGGCGCACCCGGCTCGGATTCGAGCCTGACGTGAATCCGACTCATCGGTTGGATCAGCGCCCTGTCCTAGATCCGGTAGGGTCACGCAAAGCGTTGCCGTGCTGTCGCAACGTAATTGCCCACTGGATCACCTGGGGGTGCCGTGATGAGCCGACGGTGGGCGATCCTGATCGGAGCCAACGCTTGCGGGTATGACGTCAACCTGCCCAGCCTGCGCTACGCCGAGGACGATGCGCGGGCGGTGCGGGCGGTGCTGCTGGACGAGCGGATCGGCACGTTCGACGACGGCGACGTCGACCTGTTCATCGGCGAGGGCGCCAGCTGGCGCGAGATCAAGGCCCGGCTGCGCGAGCGGGTGCTGGAGTCGCGCCCCTCCGACGTGCTGCTGGTCTACTTCGCCGGCCACGCCCTCGTGCCGGAATGGGGCACGCAGTCCGACGCGTATCTGGTGACTGCCGACCTGGAGGCCGACGGGCTGCGCCGCGAGCCGGACAACGGACTGCGAATGGCGTTCCTCAAGCGGGACGTCTTCGAGGCGTTCGCCGGCACCTCGTTCCTGATCCTCGACTGCTGCCACGCGGGCGTCTACCTGGACTCGGAGCTGCGGCACACCGAGGCGATGCAGACGTACCGCACCCAGGTCGACAGGCACAGCGCCCTGCTGGCGTGCCCGAGTGGCGCCGCTGCCCGGGAGAGCGAGGAACACCGGCAGGGCGTGCTCACCCACCAGCTGCTGCGGGCGTTGCGCGGCGAGGCCGCCGACCCCGGCGGCCGGGTCTCCTTCGCCCAGATGGCCACCTTCGTCGCCGAGCAGGGCATCCACCCCGCGCCCGGGCAGCTCGTCCACATGTGGGGTCCGACCACTGTGCTCACCCAGCCGCCGGTGTCCCGACACGAGCGGCAGTCATTGACGGCCCCGGTCAACTCCGGCACGATCCGGCCCTGCAAGAACCCGCTCGACGACCTGTCCAGCTCGATCACGCAGCTGCTCGGACGGGTATTCCGCTCGCAGTCTCGTCCACCGCGTTCCGCCCAGCAGGCGGGGCACGCCGAACGGGTCGAGGTGATCCGGTACGCCCTGGAGGCGGACTCGGTGGCGGTGGTGGAATCCGGCCCCACGGGTATCGGCCAGGTCACCTCCACGGCCCGGTTCAACAAGGAGGAGCTGCGGCCACTGCTCGAACTGAGCGCCGCGGACACGACCCTGGTCCGCACCTCCTCCCCCGGGCACGTGGTGGCCGACGACGCCGGCCGACGGATCCTCTGCGTCCCCCTGTCCCAGGAGAACAGCCGCAACCTCACCCTCGCGGTGGTCGATCCCGCCCTCGCCGCGCTGGACATGGGCGAGCCGTTGGCCACCATGCTGCGGGCCATCTGGAACTCCGATGTCCGCGACGATCCGGTGCACGCCGAGATGCAGGTGCTCACCGCCCTGCGCTCGGCCTACGGCCGGCTGCCGGTGGATCTGTACTCGCACGCCTTCAGCCTGTACCAGAAGCTGATCGAGTCGCTGATCATGGTGTTCCAGCCGGTGATGTCGTTGGACCGGCGGCCCGCCGGGGTGGGCATCCACAGCTACGAGGCACTGGCGAGGCGGCTGGAGACCGACGTACGCGCGCCGGTAGCGGCCCTTCAGATGGCGTACGCCTGGGGCGACCGCTTCGTCATCGAACGCGACGCGCTGCTGCTGGCCAAGGCGATCGACTCGTACGCCGAGGCCGACGTCGCGTCCGTCTTCGACGTCACCAAGCCGATCTCGGTCAACGTCGCGGTGCGCTCCCTGCTCAGCGACGCGTACATCACCCAGGTGCGCACGGCGATCATGGAAGCCAACCTCGATCCGCGCACCGTCACGCTGGAGATCTCCGAGCAGGACCCGATCCGGCCCGCTCCCGGCGAGGTGTGGCCGCAGGAGCCACTGACGTACTTCCACCGTCGACTGACCAGCCTGGCGCGTGACCTGGAAATCAGCTTCGCGGTGGACGACTTCGGGGTCGGTTACTCCTCGCTCGCCCGGATGGCGGAGCTTCCGTTGACCCAGATCAAAGTGGACCGGGCCGTCCTGCACCACCCGCTGGCCGTCGAGGAACTGGACCTGGTGACCCGGGTCGCCCGCTACGCCAGCGACCTCGGCCACGCGCCGAACCCCCGCGCCGTCATCGTGGAGGGGTTCGACGAGCAGGCGCCGGTGACCCTCAAGCAGATCTACGACCTGCGGATCCGGCACGTACAGGGCTTCATCTGCGGGGAGACCGCGTCGACGTCGTTGCGTCCGCTCGGGCAGAGCGTCCGGGAGCGGATCGCCGCGATGGCGAGAGGTGAGGATGACTAGCGTTCGACTGTTGTTGCCGCCCGAGGTTGTCGCCGAGCTGCGCCTGCCGCACGAGGGCGTTCGGGACGCGGGCGCCCTGACCCTGGCCATCGAGGGAATCAGCGTCCTGGCGAACCTGGCCACGCTGGCCACCCTGCAACCGCAGGCCGAGGCGCTGGTCTCCGCCATCCGAGGTTGGCGGCTGCGCGATCCCCGCCCGACGGTGACGCTCACCGCGCGAGGCCCGGGCCTGGACCTCACCATCGAGCTGCCCCGCAACGTGAGCCGGGCGCAGCTGCTCGACCAACTGCGCCCGCTGCTCGACCACCACGACTGAACCTCGGGCGGCGCGTCGATCAGATCGGGCGCGGGTAACGTGCTGCGACATGACCGGTCCGCCGTACTCGCACTGCTCCTACTGCGGCGCCGCCTACCCGGCGGCGGCCGGCTGGCCGCGGGTCTGCGCGGTCTGCGGCGAGACCGTCTGGCGCAACCCGCTGCCCGTCGCGGTAGCGGTGCTCCCGGTCCGCACCGCCGACGGCCTCGGCGTGGTGGTCGTGCGCCGGGACATCGAACCGGCCCGCGGGCTGCTCGCGCTGCCCGGCGGCTTCATCGAGTACGGCGAGGAGTGGTCCGACGCGCTCGTGCGTGAGCTGCGGGAGGAGACCGGGCTGGTCGCGGCGGCCGAGGACGCCCGACTCTTCGCCGTGCACGGCGCCCCGGCGGGCGGCACCATGATGGTCTTCGGAGTGCTGCCCGAGCGGGCCGTCGAGGACCTGCCGCCATCGGCGCCCACGGAGGAGGCCACCGAGTGGCTGGTGCTCACCGACCCGGTCGAGCTGGCGTTCTCCACCCACACGCGGGTCCTCAAGGATTTTCTCACCCCCTGACCCCGCGATCTTGCACTTTCTGTCGCGACACAAGGGGCATCTCGGTTCATCTCGGCGACCGAAAGTGCAAGATCGACGCAGGTGGTGTCGGGCGGGACGGACGGTCAGTGGTTTGTGGCGCCGGCGCGGTAGCCGCTGGCCTGCAACTCGAACAGCTCGCGGTAGAGGCCGCCGGCCGTCATCAGCTCGTCGTGGTTGCCCTGCTGGACGAGGCGACCCCGGTCCATGACGAAGATCCGGTCGGCGTGCCGGACGTTGGCCAGCCGATGCGTGATCAGGACGACCGCCCGGTCGGGCCGACGGCGCAGGTGCTGGAACAGGGCATGTTCCGCGCGGGCGTCCAGGGCCGCCGACGGCTCGTCGCAGATCAGCAGGGCGGCGTCGCGGTAGAGCCCACGGGCGGCGACGAGCCGCTGCCACTGCCCGCCGGACAGCTCGTGACCGTTCTTGAACTCCCGGTCCAGCAGGGTGTCGTAGCCGTGCGGCAGACCGACGATCATGTCGTGGGCGGCGGCCGCCGCGGCGGCCTCCTGCACGTCGGGGCCGGGTTGGTCGGGCGTACGGTCGTGCCGGCCCACGCGGATGTTCTGCCCCGCGGTGAACGGGAACTTCCAGTACTCCTGCGTCATCACGGCCACCTGCGCGCCGAGCGCCCGCGGATCCAGTTCGGCGGCGTCGACGTCGTCCCAGCGGATCGTCCCGCCGGTCGGCTGGTAGAGCCCGGCGATCAACTTGGCCAGGGTGGTCTTGCCGGAGCCGTTCTCGCCGACCAGCGCGATCACCTCACCGCGTCGGATCGTCAGGCTGACCCGGTCCACCGCGGGCGTGTCGGTGTCGGGGTAGCGCAGGCTCACCTCGTGCAGGTCGATCGTCTCGACGCCGTCGACCACCTGGTCGCCGCCGACGGGCACCCGGCCCTGCGCCCGGGTCAGAAAATCCCGGTAGTCCTGGTAGTAGAGGGCGTCCTCGTACAGCGAGTTGGTGGCGACGACCGCGACCCCCAGGCTGGTCCGGGCGGACTGCAGGGCGAGCAGGGCGGTGGCCGCGGCGGCGAGGGCGACCATGCCGGCCAGCAGCAGGCCGCCGAGCACGGCGTACACCCCGAAGGTGGCCAGCCCCGCCACGCTGGCGCCGGCCACGCGGGTGCCGGCCTGCGAGCGCACCAGCCGCAGTTGGGCGCGGGTCTCGACGGCCATCACAGCGCGGTACTCGGCGAGCAGGAAGTCGCGCATCTGGTAGGCGCGCACCTCGGCGGCGGTGTGCCGGTTGGCCATCAGGTGGGCGAGCATCCACATCCGCCGGCGGCGGGTGATCCGGGCCAGCATCGCCAGGTACTCCCGGCGGGCCATCCGCACCGCCGTGATCGCCTGGGGCACGGCCGCGAGCAGCAGGCACGGCAGCAGCAGCGGCTGGATGACGGTGACCGCCACGGCGGTGGCGAGCATCCCGACGACGCCGGTGACCAGGTTGACGGTGTGGTCGACGATCCACGCCGCCTCGCCCATCCCCCGGTCGCGGACCCGGTCCATCTCCTCGGCGAACCCGGCGTCGTCGAACGCGGCCAGATCCACGGCTGTGGTGGCCTCGAACAGCCGCAGCTCCACCTGGTAGTTGATCTGCGGGGTGAGTCGCGCCTGGGCCCAACCGGCCGCGATCGTCAGGCCGCCGCGCGCCGAGACCGCCGCCGCGGCCACGATCAGCGCCGGCAGGGCGGAGCGCACCCGGTCCGGGGTGGGACCGGCGGCGAAGAGTTCCCGCAGCACGCTTGTCGTGGCGAGCAGGCCGAAGGTGGTCATCACGCCGGCGGCGACGTTCAGGCCGATGGAGGCGACCGCGTCCATGCGGTTGGTGGCCCAGGCCAGCGCCACCGCCTCCCGCACCAACCTCGGCAGGCGGCGGGCCACCGCCCAGAAACTGGTGTGCGCGAACGTGTTCGCGTGGTGCATCCAGGCGGCGTCCTCCAGCTCGGGAAGCATGGAGCCGTCAGTGGGCGGGTCGATCGGCTGGTCGTCGTCGTGGGGCGCGGTGCGCGGGCGGGCCATCGAGTCCACGGACGCTCCTCGGGGGGGCGGGAAGCACGAACGCCGCCCGAGACTACTGCCAGCGACCGCCTGATGTCTTTAGGTAGTCGGCGCGTCGTACGGGTGTTTCACACAGTCGGCGCGACGTCCTCGGTGATCGGCAGCAGCACCCGGAACGTGGTGTTCCCGGGCTCGGTCTCCACGCGGATGTCGCCGTGGTGCTTCTTGACCACGATCCGGTACGAGATGTCCAGCCCCAGACCCGTGCCGGCGCCGACCGGCTTGGTGGTGAAGAACGGCTCGAAGATGCGCGGACGCACCTCGGGCGGGATACCGGGACCGGTGTCCGTGATCTCCACCGCCAGCAGCTCGCCGACCCGGCCGGTGCGGACGGTCAGCACGCCCTTCTCCCCCATCGCGCCCAACGCGTTGTCGATCAGGTTCGTCCACACCTGGTTCAGCTCGGCCGCGTACGCCGGGATCGGCGGGAGCGACCTGTCGTACTCCCGGACGAGCTTGACCTCGGCGGGGACCTTGCCCTTGAACATGACAAGCGTGGCGTCGAGCAGGTCGTGCACGTCCACCACCCGGTGCGGGGCGCGGTCCAACTGGGAGTACTGCTTGGCGGCGCCCACCAGACCCGAGATCCGGGTCACCGCGTCGCCGATCTCCCGCATCAGCAGCTCGGTGTCGACGGTGTAGGACAGCCACCGCACCGCGGCCTCCAGGTCCGCCGGGCCGACGGCCGCCTTCACCTGAGCGAGCCAGGCCGCGTCGAGACCCCCGCCGACCAGGATGGGCGCCAGGTCCCAGGCGCCGCCCACCCCGTGCTCCTCCAGCCAGTCGGTGAGGACGTCCTCGGCGTCGGCGGTGGCCACCGGGCTCAACTTCGGCGCGGTCGCCACCCGGGCCACCGCCTCCTCCTGCAACGCGACAAGCCCGTGCAGCGCCCGGCCGTCGAGCCGACCGTCGGCGATCATCGCGAGCTTGTGCCGCATCCCCGCGACCCGGTCGCGCAGCACCGACGTGGCCCGCACCGCCGCCGCGGCCGGATTGTTCAGCTCGTGGGTCAGCCCCGCCGAGAGCGAGCCGAGCGCCAGCAGCCGCTCCCGCTCGCCGACGATGGTCTGGCTGTCCCGCATGCCGAAGAACAGCCCCTCCAGCAGGTGCATCGGCATCGGGAACCAGGACCGCAGGGCGTACGCGAAGTCCTCCGCCGGCAGCACGAAGAAGTCCGAGTCGACCACCGCCCGCAGACTGTTGCGGTAGGTCTGCTCGACCTGGTCACCCAGGTACGCCTGGGTGGCGCCGCCGTACACCCCGGGCTGGTCGGTCCGGCTGACCTCGACGTCGTCGCCACGGACCTGACGGCTCAACGCCACCGCGCCGCGCAGCAGCACGAAGAAGCAGGTGGCGGCCTCCCCCTCGCCGTACACGAGGGTGCCGCCGGCCCGCTGCTCCACCCGGCCGTGCTCGACCAGCCAGTCGAGCTGTTCGTCGTCGAGCGCCTCGAACAGGAACAGGGCACGCAGCTGCGCGGGCGTCGCCCGCTCCGACGGGATGGTCATCGGGTCTCCTTCGTTCGCGACTGCGGGGCTCGCAGAACCGGCTCACTCCTCGCGCTCACTGGGCCTCCAGGTAACGGTGCACGAGCGAGACGGCCATCGCGCCCTCGCCGACGGCCGAGGCGACCCGCTTGACCGACTCGGCACGGACGTCTCCGGCGGCGAACACCCCCGGCACGCTGGTCTCCAGGTGGTACGGGTCGCGCGACAGCGACCACCCGGCCGGGCGCCGGCCACCGCTCAACAGGTCCGGGCCGGTGACGATGAAGCCACGCCCGTCGCGGACGAGCACGCCGTCGAGCCAGTCCGTGCGGGGCTCGGCGCCGATGAAGATGAACAGCCAGGAGGTGTCGACCGTGCGGGCCTGCCCGGTGCGGGTGTCGCAGAGGTTGAGCTGTTGCAGGTGGCCCTGCCCGCCTGCGCCGACGACCGCCGTGTGCGGGTGCACGGTGATCCGGTCGATGCGTTCCAGCTGGTCGATCAGGTACCGCGACATCGACGCCGTGAGGTCCGCGCCGCGGATCAGCAGGTGGACGCGGGCGGCGTACCGGGAGAAGTGCACGGCGGCCTGGCCGGCCGAGTTGGCCCCACCCACGATGTAGACGTCCTGGTCGACACAGCTGGGCGCCTCGGTGGCGGCGGCACCGTAGAACACCCCCCGGCCGGTGAAGTCGGCCAGGCCGGGCGCGTCGAGCACCCGGTAGGAGACCCCGGTGGCCAGCACCACCGTGTGCGCGGCGATCTCGCTGCCGTCGCCGAAACGCAGCAGCCGGGCCCCGCCGGCCTCGCTCAGGCCGACCACCTCCCGGGCGCTGAGCAGCTCGGCGCCGAACTTCACCGCCTGCCGTCGGGCCCGGTCGGTCAACTGCGCGCCGGAGACGCCGTCCGGGAAACCCAGGTAGTTCTCGATCCGGCTGCTCTGCCCGGCCTGCCCGCCGGTCGCCCGCCGCTCCACGAGCACGGTGCGCAGCCCCTCCGACGCGCCGTACACGGCCGAGCCCAGGCCCGCCGGACCGCCGCCGATCACCACCAGGTCGTAGAAGTCGGACGCCGGCACCACTGTCAACCCGGCCAGCGCGGCCAGCTCGGTCTCGTTGGGGGCCACCAGGGCCTTGCCCTCGGCGGTCACCACCAGGGGTACGTCCGCCTCGGTGGCCCCGGCCGCGTCGAGCAGGCGGGCGCCCTCCGGGTCGTCGGACAACAACCAGCGGTACGGCACGAGGTTGCGGGCCAGGAAGTCGCGGACCTTGAACGACGGCGCCGACCAGCGGTGCCCGACGACCCGGATCTCGACGCTCGTCGCGTCCGGGGTGACCGACCACGCCTCCAGCAGGCCGTCGACCACCGGGTACAGCTTCTCCTCCGGCGGGTGCCACGGCTTGAGCAGGTAGTGGTCCAGGTCGACCACGTTGATCGCCTCGATCGCCGCGTCGGTGTCGGCGTACGCGGTGAGCAGCACCCGGCGCGCGGCGGGGAAGATGTCCATCGCGGCTTCGAGGAACTCGACGCCTGTCATCTCCGGCATCCGGTGGTCGGCCAGCAGCAGCGCCACCTGCTCGCCGCGCAGCTTGACCTCCCGCAGCGCGTCCAGCGCCTCCGGCCCGGAGGCGGCCCGCAGCACCCGGTAACGGTCGCCGTAGCGGCGCCGGATGTCCCGGGCCACGGCGCGGGACACCGCGGGATCGTCGTCGACGGTCAGGATCACCGGGTTTGCCATGGCGCCAATAGAACCACCCCGCAGGGCCCGGTCGCACCACCGCGTGGGCACCGACGCAGGCGTGAGAAGGTCCGGGACGGGTAAGCGGCACCGCCGCGGGCGGTGTGCGACCGCCGACCCGCCGGCGGTCGCACACCTCCGGGGGGCTGATGACGGACGCGTCGCCGACCGAACCGACGACGTCGGGTCGAGTCGTGGAGCTGCGGGTGCACGGCGTCTCCGGGGCGGGCGCCGACCAGGTCCTCAACCGGCCGTACGTGCACCAGGTCGCCGGGGACCGCAGCGGCGGGTTCTTCCGCCCCCGACCGGGCTACCCGGACTCGACCGGTACGGACGGGGTGACGCTGGAGGCGTACCGCTGGAGCGACCTGCCGTCCGGTACGGCCGTACGGACGCTGTCGCTGGTGTTCCTGTTGCCGTTCATGCTCTGCAACGTGGCGCTCTGGATGCGCCCGGAGAGCCTGCCGGGGAAACACGTGATCGTCGCGCTGTGTCGGGTGCTCGCGCTCACCCTGACGATGCTCTACGTGCTCTCCATCGTCGGGATGGCGGTGGACCTCATCGCCTGGCGCTGCATGGGCACGCCGGCCTGCACGGCCGGACGGAACTGGCTGTCCTGGCTCGGCGGGCGTCCGCCCGGGGTACGGCTGGGTGTGTCCGCCCTGGCACCGGTCGCCGCGATCGGGATCGTGTGGTGGCTCGGCGCGCGCCCGAGCCACTCGTTCGACGCCTTTCGCACCGGGGCGACCCAGGAGACCTCCGTCCAGCAGTTGAGCGCGGTCGGCCAGTGGGACGGGACCCCGGTGGTGGGACGGCTGCGCTCGGTGCACGTCGCGGCCGCGTTCGCGACGCTGGACGGCAGCCTGCTCGCCGCCTGGGACAGCGAGAACGAGTCGTTGGTGCGGGCAACGCTGGCGGTGGCGACCGGGGCCGTTCTGCTCACCTGCGTGGTGATGCTGACGAGGGTGCGGGGCATGGACCGCCCCAGCCCGGTGCCCCGGCTGGAGGCGGCCACGCGCGGGCTGCGCACGATCGCCTGCGGCCTGACGATCCTGGTGATCGCGTACACCCTGACCAGCCGCGAGCCGTGGCCGCAGAGCAGGATGCTGCCCGGCTACAGCGCCACCGTGGCCTGGTTGTTCGTCAGCCAGACCGTCCTGCTGGTGATCCTCGCGGCGGTGGTGATCTGGGTGCGCGGCAGTAGGCGACGCGCCGACGGGAAGCGGCTTTCCCGGCTGCGCGCGCTGGGCTCTCCGGTGTTCGTCACGATCGCCGCCGGGCTCGCGGTGGCGTTCTCCGCCGAGTTGGTCTACCGGGTTGCCGACGTGTTGGACCGCGGCGGCGGGCCCACCGCGCCGGAAGCCTTCAGCCCGCCACTGGCGTACAAGTGGGCGATCTTCGGGTTTTTCCTGGCAGTGCTGGCCGCGCTGCTGGTGGGCGTGGTGGCAACCGTGGCGACCCGTCCCAGCCGGTGGCGGGCCGCGCGGGCGATCGTGGCCGCCGACTTCCCGGACGCACCGCCGGAGGCGGGGGCGCGGCTGCGCCGGGTCGAGCAGGCGGTGGCGCGGGCCCGGTTCACCGAACGGCTGGAGCCCCTCACCGTCGTCTACGCCGGCTCCGCCGCGCTAGGACTGGCCACCAGTTTCCTCGGCCTGCTCCAGATCTACCCCGGGGACGTGTTCGAGCAGTACGTCGGTGTGCCCGACAGCTTCGTCAACTTCCTCATCGGGGCGGGCAGCTACACGATCGCCGCGATCCTGGTCGGGCTCGTGATCGGCGGCATCTTCGCGTACCGGACGGCCGGGTTCCGCCGGTACGTGGGCGTTCTGTGGGACCTGGGCACCTTCTGGCCCCGGGGGGCGCACCCCTTCGCTCCACCCTGCTACGCCGAGCGGGCCGTGCCGGAGCTGACCAAGCGGATCACCTACCTCGTGGACCAGGGCGCGGGGGTGCTGCTGGCGGGGCACAGCCACGGCTCGGTGCTGCTCGCGGCCACGCTGCTGCAACTGCCGCCGCGGGTCACCGACCGGGTCGCCCTGCTCACCTACGGGTCGCCGCTGAGCCGGCTGTACTCGCGCCTGTTCCCCGCCTACGTCGACGAGTCGTCGCTGCGGGAGATCGGCGAGCGCGTCGGCTGGCGCTGGGTGAACCTGTGGCGCGACACCGACCCGATCGGCGGGTGGATGTTCGCTCCGCACCGGCCCGGGGACACCGGAACGCTCACCGGGCCGGAGACGGCGGTGGACCGCCGGTTGACCGACCCGCAGGGCGTGATGCCGCCGCCCAGCGACAGCGTGCCGCCGCCGATCCTGGGCCACTGGCCGTGCGAGTCACAGGAGGAGTTCACGCAGGCGGTGCGGGACCTGGCCGGGCGGCTGCGCGCACAGCGCCGGACGACGGACTGAGGCGGCGGCCGGATATCGTCGCCGGGTGAGCCCGTCCAAGCAGCCCGAGCGTCGACTGATCGCCTCGAACAAGAAGGCCCGGCACGAGTACACCGTGCTGCGCACGTACGAGGCGGGCATCGTGCTGGTCGGCACCGAGGTGAAGTCGCTGCGCGAGGGGCGGGCGTCGCTTGTCGACGCGTTCGCCCACGAACGCGACGGCGAGATCGTGCTGTACGGGCTGCACATCGCCGAGTACAGCTACGGCACGTGGACCAACCACGCGCCGCGCCGCAACCGCAAGCTGCTGCTGCACCGCTCCGAGATCAGCCGGATTTTGGAGAAGGTTCGCGAGGGCGGGGTGACGCTGGTGCCGTTGTCGATGTACTTCGACAACGGCTGGGCCAAGGTCGAGCTGGCCCTGGCCAAGGGCAAGCGCGCGTACGACAAGCGCCAGACCCTCGCCGAGCGGGACGCCAACCGCGAGATCGCCAGGGAGCTGGGCCGGCACCTGAAGGGCCACCCCCGCCGCCCCTGATCGGCATGTCTCCGCGCGGCACGCCGCGCCACCGTTGACGACGTCGGCAGGGCGTGGTGTGCTCACTTCAACGCCGTTAATGAAAACGGTAGTCGTTTCCGAATGCGGAGGAGAATCATGTCGCTCACTGTCCCGCCAGCCCTGCTGCACGCCGCCGAGCGCGGCCCCGTCGACGACGAGGAGTTCATCGCCTGCGTCCGCGACTCCCTGCCGTACGCCTGGGCCACCGTCAGCCGGGTGGTGGCCGACCTCGACGCCCGCGACGCCGACCTGGCCGACAACACCGTCCCGCCACCCACCGACGAGGATCGGGGTCAGCTGTTGCGGGCACTCGCGAGCGACGCCATCCGCGCCGGCTTGGAGCGACACTTCGGTGTCCGGCTGGCCTTTCAGAACTGCCACCGCGTCGCCGCGTTCCGACCGTCGGCCGTCGACGGGGAGCGCTACCGCCGCTTCGTGTCGACCCGCGGCCAACTGCTGAACCAGTCCCCCGGACTACGCAACTGCTGACCCCCGCCCGCGGTGGGACGGGCCCGGACCGGCCCGTCCCGCCGCAGGTGCGGCACGAGAAGCCCCCTCTCGTACGCAGAAACGAGCGCAGTGCCGGCTTCCTGCCCGCATCTGCGGGGGCTAGGGTGGCCCGGTGACGATGTTCCGCATCGGCGAGGCCGCCGACCTGCTCGGCGTCAGCGCCGACACGATCCGCCGCTGGGTGGACGCCGGGCGGTTGCCCGCCGGGCGCGACGAGCACGGCCACCGCGTCATCGACGGCGTCGACCTCGCGGCGTTCGCCCGCTCGCACGCCGCCGACCCAGACGCGGGAGCGGAGTTCTCCTCCGCCCGCAACCGGCTGCGCGGCATCGTCGTCGACGTCCGCAAGGACACGGTGATGGCTCAGGTGGACATCCAGGCCGGCCCGTTCCGGGTCGTGTCGCTGATGAGCCGGGAGGCGGTGGACGATCTCGACCTCCAGGTCGGGTCGATGGCCGTCGCGGTGATCAAGTCGACGACAGTGGTGGTGGAGCGGGCCACGCCCACCCGGGCGAGGGTCGGCGGGTGAGCGGCCGGAGCGTGCTGGCGACGCTGACGGCGATCGCCGTACTGGCACTGACCGGCTGCGGCGGAGGCGACGACCCGGCGGGCGACGACGCCGACGGCCGGGTCACCGGCACGGTGACCGTGTTCGCCGCCGCCTCGCTGACCGAGTCGTTCACCCGGATCGTCAGCGACTTCGAGGCCGCCAACCCGGGCGTCACCGTCACCCTCAACCTCGCCGGCAGCTCCGCCCTGGCCAATCAGATCAACCAGGGCGCCCCGGCGGACGTCTTCGCCTCGGCCGCGCAGAAGAACATGGCGACGGTGACCGAGGCCGGTAACGCCGAGGGCACACCGAGCGTCTTCGCCCGCAACCAGTTGGTGATCGCGGTGCCCGGCGGCAATCCGCGGGGCGTGACCGGGCTGGCGGATCTGGCCCGTCCGGGGGTGAAGGTGGCGCTCTGCGCCGACCAGGTGCCGTGCGGCGCGGCGGCACGAACCGCCCTGACCGCGGCCGGCGTCGCGTTGACCCCGGTCACGTTGGAGCAGGACGTCAAGGGGGCGCTCGCCAAGGTGAAGCTCGGCGAGGTCGACGCGGCCCTGGTCTACCGCACGGACGCCCGCGCGGCGAGCGCCGACGTGACCGGAGTCGAGTTTCCCGAGTCGGCGCGGGCGGTCAACGACTATCCGATCGTCGCGCTGAAGGACGCGCCGAATCCGGCCGGCGCGCGGGCCTTCGTCGCGTACGTCCGCTCGACGCCGGCACAGGCGGTCCTCGCCGGGGCCGGGTTCCAGGCGCCGTGAGTCAGGCCCTTGCCCGTGTCGTGCCGCGCCGACGGGGGCGGGTGCCGGCGGCGCTGCTGATCCCGGCGGGGCTGGGCCTGCTCTTCCTCGTCCTGCCGCTGGCCGGGCTGGTGGTCCGGGCGCCGTGGACGACGCTGCCGCAACGGCTCACCGCGCCGGGGGCGCTGACCGCGCTGCGACTGTCGGTGCAGACCGCGACCCTGGCCACCGGGCTCTGCCTGCTGCTCGGGGTGCCGCTGGCCTGGCTGCTGGCCCGGGTCGAGTTTCCCGGCCGCCGGCTGGTCCGCGCCCTGGTCACCGTGCCACTGGTGCTGCCACCGGTCGTCGGCGGCGTGGCGCTGCTGCTGGTCTTCGGCCGGCGCGGGCTGCTCGGCGGCTGGCTCGACGCGACGTTCGGCGTCACCCTGCCGTTCACGACCGCGGGTGTGGTGCTGGCCGAGGCGTTCGTCGCCATGCCGTTCCTCGTCATCGCCGTCGAGGGTGCGCTGCGCGCCGCTGACCACCGCTACGAGGAGGCGGCCGCGACGCTCGGCGCCGGGCGGTGGACCACCTTCACCCACGTCACGCTGCCCCTGGTGGCACCGGGTCTGGCCGCCGGCGCGGTGCTGTGCTGGGCGCGGGCGCTCGGCGAGTTCGGCGCCACCATCACCTTCGCCGGCAACTATCCCGGGCGTACGCAGACGATGCCGCTGGCCGTCTACCTGGCGTTGGAGACCGACCTGGAGTCCGCGATCGTGCTCAGTCTGGTGCTGCTGATCGTCTCGGTGGGCATCCTGGCCGCGCTGCGGGACCGCTGGCTGGCCAGCCCGTGACCGCGCCGATGGACGAGACCAGAACCGCGCCGCTGGACGCTGCCGGACCCGCGCCGCGGGACGACGAGGCCGGGCCCGCGCCGCTGCTCGACGCCCGGCTCGTCGTCGACCGGGGCTCCTTCCGGTTGGACGTGCCGTTACGGGTCGCGTCGGGCGAGGTCGTCGCGCTGCTCGGGCCGAACGGCGCCGGCAAGACCACCGCGTTGCGCGCGCTGGCCGGGTTGCACCCGCTCACGGCCGGGCACGTCACCCTCAGCGGCGTCGACCTGGATCGGCCGGCGAGCCGGGGCTGGGTGCCCACCGAACGCCGCCCGATCGGCGTGGTCTTCCAGGACTACCTGCTCTTTCCGCACCTCGACGCGCTGGACAACGTGGCCTTCGGGCCGCGCCGGCACGGCGTCGACCGGCGGACGGCGCGGGCCACGGCCCGGGACTGGCTCGACCGGGTGGGCCTGGCCGGCCAGGCGCACCGCCGGCCCCGGCAGCTCTCCGGCGGGCAGGCGCAGCGGGTGGCGCTGGCCCGCGCACTGGCCGTCGGGCCGTCGCTGCTGCTGCTCGACGAGCCGCTCGCCGCCCTGGACGCCCGCACCCGCCTGGACACCCGCGCGGAGCTGCACCGCCACCTGGCCGCGCACCCGGGCGCCACGGTGCTGGTCACCCACGACCCGCTCGACGCGTTGGCGCTGGCCGACCGCCTGGTCATCGTCGAGGGTGGGCGCGTGGTGCAGGAGGGCGACGGCCCGAGCGTCACCGCCCGCCCGCGCACCGACTACGTGGCCCGGCTGGTCGGGTTGAACCTCTACCGGGGCCGGGCACAGGGTCACGCGGTACGTGTCACGCCGGAGCTGACCCTCAGCGTGGCCGACCGGCTCGACGGGGACGCGTTCGTCGCGTTCCGCCCGGCGGCGGTGGCCCTGCACCCGGCCCGGCCCGACGGCAGCCCCCGCAACACCTGGGCGGGCACCGTGGCGGGCGTGCAGCGCCACGGCGACAACGTGCGCGTGCAGGTGGACGGGCCGATCGGCGTGGCCGCCGACGTCACGCCGGCCGCCGCGGCGTACCTGCGGCTGATCCCCGGCCAGCGGGTCTGGGTCGCGGTCAAGGCCACCGAGACCCACGCCTACCCGGCCACGACCTGACACCCGCGCTGCATGCTGCCGGGGTCGGCGACGGCCCGCGACGAGCGGCGGTCAGTCGGTGAGCAGGTCGGCGTGCGCGGCGCGTAGCCGGGACAGCGCCGGGTCGCTGCCCGGGACGACGCGGCGGTCCAGCTCGGCCCACACCTCGGCCAGCGCCGCGCGGACCGCCCCCAGCTCGGCGGCGTGCCGCTGGCTGCTGCGACGGTGCTGCTCGTCGAGCCGGCGGGCCCAACCGGCGGTGACCGCGGCGAGCCGGTCGCCGTCGGCGCGAGCCTGCGCGCCGCTGCGGGCGGCGGCTGCGGGAACGATCGCGGCGATCGGGCGGGGGTCGCCGTCGCGGGTGACGACGGTGACGGCGTCGGTCAGCTCGGCCAACGCGACGAGCTGGCTGAACCGGGTGCGCGCCTCACGCAGCGGCACGGAACGCGGCGGGTCGGATCCGGGGGTGAGCGCGGGGACGGCCATGAATGCATGGTGCCGCCCGGGTACGACAGAAATCCGCAGTCGTCAGTGGACGGTGGGCGGCGCCGGTGTGGGCCGGGCCAGCCACTCGTCGGCCGGCACCGACCAGATTTCCAGGTCGATGCGCCCGCGTGGGCTCGGGTGGACCTGGCGCAGGGTGCCGTCGTGGCGCAGGCCGAGGCGCCGGGCCAGGGCGATGCTGCGGGTGTTGGCCGCGTCGGTGCGCCACTCGACCCGCTGGATGCCGCGCTCGCGGACCGCCCAGTCGACGATGCGGTGGATCGCGGGGGCCATCAGACCCCGCCCCTGCGCGTCCGGCTCCAGCCAGCAGCCGACCTCGCAGACGCCAAGCGTGACGTCGAACGACACGAACATGACCCCGCCGACCAGGGTCCCGTGCCGCCACAGTCCCCAGATGCCTCCGCTGTCGCTGGCCCAGCGGTCGGCGTAGCGCTGCAGCACCGCGCGGGCCGACGGCAGGTCGGTGGCGACGAAGGTCGGCGATACCCAGGGGCGGATGTGCTCGCGGGCCCGGTCCAGGTGGGCGAGGAACTCCTCGGCCCGCCACGGCTCCAGCGGGCGCAGTTCGACCTCGTCGGTCAGCGGCAGGGCGAACACCGGGCCTCCCGGGACAGTTGGGTGCACGACGACGGGTAGCAGGCTCGCACAGGTCCGCCGGCTCGCCCCGACCGGGCCTCAGACCGGCAGGTACGTCCGCAGGGCGGCGAACTGGGCCACGGTCAGGTACGAGGGGTTGGCCGCCTGCGGCTGCCGGAACACCTCCAGGGCGGCGAGCCGATCGTCGGCGCGCAACGCCTGCCGGGGCACCCGCTCGCGCTCGGGGAGGATGGGCAGGTCCAGGGGCACCGACCACTGTCGCTCCGGTGGCCCCGGCTCGGCCACCCCGGTGACCCGCCCGACGCCCCACACCCCGTACGGCAGTCGGGCGCGGCTGCCGCTGGCCCAGAAGACCACCGGCTGCCCGGCGCGCATCAGCCGGGCCCGGTAGCCGGGGCGTACGCACCAGCTCGTCACCAGCGGTTCGCGGGCGAACCGGGCGGTGAGGTCGACCGTGTCGGCGTTGCCCTTGATCAGCCAGGCGCCGAGATCGTCGAGGCGCACCCGTGGCTCGGTCATCGCCTCATCCTGCCCCGGCCGGCGGCCCTCCAATCAGATGATCATGTGGGTCCAGTAGGTGAGCCAGAGCACGAACAGCGCACCCTGCACCACGGCGAGGGCCGCCGTCAGCCACACGTCGACACCGGCGGAACGGGCCCAGCGGGCCAGCACCAGGGCCACCGGGAACACGGCCAGCAGGTAGCGCAGCAGGCTCTTGTAGACCGCCGGGCCCATCGACAGCGGCACCAGGATCATGAGCACGCCGTAGACCAGATACGGCAGCTCACGGCGACGGAACCCGGCGACCAGCACGGCCAGCACGACCAGGGCGAAGAGGACCCGTCCGGCGTCGCGCGGCTCGCCGGCCAGAGCGTCCACCACCACCGGCACCGGGTTCTGCATCGTGATCCCCCAGCCGACCCGTTGGGCGTGCTGGTAGGCGAACCAGTCCCCGCCGCGCCACCGGCAGAACGCCATGAAGGTGAACCATCCGGCGGGCAGCAGCAGCAACGGCCAGCCGATCCGCAGGTATCCGAGCAGGGCGCGCGGGCCCAGCCGCCAGTCGTGCTGGCGCAGCAGCACCAGCGCCAGCGGCAACGCGACGAGCAGCCCGAGGGACCGGCTCATCGCCAGGAAGTAGCCGAGCACGCCGACCAGCAGCCACCGCCGTCGCTCGGCGTAGTAGAACGCGGCCAGCGCGAGGCAGACGAACAGCGACTCGGTCAGCGCGGCCTGGAACAGAAAGGCCGTCGGCAGCAGCACCAGGTAGCGGGTGAACCGACGGGCCGCGTCCGGGTCGCCGAGCAGCAGCTCGGCCAGCCGGTAGCCGTACACCAGGGCCCCCAGGAACGCGACGTTGCTGATCAGCAGCAGGGCCAGCGCGTTGTCGCCGCCGAGCAGCGCGCCGACCGGCCGGGCGAGGAAGGGGTAGAGCAGCGGGAAGCCGAAGTCCCCCCACGGCCGCCCGGTCAGCGGCAGCTCGCTCAGCCGCAGGTAGAGCAGCGCGTCCCAGGCGAACCAGAAGGAGATCCACCGATGGCCGGAGACCTCCCGCTGCTGCGCCCACATCATCGCCTCGTCCGGCGGCGGCGCACCTCCGATGCCGTCCCAGGCATGCAGGACCAGCAGGCCGAGCAGGGTCAGCAGCAGCTTCGCGCCGAGAAAGAGCCCGATGAGGTACGGCCAGGGCGCCGGCACGCGCCGGGCCAGCCGCGCGCCCGCCCCGGCCGTACCGGCCAGCCGGGCCGCCCACGCCACCCCGGCGGGCCGGGCAGCCAGAATCGCTGCGTGCCGCCGGCCGTTTCGCCACCGGTGCATCCGCCCCGCTCCCCCGGTCCGCCGACCCACCCGCCGCGTGGGGGTGCCGCCCCTTTCGTTGTACGCCCCGATGCGCCCCGCCGGAGCGAAACGACCACGACCGGCAGGTGACATCCCGGGCATAACGGGTACGCGCCGCGCCTCAACCATCGGCAGGGAGTACGGCGGCATGAGCGAGCAGCACGGCACGGTGGTCATCGGCGCGGGGCCCGCGGGGCTCACCGCGGCGTACGAGTTGCTTCGACACGGGCGGTCCGTCCGGGTCTTCGAGGCCGACGAGGTGGTCGGCGGGATCAGCCGGACCGTGGAGCGCGACGGGTGGCGCTTCGACATCGGCGGGCACCGGTTCTTCACCAAGGTGCCCCGGGTGGAGGCGTTCTGGCACGAGATCCTGCCCGACGAGGACTTCCTGACCCGACCCCGGATGAGCCGGATCTTCTACCGGGGGGCCCTGTTCAACTACCCGCTGAGCGCGACGAACGCCCTGCGCAACCTGGGGCTGCCGGAGGCGGTGCGCTGCCTGGGCTCGTACGCCCGGGCCCGCCTGCGCCCGCCGAAGGACCAGTCGCACTTCGAGGGCTGGGTGTCGGCGCGGTTCGGCTGGCGGCTGTACTCGATCTTCTTCAAGACGTACACGGAGAAGGTCTGGGGCATGCCGGCGGATCGGTTGCAGGCCGACTGGGCCGCGCAGCGGATCAAGAACCTGTCGCTGGCGACGGCGATCCGCAACGCGGTGCTGCCCCGCCGCCGCCGCACCGACGTGACCAGCCTGATCGAGGAGTTCCAGTACCCGAAGTACGGGCCGGGGATGATGTGGGAGCGCTGCGCCGAGGAGGTGCGTCGGCGCGGCGGGGAGGTGTCGACAGGCACCTGGGTGACCGCCGTGAACCGCGACCCGAAACGACGACGGGCGATCAGCGTGACGCTCAACGGCGCGGGCGGGCAGCGCACCGAGCCGGCCGACGACGTGATCTCGTCGATGCCGATCTCGGAGCTGGTCGCCGCGCTGCGTCCGCCGGCGCCCCCGGAGGTGCTGGCCTGCGCCGCCGACCTGCGCTACCGCGACTTCCTGACGGTCGCCCTGGTGGTGCCGGCCGAGTTCTCGTTCCCGGACAACTGGATCTACGTACACGACCCGGCGGTGCGGGTGGGCCGGATCCAGAACTTCGGCTCGTGGTCGCCCTACCTGGTCAAGGACGGGCGCACCTGCCTGGGCCTGGAGTACTTCGTGTTCGAGGACGACGAGATGTGGCGTACCCCGGACGCCGACCTCGTGGCCCTGGCCACCGCAGAGCTGGAACGGTTGGGGTTGGTCCGCCCGGGGGTGGTCGAGGCCGGGCACGTGGTGCGGATGCCCAAGGCCTACCCGGTGTACGACGAGCGCTACCAGCACAACGTGGACGTGATCCGGGCCTGGCTGGCCGAGGCCGTGCCGAACGTGCACCCGGTGGGGCGCAACGGCATGCACCGCTACAACAACCAGGACCACTCGATGCTCACCGCGATGCTGACCGTCGAGAACATCGCCACCGGCGCCACGCACGACGTCTGGTCGGTCAACGTGGAGCAGGACTACCACGAGCAGTCGACCGGAAACGGTCGGCGGGGCACCGGCCGCGACGCGCCGGTGCTGCCGCGCCGGATCGTCACCGCCCCGATCGCCGCTCCCGAGGGCGTCCGCGCAGCCGACGACGGCGGCCGATCCGCGCAGGCGCCCCTGGTCTGACGGACCGGGGCCCGTTACGCGGACTCCAGCGTCAGATCGGGCCGCTGGTGTAGATCTTCGTGCTGCTCTCGTTGCCGATGAACGGGTTGTTAACGGCCCACAGCAGGCCCTCGTCGTACTCCGGCACGTCGAAGTTGCACATGACCCAGCCGGCGTCAGCTCCGCTGCTGTTGATGCACTGCCGACTCCAGTCCGGTCCCTGGATCGTGCCGGCGGCCGACGCGCCGTTCGCCTTGGTGTCCTTCACCCAGACCCGGTCCCCGTACGCGGCGAAGCACGCCTTGGCGCCGGTCGTCGACACGCACCACACGTCGACACCGTTGGCCGCCGGCGGCGCACCGCTCGGCGTGCCCGTGGCCGCCGACGCCGCCGAGGCGGTCCCGACCAGCACGAGGGCCACTGTCGTCGGCACCATGACCAGGGCACTCGCCAACCGCGTACTCGGCTTCCTACGCATCCACGTCAACTCCCCCGGCATTCACCATGATCGTCACTCCGGTGCTGGACGGTAGCAGTCGGACCGTCGCTGAACGAAGCCGATGTGGACGGTGGCTCATCATCGGCCATTCACTGATCTGCAGACTTCCCTTGGATCGGTCTGCCTTACCGCCACTCGGTCCCGGTGGAGCGCCGTCGCGGTCACCGCGTGTGGTCCGCACCGGTCAGGACATCGATCCGTTGGATGGCGTACGGATCGGCGTGGCTACCATCCTGTCGTGATCGAGGAGTTGATCAGACGTGCTGGCGCCGAGGACGACGACGCGATCGAGGAGTTGTGCGCGATCGCGGACACCGACCCCCGAAGGCTGACCCCGCACCTGGGTCTCCTGCTCGACCTCGATGTGCTGTACCCGGCGAAGTTGTACCGCGCTGCGGACGTCGACGTGGTCCGTCGGGTCGTCGAGCAGGTCGACAGCGGCCGCACGCCCGATCGGCTCAACCACCTGCTCATGGTCCTGGCGCACAGTGCTCACCCGTACGCCGAGAGTGCACTGCGTCGCTGGACGGCGCAGCCTCCCGCGGGTTCGGGCGAACTGCACGTCGATACGCTCAGCTACGCCCACGAGGGCGGTTGGGCGGTCGGCTCGGACGGCCGGCGACGGGACCTGTGCGGGGACACCGCGTACCGGTGGGTCCTGCGCGAAACAGCGCCCGGCCCCGATCAGCCCGGCTGCCCCTGGTGCGCCTCGCCGCTGTGGGTTGCCGCAGACCTCGACACCACCGATGCCGCCGTCGCCGCGGCGCTGGCCCACACCGGGTGGTCCGGGCGGTTGGTGATCGAGACCTGCCACTTCTGCGCCTGCTACACGACGTTGTACAGCCACGTCACTCCGGCCGGTGACACCACCTGGTGGGCCGGCAACGCCCGCCCGAGCTACCTCCCGGACGCCGACGAACCGGAGGAACCTACGACGCTGACCCCGGTCCTCGGTCAGGCCCTGGCGAGCCCGTACCAGGTCAGCGCCTGGAACCAGGGTGGATCGACACTGGGCGGCCGGCCCGAGTGGATCCAGGACGCCGAGCACGCCGACTGCCCCGGTTGCGCTGAACCGATGGACTACGTGGGTCTGATCGCCGGCGCCGATCTGGACGAATACGGCGAGGGCGCCTACTACCTGCACCTGCACCAGCCGTGCGGGTTCGCGGCGGTGAACTACCAGCAGAGTTGAGGGCCCGATGGGGTTCCACCACGGGTCGGTGGTGGCGCTTCCGCGTTCGACTCAGAGCCACGTCCAGGGGCGGATCGCCCTCCACACCCGTCCGCGCATCCGTGCGCGCCGCGGGTGGAGGAAGACCTCGATGTCCTCCAGCGCGTTACCGGCGGTACCGGCGAGGTGGGGCAGCGCCCGGGCTCGGCGCAGCGCGGCGACCACCCGGCGCTCATCCAGTTGACGGTGGACCCTCGCCAGATGCCCCAGGCACGTCGCGGCGAGCGCACTGACCTGGCGATCGTCGTGTTCGAGCAACCGAAGGTGCAGCTCCTGCAGCTCCCGCCAGTCCCCGTCGCCGCACAGGGCGGTGCCGACCATGGCGTCCAGCGCGGCCGACAGGTCGCCGCGGTCGAGCGCGGTGCGTACCTCGTCCGGTGTTGATGGCGGCGGGTTGTGGAAGACGTGATGCTGGTGACGCACCGGCGCATCCTCTCTCATCCGGCGCTGCGGCGCGTTGCCCGAGTCGTCGCGCTCCGTTGGCGGCGGCGTCGGACTCCACCGACGAGCGCCGGCGTTGACTGGGCGTAGGTTCACCGGGTGACCGTGTACGACATCGCCGCCACACTGCCCCCGATCGAGGTGCTGCGGGACCGCTGCAAGGCACTCGCCGTGCTGGAGCGCATCATCGACGGTGGCGAGCCCTACTACGCCTACACCCAAGGGTGGGGTGACGACGAAGCGGCGCTGATGGACAACGGTAGCGGCGATGAGTGGACGATCGTGTTCACCACTGCGGGCGCGTTCATCCGCGTGTTCGACCACGAGTCGGCGATGAGTCCCCACCGCGATCCGCACCACGAGCTGTGGACCGGGCTCCTCGACGGCATCCCGGCCGCGTTCCGTCCGCTGATCGAGGAGCCGGCGTTCGGCGACGAAGAGGGCCTGTTCGTCGCCACCGCTGTGCTGTGGCGGCTCTCCAGTGATGACCGTTGGCACGCCGGCGAAGGCATCACGTTCCCCCCGCTCCGTGGACCGCATGGCGACAACGACCCGGACGGCGCCGGCCTGCTCGAGATCCTGCTCGACGACATCGTCGACCGGTACGTCGAGTTCGCCGAGGACTACTACGAGATCGAGGTGGATCCGAGGGTGGTCGAGCACGTCGTCACGTACGGTCCACTCACCGACGCCGTCGTCCAGGCCCTGAACCCGCACATGACAGTTGACCTGCTGCGCGAGGATATCGCCGCGATTGGATATCCGAGCGCGGCAGCGTGACGTCAGGCCCCGAATTGACGAATTGATTACCTGGAGTCGGCTGGCTCCCGTCGTCGGCTAGCGCTGCGGGAGGTGTGGCGTCACTTCAGGTAGGCGGCGAGCGGGATGTTCTGCGCCCGGAGGGCGGTGGCGATCAGGCCGGCGATCTGTCTGGCGCCGGCGGCCTCGAAGTGGGTGTGGTCGTTGCAGAAGAACGCGCCGACCGCGCCCGTCGAGTAGTCACCGTTGTTCGGGCACAGCCGGAGCGTGTTGTAGAGCGCCACGCTCCTGGCATGCAGGTCGATGACCGGTACGCCGTTGGCCGCGGCCGCGGCAGTCGTCTCGGTGACGAAACCGCGATTGCCGACGGCGGTGCCGCCGCTGCACGTGATCGCCGCGACCGGGGTGACGAAGATCGGCTTCACCCCTCTGGCTTTGGCGGCAGTCGCCATGACGCCGAGCAGTTCCTTGAAGCGGTTGCTGCCGACGTGTCGCGGGCAGGCCGAGTCGCCGTCGTTGATGCCGAACTGGACGATCAGATAGTCACCGGTCTTGAAGCCGTTGGCGGTGTCCAGCATCGCCGACCACCGCGCGCTGTAGGCGGTCGAGCTGAGCGTGCACTCGCCGGCCGAGTTCTTGGTGGAGGTCACGTTGCCCTCGTACAGCCACGTCTGGATGCTGCGACCGCCGACGGCGCTGTTCTGCACGGTGACGTTCGAGGTGAGGTAGGACGCGAACTGACTGCCCCAGCCGATCGGACAGGAACTGGCATTCATCATCGTGGAGTCGCCGGCCATCCACACCCTGATCGGCGCGGGTGGCGATGACGTGGAAGGGGTCGCCTGCGGTGTGCTCGGCTCGGGGCAGGGCGTTGGCCTCGGCGTCTGTGTCGGCGTCGGCGTCGGTGCGGTGGGGGTCGCGGCCGGTGGGCCGGCGCAGGTGACGCCGTTGAACGAGAACGACGACGGCACCGGGTTGCTGCCGCTCCACGAGCCGGTGAAGCCGAAGTTGACCGATGCGCCGGAACCGACGGCACCGTTGTAGCTCACGTTGGTCGCGGTCGCCGCCGTGCCGGTGACCGTGACTGTGGCGTTCCACGCCTGCGTCACACCCTGCCCGGGGGCGAGACTCCAACCCAGGGTCCAACTGGTCACCGCGTCACCGAGGTTGGTGACGACGACATCGGCTCCGAATCCGCCGGTCCACTCGCTGGTGACCCGATAGGCGACACCGCACGCCGGGGCGGCGGCCTGGGCGGTGGCGATGCCGAGCCCGCCGGCCGCGACGGTCAGGACCGTTGCCGCCAGGACCACGAGACGCGATCGGCCAACCTTCATCGGGTTACTCCTGCCTCGATCGGAGATGCCCGCCGTCAGGTGGCGGCGGCGCACGGGGAGCCGTTGAGGGCGAAACCGGTCGCTCCGCCGAGCGGGCTGTCGGTGACAAATCCGAAGCTCGTCGAACCGGCGGCCGGGATCACCGCGTTCCAGGCGGCGTTCACCGCGGTGGCCGCACTGCCGGACTGGGTGACTGTGGCATTCCAGGACTGCGTGATCCGCTGGCTGCCGGGCAGGGACCAGGTAAGCGTCCAACCGTTGACCGGCACGGTGGAGGTGTTGCTGAGCGTCACGTCGAACTGGGCACCCGTACCCCAGTCACCGGTCTTGCGGTAGGTGAGGGCGCAGTCCCCGCCCGCGGGTGCGGTAGGCGCAGCTGTGGTCGGCGCAGTCGTGGGGTCCGGGCTCGTGGGGGCCGGAGTCGTGGGGTCCGGGGTTGTGGTCAGTCGTGCGCTGAGGATCGGGGCCAGCCGGTCGGTGATGGCCTGGTGGCCCGCGTCGTTCGGGTGCACCGAGTCGCTCAGACCGCCGGACGGCAGCCAGCCGGTGGTGTCCACGTAGAACACGTTGGCGTCACCAGCGGCGTTGCGTGCCCGCACCGCCGCCTCCGTCTCGGCGGCATAACGACCGATGAACGTCCGCATGGCGAAGAGCTTGGCGTTCGGGAACCGGGCCCGGATCCGCGTGAGGAAGGTCGTGTACGTCGCCTGGAAGGCCGTGGCGCTCACGCCATGGCTCTTGTCGTTGGTCCCCAGGTTGATCACCACGCCGTCGGCCGTGTAGCGGGAGAAGTCCCACGGGTCGGTGCCGGCCTGGCCACCGGACGACATCCAGTAGCGGGTCTCCTGCGCCCAGCACCCGTCGGTCGTCTCGGCCAGACACATGCCACCGATCGCGATCTGGGTGTGGTCGTAGCCGAGCCTCTCACCGACCTTGAAGCCGTAGTCCGTCACGGCGAGCTGACTGCTCGTGGCGCCCGCGGTGATCGAGTCACCGACGAACTCGACAAGCTTGGGGCGGGCCGGTGGTGCGAAGGTGGCCGCGCCCGACTCCAGGATCAGCCCCTGGAAGACCGCGTCACCGGTGTAGGAGCCGGCCACCTGCCGGTAACTGACGATCAACGTGTGGTTGCCGGCCGCCAGCGCGGTCGGCGTCAGGTTGATCGTGCCGGAGCCGGTGAACGACGTGAACGCCCTACCGTCGATGCTGGCCCACAGCTGGATGGTGTTGCGCTGCCGGAGCTTCACGGTCCTACCGGTGAACCCGACCCGCAGGTACGCGCCGGCCCAGTACGGCACGTAGGCCGAGGCGTTCGTCTTGTTCCACCGGCCGACGAAGCTGATGTTCGAGTCGGCAGGTGTGCCGTCACCGACCGCGGCCTCGGCGTTGAGAGCCGGCAGACCTGCGGCGAGCACGCCGGCGGCGACTGCGATGAGGGCCGCGGTACGCAGGGAACGGATCTTCGTCATCGGATGGGGTTCCAGCCGTCGTTACCCGCCAGGTAGGCGGTGGGCGTGTACTGGGTGGCGGTGGAGGCGCTCATCTGGGGACGGTTGGCGTTGATGCCGGCGCCGGCCCCGGTGCTGCTGTACTCGGCGAACCGGGCGGTCCGCCACGAGAAGCCGGACATGTCGGTCCAGGGGTCGGTGCGGATGTGTGCGCCCATCGCGACGCCCCGGTAGAGGACCTGACCGCGGGCGTTGACGTCGCCGCTGGGGTGCCAGGGCCGGCCCAGATAGACGGTCCTGGCGGGAGCGTTGCTGGTCAGGGTGGTGCCCCAGAACAGGAAGCCGAACTTGTTGTTGATGTCGGTGGCCGCTGCGGTGATGTAGCCGTTGTTCGACGACGAGTTCCGGGTGAGCGAGTGCACGGTGCCGTTCTGGAACACCATGGTGCCCCGCCCGAAGATGAAGTCGACGTCACCCTCCACGTAGGAGTTACGGACGTAGAGACGCCGGACCGAGCTGACACTTGGCGCGTTGACCAGGAGGGTGTCCTGGTTGCCGAGGATGCGGACGTTGTCGAACTGCACCCGGTCGCCGGAGGTGTTGACGGCGACGGCCTGCTCGGCGTCGAGGGTGTTGGCGGCCTCGTTGAAGTCGTTCGACATGGTCAGATTGCTGATCGTGGTGTCGTTGGCGTTGACGAAGACCGAGGCACTGCCGGACGTGCCGTACGTGCCGCCACCGGGCTTGGTCTGGCCGGATGCGTGCCCCTCGACGATCACCACCTGGGCGGCGGAGCTGCCCGCGCCGACCAGGGTGAGGTAGGGCTTGTTGGCGGGAATGGTGACCACGCCCCGGTAGGTGCCGGGTCTGATGGTGATGGTGACCGGAACGCTGTTGTTCGCCGCGACACTGTCGATCGCCGCCTGCACGGTCGTGTAGTTGCCGCTGCCGTCGGCGGCCACGGTGATGGAGGCGGAGGCGGACGCGGCGGAGGCCGTCGAGACCGCGGCCGCGAGAGCGCACACGGTCACCACCGCCACCGAGCGCACGCGAAGAACCCTGCCGGGTGTGGTCATGAGCGTTCTCCGATCTCAGCGGGCCTCCGCCGGAGATCATGTCGACCGGCGGACGACGGAGTTAAGTTAACGTTAACATCGATGATTGGAAATATGAAGGTGGCGGGCACGGAGGGTGAACCACCCGTTCATCCGACCCGAACGTCCCTCGCGGACGCGGCGGGTTCGGCGGCCACCGACGGTGTCCTCCTGGGCAGCAGGAGCGGGGTCGCGAGCAGGAGAACGCCGGAGATGGTGATCGCCGCGAGAGGGCTGGTGAGCGTCGCGAGGACTCCCCAGATCACCACCAGGGCCGCCTGGACGAGTCTGCTGGCAGCACTCCACGTGCTGAGGACGCGGGCGGTGTGGCCGAGTGGGGTGCGGTGCAGTCGCTCGGTCGCGTAGATCGGGTTGAAGACGCCCATGCAGGTGATCAGCAGGCCCTCGACGACGATCACGGTGACGAGTCCGGGGATGCCCGGCTGGACGAACGCGAGACCGAGGGGAAAGACCGAGCGCAGCCACCCGGAGACGATCATGACCCGGTGCTGGCCGTGGCGGGCCACGAGGCGGGACGACAGGCGGGCGCCCACCAGGCCGCCGAGCGCCGGGACGCCGAAGGCGAGGCCATACTGCCAGGCCGGCAGGTGGTACTGACCCAGCAGGAGGACAGCCAGGAGTGGGGCGGTGGCCATGATGAGGCCACCGACCAGGATGGAGTTGAGGAACAGCCCTCGCAGGACGCGGTCGTGCCGGATGAACCGCCAGCCGACCAGAAGATCGGCACCGCGCAGCCGGCCGGCCCGGTCCGGAGGCGACGCGACGTCGCCGCCGCGGATGCGCAGGACCGCGAGCGCCGACAGCAGATAGCTGACGGCGTCGGCGGCGACGGTGACGACCGGCCCGAGCAGCCCGACGAGCGCGCCACCGAGGGGCGGACCCACCGCGACCGCCGCCCAGTTCGTGGCCTCGAACCGTCCGTTCGCCACCACCAGGTGATCACCCCGGACGAGATGCTTGAGGTACGCCCCGGACGCCGCGGCGAAGGCGATGCCCGCGGCCCCGGAGAGGACCGAGACGACCAGCAACTGGCCGTACGACAGCAGACCGAAGGCGTACGCGAGCGGGACGCTCGCCATGGCCACGAACCGGAGCAGGTCCATGGCGACCAGCACCTGACGCTTCGCCCGGCGCTCGACCCCCGGCCCGAGCGAGAACGCCACGACCGCCGCGACTGCCGGTCCGACCGCCGCCAGGATCGACACGGCGAACGCCGGCGAGTGCAGGACGCGCACCGCGATCAACGGGAACGCGCCGAAGGCGATCCACGTGCCGTACGTGCTGACGGCGTACGCCGACCACAGCCAACCGAAACTGGACCCCAACCGCGCGCGCATCCGCCCCCCTCGTGACAACCGACGTTCGGGTCCGGGCAGCACACCAGCGCCGCCGACGTCGGCGCAAACAACCGACGTCCGGGCGCGTCACAACCATCTGTTGTGCGGGTGGATGATGTTCCGGTGGATACCGAGGCGGTGCGGTCGTTCGTCCGAGCGGCCGAGTTCGGGCAGTTGCAGCACGCGGCCGAGGAGCTGGGCGTGACGCAGCAGGCCGTGTCGAAGCGGATCGCCGCCCTTGAGCGCGCCCTCGACGTGCGGTTGTTCACGCGTACTCCCCGGGGGGTCGAGCTGACGCTCGACGGCCAGGCGTTCCTCCCGCACGCCCGGGGCATCGTGGCCGGGGTGGACCGCGCCCTCGCCGCGATCAGGCCGGGCTCGCGGGCCCTGCGGATCGACGTTCTCGGCCTGCGGTCCGCGCAGGCAGTCGTGCTGCACGACTACTGGCGGTCCCACCCGGAGACCAAGCTCGACGTGGTGACCCTGCGGGTCAACGACCCGCGCGCGGCCGTCGCCGCCGTCCAAGCGGGCGACATCGACGCCTCGTTCCGCTCGGTCACCGACCCGGCCACGCTGCCGCGCGACGTGCGGATGATCCACGCGTTCGACTCACCCCTGGAACTGCTCGTCGGCCCGCGGCACCCGCTCGCCTCCGCGCGCACTCTGACACCGGCCCAGCTGCGCGGGCACCGGATCTGGGTCCCCGGCATCGCGCCGAAAAGCGAGTGGTCGGACTTCTACGACCAGCTCGCCACCGCGTTCGACCTGCGCATCGACGCCGCCGGCCCGCACTTCGGCGACGAGGTGCTGCTCGACATCCTCGCGGACTCCGCCGACGTGGCGACCTTCGTCGGCACGCGCGACAGGTATCTCTGGCCGACGAACCACGACCTGCGCCGCATCCCGATCGCGCGCCCGACGCTCGCGTACCCGCTCTCGCTCATCCTGCCGCGCGTGAACGCGCACCCGGGGCTTCAGGCGGTCATCGACCACGTCGCGAGCCTGGCGCCACCCCCGGCGACGACGTGGCGCCCGTCTTGGGCAGCGCAGCCGGCCGGCGGCGGGCCGGGCAGCATTCCCGGAAGCTGACGGACGGGAGCCGGCACCACCCCGCCGGCCGACCGGACCCGACCTAGCAGGATGAGCGGATGTCGAGGACGACCGGAGCGCTCTGCGCCACGGCGCCGTCCGTGACCCGGAGTTGCGGGACGTACCGGCCGGGCGTGACACCACTGACGCGGAACGCAGCCAGGCTCTGCACGAGGTGGCCGTCCCCGGAGCCGGGCGGCACGGTCAGCGGGCTGTACACCTCGACGCCGTCGGGCATGCCGGTGTAGCCGACGGCGAGCTGCGCCGACCAGGTCCCGTCGACCACGACGAAGAAGTACAGGGTGCGGGGGTCGTCGGGGGTCGCGCAGAGCCGCTGTGGCAGGTCGACGAGCGTCCAGGTCGACGAGGTGCCAGTGGTCGTCCTGGCGGGCGCTGCCGAACCGGGCGTGCCGCCGACAAGGGCCAGCAGCGTTGCCGCCAGCGCGGCGGCGGCGATCCGTGCGGCGGTGCGGGAGAACTTCACCATCGACTCCTGTCCTCTGCGGCCGACATCGGTGGGAAACACCGACGATCCGGCAACCGCCGAGCGGCGGTGGGTCGTCGACACGCTGGACCCGACGCCGGATAAGAAAGATGTTTGTCGATGCAACAATCCCCCCGGGTGGTCTGCCTGTCAAGCAACCGCGAGCCGGCGGCCCCTCGGTCGATGCCGGCCCTGTCGATCCGGTTGCAGGTCGCCGCTTCGCGGAGCTGTGACAATGCGCGGGTGATCTGTCGAGCGTCCGTGTCCGTCGACGCTCGGAGCTGGTCCGACGGACGGGACGCGAGGCCACGAGGTGGACTGCGACGAGATTCTTGCGGCGCCGCGTCGATCCACCGGCCGCCCGTTCGACGTGTGGGGTGAGGGCCGAGGGACGGCCCGCCGGATGAGGAGAACGCGATGTCGACGTACATGCTGATCATGCGAGGCACCGACGAGTCGAACGCCGCCATGATGACCTCGATCGACGAGGCAATGGTCGCGACCCGCACGTTCATCGAGGAGATGGTCAGGGCCGGCGTCCTCCTCGCGGCCGAAGGGCTGGACGATCCGGCCCGGGGCGTCGTGGTCGACTTCGCGGGCGAGGCCCCGGTGGTCACGGACGGGCCGTACGGCGAGACCAAGGAACTGTTCGGGGGGTACTTCCTGCTCGATGTCGCCTCGAAGGAGGAGGCGGTGGAGTGGGCCAGGAGGTTCCCCGCGGTGCGGGGATCCAAGATCGAGGTCCGGCGGGTCGCCGGGGCCGACGAGGTCCCGGCGGACAGCGCGGGCAGCGGCCACCTCTGATGGGTACGGCCGACGTCGAGGCCGTCTGGCGGATCGAGTCGGCGCGGATCGTCGCCGCGCTGACCCGGTTCACCGGCGACTTCGGGCTGGCCGAGGACGCCGCCCAGGAGGCGGTGGCCGAGGCGCTCGTGTCGTGGCGGCGTGCCTCCCCGGCCAATCCGGGCGGTTGGCTGATGGCCACGGCCCGACGGCGGGCCATCGACGCGATCCGTCGCCGACATGCGCTCCAGGAACGGTACGCCCTGCTGGCGGCCGACTCGGCAGGTGACGCAGCGGCCGGCCTCATGGTCGACGAGGACATCGACCCCGACCGGATCGACGACGACGTGCTGGCGTTGATGTTCGTCAGCTGCCATCCGGTGCTCTCCCCCGAGGCCCGGGTGGCGCTGACCCTGCGCGTGGTCGGCGGCCTGTCCAGCGAGGAGATCGCCCGCGCGTTCCTCGTCTCCGTGCCGACCGTGCAGGCCCGCATCACCCGCGCCAAGAAGACGATCGCGGCGACCCGGGTGCCGTTCGAGCTGCCGCCGGCCGCCGAGCGCCGGGAACGGCTCGGCGGCGTGCTCAGCGTCCTGTACGTGATCTTCACCGAGGGCTCAACCGCCACGTCGGGCGACCGGTTGCTGCGCCCCGACGTCGCGTACGAGGCGATCCGGCTGGCCCGTACGCTGGCCGCGCTTGCACCGGACGAGCCGGAGGTGCACGGCCTGCTCGCGTTGTGCGAGCTGACGGCCGCGCGTTTCCCGGCCCGGACCGGCCCGGACGGCTCCCCGGTCCTGCTGGCGGACCAGGACCGACGGCTGTGGAACGTCTCGGCGATCCGTCGCGGGCTGGCCGCGCTGGCCAGGGCGTCGGCCCGCGGGCTCGGCCCGTACGGGTTGCAGGCCGCGATCGCCGCCGCCCACGCGACGGCGCCGTCTGTCGAGGCGACCGACTGGGGGCGGATCGTCGTGCTCTACGAGGCGCTCGGCCGGGTCGCCCCCTCACCGGTGGTCGACCTCAACCGGGCCGTCGCCGTGGCCATGGCCTCGGGCCCGGCGCAGGCCCTGGCCATCGTGGACGAGCTGATCGCCGCGAACCGGCTCCCCGGGTCGCACCTGGTCCCGACCGTACGCGGAGAGCTGCTGGCCCGACTCGGACGGCGGGCGGAAGCGCGTGCCGAGCTGGAGCTGGCCGCACGGCTGTGCGCCAACCAGCGGGAACGCTCGGTGCTGCTGCGCAAGGCGTCGGAGTCAGCGGACCCAGGACCGGCGCAGCGCGCCCCCATCGATTGACACTTTTCGTTACGACGGTGATAGTAACTGCGTACCGCTCCCATCGGATCGCCTGTGGGGACCCCGCCGGGTGGTCGACGCGATCGCGCCTCGACCTGGCCCGTGGCCTGCGCTGACCGCTGTGGTCGCAGCGCGAACGAACAGCCGCCACCGCCGCCGCAGGGAGCCCACCGTGACATCCGTTGGAGGGGTGCATGAGAAGGAGATCGAAGATCTACGCGGGGCTGGTGAGCGTCATCGTCCCGGTCGCCTCGGTGATCGTGATGCTCGGCGCGACGCCGGCCGACGCCGCCGTCGGCGGTTCCGGGCCCTATCCCGCCGACTACGAGACCTCGGCCGGCCTGGCCAACCACACCATCTTCCGGCCCCAGACGCTCCCGTCCGAACGCCTCCCCATCTTCGTCTGGGGCAACGGCGGGTGCTCGGCCAATGGCCTCTCCCAGGGCAACTTCCTGCGCGAGATCGCCTCCCACGGCTTTCTCGCCATCGCCAACGGCGCCCCGAACGGATCGGGCTCGACCACCTCCCAGATGCTCACCCAGTCCATCGACTGGGCCGTCGCGGAGAACTCCCGGCAGGGCAGCAAGTACTTCAACAAGCTCGACACCACCAAGGTCGCCGTCGCGGGCTTCTCCTGCGGAGGGCTGGAGGCGTACGCCGTCTCGGCCGACCCGCGCGTCACCACGACCGGCATCTTCAGCAGCGGACTGCTGAACGACGCCGACGACTACCAGCTCAGGCGGCTGACCAAGCCGATCGCCTACTTCATCGGCGGGCCCAGCGACATCGCCTACCCCAACGCCATGGACGACTGGGGCAAGCTGCCCGCCGGGCTCCCCGCCTTCATGGGCAACCTCAACGTCGGTCATGGCGGCACCTACGACCAGGCCAACGGCGGCGAGTTCGGCCGCGTCGCGGTGCTCTACCTCAAGTGGCGCCTGAAGGACGACACCACCGCCGGCGCCAACTTCGTCGGCCCCGACTGCGGCCTGTGCCGCAGCCAGTGGACCGTCCAGCAGAAGAACCTGACGCTCGACGGCGGCACGCCACCCACCACGCCGCCACCCACCACGCCGCCACCCACCACGCCTCCGCCCACCACACCTCCGCCCACGACGCCCCCGCCGACCACGCCGCCGCCCACCGGCACCCCGGCCTGCACCGCGGTCTACGCCGTGCAGGACCAGTGGAACGGCGGATTCGTGGCCACCGTTACCGTCACCGCGGGGACCGCCGCGCTCACCGGCTGGCGGGTCACCCTCACCCTGCCGAGCGGAGCGTCGGTCAGCTCGCTGTGGAACGGCGTCGCCAGCGGTACCAGCGGCACCATCACCGTGGCCAACCAGAGCTACAACGGACGACTGGCGGCGGGCCAGAGCGCCAGTTTCGGGTTCCAGGGCACCGGCAACGGCAGCGGCACCACCGCCACCTGCGCCGGAAGCTGACGTGGGCCAGCTCTGCGGGTCGGGGCCGCTGGCACCGGCCCGCAGAGCTGTCGCGCGCCGTCAGGGCGCACCGGTCGGCATGCGAGACTGCCGCGGTGCCCTGGGAAGCCGCGACGCCGCCCCGCCCGCCCGCACACCCCGTCGCGCTGACACCTGTCGACCGGTCGCACCGGGCGGTGCTCGGCAATCTGGGTCAGTTGTACCGCCATGACCTGTCCGAGGCGTACGGTCACCTGCCCAACGACGACGGCACATTCAACGACCGGCCACTCGACCGGTTTCTCGCCGGCGTCGACCCGCACCGCCGGGCCTGGCTGATCACCGCGGCCGGCCGTACGGCGGGGTTCGTGATGACCACGCCGACCGAGGACGGCGGCACGTCCGTCACCACCTTCTTCGTTGTCCGAGCGCTGCGCCGCACCGGCGTCGGCCGTACCGCCGCCGTGCAGGTCATCTCGCTGTTCCCCGGCAGGTGGAGCATCGGCTTCCAGCGGTACAACCCCGGCGTCGAAGCGTTCTGGTCGCGGGTGGCGGACCAGGTCGTCGGCGACGCGTGGGAGGTCCACGACGGTCCCGCCGCCGAAACGCGGCCCCCCGACACCTTCCTCACCTTCACCACCGCCGGCTGACCGGATCGTCGCGGCGAACTGCGGTCCGGCGTGCCATCGGCGGGCGTGGCCGGGGAACGGTCAGCCCTGTCGCCACACCTGGAACGTCTGCTGCACCCGCCACGCGCCGTCGGGCTGCCGCGCCTCGTTGCGCCAGCGGAACTCGTCGGCGGCGATGTCGGAGAAGGTCCACCGCAGATCACCGCCGTCGAGCACGATCAGCTCGCCGACGCGGGCGGCCCGGAAGGTGTGCGTCCGATGCCGGCCCGGCCCGACCCACGTCGAACGCCAGATGCCCGGCCCTGCCGTCGGATCGGGGAAGCGCACGCTGACGCCGTGCTCGACGCCGGGCAGGATCCAGACGTCGGTGGTCGCTCGGCCGCCCAACGCGTACCCGAAGTGCCACTCGCCCCGCCGGACGGACGAGGACCCGTCGGGGTCGTACTCGGTGCAGTCCAGTGCCCAGGAACCCGTGAACTGTCCGAACAGGCTGAGGTCGACGCCATCGGCCGGACCGTCCGCGAGGAAGGCGGCACCGACGGCGAGTGACGAGTCGTGGACCATGCCGAAACGATAGCCACACCGCGGGCGTCACCGTCGATACGGCGGGGCCACGCCCCAGCCCCAGCGTGGCACGGGTGCCTGCCGGACCGGGTTCGCGTCGGGCTGGGAATTGCGTACGGCCAGCCGGGTGCCCCACTCAAGGTAGCCCGTGAAGGCGGCCCGGAACTCCGGATCGTCGGGAAGGGCGACCTCGTCGGCGGCGTCCATCATGAGGTTGACCCACCGTCGACGCTGCGCCTCGCTGATCGCCAGGCCCAGGTGCTGGCCGACCATGTGGCGGTAGCCGCCGCGCTGGGTGGTGTAGGCGGCCGGCCCGCCGAAGACCTCGGCGAGCCAGAGCGCCACGTACCGGGCGTGGTCGGGGTCCATGTGGGCGAACATCGGCGCGAGGAGGTCGTCGGAGCGGACCAGGCGGTAGAAGGCGTCGCAGAGCTTCGTGAACGCCTCGGTGCCGCCGGCCCACTCGTACAGGCTCGGCGGCGCGGCGCCACCGTGGCCGGCGACCGAGGTTCGGCCGTAGTGCCGCATCTCGTCGATGTCCTCGACGTACGGCCTGACCGCGGCGAGGAACCGCCCGAACACCGGACCGCCCCGGAACCCGTTCAGGTGCCCGTCGACCGACGTCCAGGTGATGCGCAACACGTGGCAGCTGGCGTCGTCCAGGCAGCGGCTCAACTCGTAGTCCACGCACTCCGGCGCCGCCCTCAGCTCGCCGGCGGCCCGCTCGTACGCCGCCTCGAAACCCTCCAGCCGCGCCGGCGGCACGCGGTACCTGATGTACTCGATGACCATGGTTACAGCGCAACACCCACGGCGGCGATGATCAAGTACGCACCTTTTGGTGCGTACCGAAGGAGACCACGATGGCCAAGCGTTACCACTGCCCGGTGGAGTTCGCCGTCGACGTCATCGGCGGGAAGTGGCGGCCGGTGATCCTGGCCCACCTCAAGGAGGGCGTGCACCGCTATGGCGAACTGCGCCGCCGGATGCCCGACGTCAGCGAGAAGATGCTGACCCAGCGGCTGCGCGAGCTGGAGGCCGACGGGCTCGTCGCGCGCCACGACCTGGAGACCACACCCCCGCATGTGGAGTACCGACTCACCGAGGAGGGGCTCAGCCTCGCACCGGTGCTGCAGGCCCTCTACGACTGGGGGGCCGCGCGGGCCGCACGTACCGGCACGGCCATCGAGGAACCCGCTGCCGTGGCGAATGAGCGCACGTTCGGAGAAGTTCGGTCGGAGCGAGTGCCCGATACTGCTCGACGTGAGTGAAACCGCAGGCCCGGGCCGCTGGGATGTGGCCAACACGGCACTGCGCTCGGCTGCCGACCGGTTCACCGAGCTGGTGGCCGCCGCGCCGTCGCCCACGGCCATGGTCACCGACGACTGGACCCTCGCCGACACCGTCGCGCACGTGGTGTCGATCGCGGCGCTGTACGTGTCCCGGCTGGACGGCACCGAGGTCGCCATCCGGGTGCCGGGCCTGGAGGACATGCTCGCCGTCACGAACGTCGACACGGTCGCCGACGTCAACAGCCACGTACTCGCCCACTTCACCGAGCGGGATCCGGAAGTCCTGCTGTCGCGGTTGAACACCGCGGTCGCCCACCTCCTGGCCACGACCGCGGATCCACTGTCGACGGTGAGCTGGCTGGGCAACGCGCGGGTGACGGTCGGCGGTCTGTTCGCCCATCTCACCAACGAGCTGCTCGTGCACGGCTGGGACGTCGCGCGGGCGCTGCGCCGACCGTGGCCGATGCCGGACGAACACGCCGCGCTCTACTGGGACCTCTTCATGTTCGACATGCTGCGTGACTCGTACGGCGTGCTGCTCAACACCGAGCTGCCGATGCCTCGCCACCACGTGTCGGTGCAGTTCCGGTCGGAGTTCACATCGACCACGACGCTGACGCTGGGCGACCGCAGGGTGTGGATCGCGCCGCCCGACGGCCCGTTCGACGCGCGCGTGACGTTCCGGCCCGCCCGGTTCAACCTGATGATGTTCGGCCGGATCAGCATCGCGCAGGCGGTGCTGCGGCGCGACGTCGTCATCGGCGGGCCACGGCCGTGGCGGCTGCCCGCGTTCCTGCGGGTCGTGCACATGCCCAACGGTCGGCTCGCGCCGGCGGAAACGCAGAGGGCAGACCGACCACTGCGGGACAGGCCGAACGACGACGCCGGCTGATCGTTGTACGCCGCGACGGCCGCTCGGCTGTCAGCTGGCCCGGTAGGTGAGGTAGCGGCCCTCTGTCCAGCTGTGGAAGTTGTTGAGTTCGGTTGCCGGGCCGCTGCAGTCGGTGCTCTGGTAGCCGGGCACCGAACGGAAGCCACCGCTCCAGGTGAGCATCCAGGCCGCGTCGGCCGGCACCTGATGGCAGATGCCGTCGGGTGTGGCCAGCCTGCCGGCCACCTCGGTCGGGTAGCTCGAGTAGAAGACCAGGCCCTGGTCCGGGCTCTGGAACGGTTCGCCAGCCACCGCAGGCGACCCCGGCAGCGTCACGGCCGATGCGGCGATCAGGACGGCGGCGAGACTCGCGGTGGTCCGGCGGGCGGATGCGCGCATGAGTGGTCCTTTCGGGACGGTGGTCAGAGGGCGGACCAAAAGTTGACTCGGTCCAGACTCAGACTGACATATATCGATGTCGTAATCCATCCGGGACGCCCTTCGGCACGCATCGCGGCAGACACTCGCGCGTGATCGTGTCGGTGAACCCGTGGCTACACTGCACGACCATGCGCTCGGGCGAGATTCTCGACCAGCTCGACGCCGCGGCCGAGGACTTCCGGTTCCCGGACCTGGGCCACGGTTACTACTTTGCGGTCGACGCACGGCTGCACGCCTATCGCGACGCGGACCGGTGGGCGCTCATCGTGGAGACGTTGGGATATTCGCCCAGGGCTGGCAACCTCATCGACGTCCTGCACGTCTTCGGCAACTGCCTCACCACGGGACAACCGGGCTTTGGCAACGAGGACTTCCTCAGCCGGATCGACAACTGGGACGAGATCGAGGATGTCGACGAGCCCGAGATCTACTGCGGAAACCCGATCGAGGTACGAGGCCGGCGGATCGCCGTAGCAGCCGAGCCGGGCGAGGAACTCTTCGACGTGTTTCGCCGGCTCGTTCCGGAACACCGGGAGCTGCTCCTGGCCGACGACGTCGAACTGCGGCGGCGGATCCCGGCCGACCTCCCCGAGATCATGCGATTGGACCGGTGGCACCACCCGGACCTTGTCCAGGACACCCTTCCCAGTCGCTCAACGACCTTCCGCCAGCTCGCCGACGTGCTGGCGACGGGAGACGCGAGTCGGTACGCGCCAGACCTACCACCCAACACACACTGGTCCCACTGGCCGGAGTCCGGGACCCTGTGACCCTCACCGCGAGACGGTGCGGCCGCCGCGATGAGTGTGGGTTCAGTCCCTCGGGTCAGGGGACGTCGACCCGGGAAGGCTCGCGACGACAAGCTCCACGGCCTCCGCCGCTGTCGTGGCCTCACCGAGCAGCCGTTCATAGCCCGGGGTGTAGACCTGGTACGGAGGGCCGCCACACACGATGAAGGGCAGGTCGTCGGTGCGGACAGCGGGGTACGGTGGCCGGGCGGTCCGGAAGAACTTCAGCGTTCCGTGCGTGGGAAGCGGGAAGAACGTTCGCAGCGTCGGGTGCTCGTAGGCGGCGGTCACCACCGGATCGCCGGACCACCAATTCGGTGCGCCGTGCACGAGATCCCGCCACGTCTCGGCGGCTTCGATGTTCTCCTTCACCGAGCCATCCTCCCACTGCCGGGCCAGGCTGAGCAGGACACCTGACGGGGTCAGCGCCGCTCTGGCTCGTCGACGACCGGAAAGGCCTGCCGCACCTCCGCCAGGAACTCGTCCCGCCGCGCGGCGTACGTGCTGACCGCCGCCCACAGCGCCTCCAGCGCGGCCTGCAGCGGGTCCGACTCACCAGCGGCCATCAGTGCCGGTAGCGCCATCGGGACCGGGTCCACCGGGGCGTCGAGAACCGCGCCGAGCGAATCAGCCGGGCCGTGACCCGCCGGGCGCAGCGAGACGGTGGAGAAGATGACGGGCGGCTCGCCCCGGATCCGTGTCCACAGTGCCGTGTGATCGGCGAACTCGGCGGGTAGCGGCTCGCCCCGATCCAGGGCCGTCCACGCCGGTGTCATCCAGTCCAGGTCCGCGATGCCGGCGACGGTGAACGCCCGCCGTGCGGCCCAGATCGCGATCTGGCGCTGAATGCCGGCGCCGGCCGCCGCCACCCCGTCGACCAGGTCGCGGTCCAGCAAGGCGATGCCGTGGACGTTGCCGCGCACCTGCCGGAGCCGTTCACTTGGCGCACGACCGCCCCAGCGCCGCAGCTCATCCCGCCTTCGGTACTCCTGATCGCGGCGCTCCCGCTCCAACCGCCTGAGCATCTCGGCCTCGACCTGCTCCCACAGGGTCGGCGGGGGTGGCAACCCGGCCGCCCAGCCGTGCCAGTACGCGGCGGCCCGGCTGGTCTGGCGCACGATCGCGTCGGCGCGCGGCACGGCGGCTCGGGAACCCTCGCCCGTCGAGCCCTCCGGCCACAGGCACAACAGGTAGCGGTCCGGCCGCCGATCCATGTACGTGTAATCGTCCTCGTCCAGCTCGTCGGGGTCGAACCCGCCGAACGGGTCCCGCCCCTCGTCCATGCCCGTGGCGCAGTACCGCACGCGGTAGACCGGCAGCCGGCCGGCGTCCTGCCCCTCGGGGGTCAGCGGCAACGGGGCGAGTGACCCGTCGCCCCAGGGGACCAGGTCAACCACCGGGGCCCTGGGCAGAAACGACGCCTCCACCACCTCCTCCCACTCCTGCGCCGCGGCCGACGGCTCACCGTCGTACACCTCGACTCGGAAGTGGACCCGCCCGGTGTGCGTGCCGGTCATCCGGTGTGCGTGCCGGTCATCAGGAACAGCGCGCCCGCCTGGCCGGCCCCGCAGAGGCCGTTCGCCTGCCCGGCGAACGCCCCGCTCATGTCCGGCAGCTCACGACTCGTCACGTAAATCTGCCCGTAGGCGACCGGCGCCGGGCCGTCGAAGAGAACGCGCATCGGCCGATCCTGCCATCGACCGGCGGACGCCCGCTGTCCCCTCGACCCGACGGCACGCGGGTGATCTGTCCGAGACCCGACCAGGGTTCGCGGGCGCGGCCACTACCGCAGGAAACCGCTTACCCGACGGCTATTGACGGTCATCGTTGGCTCTCAGTACCGTGATGCGGGCAGCGAGAAAGCGCTTTCCGACCCTCACCGTCCGACAGGGAGCGCCCCCATGCCCAAACACCTGCGCGCGATCTGCCTCGCCCTGCTCGCCATCGCCACCGTGCTGAGCACCACCACCGCCCTGCCCGCCCAGGCCGCCCCGCGCTTCCGGGTGCTGGTCTTCTCGAAGATCACCAACTACTACCACGACTCGATCCCGGCCGGCGTCGCCGCGATCCAGCAGCTCGGCGCCACGCACAACTTCGACGTCGTCGCCACCACCGACGCGGCCGCCTTCACCGACGCCAACCTCGCCACCTTCGACGCACTGGTCTTCAACAACACCAACTCCACCCCCGCCTCGGGTGACCTGCTCAACGCCAGCCAGCGCGCGGCTTTGCAGACGTTCATCCGCAACGGCGGCGGCTGGGCCGGCCTGCACGCCGCCTCGGCAAGCGAACGCGACTGGCCGTGGTACGAGGGCCTGGTCGGCACCATCTTCGACCACCACCCCGACTTCTCGGCCACCGGCGGCACGTACCCGGGTCGGGTCAAGGTGCTGGACCGCGCCCACCCCTCCACCCGCAACCTCCCGGAGCTGTGGGAGCAGAGCGAGGAGTGGTACAACTGGCGGACCAACCCCACCGGCAACGTGCACACCCTCGCGCAGATCAAGGTGCGCGACGGGATCAGCGGCCTGGACGAGGGCGTCGACCACGCGTACTCCTGGTGTCAGCGCTACGACGGCGGCCGGTCCTGGTTCACCGCCGGCGGGCACGCCAGCTCCCGGTTCAGCGAGCCGGCGTTCCTGGAGCATCTGCGCTACGGCATCGAGTGGGCCGCCGGCGCGGTCGCCGGCGACTGCTCCGCCACCAGAACCGGAAACTTCGAGCGGGTGGGCCTGGTCACCGAGAACCTCGCCGACCCCTTCGAGCTGGCCGTCGCCCCGGACCGGAAGGTCTACTACATCCAGCGCACCGGCGCGCTCAAGGTGGTCAACTCGGACACGCTCCAGGTCACCACGCTGCTCGACTTCGCCTACACCTCGGCGATGACCGACCAGTCCGACGGGCTGCTCGGGATGACCCTGGACCGCAACTTCGCCAGCAACGGCTGGGTCTACCTGCTCTGGTCGGACAAGACCCTCAAACAGCTCAACCTGTCCCGGTTCACCGTAGCGAACAACAGCGTCGCGCTGTCCTCCGAGAAGCGGCTGCTGACCGTTCCGACGTACCGCGGTGTGGGTCGCGCCAACTCGCACATGGGCGGCTCGCTGGCCATGGACGCGGCCGGTCGCCTGTACGCAGCGATCGGTGACAACACCGACCCGTTCGCCTCCAGCGGTTACACCCCTATCGACGAGCAGGCCGGTCGGGCCGCCTGGGACGCGCAGGGCACCGCCGGCAACACCAACGACCTGCGCGGCAAGATCCTGCGCATCACCCCGCAAGCCGACGGTACGTACACCGTGCCGAGCGGCAACCTCTTCCCGGCCGGCACGGCGAAGACCCGGCCGGAGATCTACGCGATGGGCATGCGCAACCCGTTCCGGATCACCATCGAGCCGCAGACGAACGCGGTGCTGGTCGGCGACTACGGCCCGGACGCCCGCGCCGCCGACCCCAACCGCGGTCCGGAGGGGACAGTCGAGTTCAACCGCATCACCGCCGCCGGCAACTACGGCTGGCCGTACTGCGTGGGCAACAACATCCCGTTCACCGACTACAACTTCGCCACCAGCACCTCCGGGGCGAAGTTCACCTGCGCCGCACCGACGAACAACTCCCCCAACAACACCGGTCTGACCGCCCTGCCGGCGGCGAAGCCGGCACTGGTCTGGTACGCGTACTCCGCCTCCAGCCAGTTCCCGGAGGTCGGCACCGGGGGCGGTGGCCCGATGAGCGGGCCGGTCTACGACTACGACCCGGCCAACAGCCGCACCACGAAGTTCCCGGAGTACTTCGACGGCAAGTGGATCACCTACGAGTTCACCCGCAAGTGGTTCAAGACGCTCTCGATCCACCGGACCGCGCAGACCTTCACCACCTCGCGCTTCGGTCCCACCGCCGTCGGCGACCTCCAGTCGATCAACGGAATCTTCGACAACATGAGCTGGATCCAGCCCTTCGAGGCGGAGTTCGGGCCGGACGGCTCGCTCTACGTCATCGACTTCGGTGAGGGCACCGGCAGCGGTCGCGGCGGCAGCAACGCCGGCGCCGGCATCTACCGGATCGACTACGTGGCCAACGGCCGACCGCCGACCGCGAAGATCGCCGCCACTCCGGACAGCGGACGTACGCCGCTCGCGGTCAGCTTCTCCTCGGCCGGGACGGCGACCGGTGACGGCTCGGCGCTCAGCTATGCCTGGGACTTCACCAACGACGGCACCACCGACTCCACCGCCGCCAATCCGAGCTTCACCTACTCGGCGGCCGGGAGGTTCACCGCCCGGCTGACCGTCCGCAACACCGGCAACGGCCTGACCGCCAGCGCCGTCACCGACGTGGTGGTCGGCAACACCCGACCCACGGTGACCATCACCGTGCCCGACGGCGGGTTCTTCGACTTCGGCGACAAGATCCCGTACACGGTGACGGTCACCGATCCGGAGGACACCACCATCGACTGCGCCAAGGTGACCGTCCAGACCCAGCTCGGCCACGACACGCACGCCCACCCGCTGGACGTCTACACCGGCTGCTCGGGACTGCTCGCCACCGAGGCGGACGCGGGTGACGGCCACGGGCCGGGACAGAACCTCTACACCGTCGTGACCGCGCAGTACACCGACGGCGGCGCGGCCGGCGGCGTACCGGCGCTGACCGGCTCGACCCGGGCGCAGCTGCAACCCAAGAGCAAGGAGGCCGAGCACGTCAGCGGCCAGTCCGGCCTCGTGGTGAACGACCGGACCACCGCCCGCGCCGGCAAGCGGCTCGGCGACGTCGACCACAACGACTGGGCGGCGTACGGGCCGGTGGACCTGCGCAACATCGGCTCGGTGACGCTCGGGGTGACCAACGGCGGGCTCGGCGGCGTCATCGAGCTGCGCACCGGCTCCCCCACCGGCACCCTGATCGGCTCGGCCACCATCGGCTCGACCGGCGGATGGGACAACCTGGTCTCGCCGACCGTCACGCTCACCAACAAACCCGCCGGCACCACCGTCCTGTACGCGAAGTTCGTCAACGCCACCCAGGTCGGCGGCACGCCGGACCTGATGTCGCTGGACTGGCTGCGGTTCAACGGCGCCGGCGTCAAACAGGAACCGGGCGGAACGCTGTCGCTCGCGGCCAACCCGGCCAGCGGCACCGCCCCGCTGACCACCACGCTGACCGCCACCGCGACCGCACCGTCCGGGCAGAGCATCACCGACTACGCGTGGGACTTCGGCGACAACAGCGCCATCTCGCACGGCGCGACAATGCGGTCGACGAGTCACAGCTACGCGCGCAAGGGCACCTACACCGCCCGGGTGACGATCACGTACACCAGCGGGGAGACCCGCTCGCTCAACCTGACCGTCACGGTCAGCTGATCACAGGTCGGTGGCGGACGGGCCACACCCCGTCCGCCACCGCCGAGACGGCCGCGCGGAGCCGCTGACGGCAGATATCTTGGCGACATCCACCCAGGCGCTGTGACCTATTGCCCACGTCCGGGGGCAGCGGGTTCCGGCAGTCGGTACCTACAGTCGGGCCATGAGCACCGACACCGACGTGCGGGTCTGGCTCCGCGACCGGGGCGCTGAGCAGATCGCACATCCCGGCGGCAATCTGTACGCCCACCTCTGTCGCGTCAGCGAACGACTCGCCGCGCTCGGCTGCGACGGCGACGTACAGGTTGCGGGCCTCACCCACGCCGTCTACGGAACCGACGGGTTCGACCGCACCCTGCTCGACCGGGCCGATCGTGCGGTCCTGCGGGATCTGATCGGCGCGGACGCCGAGGAACTGGTCTATCTGTACGGCGCCTGCGACCGGGAACGCAGTTGGCCGGAGCTGGCCACGACCGGCCAGGTGTTCGACAGGTTTGTCGGTCAGGTGAGAACGACGGGCGGGGCTCGCCGTCGGTCGCTCATCGACCTGAGCATCGTCAACGAACTGGACGTCATCGAGCACGATCGCGCGGTGGCCGAGCGGCACGGCGCCTACTTCCGGGCGCTGTTCGCCTCCTGGGCGCCGGCGGCCTCCGCACCGGTCATCGACGACGCGCAGCGGGTCCTGGGGGCATGACACCCGGACGCGTGCGAGCCGTCTACCCCGGCACCTTCGATCCCTTCACCCCCGGGCATGTGAACGTGGTGAACCGGGCACGCGAGCTCTTCGACGAAGTGGTCGTGCTCGTCGCGGTCAACAGCAGCAAGCGTCCGGGCACCGACGAGGTGCGGCGGGCGGCCGCCGTACGGGCCGTCCTGCCGGTCGAGTGGACGTCCGTCACCGTTGTGGCCTGGAACGGGTTGACCACCACGTACTGCCACCAGCACGACGTGGGAGTGATCGTTCGAGGCGTGCGCAACACCACCGATCTCCGGTACGAGCACCAACTCGCCGCGATGAACCAGGCGCTGGGTGTTCCTACGGTGTTCCTGCCCGCGCAGCCCGAACTGGCCGCCGTCTCGTCGACAGCGGTGCGCACGCTGGGGCGCTGACCGTTTCCGCCGGCTCGGCGCGGGGAACTGCTCGGGGTAGAGGTGAGGGGAAAAGATGAGCCGGTACGTACTGTCGCCGACCGCCCGGGCGCTGATCCTGCCGGTGCTGGGCACCGTCGCGCTGAGCACCGCCTGCACGACGGGTGGGGACACGCCCGACGCGGCGTCGTCGACCGGGTCGGCGACGAGCGCGGCGGCCACCCCGAGCCCGACAGGGCAACCATCCGCGAGCGCCAGTGGGCCGGTCACCATCCCCACGTCGGCGTTCGTCGAGCTGCCCGCCGAGCTGCGAAAGTCCCCCCGCCGCACGACGCCCGTCACCGAGGCCCTACCGACGCTGTGTGGCAACGAGTTCGGCACCGGGGGCCGGCAGGTCACCGCGAGCGCGGCGATGACTGTGACCTACAAGAAGGCCGGCGAGGCCGACAGCAACACGCCGCAGGGCATGATCCACCAGACCATCTTCACCTTCGAGGGTGACGGCGCTTCGAACTACCTGCGACGCCTGCGCGACGCGGTGCAGGCGTGCCCCTCGTACGACCAGGGCGGCAACCCCGTCACGGTCACGAGCAAGGCGTTGCCCGGCGTCGGGGACGAGGCGTTGCTGGTGACCCGCACGTGGGCCACCACGAGTCTGAGCGGCGAGCGTACCGGCGAGGGCGAGTCCTCCGCCCAGATCGCCGTGGCCCGGGTCGACGGGGCGGTGACCGTGTTCCACGACCAGGGCTGGGAGGGCAGCAGCGGCAACCCGACCATCCTGGACCGGACCGTGCGCGACGGTGTGCGGGCGATCGACGCCTGGCAGCGCTGACGGAAGGTGGGGCGGCGCCGACGGCACCGCCCCACGCTCCGTCAGGAACTACTGCCAGGCACTCTGCTGGGTGGAGACGAGATTGCCGGGGATGATCGTGCCGTTGGTGTTGTACTCGGTGTACGCCCAGAAGTCGCCCTCGGGCAGCGGCCCGTTGGGCTTCAACGTGAAGTTGACGCTCTGACCGCGCTCCGTTGTCGACGGCAGCGTGAGCGTGGCGGGCGAATACTTGGCGTTACGACCGATGATGGCGTGCCGCAGTTCGAAGTCGACGACCGGGCCACCGGGCACCTGCGCGAACACGTACGCGGTGTAGCGCCCCGGCTCGGGCAGGAACTTGTACGCCTGCTCCAAGCTGGTCCAGTACCTGTCACTGCTGTAGACCAGGGTGTCGCCCTTGTACAGGTACAGGTCGAGGTTGGTGTTCGGGTCTTCGGTGTTGGCTTCGACGATGATGCCCGCGGTGTTCGCCGGCACGGTGAAGTCGACAGCCTTCACGCCGGAGGCACTCGGGTCGAAGACGCCGCCGTAGACGCCGGCCGGCATTGAGTACGTCTTGCGCAGCATCGGCGTGTAACCGGTGCTGCGACCGGCGAGCGGCCCGGTGAAGCCGGGCTGGACGAAGCCGAAGGAGCCGCTGGTCATCCGACCGAACTCCTCGCCGTCGTCACCGTACGGCCGGGCGCTGATCCCCCACGGGCGAGCGGCGACCGGGATGCGGGCGCTGTGCCCCTTGCCCTTCCAGGTGATCGACCCGGTCACGTACCGGTCCCAGGGGGCGTTGCCCCGGCGCAGCGTGATGGTCACCGTCGCGGACTTGCCCGGCGCCAGCGTCACCGACGCCGGGGTGACGGCTACCTTCATGCCGGGCAGGCCGGACACCGACGACCGGTAGGTCTCGCGCGCCTTGCCCACGTTGGTCAGCGTGCGCGTGACGGTCACCGGGTGGGTGCCGTCGTACTCGCGTAGCGAGATGGCCGGCAGGTTGAGTTCCTTGCCGTCGGGCTGGGCCGTCTGGCTGAAGGCGACCAGCTCCGCGGCGGTCGGCTCGATGACCAGGCCCGGGTCGGTGGCCCGGTTCAGGTTGATGAAGCCGCTGCCCTGGTCCAGCGGGCTGGTGGTGCCGACGGTGTCGGTCGCGGTGGTCCGCAGCGCCGAGGCGACCCGGCCCGGCGTCCAGTCCGGGTGGGTGGCACGCAGGACCGCCGCCGCGCCGGCCACGTACGGCGACGCCATCGAGGTGCCCGAGTACGCGTCGAAGTCCCGCCCGAAGTTGCCCGCCGGTGAGACGGCGGCGATGATGTCCGACCCCGGGGCGACCAGGTCCGGCTTGAAGACGCCGAAGGTCACCTTGTCGGGGCCGGTGGAGGAGAAGTCCGCGACGCTGGGGACGCCCGGAACGCTGGAGCCGTCACCGCCGGTGCGCAGGGACACCGTCGCGTCGGTGGGGTGACGCATCAGGTAGTTGAACAGCGTGCCGGCCTGCTTCTCGGTCGGCAGGTACACCACCGGGAAGTTGTAGATCGAGTTGACCCGGTAGTTGCCGACCGGGTCGAACAGCACCATCGCTGCCCCGCCCTTGGTCTTGACCTCGGCGGCGGAGGCGAACGTGTCGGACAGCGCGCAGGCGACGACCTTGCCCTTGATCTTGGCCGCGTCCAGGCTGCCCGGTTCGCAGTAGACGGCGCCCAGCTCCGGCGATCCGGCCTGGTCGCCGAAGACCATCGCCCGCGCGGCGCCACCGGGCAGCGCGTCCAGCGAGCCGCCGACCAGCTTCGTGCCGTCGCCCAGCTTGAGCGTCGCCTCGTCGAGGTTGGTCACCGCCGCGCCGACAGTGGTCACCCAGGGTGCCGCGTTGCTGATGGCGCCGCTCACGATGCCGGTGTTTCCGGCCGACGCCGCCACGAAGACCCCGGAGAGGGTGGCGTTGAGGAAGGCGACACCGATGGGGGTGTTGGCCTCCCAGTCGCCGAGCTGCGAGCCGATCGAGAAGTTCAGGACCTGCACGCCGTCGGCGACGGCCGCGTCGATGCCGGCGATGATGTCGGCGTCGAAGCCCATCCCGGCCCAGAGCACCTTGTAGACGGCGATCTGTGCGTCCGGCGCCACCCCGGAGATCGGGCCGAAGCGCCGACCGTCGATGGTGACGTCCGAGATCGGCAGACCGGCGGCAGTCGAGGCGGTGTGCGTGCCGTGCCCCTCCATGTCGCGGGGAGAGAGCAGCTCACCCTCGGGCACCGAGCCGCCGCCCGCGAGCCACGTGTCGGCGAAGTACCGGGCACCCACGATCTTGCCGTTGCAGTGCTCGGCCACGAAGGCCACGCCGGTCTGGCACGTGCCGTGCCAGGTCGGGGGCGCGGGCATCTTCTTGGCGAACGAGGCGCTCTCCGGCCAGATGCCGGTGTCCAGGACGCCGATCACCGTGCCCGCGCCGGTCGCGGGACCGGGCTTGACCGGCTTGGTGGTGGTGCGCTCGGCCGCGGACCGCTCGGCCCCACCCGGGGAGGCGGCGGTCGGGGTGGCGGCCGTCGTGGTGGTCGCGAGTGGCGACGTCGATCGGGTGCCGAGCGCGCGTGCGGCGGTGACGGCGCGAACGCGCTTGTCCGCCCGCAACGCGGTCGCCTGCTGAGCGGTCAGCTTGGCCGAAAAGCCGTTGAAGGCGGCGGTGTAGGCCGCCTTGACCTGGACACCGGCCGCGGCGGCGACGGCGGCCCGCTGCGTGTCGAGGTGCCGGCGGTACGCCTGCGACGGCGCGGACGTCACGTCCAGACGGCCACCCGGCGTCGGGCGGGTTCGCGCCAGCCCCGAGGTCCCACCGACGTACGTGGTCAGCGGGGCCTCGGCCAGCTCGACGATGTAGACGCCGGAGCCGGACGCGTCCACGGCGGCCTTCGGGCTGGTCTCACTGTTGCCGGGGCGACGGTCCGCCCCGTCGGTCAGGGTGGTGCGCCGGTCGGATCCGGTGGAGAAGTAACCCGGCCCGCTGCTGGCTGGCCGGTCCCCCGGGGCCGCCGACGCCGATCCCGCTACACCGGTTGTGCCGGTGATCATCGCGACGACCAGCGTCGGTATCGCCAGCCTTCGCAGCCTGTTCCCGCTCGTGCGTGAAGACACGAGACTCCTTTCCATCGCTCCCTTGTGGAGCTGCCTCATCGATCGCGACCCGCTCATGGGAGCGCTCCCCCACCTAAGCCCGCGACGGTTAATCGAGGGTTTGCTCGGTGTTACGGATCGCTGGTGCACATAAGATCACGATGCGTCAGCCGTGCCTAGATCATGTTTTCCGGTCGCAGGTCACGCCTGCTGCGGCCCGAACCACAGCACGGCGATGACACCCGCGATGACGATCGCGGGCAGCACAACGTGGCGCACCAGAAGCACCCACGGCACCAGCCGGAACTACCGGCCCGCTCAGATCGCGAAGCGGCCCTGACGCCACTGCCAGTGACGGCCGGCCGTCAGGTGGTCGACGATCGCCCGTTGCAGGGCGGTGCGGCGCGGCAGTTGGTCGAGCGGCGTGCTCAGGGTGCGGAACACGAAGCGCCGCACCTCGACGTCGGCGTCCAGCCCGTCGGGCTCCTCGTAGGGCTCCAGCTCGAATCGTCGCTGGAAGCGGACGATGTTGGAATCCTCGGGAAGGTAGTCCCGCAGCTGCGGGTCGAGCAGCCACGAGCCGCAGGAGAACGCCGTGTAACGCTCGTCGGGAAAGTGGCGCGGGAAGAAGGCGCGGGCCTCGTCGAGCGACGCCGAGACCGCTTGCGGGGTCAGCGGCCCCGAGTCGGGGATGTGCAGGCCGATGGCGCCGTCACCACGGTGGTGCTGCAACCGGCCCAGCTCGTAGACGGCGCCACGCACGTGCAGCGTCAACCAGCTCTGCATGACCGGCCAACCCTCGCGGTGCATCCGCCGGTCGACGGTGAGGTTGCGACCCAGGTCCGCGAGGGTCGCCCAGGACACGGCGTCGGGAACCCCGTGGTCGCGGTGGTAGTCCCGAACGACACCGACGAGGGCGAGGTACGCGTACACGTAGAGGTGTTGCCACGCCGGGCCCCGCTCGCGCGGCAGCTCCGGGCCCGGCGGCAGCCAGACGTAGCCGCCGAGATCGGCGCGGACCAGGGCGATCGAGCGATCCAGGAGCCAGCGCAGCTCCGGAGTCCACAGTGGTGAGTCGGGGTCGGGCCAGCCGGCCATGATCTCGGCGGCGTCGTCCGGGCGGACCGCGAGCCGGTCGAGCATCGCGAGCGCGTCGGCCTTGGCGGGCAGCGGGGCCGACGGCCGATCGCCGGCGAGGCGGTGCACACGCTCGACCGCCTCGACGGGCACTCCGAGCCGGGCGGCGGTGTCGTCCACGTCCACCGGGCGACTCTACCGCCGGCTGGCGTTCCCGCGCGGCCGGCATCTTCTCACCAGCGTCACGCGAGACGCCTCCAGAGCACTGTGAGCAGTGCGGCGAAGCCCAGGCCGAGGAGTGGGGCGACGCCGATCCCGGCGAGCGTGCAGGCGACCGCGACAAGCGCCGGCGGCATCCAGCACCAGGCGGGCACCCTCCGCGCGGTCCGGCCGCGGCGGCGGGCCGCCGCCTCGGTCGCCATCGGCACCACCAGCACCGGCAGCGCGGCGGCCAGCAGCGTCAACCAGGGCAGCACGAGACGGTCGAAGCGCGCCACCGCCAGCAGCCCGCCGAGCACCGCGACGGCGACCATCGCGGGCCGCGCCGGCACCCGCGGCGTCAGGCCGCGCACCGCCAGCGCCCCGGAGTAGGTGGTGGTCAACGCCGCCGCGAAGACGGCCACCGCGACGAACAGATTGGCGTACGCGGCCAGCCCCGACCCGGCGGCGAGGAGCGCGACCACGTCCGCCGAGCCGGTACGCAGCCACAGGCCGGCACCCGCGAGCACACCCAGCAACGCCGGCCCGATCAGCAGCCCCACGCACCAGGCCAGGTCCCGCCGCCGGGCGAGACCCACGCTGAAGTCCGGCGCCCGCAACGCGAACACCGCCGCGTAGCCGATCAGCGCGGCACCGTCGGCCAGCCCACCGGCGGCGAGACGCACCGGGGCACCGGGCGGCGGCAGCACGGTCAGGCACCAGCCGACCAGCACCACCGCGCTGAGCGTGGTGAGCACCGCGACCCGGTTGCCGTACCGGGCCGGCGCCCAGGAGACGGCGAGGACCGCCACCTCCAGCAGCGCCGGCCCGGCCCAGCCCGGCAGGTGCGCCAACGCCGCGAGGGACGCGCCGCCGAGCCCGACGTTGAACCCGTTCCAGCCGATCATCGACACGGTCAGCACTGCCGCCAACAACAGCCGTGACGTGTCGCCCAGGTACGCGGGCAGCACCGCCGTCAACGTCCCGCCGTCACCGAGCGGCCGGCGCAGGCCGATCCGGCCCTGCCCCCGGAGCAGCGCTGCCATCAGCGCCCCGCCGACCAGCAGCCCGGTCACCGGCACCGCGCCGCCGTGCCGGGCGGCCATCGCCGCACCGAGCACCAGGGTGGCCGGCGCGGTGCCGATGCCCAGCCAGGCGCCGGCCGCCGACGGCCAGCGCCGACCGGGTGGCTCGTCCCGGGACGGCGTCCGCGCGCCGGCCGGCCCGCCGTCGGACAGTCGCTCAGACAACGTGGCGCAGGTAACCGGCGATCGCCTCGTCCAGCACCTGTGCACCGGGACGCGCCCACACCTCGGCGGAGAAGACCTCCACCTCGATCGGCCCGCGGTAGCCGGCCGCGTCGACCGCCTCGCGCAGCCGGCGCAACTCGATGCACCCGTCGCCGGGCAGCGCCCGGCCGAGCAGCACCCCCTCGGGCAGCGGGGTCACCCAGTCGCAGACCTGGAACGCGGCGATCCGCGCGCCGGCCCGCGCGATCTGCGCGTACACCGTGTCGTCCCACCACACGTGATACGCGTCGACGACCACGCCGACCACCGCCGGGTCGAACCGCTCGGCGATGTCCAGCGCCTGGCCGAGGGTGGCGATCACGCACCGGTCGGCGGCGAACATCGGGTGCAGCGGCTCGATGGCCAACCGGACGCCGGCCGCGGCCGCGTGCGGGGCCAACTCGCCGATCGCGTCGGCGACCCGACGGCGGGCGCCGTCGATGTCCCGACTGCCGGACGGCAGACCGCCGGAGACCAGCACCAGCTCGGGTGCGCCCAGCGCGGCGGCCTCCTCGATGGCCCGCAGGTTCTCCGTACGCCAGTCGTCGGCGGTGAAGAAGCCACCCCGGCACAGGGACGTGACGACGAGGCCGGCGTCGCGGACCAGTTTCGCCGAGCGGGCCAGCCCGTACCCGGCCACCGGCTCCCGCCACAACCCGATGCCCGGCACGCCGGCCGCCACGCAACCGGCGACCACGTCGGGCAGCGCCCAGTGCTGGGCGGTGGCCTGGTTGAACGAGAAGCGCGTGAGGCTCACTGGGCTGTTCTTCGTTCGCGACTGCGGGGCTCGCAAACCCGGCTCACTCCTCGCGCTCACTGGGCTGTTCTTCGTTCGCGACTGCGGGGCTCGCAAACCCGGCTCACTCCTCGCGTTCACTGGACGACACCCGCCACGGTGAAGAACGCCCGCGCGCGGGCGGCGGCCAGGTCGGCGTCGGGCAGCAGCCCGGCCGCGTCGGCCAGGGTGAGCAGGGTCGCCAGGTGCGCCGGGGACCGCCCGGACTGCGCGCCGCCGACCATGGTGAAGTGGTCCTGGTGGCCGGCCAGCCAGGCCAGGAACACGATCCCCGTCTTGTAGTGCCAGGTCGGTGCCGCGAACAGGTGCCGGGCCAGCGGCACGGTCGGCGCGAAGATCTCGTCGTACGTCGCCAGGTCGCCCCGGTCGAGGGCCGCCAGCGCGGCGGCGGCGGCCGGCGCGATCGCCGCGAACACCCCGAGCAGCGCGTCGGAGTGGCCCACCTCGTCACCCCGGATCAGCTCCGGGTAGTGGAAGTCGTCGCCGGTGTAGAGGCGTACGCCCGCCGGTAGCCGGCGGCGCAACGCGATCTCCCGGCCGGCGTCCAGCAGCGATACCTTGATGCCGTCCACTGAAGACTGATGCGCCTTGATCAGCTCGACGACCGTGTCGGCGGCCAGGTCCAGATCGGCGGATCCCCAGTAGCCGGCCAACGCCGGGTCGAACATCGGGCCCAGCCAGTGCAGCACCACCGGCTCGTCGGCGGCGGTCAGCAGCTCGTCGTACACCCGGAGGTAGTCCTCGGGGCCACGGGCGGCGGCGGCCAGGTGCCGGCTGCACATCAGCACCGGCCTGGCGCCGGCCGCGCGGACGTCGTCGAGCTGTTCGCGGTACGCGGCGGCGACCGCCGACAGGGTGGCCGGGCCGGACGGCAGCTGGTCGGTGCCGACACCCGCGACGATCCGGCCGCCCACGGCACGGGCCTCGGCGGCGCTGCGCCGGATCAGCTCCCGGGTGGCCGGGTAGTCCAGGCCCATCCCCCGCTGGGCGGTGTCCATCGCCTCGGCGACCCCCAGCCCGTACGACCACAGGTGCCGCCGGAACGCGAGTGTGGTGTCCCAGTCCACGGCCGCCGGGGCCCCCGGCACGTTCTCCGCGCCCGGGTCGGCGACCACGTGCGCGGCGGCGTACGCGATCCGGCCGGTCGCCGGGGCGGCCGGGCGGGCGAAGCCGGTCCCCCCGGCCAGCCGGTGTCGCCGCCCGTCCGGCAGCACCACGTCGGCGGCGCTCACGCGCGCAGCTCCGGGACCTGGACGCGGACCCCCTCGCGGGCCGCGCGCAGCCCCAGCTCGGCGAGCTGTACGCCGCGCGCGCCGGCCAGGAAGTCCCACTGGAACGGCTCGCCGGCCACGACGTGCCGCAGGAACGCCTCCCACTGCACCCGGAAGCCGTTGTCGAACTCCTCGTTGTCGGGCACCTCGCTCCACTGGGCGCGGAAGTCCTCGGTGACCGGCAGGTCCGGGTTCCACACCGGCTTCGGAGTGACCGCCCGGTGCTGCACCCGACAGTTGCGCAACCCGGCGACGGCGCTGCCCTCGGTGCCGTCGACCTGGAACTCCACCAGCTCGTCGCGGTACACCCGTACACCCCAGGACGAGTTGATCTGCGCGATGATCCCGCCGTCGAGTTCGAAGATGGCGTACGCGGCGTCGTCGGCGGTGGCCGCGTAGGTGCGGCCGTCCTCGTCGACGCGCTCGGGCACGTGGGTGGCTGTCACGCAGGAGACCGCGTTGACCCGGCCGAACAGCTCCTCCAGGACGTAGTGCCAGTGCGGGAACATGTCGGACGTGATCCCGCCGCCGTCCTCGGCCCGGTAGTTCCAGGACGGGCGCTGGGCCGGCTGCCAGTCGCCCTCGAAGACCCAGTAGCCGAACTCCCCCCGCACCGAGAGGATCCGGCCGAAGAAGCGGCCGTCGATGAGCCGCTTGAGCTTGCGCAGACCGGGCAGGAACAGCTTGTCCTGCACGACGCCGGTGCGGATGCCGGCCGCGGCGGCGGCCCGGGCCAGGTCGAGCGCGCCGGCGGTGTCCTCGGCCAGGGGCTTCTCGGTGTAGATGTGCTTGCCGGCCTCGATCGCCTGACGGATCGCCTTCTCCCGCTGCTGGGTGACCTGGGCGTCGAAGTAGATCTCGACGTCGTCCCGGGCCAGCGCCGAGGTCAGGTCGGTGGTCCAGTCGCTGAGGCCGTGCCGTTCGGCGAGCTCGCGGAGCTTCGTCTCGTTGCGCCCGACCAGGACCGGTTCCGGCCAGATGGTCGTGCCGTCGGCCACCGGCACACCGCCGGACTGGCGGATGGCCAGCAGGGACCGGACGAGGTGCTGGCGGTAGCCCATCCGTCCGGTCACGCCGTTGACGATGATGCCGATGGACCTGCGGGTCATGGTGTTCCTTCCGTCGTGCTGGGTGGTGCCGATCCGCGTTCAGTGGTTGGCGGCCGCGCTGCCGAGCAACCCGCGTAGTTCGGTGGCGAGGCGGTCGAAGCGGGGGTCCGACATCACCTGCGCGTAGTCGCGGTGCGCCGGCAGTTCGACCGCGAAGGTGCGGATGATCCGGCCGGGCCGGGCGCTCATCACCACGACCCGGGTGCCGAGGAAGACCGCCTCGGCGATGGAGTGGGTGACCAGCACGACGGTGGTGCCGGTCTCCCGCCAGATGCGGTGCAGCTCGGCGTTCATCTGCTCCCGGGTCAGCGCGTCCAGGGCGCCGAACGGCTCGTCCATGAGCAGCACCGGCGGGGCGTGCAGCAGCGCGCGGCACAGCGCCACCCGCTGCTGCATGCCGCCGGACAGCTCGTGCGGTAGCGCCTTCTCGAAGCCGGTCAGGCCGGTCATCTCGATCAGCTCGTCGGCGCGGCGGGCCGCCTGCGCCCGGTCCATGCCGCGCATCTCGGCCTGGAGCAGGATGTTGGCCCGCGCGCCGCGCCACTCGAGCAGCGCGGCCTTCTGGAAGACGAAGCCGATTTCCTTCTGCGGGCCGCGTACCGGGCGCTCCAGCAACGACACCTCGCCGCTGGTGGGCTTGACCAGCCCGGCGACGATCTTCAGCAGGGTGGACTTGCCGCAGCCGGACGGGCCGACGATGGTGACGAACTCCCCCGGCTCGATGTCGAGGGACACGTCGTCGAGGGCTGTGGTCTGCGACCGTCGGGTGGTGAACCGGACGGTCACCCCGGACATTCCGATGGCGGTGCCGGTCGCTGCCGGCGCGGCGCTCACCGGGTCACCCCTGCGCCGCGTACGAGGAGTCCCAGTACGCGTTGGGCGCCCCCGGGTCCTTCAGCTCGGCGTAGCGCGACATCAGGTCGATGGTCTCGGACCACTGGGCCTCGGTGTTGACTCCGGGCGGGCCGTCCCCGCCGAGCAGCGGCAGGTTGAGGGTGAGCTGTTTGGTGAGCACCTCGGGGGCGGGCTCGTTCTCGGCGAGGGCCGCCATGGCGCTCACCGCGCCGGCGGGGTCGCGGGCGGCGTCGGCCCAGGACTTCTGGGTGGCCCGGACGAACTTGCGGGCAAGCTCCGGGTCCTTCTGCAGGGTCTGCGTGTTGGCGATCAGGCCGGTGCCGAGCAGGTTCATCCCGTAGTCGGCGAAGAGCAGCACGTCGACCTTCTTGCCGGTCTTGCTCTCGATGGTCGGGGCCTGGTCGTGGAAGAAGCCCATGATGGCGTCGACCTTGCCCTCGGCGAGCGCGGCGATCTTGCCGGCCGCGTCGACGTTGACCACCTTGACGTCGTTCTTGTTGACGCCGTTCTTCTCCAGCCAGGCCGGGAAGGTCGCGTAGAGGGCGTCGCCGGGCGTGCCGCCGACGGTCTTGCCCTTCAGGTCCGCCGGGGTCTTGATGTTCTCCTCGGTGAAGAACTCGACCGAGGAGGGCCCCTTCTCCAGGTACGCGCCGAGGCTGCGCACCGGCATCCCGCTGGCCACGGACTTGAGCAGCACCGGGCTGTCGGCCCAGCCGAAGTCGGTCTGTTTCTGGGCGACCTGCTTGACCGTGTTGCCGGAGCCGTTGCCGGGCAGGATCTTCAGGTCGATGCCCTCGGCCGAGTAGTAGCCCTTCTGCAGGCCGTAGTAGAAGGGGGCGTGTTCGCCGTACGGCACCCAGTTGAGGGTGAGGGTGACCTGCTTCTTTCCGTCGGCGCCGGTCTTGCCCGTGGAGTCGTCGGCACCGCAGCCGGTGGCGGCGAGGAACAGGGCGGTGGTGGCCAGGATGGTGGTGGCGGTGCGTTTCATCGGTGCCTCCGTGATGGGGTCGGTCAGGAGGTGGTGAGGGACACGCCGGCACGGCGGCTGGCGTGCCACGGGATGAGCAGTGCCTCGGCGATCTCGACCAGGACGAACAGGACGATGCCGATGGCGGACATCAGGATCAGGTCGGCGAACAGCAGCGGGGCGTCGAGGTTGCCGTTGGCCAGCAACAGGACGTAGCCGAGCCCTTCGCTGGCCCCGACGAACTCGCCGACCACGGCGCCGACCACGGCGAGGGTGACGGCCACCTTGAGGCCGGCCATCAGGTGCGGCAACGCGTTCGGAAAGCGGATCTTGCGGAAGGTGCGCCACGGCCCGGCGCCCATGGTGGCGGAGAGGTCGAGCAGTTCCGGGTCGGTGGAGCGCAGGCCGGCCACCCCGGAGATGACCACCGGGAAGAACGCGATGAGCACGGCCAGGATGATCTTCGGGGTGAGGCCGAGACCGAACCAGACCACGAGCAGCGGCGCGATGGCGATCTTCGGGATGACCTGTGCGAACAGGACGATCGGGTAGAGCGCCTTGTCCAGGGTGCGCGAGTAGGCGATGGCGACAGCGGTGGCCAGCCCCAGGGCGGCGGCCAGCACGAAGCCGAGCACCGTCTCGTAGAGCGTGACCATGGTGTGCCGGGCCAGCTCGGACCACTGGTCGGTCATCGTGGTCCAGACCTGGCCGGGAGTGGGCACCAGGTAGTTCGGCACGTACTCCCGGGCGGCGACGAACCACCAGGCGACGAAGAAGGCGACCAGCACCAGGGCCGGTCGCCACAGCGAGTCGGCGAGGGCCGCCGCGCGCCGACCGAGCGTCGGGCGTGGTGCACGGCCACCACCGGACGGCGGTTGCGCCACAGTGGACGGACCGTCGACGACTGCCGCACCGACTTCTCCCGACGCGGAGGCGGCTGCCCGCGCACCGCTCACCTGGTCGGCGGCGGCCGACCGGCCCGCCGTGTCCAAAGAGTTCTCGGTCACGCGGAACCTCCTCGGGGCCCGGCACGGCACTCGTGGAGCGGGCCGGTCGGCGGATCAGGCAAACGCTTTCCTGGAGCGTAGGCGGCCCCCTCACGCCGGGCAAGGCCTTTCCTCGATCTATTCGTCGATCAGGCCGGCCCCGCACGCGCCGGGCCACCGGCGGCCCGCGCACGCCCCGCCGTCAGCGGGACAGCGGCGGATCGGGACCATCCACTCCGGACGGACGACGCGCCGAGCGCCGTCAGCCGCCGGCCGGGTAGGTGTCGAGGAGGCCGCACATGCCGAGCCGACCCCGCTCGACCGGTTCGGCCACCGCGTACACCCCGGCGTCGCCCAGGTGCCCGGGATCCCCCCGCTCGAGGGCGTCGAGCTGCACGGCGGTGTCGGCGGCCGCACGGCCGGCGCCGGCTTCCCACCGCTGCCGCCACCGCGCCAGCTTCGGCTGGCACAGCGCGATCGCGGCGGCGTGGAACGCGGCCAGCGCCGCCGGCCCGCCGGATCGCAGCGCCGAGAAGCCGGTCACCGCCAGATCCCGCCGGCGGTACGCGGCACGCACGTCCGCGCCCGGCGCTCCCCCGTCGGGCAGCGCCGCCGCCGCCGCGTACGCCGCCGGGTCGGCCAGCACCTCGGGTGGGAAGGTCAGCACCGCGTCGCCGGCCTCGGGCAGGCCGCTGTTCTGCATGAGCACCACGATGCTCAGCCCACCGGTGTTCACCAGGCGGTGCACGGTGCCCGGCTCGAACCAGACCACCACCCCCGGCCGCAGCGGCGTCTCCCGGAACCCGGCAGTGGTCAGGGTCTGCACCGCGCCCTCGCCGTCGGTCACCACGTACCCCTCGGTGCAGCACAGGTGCACGTGCGGGGTGCCACCGACGACGCCGTCCGGGGCGCCCGTGTCGTAGACGCGCAGCCGGGAGACGCCGATCCCGCCGGGAAGCGCCGCGAAGCGATCGGACATGGCCGGGCCTCCCTGCGGGAAAGGGCTTTCTCTGCGGTACGGTGACGCTAGCCGGCGCGGCGAAACGCCGTCAACAGACCGAGGGGGCGGGCCATGGCGACCCTGTCCGACGTGGCGCGACGCGCGGGCGTCTCACCCGCCACCGCCTCCCGCGTCATCAACGGCAGCAGCAAACCGGTCACCGACGAGCTGCGCGAGCGGGTGCTCGCCGCCGTCGCCGAGTTGCAGTACGTGCCCAACGCGCACGCCCAACTGCTGGCCCGCTCGCACCGCAGCGCGGTAGGCGTGATCGTGCACGACGTCTCCGACCCGTACTTCGCCGAGATCACCCGAGGGCTGCAACGGGTCGCCACCGACCAGGGCCGGCTGCTGATGATCTGCAACAGCTACCGCGACCCGGACCGCGAACTGGAGTACGTGGAGCTGCTGCGCGGCCACCAGGTGGCGGCGCTGATCCTGGCCGGCTCCGGCTACCACGACGAGGCGTTCACCCGGCAGCTCAACGAGAAGCTCGCCGCGTACGAGGCGACCGGCGGGCGGGTCGCGGTCATCGGTCGCCACGAGCACTCCGGCGACGCCGTCATGCCGGACAACCGGGCCGGTGGTCACCTCGCCGGTCGCGAACTGTGCGAGCTGGGGCACCGGGCGATCGGCGTGGTCGCCGGCCCCCGCATCCTCACCACCACCACGGATCGGCTGGCCGGGCTCCGGCAGGCCCTCGCCGAGCAGGGCCGCGAGCTGCCCGAGCATCGCATCCGGTACGCCGAGTTCGACCGCGACGGCGGCGCCGAGGCCACCGCCCGGCTGCTCGACGCCGACCCCGGGCTGACCGCGATCGTGGCCCTCAACGACTCGATGGCCATCGGCGCCCTGGCCACCCTGCGGGCCCGCTCGCTGGCGGTGCCGCGGCAGGTCTCCGTGGTCGGCTTCGACGACATGCCGATCGCCCGGGACGTGACGCCCGCGCTGACCACCGTGCGGCTGCCGCTGGTCGACATGGGAGTCCGGGCGATGTCCCTGGTGCTCGGCGCGGAGGCGCCGGCTCCCCGGGTCGAGGTGCTGTCCGCCGAGCTGATCCGCCGGGACACGTCCGGGCCGGCGCCGGCCCAGCGGCGCGAGGCGACCACGTCGGCGCCCCGCGCCCGGCGAGCCGACGCCGCCTCCTGACCGGGCTCGGTCCCGCGGCGTCCGGTCAGGACGGACGGCGTAGCTGGGTTGCGGATCGAGGACGAACCGGCTGCGGTACGTCCTCCCGACGGCGTCGCGCGAACGAGGAGATCACGGCGCACGGCGTGGCCCGTGCGGGTGGCGGCCGACGCGGGTCGGCCGCCACCCGGGTGGGTCAGGGCAGGTCGATCGGGCGCAGCACCCGGTCCACGGTGTGCGCGATCTGCCGGTTGCCCTTGTTGACGTCGAACGTGACCACGCGGGCGTCACGGTCGTTGGTGTCGGCGTCGACCAGTCGCAGCTGGCGGAAGATGAACCAGTAGGTGCGGACGTCGACCTTGACGGTCGGGCCGAGGGCGGTGGTCAGCTCCGCGCCGTCGGCCTTGAGGGCCGCCCTGCGGTCGATCGTCGAGCCCGGCACGACGTGGTAGAGCAGCACCGTCTCCACGGTGTCGATGCCCAGCCCGGCGACCGCAGCGAACGCGGCGCTCTCCCCGGGCAGCTTCCTGGCCTTGGTCAGCTCCTGCACCAGTTGCTGGAACGCGGCGTCGTTGGGCAGGAACGCGGTCAGGGCGACGGTGCCGTCGGTGAGGACCTTCACCGGCGAGTCCGGCTTGGCCTCGAGCACCGCCAGCACGGCCGCGGTCAGGACGTCGAAGTCCCGCGAGTTGCGGTCGAAGCCGCTCGTGTCCTTCGTGAGCACCTGGGCGAGCGACGTCGTGCCGAGCGGCTTGGCCTTACCGGTCGCCTGGGCCGGCACGGCCACGGCGGTGGTGGCAAGCGCGGTGGCCACGGCGCCCACCGCCATCCGGGCGGCGAATCGTGCGATCTTCATCAGCGGGCCTTTCGTCGAAGCGACGGATCCGTGACGTCTCGTCACGACACATGCTTCGCGGCCGGCACACCGCCCGGATGCAGCCGTCGTCGGGAAAGTTCGGCAGCCGAAATCCGCTGTCCCCGTCCTGGGCGCCCCGCGTAGCCTGCGCCGGTGCTGATCCGTGAGTTCGACGACGAGGACTGGTCGCAGGTGTGGCCGATGATCGAGGACGTGGTCCGGGCGCAGGAGACCTTCCCCTACGACCCGGACATGACCGTGGACACGGCGTACCGCGTCTGGGTGGAGGCCCCGCCCGGCCGGACCGTCGTCGCGGTCGACGGCGAGCGGGTGCTCGGCACGGCGAAGATGGGCACCAACCGGCCCGGGCCGGGCGCGCACGTGTCCACCGCCAGTTTCCTGGTCGCCGCCGACGCGCGGGGCCGGGGTGTGGGCACCGCGCTGTGCCGCGACGCCCTGGCCTGGGCACGGCGCCGGGGGTACGCAGGCATGCAGTTCAACGCAGTGGTGCAGACCAACCGGGTGGCGGTCGAGCTGTACCGCAGGGAGGGCTTCGACGTGGTCGGCACCGTGCCGGGCGCGTTCCGCCACCCCGCCCTCGGCCGGGTCGGCCTGCACGTCATGTACCAGGAGTTCTGACCGCCCCCGCCGGTGGTCAGCCGGCCTGACCCACCGGGACGGCCGGAGGCGACAGATGTGTCTGCGCGCCAGCGCGGCGGATCGGGGTGAACAGCCCGCCGACCGCGACCAGCAGGCAGCCCACTCCGGCCGCGAACGCGACAGCCGCGACGCCGTACCGGCCGGCGGCCCAGGTCAGGATGGCGGCGCCGGCCGGCCCGAGGGCGTAGTGCGTGCTCCAGAACGCCGAGGTGACCCGACCGAGCAGATGGTCGGGGGTGATCTCCTGGCGCAGCGACATCGAGCAGATCCCGCCGACGCTGAGACAGCACAGGTAGACGGCGGTCAGCGTGGTGACCGCCGGCACGCTCGTCGCCATGCCGGCGCCCGCCACCGCGAACCCGCAGACCGCGTGCGCGCCGATCCAGGTGGCGCCGAAGCCGCGCCGACGACGCAGCGGGGCCACCAGCAGCGCCCCGGCGACAGTGCCCAGCGCCGCCAGGCCGAGCACCGCGCCGACCGTGCGCTCGGTGCCGCCGAGATCGTGCGTGACGTGGTAGATCAGCACATCGGTGAAGCCGTAGGTCAGGAAGATGAACACCGACAGCAGGACGGTCAGCGCGCGGAGCACCGGCTGTCGCCACAGGAACCGGGCCCCGGCCAGGAACTCGGCCAGCGGGCGCTCCCGAGGCACCGCGACGTCGGCGGCCGGAGCGCTGCGCAAGCGGACGAGCCGCAGGCCGGCCGCCGAGAGCGCGAAGCTCGCCGCGTTGACGGCGATGGCGACCGCCGGACCGAAGCGGGCCGACACCACACCGGCGAGCAGCGGCCCGAGGACGGCGGCCGCCGCGAACGTCGCCTGGAGGCGGCCGTTGGCCTCGGTGAGCCGGTCGGAGTCGACGAGGTTGCGCACCGCGGTCACCGCCGCGACCTGGAACAGCATGCCGGCCGCCTCGCAGATCGGCAGCACGACGAAGAGCAGCCAGACCTGCGGGCCCGCGAGCCAGGCCAGCGGCACCAGGGCGTAGAGGACCACACGGGCCAGGTCCGCGACGATCATCAGCGTACGGCGGTCGTACCTGTCGACCAGCACCCCGCCGAAGATCCCGGCGACCACCGACGCCGCGCCGGCGACTGCGGTGAGCAGGCCCATCTGCGCCACCGACCCGGTCGCCTGCAACACCAGCAGCGGCACCGCCAGGTAGGCGAACGCGTCACCGGCCGCGGAGAGCGACTGCGCGATCCAGTACGTGCCGAAGGAGCGGTCCCGCCACAGCGGAGCCCGCCGAGGGCTGGCAGCTCGGCTCATCCCGTCGAGGGTAGTGGCCCTCGCAGCGCCGTGCCGACCGTCACACCGGGCCGATGTCACGAACGGGTGGGCGTACCGCATCTCGTGGTCGTCACCTCGATCGGCGAGGGACGGCGAGCGGAGAGGCACCACGATGAACACAGCACAGACCCCGCACCGGGTCGTGATCCTGGGCGCGGGCTACGCGGGCATGGCCACGGCGATCCAACTCGCGGCGCGCACCCGGCGACGCTCCGACGTGCGGGTGACAGTGGTGAACGCGCAGGAACGGTTCACCGAGCGGTTGCGGCTGCACATGACGGCGACCGGACAGGACGTCGCCGAGCTGACCATCCCCACCCTGCTGGCGGAAACCGGCGCGAGGTTCGTCCGCGGCTGGGTGACGGCTGTGGACGCGCACGCGCGGACCGTCCGGGTCGACGACAGCCAGGTGCTGCACTACGACACCCTCGTCTACGGGCTGGGCAGCGTCGCCGACACGGCAGCGGTGCCGGGCGCGCAGGAGCACGCGTACACCCTGGACAGCCCGGCGGACGCGGCGGCGCTCGCCGACCGGCTGGCGCGGCTCGGCGCGGGCACCGTCGTCGTCGCCGGCAGCGGGCTGACGGGCGTCGAGGCGGCGGCCGAGATCGCCGAGCGGCACCCGGAGCTGACTGTCGTGCTCGTCGGCCAGCGGGAGCCCGGGGCGGGCATGAACGCGAAGGCACGGGCCTACCTGCGTCACGCCCTCACGCGCCTGGGCGTCCAGGTGCACACCGGCGCGGCGGTGACGCGGGTGCTGCCGGACGGGGTCGAGCTGGCCGACGGGCGGACGGTGGCCGCCGCGGTCGTGCTCTGGACCGGCGGCACGCGGGTGTCGCCGCTGGCAGCAGCCGCGGGGCTGAGCGTCGACGATCGCGGTCGCGTCGTCACCGACGCGACGCTGCGCTCGGTCTCACATCCGGACGTGTACGCGGTGGGCGACGCCGCGGCGGTCCGGCAGGGCTACGGCGTCCTGCACGGCACGTGCCAGAGCGGCATGCCGACAGGTGTGCACGTCGGGGTGTCGATCGCCCGCAGCGTGCGGGGTCGACAGCCGCAGCCGTTCCGCTTCGGCTACTACCACACACCGGTGAGCCTGGGACGGCATGACGCCCTCGTGCAGTTCACCCACCCCGACGACAGCCCGCGCCGGCTGTGCCTCACCGGCCGTACCGCCGTCTGGTACAAGGAGACGGTGAGTGCCTCCCCCTGGCCGACGTACCGTCGCATGTCGCGGATGCCGGCGTCCGGCGCGTTCTGGCCGCGCGGTGGCCGCTTCACCCGCCTGCGGGACGCGCGGTGACCCGGCCCGGCGATGGCGCGGACCAGCAGGTGTTCCACCTCCACCGCAACCTGCTGTTCGCGGTGGCCTACCGCGTCCTGGGCAGTGCGGCCGACGCCGAGGACGCGGTGCAGGACGCCTGGATCGCCTGGTCGGCGGCCGACCGTTCGCAGGTCGCCGACCCGAGGGCGTACCTGGCGCGGATCGTGTCGAACGTGGCGTTGCAGCGTCTGCGCTCGGCCCAGCGTCAACGCGAGACCTACGTGGGGCCGTGGCTGCCGGAGCCGATCCTCACCAGCGGTGACACCGCCGACGCCGTCACGGACGTCGAGTCGGTGTCGATGGCCATGCTGGTCGTGCTGGAGACACTCAGCCCACTGGAGCGAGCGGTGTTCGTCCTGCGGGAGGTCTTCGACTTCAGCCACGCCGAGATCGCGGAGGCGGTGGAGCGCTCCGAGGCCGCGGTGCGCCAGGCCGCGCACCGCGCCCGCGAGCACGTCCGGGCCCGCCGTCCCCGCTTCCCGGCGGATCGGGCCCGCCAGCGCGGGGTCACCGAACGGTTCGTCGCCGCCGCCACCGGTGGGGACATCAACACCCTCCTGGAGTTGCTGTCCCCGGACGTCACGCTGTGGACCGACGGCGGAGGCAAGGTCCGCCAGGCCCTGCGGCCGATCGTGGGCGCCCGGACGGTGGCCACCTGGTTCGCCGCCATCGGCACGGTGGCCTACCAGGGGGTCCAGCCCGCCGACATGACAGTCGCGTTGGCCGAGATCAACGGCGGTCCGGGCGTGGTGTTCCGCGGCGCGGGCCGGGTGATCGCCACCGTCACCCTCGATGTCGACGCCGACGGTCGGGTCGTCGCCATCCACAACGTCGCCAATCCCGACAAGCTGCGGGCCGTCGCCACCGGCGCCGCCCACGACGTCTGGTCGTCCTGAAACGGCCCCGGGGAGGGACTCCCGGGGCCGTTTCAGGGGCGTACGCGCAGCGGGTCAGCCCTGGCGCAGCGGCGCGAGCGCGGCGCTCCAGGCCACGACCTGGTCGAGGGTCACGTTGAGCGCGTCCCGCTGGTGGTCGTTGGGCTTGAAGACGCTGAAGTTCTCGAAGTCGGTGAAGAGGGACAGCGCGACCTGCGAGCGCACGTCGGCCATCTGCAGCTCGCCGGCGATCAGGCGCAGGTGCTCGACGGCCCGGGCGCCGCCGACCGAGCCGTAGCTGACGAAGCCGACCGCCTTGTTGTTCCACTCGGCGTAGAGGAAGTCGATGGCGTTCTTCAACGCACCCGAGGTCGAGTGGTTGTATTCGGGCGTCACCATCACGAATCCGTCGAACGACGCGATGGTCTCGGCCCAGCGCAGCGTGTGCGGCTGGCTGTACTGACCCATCGCGGGCGGGTACGCCTCGTCGAGGTGCGGCAGCTTGTAGTCGAGCAGGTCGATCAGCTCGAACTGCGCGTCGGTGCGCTGCTGGGCGATCTCGTGGACCCAACGGGCGACGGCTTCGCCGTTGCGCCCCGGGCGGGTGCTTCCGAGGATGATCCCGATCCTGGTCATGGCTGCGCCTTTCAGTGGTCCGAACCTGGCGCCGGAACGCTAGCCGGTCCTTGCTTGGTCAAGCAAATGACGGACCTATGGGCGTGGTCACACGCTGCGTAAGCAATTGCTCAATCAAGCAACTACGCTGGGACCATGACCGACCCCACCGCAGAGCCGCTGCGACCCCTCGACTCCGACGAGGAGGCGCTCGTCCGCGCCCTGGGCCGGGTGATGTACGTGATGCCCCGCACGATCGACGCCGACATGGTCAACGACCGGCAGCTGCCGCTCACCGAGTACACCGCCCTGATGAACCTCTCCGAGGCGCCGGACCGGCGGATGCGCATGCACGAGCTGGCGGCGGCCTGCTACCTCTCCCTGAGCGGCATGACCCGGACGATCATCCGGCTGGAGACGCAGGGCCTGGTCAGGCGGGAGCGGTGCGAGGAGGATGCGCGCGGCTGGAACGCGGTGCTCACCGACGCGGGCTTCGCCCGGCTCCAGGAATCCTGGCCCAGCCACCTCGCCGCCGTACGCCGGCGGTTCCTGCGCCACTTCGAGGGCCTCGACCTGGCCCAGCTGGCCCGCGCGTTCGGGCGCGCGGGAGCAGTCGACTAGCCCGCTGTCACCGGTCGGCGGCCGGCGCCGCCTCCCCCTGCTCGACCTCCTGGATGAGTTGCTTGAGGTGGGCGATCTCGACGCGCAGGGCCGCCCGACCGGCAGCGGTGAGCGTCACCCAGGTGCGTGGGCGCTTGCCCTCGTAGCCCTTCTCGATCTGGATCAGCTCGGCCTTCTCCAGGACGGTCAGGTGCTGCCCGAGGTTGCCTGCGGTCAACTGCAGGGTGGTGCGCAGGAAGCCGAACTCGACCTGGCGAGCCTGGTGCGCGATGGCCAGGATGCCCAGTCGGACGCGCTGGTGGACCACGTCGTCGAGGCCGTTGGTGGGATGGTCGGTCATCGCGCCGGAACCTCGGTGCTCGGCTTGAACAGGGCGAAAGCGGCGCTGCCGAGCAGCAGCAGCGCCGCCGGGACGAGCAGGTACGGCAGGAAGTACCACCGCGAGGTCGAGTGGATGACCTGGCTGCCCTGCACCAGCACGATCGCCAGGTAGACGAGGGTGTATGCCAGCAGCGCCCGGTTGCGTTCGACCCACGCCAGCACCAGCAGCGCCAGCGCGATGACCGCGATGGGACTGGCCAGCCCGTTGACGAGCCACGCCGCCGGCCCGACCTCGATCTCGACCGGGTCGACGGAGAAGGGGTCGGCGGGGACGGGGACGAGCGGGTGGTACGTCAGCCAGATCGACACGGCGGCCATCAGAGCGGCCAACGCGACGCCGACGACGACGTAGGGGCGGATCGGGGTGCCCACGCCACGCCGTCGGGACTGTTTCACGTAGAAGCCGGCGATCGCCACGTACGCGAGCACCAGCGCGACGGTCCAGTATCCGAGCTGCGTCGGACTGGGCTCCATGCAGACCCTCTCCCCTTGGCGGGACCGGCAGGTGCCGAACAGGTCGAGGTAGGGGGCGTACCGGTAGACGGGTATCGCGACCAGGGTGACCACCGCGAGGACCAGCAGCGGAAACCAGGTGCCGCGCTGGGCGACATGGACCTGGCGGGTCAGGTCGCGCACGGCCGCCAACAGCTCGCGAGGGCCGTCTGCCTGCGGAGCGGATTCGTGTGTCATGAAGTTAGCTTTGCATTGCAGACCTATCCGCGCAAGAGAGTGCTCCAACATCTCCCGAACCGTGCCCAGACAGCACCAGGGGCGTGTGTCGAAGTCCCCGGTTCAGGATTTCGACACACGCCCCGGACAGGCCGAGCCGCCGACGTGACGGTCTAGGCGTTAGCCACCAGCCGCCAGCGGTTGTCCGCGCTGCCGTTGTCGGAGTCCTGGACGGCCTGCGCGCCACGCGCGGTGGACCCGTTGAGGATGCCGAGCAGCTTGCCGCTGTTGACGTTGCGGATCTTGTAGGTGCCGTCGCCGTTGTCCACCAGGGTCCACCGGTGGTCGGCGGTGCCGTTGTCGGCCCACTGCAGGACGCGGGCGTTGTCGGCGGTGGACATGTTCTCCACGCCGAGGACCTTGCCGCTGTTGACGTTGCGGAACCGGACGGCGGTGCCGTCGGTCACCACCACCCAGTTGTGGTCGGCGGTGCCGCTGTCGTCCCACTGCAGAGCCAGCCCACCGTCCGCGGTGGACATGTTCTGGATGCCGAGCACCATCCCGCTGCCGACGTTGACCAGCCGGTGGCTGCCCCCACCACTGCTGCCACTGGTGTTCCAGTAGACGGTGTAGTTGAAGCCGTGGGCGTCCTGGAACGGCCCGAGGTTGACGGTGGACCCGTTCGCGGTGGCGGTGAACGCCAACGAGCTGGTGCTGGTCCGCGCGATGGACGAGACGTTGAGTGCCGGCGGGGCGCTCAGCGTGGTGTTGCCGTAGTTGCCGCTGAGCACGCTCGGGCCGTAGGTGACGGCGGCGATGCTGGGGTTGTCGTTGGTCGGCTGCACGACGACACGCATCGGCAGACGCACCGTGATGGTGTCACCGGCGGCCCAGGTACGCGTGACCGTGGCGTAGCTGCCGGGCGTCGTGGCGACGGACTGCGCCACACCGTTGACGCTGATCGTCGCGCCGCTGGTCCACGCCGGAATGCGGACGCGGACGCTCCACGAGCCGCTCATCGTGCCGCCGAGGGTGAGCGTGGTGGTGTCGCTCACCGGGTACGTGGTGCTCTGCGTGACCGTGATCCCCCGCTGCGACCAGTCCAGCTCCGAGGGCACGAACAGGTTCACGGTGAGCGTCGTGCCGCTGTAGAAGTAGATGGAGTCCATCAACTTCGTGTTGATCTCCACGCCGGTGCCCTGGCAGCACCAGAACGAGTTGTAGTCGGTGCTCCAGGTGCCGCCACCCCACGCCGGGCCCACACCCCGCCGGCCGCCCGGCTTGAGCGGGGTGAAGTAGGTGATGTGACCGTGGCTGTCGGCCGGGTTCTGCGCGCCGATCAGGTGGTTGATCGTGGCGCGCTCGTAGTAGTCGAAGTAGTCGGTCCGGTTCGGGTCGAGCAGCCACAGCTCCCGCGTCAGCTTGAGCATGTTGTAGGTGTTGCACTGCTCGCAGGTGTCGTTGCTGAGGTATCCGGCGATCGCGTTGGGCGCCCGGAAGTGCTCGGCCTGGCTGTTGCCGCCGATGACATAGGAGTGCGCGCGGACGGTCATGTTCCACGCGTTGCTGGCGATGTCCCGGTAGCGGGTCGTCCCGGTGGCCTTGAACTCGCGGGCCGCGCCCACCCACTTGGGCACCTGCGTGTTGGCGTGCAGTCCGTTGAGCTGGTCGGAGTTGGAGGCCAGGGGGTTGAACACGGCGGCGTGGTCGAACCGCTGGGCGGTGGTGAGCCACCGGCTGTCACCGGTCTGCTGGTAGATGTCGGTGAGCACCTCGTTCATACCACCGAACTCGGTGCCGAGCATCGACTGCATCTGGCTGGAGCTGAGCCGGGACGTGCGGGTGTCGACCCAGCCGGCGAGGGCCAGCAGCACCGTACGGGCCTGCGTGTTGCCGGTGTAGCGCCAGACGTCGAGCAGGCCGGCGAGCGTCTTGTGGATGCAGTAGTAGGGCACGTTGCCGTTGGACAGCGTGCGCGCCTCGAGCGCGGTGAAGTCGGACTCCGGGAAGCCGGAGAGGTATCCCGAACCGAACCCGGCCGCACCGTTGTTGGCCTGGCACTTGGCCATCTCGGCGACCATGTAGTTCGCCTTGTCCCGGCAGGTGGTGTCGCCCAGCACCGCGTAGGCCTGCGCCCACGCGGTCAGGAAGTGCCCCTGCATGTGGGTCCGGAACGGGAAGTTCGGCGCATCCCAGCCACCGTTGGTGGCGGCGCCGTTGGTGGAGAGCCGGTGGTTGGCGCGGAAGTTGTAGAGCATCCGGTCGACGTCGACGAAGCGCAGGTAGTTCAGGGTGCGGGTCTGGTTGTCGAGCCAGCGGCCGGCGGTCAGTCGCACCTGACCGAACTCGAAGGGGTAGGCGCCGACGCCGATGTCCGACCGCGCTGGCGGGACCACGGCAGCGGCAGCGGGGCCCGCGCCGAGCGTCGTGGCTCCGGTGGCGGAGAGCACGGCGGTGGCGCCGGCGGCCTGCAGCACGCGGCGTCGGCTGAGGGGCAGGGACGACATGGGACCTCCAGATGAGCGCTACCGGCGACGGGGCGACAACCGGGCGGGACGGGCTCGGTGGGATGCAGGGGTCCGAACGTTAGCGTTCACATCCGTGTCCGGCATGTTACGGCCCACCGACCCACGAATTCAAGATGATGACTGTAGTCGTACGCCGTACACCTGTGGACGAAGCCGGGAGGGCGGGCGCCGTGAAGGGGATACGGTAGGGCGTGCCACCTCGTGTTATCGATAACACCCAGGGAAGACGGCACGGCCGGTCCCCGGGTCGGCGCACCCAAAACGGGATGCGCGCCGAGGGCGTCGCTGGTGGAATCTCGGGATGAAGCGTGATCTTGTGCGTCCCCCGAAGGCACGACCGGGTGACCGCATCGCGGTCCTGTCGCCGTCCTTCGCCGCTGCCGGCGCCTATCCCGAGATCCACGAGCAGGCCATGCGACGGCTCGCCGACCTGACCGGCCTCGTCCCGGTCGAGTACCCGACCACCCGCACGGTCGGCGCGAGCGCCCAGGCGCGCGCGACGGACATCAACGCCGCCTTCGCCGATCCCCGGGTACGCGCCATTCTCGCCGTCATCGACGGCGAGGACCAGATCACTGTCATCCCCCACCTGGACGCCGATCTCGCCCGCGCCGACCCGAAGCCGTTCCTGGGCACCAGCGACAACACCAACCTGCACCAGTGGCTCTGGGGGCTCGGCATCGCCAGCTTCTACGGCGGGTCGTCCCAGGTGCACCTCGGCCCCGGGCCCGCGGTGGACGACGTCCACGCCCGCTCGTTGCGGGCCGCGCTCCTCACCGGCGAGCGGTTGGAGATCACCGACCCCAGCGAGTCCGAGGACATCGGGATCGGCTGGGACGACCCACGCGCGTTGCGGTCGTTCGGCGAACGCGAACCGACCGAGCCGTGGAGCTGGTACGGGCCGCGCCGCACGGTCACCGGCCCCGCCTGGGGTGGGTGCCTGGAGGTCCTGCAGTGGACCCTCACGGCGGGACGCTTCCCGTTTCCTCCGGAGGTTCTGCGCGGCGGTGTGCTGATCATCGAGACGTCGGAGAAACTCCTTCCCGCCCGCGAGGTCGGTTGGATCGTCCGCGCGATGGGTGAACGCGGTCTCCTCGGCGCCGTCGACGCGGTCCTGGTCGCCCGTCCCCCGGTCTCCGACTTCACCCGCCGACCCGCCATCGAGGAGAGGACGCGCCTACGCGAGGAGCAGCGCGACACGGTCGTCGACGTGGTGAACCGCTACCACCCGGACGCGGTCGTCTGCGTCGGCGTCCCGTTCGGCCACACCAGGCCGCAGTGGATCCTCCCCCACGGCGGCCCGATCACCGTCGACGGTGTGGAGCGTCGGATCGTCGCCGACTACCGATGACGCGTCCCGGCCGACGGACGGACCGCAGAGCCGGCCGGGACGCGGACGGCGCGTCAGCGGTTCGGGGCGTGGGCGGCCAGCGGATTCGTGAGAGTCCCGACGAACTGGAGGGCGGCCGACGGGTCCGTCAGGTCGATCATCTGCTGGTTGTCGCGCAACTGGAGGCGGTTGAGGCAGGACAGCGCGAACTCGGGGGCGAACAGATCGTAGTGGCGGACCCGTTCGGCCAGGTGCGGCACCCGCTCGAAGTAGTCGGCGGCGCAGGCCGCGACAGTGCCCCAGAAGGCGTCCTCGGTGAGCACGCCTGCCTCGACAAGCACCGCGCCGAGGTGCCGCAGGAAGCAGTCGACGACGTCGGTGAAGATGGTCAACAGCTTGGTGTCGTCGGGCACGTCGACCCGGATCCGCTCCACCTCCGGCGGAAGCTCGACGTCGGCGCTGAGCACCGCGATCTCCTCGGCGATGTCCTTGAAGATCACCCGCTGGACGGTGTCGTGCTCGTCGAGGACCAGGATGACGTTCTCGCCGTGCGGCATGAAGGCCAGGTCGTGGGCGTAGAAGCTGTGCAGCAGCGGGGTCAGGTAGGCGTCCAGGTAGCGGCGCAGCCACACCTCGGGCGCCAGGGGGGACCTGTCGATCAGCGCCGCCGCCAACGAGCCGCCGTCGTCGTCGACGTGCAGCAACGCGGCCATCGTGGACAGCCGCTGCCCCGGGGCCAGGCCCGGCACCGGGCTCTCGCGCCACAACGCGGCAAGCATCTTGCGGTACGGGGAGGTCCGCTCGGTGGCCGCCTCGTACTGCAGGTGCCGGTAGCCGACAGCGGCCCGCTCCCGGATGACGGTCAGGCCCGATCCGGTCAACACCTCGTCGCCGGCGATCAGGTCGGCCAGCCAGTCGTTGATGGCCGGGGTCGCCGCCATGTACGCGGCCGACAGCCCGCGCATGAAGCCCATGTTCAGCACCGACAGCGCCGTCTTGACGTAGTGCCGGCGCGGCTCGGAGACGTTGAAGAAGGTCCGGATGGACTGCTGCGCCAGGTACGAGTCCGGTCCGGGACCGAGGTGCACCAGCCGACGCTGGGCCACCTCCCCCGCGAACGTCACGGCCAGTTTGTTCCACCACTGCCACGGGTGCGCCGGGATGAGGTGGTAGTCGTCGAGGGCCAGGCCGAGGTCGGCCATCGTGGCGGCGAACCGCGCCCGGGTCCCGGCGTCCAATTCGCCGGCGATGAGCACGTCGTAGTCCAGGTCGGCGGCGCTGCTGAACGTCGAGTGGTCCCGGTGCGCGGCCAGCCACTCCAGGCGTACCGGGGTGGCGGTCTCGGGGGCGTACCTGTGGTACTCGTCCACGCCGAAGCCGAGCCGGCCGTTGTTGGCCACGAAGCAGGGATGCCCCTCGGTCATCGACGTCTCGATGGTCTGGAAGTCCGCCCCGGCCAGCTCGGCGGCGCTCGGCAGAGACCGGGCCAGCTTGTACGCCGTACCGGCGAGGGTGGAGGTGATCTCCTCCAGATAGACCGGGAGCACCCGCGCGGACAGGCCGAGGGTGCCGCGCAGCTCGACGATCAGGTCCACGGCGTCTGGCGGCAGCTCGACGCCGTCCCGCTGCCGGGTGATGCTGTCGGCGTCGACCTGCCAGTGGGCCAGGGCGAGCACCCGGGCGACGAACCGGTACGTGACGGCGCCGTCGTCGCTGCGGACCTCGTACCACTGCCTGTCGTCGGGGCCCGGCACCGGCGCCGGGGTGAGCAGCCGTTCGTGGGCGAACTCGGCGAGCGCCTTGCGGACCAGCATCCGGTTGGCCCGCGCCCAGCGCTGCGGGGTGAGGTGCGCGACCGGGTCGCCGGGGGCGGCCTGGCCGGCGACGGTCGGCGGGGTGGGGACGGCGGTGGTGGTCACGCCGGGGCTCCTTCTTCTCGGGTGGCGGCAGCAGGATCGGCGGCGGTGGTGGGCCCGGCGGCGGCCTCGAACCGGGCGCGGGTGCAGACGCTGAGCAGCGCGCCCTTCTCCGGCTTGGCGATCGGGCCGACCACCTCGAAGCCGACGGCGGCGTTGAGGGCGTGCACTGCGGTGTTGCGGACGTCCGGCTCGACCACCACCCGCCGGGTCGCCGGGTCGGCGAAGAGCCACGCCATGACGGTGTGGATCACCGCGCGGGTGAAACCGTGCACGGGAGCGCCGGCGGGCGCGCACAGGAAGTGCATGCCCACGTCGCCGGGCTGGTGGTCGTACAGGCCGACCAGTTCGACGTGGGCCGGGTCGTAGCGCTCGGCCAGAAAGGCCGGGCTCCCCCGCCACAGGCCGAGGTACGCGTCATGGTGCGGGTGCGCGGCGATGCGCCGGTACTCCTCGATCACCTGCGCCTCGTCGGCGTCCTGCATCAGCCAGAACGCCGCCTTCGGGTGGGTCACCCAGCCGTGCAGCAGCGGGGCGTCGGCCTCCGGATCGAGGGTACGCAGGGCGAACGCGCCGAGCCGGTCGTCGACGCGGGTGAAGATCACGCTCACGAGTTCACCCCGAACTCCTGGAAGGTGATGCTCTTCTCGATCGGGTAGTGCTCCCGGCCGAGCAGCTCGCGGATGATCCAGGAGTTGCGGTACGCGCCCATGCCCAGATCCGGTGAGGTGATGCTGTGCGTGTGGGTGCCCGCGTTCTGCAGGAAGATGCCCCGCCCGCTGTGGTCGATGCTGTAGTTGCGGGCCACGTCGAAGCGGCCGTGCGCGTCCCAGCGAATCCGCCTCCGCACCGGGGCCAGGAACTCCGGCACCCGGTAGTGGTAGCCGGTGGCCAGCACGAGCCCCTCGGTGCGCAGGGTGAAGTCCCGCTCCTGCTCCACGTGCCGCAACCCGAGCGTGTATTCCCCGTCGCGGTGGGCGGCGTCGACCAGCTCGGTGTTGGTCAGCAGCCGGGTGCGCGCCGGCCCGTCGACGCTGTGCGCGTAGAGCAGGTCGAAGATGTCGTTGATCAGGTCGGCGTTGATCCCCTTGAACAGGCCCTTCTGCTCGGCCTCCAGCCGGTAGCGGGTCGCCTCGGGCAGCGCGTGGAAGTAGTCCACGTAGTCCGGTGAGGTCATCTCCAGCGTCAGCTTGGTGTATTCGAGCGGGAAGAACCGGGGCGAGCGGGTGACCCAGTTCAGCTGGTAGCCGTACCGGTCGAGGTCGCCGAGCAGGTCGTGGTAGATCTCGGCGGCGCTCTGCCCGCTGCCCACCACGGTGATGCTGCGCTTGGTACGCAGCGCGTCCCGGTGCTCCAGGTAGCGCGAGTTGTGCACGGCGTCCCCGCTCAGCCCGGCGACGGCGGCCGGCAGGTGCGGCGGAGTGCCGGTGCCGAGTACCAGGTGCCGGGCGCGGTAGGTGACGGTCTCGGACCCGCCGGTGGTGGCCCGCACCACGTACCGCTCGTCGGCGCTGTCGTACTCCACTGTGGTCACCGTCTGGCCGAAGCGCAGGTTCGGCAGCTTCGCCGCCGCCCACCGGCAGTACGCGTCGTACTCGCTGCGCAGCGGGTAGAAGCTCTCCCGGATGTAGAACGGGTAGAGCCGGCCGATCTCCTTGAGGTAGTTGAGGAACGAGTACGGCGAGGTCGGGTCGGCGAGGCTCACCAGGTCGGCGATGAACGGCGTCTGCAACCGGGCCGACTCCAACAGCATGCCGGGGTGCCAGGCGAGGCTCGGCCGAGCTTCCAGGAACACCCCGTCCAGCTCGTCGATCGGCGCGGTGAGACAGGCCAGGCCCAGGTTGTACGGGCCGAGCCCGATGCCGACGAAGTCGTGGGTGGACATCTTCTTCTCCAGGCGCGGGTTCGAGGTCAGCCGACGGGGCAGGTCAGGTCGGCGGCGAGGGTGTCGCGCACGTACCGGCCGGCGTGGCCGGCGATCAGTTCGAGCACCTGGCCGACGTCGTCGACTGTCGTGGCCGGGTTGAGCAGCGTGAACTTGAGGAAGTGGCGGCCGTCCACCCGGGTGCCGGCGACCACGGCGAGGCCGGAGGCGGCCAGCGCCTCCCGGGCGTACAGGTTGGCGGCGTCGGCCAGCTCGCGGCCCGGGCCGGTGGGCAGGTAGCGGAAGACCACGGTGCTCAACTGCGAGCGGGTCTCCACCTCGAAACGCGGGTCCTCGCTGACGAGCTGCCACGCCACGGCCGCGGTGTCGACCACCTCGTCGAAGAGCGCGCCGAGCGCGTCCGGACCCATCACCCGCAGGGTCAGCCAGAGCTTGAGCGCGTCGAACCGGCGGGTGGTCTGCAGGCTCTTGTCGACCTGGTTGGGGATCTGCTGCTGCACCATCCGCGCCGGGTTGAGGTAGTCGGCGTGGTACGTGGCGTGCCGCAGCGCCCGCCGGTCGCGGACCAGCAGGGCGCTGGAGCTGACCGGCTGGAAGAACGACTTGTGGTAGTCGACGGTCACCGAGTCGGCCCGCTCGATGCCGTCGAGCAGGTGCCGGCGCGTCGACGAGACGAGCAACCCGCAGCCGTACGCAGCGTCGACGTGCAGCCAGACGCCCGCCGCCGAACAGATCCCGGCCAGCTCCGCGAGCGGGTCGATGGAGCCGAAGTCGGTGGTGCCGGCGGTGCCGACGACTGCCATCACCACCAGCCCGGCCTGCCGGCACCGGGCGATCTCGTCGTGGACGGCGGCGGGCCGGATCCGCCGCTGCGCGTCGGTGGGCACCGCGATCACCGCGTCCGGGGCGAGACCGAGGAGCTTGGCCGACTTCTGCACGCTGAAGTGCCCGGCGGCAGACGTGAGCACACGCAGTCGGGGCAGCAGCTCCGTGCGGGCCGCCGGGGTGATCGCGCCGGCGCACGCCTCCTCCCGGGCCAACAGCAACGCCTGGAAATTGGACTGGCTGCCCCCGCTGGTGAACACGCCGTCGGCGTCCGGGCCGAGGCCGACCCGGGCGGCGGTCCAGTCGATCAGTCGACGTTCGATGAGCGTGGCGCCGGCGCTCTGGTCCCAGGTGTCCAGGGAGGAGTTCACCGCGCTCAGCACCGCCTCGCCGAGCAGTGCCGGGATGACCACCGGGCAGTTGAGGTGGGCCAGGTAGCGCGGATGGTGGAACCAGACGGCGTCGCGCAGGTAGACGTCCTCCAGCTCGTCCAGGGCCGCGCCGGCGTCGCCCAGGGGCCGGTCCAGGTCGACGGTGCTCACGAGGGAGGCCAGCTCGGCCGGAGCGATGCCGGTGACGGGCCGGTCCACGGTGGCGACCCGGCGGGCGACCCGGTCGACACCGTCGGCGATCGCCCGCCGGTACTGCTCGACCGAGCCGTCGTGCAGCAGCTGCGCCCGCGCCGCGGGCAGCGGGCCGGTCGGGACCGGTGGTGCGGCGGCCTGCGCCCCGGCCGGCACGGGCGGGTCGGTCTCGACGGGGTACGTCGGCACGGTCACGAAGATGTCCTCCACGTTCTCGACGATGGGCAGCCGGAACCCTCCCCCGGCGCGTCCGCGCCGGGGGCCGTGCTGCGTGTGTGGTGGGTCGCTACTCAGGCGCTGGCGCCGGCCAGCGCCTCGGAGCGCAGGTCCTCCTCGGACCGCCCGCGCCGCCAGTAGCCGGCGAAGGTCACCCGTCGACGGTCGAAGCCGCGCTCGCCGACCAGGTGCCGGCGCAGCGCCCGCACCGCGCCGGACTCGCCGGCGATCCAGGCGTACGGGGTGCCGGCGGGCAGCCGGGCGGCGCGGAGCGCGCTGACCAGCAGGTCACTGCCGGGTGCGGTGCTGCCGCGCACGATCCAGCGGATCTCCGCGGCGGCCTCGGTGGGCAGCTCGGTGATGTCCGCGGCGTCCGGGACCTCGATCCAGGCCCGCACCCGGGTGCCGGCGGGCAGCCAGGCCAGGATCCCGGCGGTGGCCGGCAACGCGGTCTCGTCGGCGGCCAGCACCACGAGGTCGGTGTCGTCCGGCGGGCGGAAGCAGACGCTGCGGTTGTCGTACACCGCCGGGCCGAGCAGCAGCACCCGGTCACCGAACCCCGCCAGGCTGGCCCACCGCGAGGCGGGGCCGGTGCCGCCGTGGCCGACGAAGTCGATGTCCACCTCGCCGGCCGCCGGGCGGTGCTCCCGGATGGTGTACGAGCGCATGACCGCGCGGACGTCCGGCGCGAGGGCCCGCCAGGCGCCGAACCAGTCCTCGCCCCGCTCGACCGGGACGACCGGGGCGTCCTGCCCGGGGTGCGGCAGGAACAGCGAGACGCTCTGGTCCCGGCCGCCGCCGGCGAAGTCGGTCAGCTCCGCGCCGCCGAAGGTGACCCGGATCAGCGAGGCGCCGACCTGTCGGGCCCGCACGACGTGCGCGGCGAAGAAGCGGTACTGCAGGGCGACGGGTTCGACGGTGCTGGTACTCATGGCGTCAGCTGACCTTCTTCGCGTTCCGGATGGCGGTGGCGAGGTTCTCCAGCAGCGGCGCGGCGCCGGCGTACGAGAAGCGGGGCACCGCGTCCCACGGGGTCACCTGGTTGGCCCGTACGGCGGGCAGCTGCTGCCAGGTCGGCTTGGCGGTGAGGTCCTTGGGTTGCAGGGCGGTGTTGCGGTTGTCCAGCAGGATCAGGTCGGCGGGGAACTTGCCGGCGTTCTCCCAGCTGAGCGCCTCGAAGTAGTCGCCGGCCTCGAGCTTGGTGGGGACCACGATGTCGACGCCCAGCTCGGCGAAGTACATGAGGTCGGTGCTGACCTTGGGGTTGGAGACGTAGAACAGGTCGGGGCTGCCGGAGCAGGCCATCACCTTGATGCCCGGGTTGGCCTTGACGGCCTGGCGGACAGCGTCGGCGGCGGCGTCGAAGCGGGTCTTCGCATCGGTGACCTTCTTGGCCGAGAGATCGGCGCCGAGCGACTGCGCCAGGGCGGCGTACCGCTCGATGGGCTTGGTCATCGGCACCCGGGCGGTGGTGACCGCCACGCTCGGCGCGAGCGGCAGAATCTTGTCCTTGCTCTCGTCCGGCACGTACCAGAGGGCGTCCGGGTCGTACATGTGGGTGACGAGTAGGTCGGGGCGCAGGGCCGCGTACTTCTCCAGGCTGAACTCACCCCACACGTTGCCGAGGATCTCGACGCCCTCAATGTTCAGGTCGCCGGCCTGCGGGTCGGCAGTGCCGTCGGCCCGCTTGGTCTCCCCGAACACCCCGACAAGCTGCTTGTCGAGACCGAAGTCGACCAGTGCTGCCGCCACTCCCGTGAAGGCCACCACGCGCGCCGGGCGGGCCGCCGCCTCGATCTTCTTGTTGCGGTCGTCGGTGAACGACCAGGGGCCGCCGGCGTTGCCGCTGCCAGCGGGCTTGGCGGCGTCGTCCTTGCCGCAGCCGGCGAGCAGCGCGGCCAGCGTGGCGGCACCACCGGCGGCCAACAGGCCACGACGAGAGAGGCGACGGGCGGACAGTGCATCGGGCATGGTGTCGTCTTTCGATCAAGGGAAGGTCGGGGTCGACCGGGACAGCTGGGTTAGGTTAGCCTAACCTCGGTAGTTGTCAACAGCGGTTCGCCGTGTCGCCACACCCCCGGAGCCCACACTGGACGCCACACCCACCGTCACCGCACCGGCACCCTCCGTGCCGGATCGGTCGACGGCTCCTCCCAAGCGACACCGGGCGGCCCGCACCGTCGGCCTGCTCGGCGCCGTCGCGCTGCTCGGCGTGATCCTGGTGCTCAGCATCGCGGTCGGCGCGAAGTCGTTGCCGCTCGCCGACGTCTGGTCCGGGTTGCTGCACCGCGACGCCGCCGAGTACGCGGTGGTGCACCGGATGCGCCTGCCCCGCACCCTGCTCGGGCTGCTCGCCGGCACGGCGCTCGGAGTGGCCGGCGCCGTGATGCAGGCCCTCACCCGCAACCCCCTCGCCGACCCCGGGCTGCTCGGCATCAACGCGGGCGCGTCGGCCGCCGTGGCCACCGCCGCCTTCCTGGGCGTCACCGCCATCGGCGGGTACGTCTGGTTCGCGCTGCTCGGCGCCGCAGTGGTCACCGCGCTGGTCTACGCCGTGGGCGGCGGGCGCGGCGCCACCCCGGCCCGCCTCGCGCTGGCCGGCGCGGCGCTCAACGCCACCCTGTACTCGTTCGTGAGCGCGGTCATGCTGCTGGACACCGCCTCGCTGGACCGGCTGCGGTTCTGGACTGTCGGTTCGCTGGCCAGCGCGGACTCCGCGACCGTGACCCGGGTGGCGCCGTTCATCCTGGTCGGCCTGCTCGTCGCGCTCGGCGCGGCCCGTCCGCTGAACGCCCTCGCGCTCGGCGACGACGCGGCCCGGGCCCTGGGCGCCCGACCGGCAGTGATCCGGGCCGCCGTGATCGTCGCGGTCACCCTGCTCTGCGGCGCGGCGACCGCTGCCTGCGGCCCGATCGTCTTCGTCGGCCTGCTGGTGCCCCACCTGGTACGCGCGCTGACCGGGCCCGACCTGCGCTGGCTGCTGCCGTACTGCGCGGTGCTCGCGCCGGTGCTGCTGCTCGGCGCCGACGTGCTGGGCCGGGTGCTCGGCCGCCCCGGTGAACTCCAGGTCGGCATGGTCACCGCAGTGCTGGGCGGCCCGCTCTTTCTGTGGCTGGTCACCCGGGGACGGGTGGCGCACCCGTGAGCGCACGCACCAGCAGTCCCGCGCGGCGAAGTGGAGCGGTGACGTGACGGTGATCCGTACCCCCGGTGGGTTGTCGGTGCGGTTCCGCCCCCGCGCCCTGGCCGTCGGTGTCGGCGCGGCGGTGCTCGCCGCCGGCCTCGGTCTGGTCGCGATGGGCAGCGGCGACTACCCGATGGGCCCGACCGACGTGCTGCGCACCCTGACCGGCGGCGGCAGCGCGGCGGAGCAGTTCATCGTGACCGAGCTGCGCCTGCCCCGGCTGGTCACCGCCCTGCTGGTCGGCGCCGCGCTGGCGCTGGGCGGCACGGTGTTCCAGTCGCTGGTGCGCAACCCGCTGGGCAGCCCGGACATCCTCGGTTTCACCCAGGGCGCGTCGACAGGCGCGCTGGTGGTGGTCGTCCTGGGCGGCGGCAGCCTGGCCCTGGCCGGCGCCGCAGTCGTCGGCGGCCTCGCCACCGGCCTGCTGATCTACGCGCTCGCCTGGCGACGCGGCGTGCACGGCTACCGGCTCGTCCTGGTCGGCATCGGCGTCGCCGCGATCCTCACCGGCGTCAACGGCTACCTGCTGACCCGGGCCCCGCTGATGGACGCCGCCCGCGCGGTGCTCTGGCTCACCGGCAGCCTGGACGGGCGGGGCTGGGCCAACGCCGGGCCGCTGCTCGCCGTCACCGCAGTGCTGGCGCCGCTGCTGCTCGTCGCCTGCGCCCCGGCGCTGCGGATGATGGAGCTGGGCGACGACACGGCAAACGCACTCGGCGTGCCGGTCCGCCGGCTGCGCCTGGTGCTGCTCGCCGCGGCGGTGCTGCTGGTCTCGTTCGCGGCGGCGGCCGCCGGCCCGGTGTCGTTCGTGGCGCTCGTCGCGCCGCACGTGGCCAAGCGGCTGACCCGGGCGCCCGGCCCGAACCTGCTGCCCTCGATGGCGGTCGGCTCGGCCCTGCTGGTCGGCGCCGACCTGCTGGCCCAACGCGCGTTCACCGGGCACCAACTGCCGGTCGGCGTGGTTACCGGAGTGCTCGGCGGCGGCTACCTGGTCTGGCTGCTGGCCGTCGAACGCCGGGCGGGCCGGCTGTGAACACCCCCACCGAAGGAGCACCCATGACGTCCCGCCTCGGCGGCACCGCGCTGACCCTCGCCTACGACCGGCGCACCATCTCCGAGGATCTGACCGTGGCGGTGCCCGACCGGTCGTTCACGGTGATCATCGGGCCGAACGCGTGCGGCAAGTCGACCCTGCTGCGCGCGCTGTCGCGGATGCTGCGCCCGAGCGCCGGCGCCGTGCTGCTGGACGGTCGGGACATCCACGACCTGCCCGCCCGCAAGGTGGCCCGCACCCTCGGCCTGCTGCCGCAGTCGTCGATCGCGCCGGACGGGATCGGCGTCGCCGAACTGGTCGCCCGGGGCCGCTACCCCCACCAGGGCCTGCTGCGGCAGTGGTCGCGCGAGGACGAGCGGATCGTCGACGAGTCGATGGCCGCCACCGGGGTCGCCGACCTCGCCGACCGGCCGGTGGACGAGCTGTCCGGCGGCCAGCGCCAGCGCGTCTGGATCGCCATGGCACTGGCCCAGCAGACACCGCTGCTGCTGCTCGACGAGCCGACCACGTACCTCGACATCGCCCACCAGATCGAGATCCTGGACCTGTGCGCCCGGCTGCACGAGGAGCAGGGCCGTACGCTGGTCGCGGTGCTGCACGACCTCAACCACGCCGCCCGGTACGCCACCCACCTCATCGCGATGCGTGACGGGCGGGTGGTGGCCGCCGGCGACCCCCGCGAGGTGGTCACCGCCGATCTGGTGGCCGACGTGTTCGGGCTGCCCTGCCGGGTCATCGACGACCCGGAGACGGGCACCCCGCTTGTCGTCCCCGCAGCCCGTCGGCGCGCGACCGAGCCGGCATGAGCACGCGGCTCTTTCGCGACGGGTGGGGCGTGCCGCACGTACGCGCCGACGACCCGCTCGCCCTCGCGACGGCGCAGGGCCGGGTGACCGCGTACGACCGGGCGTGGCAGATCGAGGTGGAGCGGCACCGGTCGGCGGGCACCAGCGCGGCCTTCCTCGGCGTCGACGCGCTCGCCTGGGACCGGTTCGCCCGCCAGGTCCGGCTCGACGACACCGCCCGCCGTTGCCACGCCAACCTGGACGCGGCGACCGCCGAGTGGGTGGGCGCGTACGTGGACGGGGTGAACGCCGGCCTCGCCGCCGGGGCGGCCCGCGCGCCGGAGTTCGCCGCCACCGGCCTGACCCCCGGCCGGTGGGAACCGTGGACGCCGCTCGCCGTGTGGCTGGGGCACCACATCCTGTTCGCGGGGTTCCCCGGCAAGCTCTGGCGCGAGCACGTCGCGCGGTGCCTCGGCCCGGCGGCGGTCGAGGTGTTCGCCACCGACGGGCCGGCCGTCGCCGGCAGCAACGGCTGGCTGCTCGCCGATTCCCGCACCGCCACCGGCGCCGCGCTGCTCGCCGGCGACCCACACCGCATTCTGGAGGACCCGGGCGTCTACCAGCAGATCCGGCTGGCCTGCCCGGAGTACGACGTGGTCGGCCTGGCCGTGCCCGGCGTCCCGGGCATCGCACACTTCGGCCACACCGGGACTGTGGCGTGGGCCATCACCAACGCAATGGCCGACTACCAGGACGTCTACGCCGAGCGGCTGCGCCGGCACGGCACCGGGGTGCGGGCGCTCGGCCCGGACGGCTGGCGCGAGGCGCACGTCCACGTCGAGACGATCGAGGTGGCCGGCGCGGAACCGGTCCGGGTGGAGGTGGTGGAGACCGACCGGGGGCCCGTGATCGCCGGCGGGCCGGACGACGAGACGGCCTTGAGCCTGCGTTACCCGCCCCGGGTCCGCGGCGAGCTGGGCTTCGCGACGCTACCGGAGCTGCTGCGCGCCCGTACCGTGTCCGATGTGGACGAGGCCCTGCGGCACTGGGTGGAGCCGGTCAACGTGGTGCAGGCGGCGGACACCGCCGGCGGTCTGCTGCACCGGGTCGCCGGGGTGGTGCCGCTGCGGCACCCGGACAACTGCCGCCGGGTGGTCCCGGCCTCAGACGCCGCGTACGCCTGGCGCGGCTGGCACGCGCCGATGCCCCGCGCCGAGGTGACCGGCCGGGCGGTGATGGCCAACGAGCGGGGGCTGGCGGCGCCGCTCGGCGTCGAGTTCGCCGCCGCGCACCGCGCGCGCCGGATCACCGAACTGCTCGACGCCGGCCGGGACTGGACGGCCGCGCAGATGCCCGCCGTGCACACCGACACGCACCTCGGGTCGGCCGGACCGCTGCTCGCGGTGCTCGACGGGCTGGGAGGGCTCGGCCCCGCCGCCGCCGCGCTGCGCGACCGGCTGCTGCGCTGGGACCGCCGGATGAGCGCCGACAGCACCGACGCGGCGGACTTCGCCCTCCTGCGGGCCGCTGTCGTCCGCCGGATCGCCGCCCACCCGGCCCTGGCCACGCTGGCCGAGCCGCCCGCGTACCCCGAGGTGTTCGCGCCCTGGTTGGCGCTGACGCCGCGGGTCGGTCACGCGCTGGAGCACCTGCTCGCCGGCAGGTCGCTGCCCGGCGTGGACCCGGCGGCGGAGGTACGCGCGGCGGCCGAGGAGGTCGCCGCCGCGGCGGCCGGCCCGGTGCCCTGGGGTGACCTGCACCGGCTGGCGGCCTGGCGGGCGCTGCCCGACCCGGACGCGACACCCGGTCCCCGCCTCGACGGCGACCACGACTGCGTGCTGGCCACCTCCAGCGTGCCCGGGGTCACCCACGCGTGCTTCCGCGGGCCGGCCGCGCGGTTCGTCTGGGACCTGGCCCGCCGCCAGGACAGCCGCTGGGTGGTCCCGCTGGGCGCCAGCGGCGTGCCCGGCGATCCGCACCACGACGACCAGCAGCCCGCGTGGCTGGCCGGCGAACTGCTGCCGGTCACCACGGACTGGGACCGCCTCACCGAGGAGACCGATGAGCACTGACGGTCAGCACCACCGGCGCGACGTCCCCGGGTTCGGGGTGGTCACCATCCGCCCGGTACGCCCGGACGAGGACGCCGACCTGCTGCACGGCTGGGTCACGACCGAGCGGGCCCGGTTCTGGGGAATGCGCGAAGCCAGCCGCGAGCGGGTGCGGGAGATCTACGCGTACCTGGATTCGCTCACCACGCACCACGCGTACCTGGCGCACCGCGACGGCGTGCCGGCGGCGCTGGTGCAGACGTACGAGCCGGGAGCCGATCCGGTCGGCGGGTGCTACGAGGTGCGCCCCGGCGACATCGGCGTCCACCTGCTCGTCGGGCCCCCGGGAAGCGTCGAGCGGGGTTTCACCGGCGCGCTGTTCGGCGCGATCCTGGAGTTCGTCTTCGCCGACCCGACCCGACTGCGGGTCGTGATGGAACCGGACGTCCGCAACGACCGGATGCTGCGGCGGCTCCTGCGCAGCGGGTTCCGGGCCGGCCCGGTGATCGACCTGCCCGAGAAGCAGGCGCGGCTGCACTTCCTCGACCGCCCGGAGGGCACCGGCTGAGCCGCACCGCCGCCGGCTGAGCCGCACCGTCGCCGGCTGAGCCCGCGACGACGCCGGCCGCCGACCGGGATGCGTGCGGCACCCCGACCGGCGGCCGGCCGCCCTCACTGCAGACCGAACGCCCGGGTGATGCTCTGGCTCACGGTGTTGCCGGCAGTGTCACGCGCGCTGGTCCGCAGGCTCACGAAGCGGGCCTTCGCCGGGGCGTCCAGGGTGGTACGCCAACCGTCGCCGTGGCGGGTGAGCCGCGGCTTCTGCCAGGTCCGGCCGTCGTCGTAGGACACCTCGACGGTCACCGGACCCACCGTGCCCGACACTCCGGCCAGGTGGGAGGCGACCACGGTGAGCGGCGCCCGCCGCGACGCCGTACCGTCGCGGTCGATGGCCACCTGGTAGTCCAGCTGGATCATCGGCAGCACCTCCGAGGACTCCGCGCCGGTGGCCGCCGAGCGAAAGCCCCACTCGGTGCGGGTCTGCCGGGAGTACGGGTTGGTCCACGCCGCCCGGTCGTTCTCCACCACCAACCGGTACGGCAGCCGCTGCGCGGACAGACCGCCCACCTGCAGGTACTCGGCGTTACCCCAGTTCAGCTCCTTGTCGCCCTGGTAGAGGGTGGTCCGGTTGACCATGTCGAAGTTGGCGTACGCCTCACCGATGTGCCCACCACCGTCGCCCCAGCCCGGCGCGGGCAGATAGACGGTGTCCAGGTACCGGACCGGCACGTAACCCCCGCCCATCCGGGGCCGCTGGATCGGCCCGAACCACTCGACCCGACTCGACCGGTCCGCCGGGTAGGTGGCCACCGCCATCAGGTGCTGGCCGGTCTCACCGGCGATGAACGCGTCGTCGACCCACCGCTGGTCGGCGCTCACCCAGTCGGTCCGCCGGCCCTGCGCCGGGGCGGGCTCCTGGTTGCTCGACGCCCAACCCCGCCAGACGTCGGTGCGGAACTCCAGCGCCTTGCCCTGCCGGTAGTTGCGGAACTCCACGTCGACCCGGGCCAGTTGCCGCTTCGTCGGCCGGTAGGTGGGGTCGGCCGGCGCCGCGCCGGTCCAGTGATGCGCCACGTCGTACAGGTAGGTCGTCTCCGGGTGCGAGTCGACGGTCAGCCGCACCGGGCCGCGCTCCAGCGCCGCGATGAGCTGGTCGCCCTCGTCGGCGCCGAGCGTCGCCACGGTCACCGGGGCCGGGCTCTCCGGGCTCCACGCCGCCTCGTCCCACGGCTGGAGCCGGCCGACACCGTCGTTGACCACCAGCAGCAGCGTCGCCCCGGCCGCCGCGGCGGCCTGCGCCCGGGCGGCGATGTCCACGGTGTCGCTGCGCCGGACAACCACCGCCCGATCCCGGACGGGGTGCTTCGCCGACGCGTCGGCGACGTACACCGCGTCCATCTGGCGGCGACCCGCCGGCAGTGCGGGGGTCGCCCGCTTGACCAGCAGATCGTCGTACGACCGGCCGCCGGCCGCAACGGTCAGCGCCGGCTGTTCCAGCCGCCACCGGGCACCGAACTCGAACTCGCCGTCGGTGACGGCGCGGCCCGTCGGCAGCGCCCACATGCTGTCGTACGAGTCGTCGGGCAGCACCTGGCTCTCGGTGAGGCCGTTCGCGGTGGACCGGTGGATGTCCATCCGCAGCGCGGTGGCGGTGGCCTCCTGCGGCACCTCGGCGCGCACCTGGCGGGCGGCCCGCGCGTCCAGGGTGACGGTGCGGTCGGTGTTCAGGTTGACGTCGGTGAAGCCGAGCATCGCCATGCCCTTGGAGCGCGGCCCGTGCACACCGCGCACGTCGGTGGTGAGCCAACCGGACCAGTTCGCCACCGGCAGCCGCAGCGTCGCGGTGCCGCTCTCGGGCAGGTCAACGGCGGTGAACAGGCCGTCGGTGGTGAGGATGACCTTGCCGGCGAGCGGCTTGCCGTCCCGGTCCTTCGCGACAAGCGTCAGGTTCTGCCGCTGGCCCTCCTTGCCCGCCCCGATCAGGGTGCGACCGCGCACCGTACCGGCGCCGTCGGTGGCGATGATCGCGCCACTGACCTGCTTCTCGACCGGCAGCCGGTCGTACGCCGCGGTGAGCGTCACCGTCGCGGTGCCGGCGGCGGGCACGGTGACCGTGTCAGCCGACAGGGCGAAGAGGCCGGCCGGCGCGGTCGGCGCGTCGACGGACAGCTTCAGCGTGATCGGCGTGCTGGCGGTGTTGGTGTAGGTGACCGTCCGGTCGACGGTGCCGCCGGGCTGCTGCGGCCACGCCTGGAAGCCGGAGTAGGCGCTCGGCGTGGCGAAGACGGTGGCGCGCACGGCGGCGACCGCGTCCACCCGGCCCGCGCCGGCCTGGTACGGGGTGTAGTCCGGGGTGGCCTTGACGGTGCTGACCAGCGCCTCCTTGATGCGCTGGCCGGTCCAGTCGGGGTGCGCGGCGGCGACCAGCGCGGCCGTGCCCGCCACGTGCGGCGTCGCCATCGACGTGCCGCTCATCAACGTGTAGTCCCCGGACCCGCGTACCTGGTGGGAGCGGGCGGCCAGGATGTCCACGCCGGGCGCGGTGATCTCGGGCTTGAGCCCACCGTCACCGGCGCGCGGACCCTGGCTGGAGAAGTCGGCGAGGTGGTCGGTGGAGTCGACGGCGCCCACGGTGAGCGCGGAGTTCGCCGCGCCCGGGCTGCCGATGCTCGCCGGGCCGCTGTTGCCGGCGGCGATCACGAAGAGCGCGCCGGTCTCGGCGCTGAGGCGGTCGACCGCCTGGCTCATCGGGTCGCTGCCGTCGGTGGCCTCACCACCCAGGCTCATGCTGACGACCCGGGCCTTCTGCTCGCGGGCGGCCCACTCCATGCCGGCGATGATCCACGAGTCCTGCCCGCTGCCCTCGCTGTTGAGCACCTTGCCGACGTGCAGCCGGGCGCCGGGCGCGACGCCCCGCTCGACGCCACCGGACGCGGCGCCGGTCCCGGCGATCGTCGACGCGACGTGCGTCCCGTGTCCCTTGTAGTCGAGGATGTCGGGCTCCTCGGGCACGAAGCTGCTCGACGCGGTGATCTGCCCGGCCAGGTCCGGGTGCTCGGCGTCCGCGCCGGAGTCGAGCACCGCGACGTCGACACCGGCGGCGGTGTTGCCCCCGGCCCAGACGGCCGGCGCACCGATCTGCGCGGTGGACTCGGCGAGGTCGGCATGCACCCGGCCGTCCAGCCAGACCTTGGCGATGCCGCCCGCGAGCGTCGGGGCGGCACCGGCGCGGCGGGCCGTGCCGGTGGTGAGTGCGCCCCAGAACCGGTCGGCGGTGCCACGGGGGCGGGTCAGCGCGGCGCCCCGAACGCTGTCCAGCGGCCGGACCAGCTCCGCACCGTCCACAGTGGGCCGGGTGCGGGCGCGGGCCGCGGCGTCGGTGAGCGTCACGATCAGCGGCAACGCGTCCGAGTGCGCGTCGTCGTACCCGTCGGCGATGAGATCGGTGACGTTGAACAGTTTGCGATCCAGCAGACCGCCGGTGACGTACGGCAGCGCGGCGTCCGGGTAGACGTAGGTGTCGCCGTCGAGCACCGTACGGTGGAAGGTCGGCGTGCTGCCGTCCGGCCGACGGACGGTCGAGACGGTGCTGCCGTCGGCCGCGGTCGTGACGGTGACGATGTCGCCGGTGATCAGGGTGACGCTGGACGCCCGGCCGGGCGCTGCTGGCGGCTGGCCGACGGGGCGGGCCGGGTTGTTCGGCGGGGCGGCCGACGCCCCCGTGCCGGGTGGGGTGAACCCGGCGGCCAGTGTGAGGGCGGCACCGAGGGCGATCAGCCCGGATCGGCGGCGCCTGGAAGACAGAGCCACGATGACCTCTTTGTGTCGAGGAGCGGTACGCAGCACAGCATCAGGGCAACGCCCACCCCTCGTACCCCGCCGCCCCTCGGCGCGTTGACGCCATGACGCAACCCCGCCACGGTCCTTCCCCCACCCTCCCCCGCCGATCTTGCACTTACTGTCGTCGACCTATCCCGATTCACGGCTTTCGTGGGGACAGAAAGTGCAAGATCGGCGCAGTGAGAGGGTGGGGGTCAGGGGTGGTGGGTGGTCAGCTTGGCCAGTTGGTCCAGTTGGGTCGGGTCGGAGAGGGCTGATCCGACGGCTGCCACCCGTACGCCCGCGTCGAGGAACGCGGCGGCGTTGCCCGCGTCCAGGCCGCCCGTGGCGACGAAGCGCAGCTGCGGCAGGGGGCCGGCCATGGCCCGGAACCAGGCCGGCCCGAGGGATATCGCGGGGAACGCCTTGAGCCAGGTCAGGCCGTGCCGCAGCGCCTGCTGCGCCTCGGTGGGGGTGGCCACGCCGGGCAGGTGCGGCAGGCCGCGGGCGGCGGCGGCGTCGGCGACCGTGAGGTCCAGACCGGGCGCGACGGTGAAGGCTGCGCCCGCGTCGGCCGCCGCCGCGACCTGCTCGGCGTCGAGCACGGTGCCGGCGCCGACGATCCGGCCCCGCGCCGCGCCCGCCTCGACGGCAGCGCGCAGGGCGGGCACCGCGTCCGGGGTGGCCACCGGCACCTCCACCACGAGGATGCCGAGATCCCAGGCGCGCTCGGCGAGCCGGACGGTCTCGGCGACCGGCAGGCCGCGCAGGATCGCCATCACCCGGGCACCGCCGAAGATGTGCGCGAAGTCCGCTGTGGTCATGGTCCACTCCATCCGAGGTCACGGGAGATCTGCTGGGTGGTGGCCAGCAGTCGGGGTAGCAGGCGGCGCAGGTCGGCGAGGGTGGCCACCACCGTCGGGGCGGTCACCGACACCGCCGCGCTGACCGATCCGTCGGCGTGGCGCACCGGCGCGGCCACACAGGTGATCAGCGGCTCGAACTCGCCGTCGTCGGCGGCCCAGCCCTGCTCGGCGACGGCCGTCAGCTCCGCGCGCAGGGCGGCCGGGTCGCAGATGGTGGCCGGGGTGTACGCCCGCAGCGCGGCGCCCTCGACCAGCCGGGTCAGCTGCGGGCGGTACGCGAGGACCACCTTGCCGACCCCGCTGGCGTGCAGGGGCGCGGTGCGGCCGATCCGGGAGTACATCCGCACCTGGCCACGGGCCTCGATCTTGTCCACGTAGACGAGGTCGTCGTCGACCAGCTGGGCCAGGTGGATGGTGTGCCCGCAGTCCCGGCCGAGCGCCGCCAGGTGGGGACGCGCCACCGCGCGTACGTCCAGGGAGTCCAGTGCCTGCTGCGCGAGGTCGATCAGTCGTAGGCCCACCGTCCAGCCGCCGTCGGTGCGGCGGGCGAAGCCACCCGACTCGAGGGTCTGCAACAGTCGCAGCGCGGTGGACTTGTGCACGCCCAGGTCGGCGGCCACACCACCGAGCTGCGCGGGCTCGCGCGCCAGCAGTTCGAGCACGCGCATCGCCCGGTCGACGCCCTCGGACACCTCAGCCCTCCGCCGGTACGCGGGTCAGGTCGGGTGGTGACCAGGGGCCGTCGAGCAGCCGCTGAAACCAGGACCACTGTGGCAGCGGCGCATTGTCGCCGGCACTGCCCAGCGCCTGCGCGGCGACGAGGTGGCCGAGGCGCAGGCGCCGCTCCGGGTCGAGGTCACGCAACAGCCCGGCCAGGTAGCCGGCGGCGAACGCGTCTCCGGCGCCGACCGGTTCCACCACCGACACGCGGGGCGCCGGGACGATCACCGGTGCGGCGTCGCGGCACAGGGCTGTGGCGCACACCGCGCCGTCCTTGATGACCACCGTCCGTGGGCCGGGCAGCAGCCGGCGTACCGCGGCGGCGTCGGCGGCGCCCCAGAGGGCGTACGCCTCGTCCTGGCCGACGAAGACCAGGTCGCTGCGGTCGGCGAGGTCACGCAGCACCGGCGCGGCCCGCTCGGCGGGCCAGAGCCGCGCCCGGTGGTTGACGTCGAAGCTGACCAGCGCGCCCGGCAGCGGCCGGTCGGTCACCGCGTGCTCGACCAGCGCCCGGCAGGAGTCGGAGAGCGCCGGGGTGATCCCGGACAGGTGCAGCACCCGCGCGCCGGCCAGCCGTGGGTCGGCCAACGCGCCGGCGTCCATCCGGGACGCGGCCGAACCGGCCCGGTAGTAGTGCACGGCGGTGCTCGTCGGGCCCGGATCCTTGAGGTAGAGGCCGGTCGGGGCGGCCGGGTCCACACCCACCAGGTCGACGCGGACGCCGGCGTCGGCGACGTGTCGGACGACGGCTCGGCCGAAGGGGTCGTCGCCGACGCGGCTCACCCAGGTCGTCCGGTGGTCGAGGCGGGCCAGGTAACCGGCCACGTTGGACTCCGCGCCGCCGACCGAGACGGCGACCCGCCCGGCGTGCTCCAGCGGCTCGCCCGGCGGTGGGCACAGCACGACCATCGTCTCCCCCACCGTGACGACCTCGGCCGGCGGGGAGCCGGCCGGGGCGGCAGCGGGGTCGGGTCGGGGCTTGCTCGACATGGCGGCACACGTCCTGGGGAAAGGGTCCGGGGCGCCGCCGAGCCTAGGCGCGTTGTGCCAGCCGAGCAACCCGTTGCGGTGAGCGCAACGCAGGTCAGGGCAGGGTCAGCCCGTACGCGGCCAGCACCTCGCCGATCGGCTGGTAGTAGGTGGTGCCGCCGGAGGTGCAGTTGCCGCTGCCCCCGGAGAGGATGCCGATGATGGTGCCGGTGGACGCCACGTACAACGGGCCGCCACTGTCTCCCGCCTCGGCGCAGATGTTCGTGCGGATCAGGCCGTAGATCACGCCGGTGGCGTAGTTGACGGTCTGGTTGAGGCCGGTGACGCTGCCGCAGCGGACCCCGGTCGTGACGCCGCTGCGGCACACCGCCTGACCGACGTACGCGGTGCCGGGGCCGTTGATGGTGAGCAGCCCGGGATAGGTGTAGACGGCGCTCGGGTGGGCGATCCGGCCGGTGTAGCGGATCAGCCCGTAGTCGTTGCCGGGATAGCTGGTGGCGGTGCGGGTGCCGAGGGCCGTGGTCTGGGCGCTGTCGGCGTACCAGGTGGCGGCGGCGGTGGTGCAGTGGCCGGCGGTGATCACGTAGTAGGTGCTGCCGCTGCGCGCGTTCGCGCCGAGCGAGCAGCGCGCGCCGCCGCCGTAGATGCCCTGCCCACCGGCGATCAGGGGGCGCAGCGTTCCGGGCTCGTGGCGCAGCAGCGCACCGGCCCGGTCGGCCGCCGCCCGCAGCACGGTCAGCTCGCCGGGGGCCACGGTGTCGTCGACGGTGACTGTCATCCGGCCGGTTGCGGGGTCGAGGCCCCAGGCCGTGCCCGCGGTGCGTACCCCGGTCAGCAGGGCGGCCGGGTCGGCGGCGGGCGCGGCGGCCCGGTCGGGGACGGCAGCCTGCGCCGCGCCGGGCGCGACGAACAGCAGGATGGTCAGGACGAGGGCGACCAGCGGGGAGCGGCGCATCCGAACCTCCGAAGAGATCGAGATTTATGGATGCGGTAAAGCATCGCCCGGCGTCCGACGCCGTGGCAACCTCCGGCCGTCCTCTTCCCCGACGGGCGGGAATCGCCGATCCCGGGACGACCCGCGCCGAGGCCGCCGATAATCCTCGAAGACACGGCGGGAGGCCGGGCATGACCACCGGAGGCACCAGGGCGCTGGTACGCCGGCTGGACGGGTCGACCCGGGCCACGCTGCTGGAGCTGCTCTTCGACGTGGTCTTCGTGGCCGCGCTCGCGCAGACCTCGAAGCTCCTCGCCGACCAGGAATCCTGGGCCCGCAGCGCGGCGGTGTTGCTGATGCTGACGGCCATCTGGTGGACCTGGTCGGTCACCTCCACCACGACCGAGTTCTACGACCCGCAGCAGCGCCCCATCCAGGCCATCCTGATGATCGCCATGGTCGGATCGGTGGGGATGGCGGCATCGCTGCCGATGATCACCACAAGGCAGGCCATTGCCTTCGCGCTCGCCTACGTCGGCACCCACGTGGCGCGGGGCATCGTCCTGGTCAGCACGTTGTACCGGCAGCGGCACCGCTCGGCCATGGCGCGAGCCAGCCGGTTCCTGTTCTGGTTCCTGGTCTCCGGCGTCCCCTGGATCATCGGCGCGCTGGCCGACAGCGCGCGGTGGTGGATCTGGATCATCGCGATCGCGATCGACCTGATCTCCGCGGCGGCACGGTACCCCACACCCTGGCTCGGGCGGGTGCCGCTCGACCAGTACGACCGGACCACTGCGCACCTGGGCGAGCGGTACCAGCAGTTCGTCATCCTGGCTCTTGGCGACATCATCCTGGTGCCCACCCTGGAAGTCAGCCGCAGCGAATTCGACCACCTCCGAGTCACCGCCCTGCTCTGCGCGTTCGCGATCATGCTGCTGCTCTGGCAGATCTACGTCTATCGGGCCGGTGAGTTGCGCGAAACCGCGTCCGTGTCAATGCCCGGCCGGTCCTCCCGGATCGCTCCGTACACCCACCTGGTACTACTGGTCGGCGTGCTCGTCACGGCGGCCTCCTTCGATCTTGTCGTCGACCGACCGACGGGAACGACACCGGTACGGTGGCTGATGCTGATCATCGGCGGACCGCTGGTGTTCGTGCTCGGCCGGGCAGTGTTCGCCTACCTGCTCTCCGCCCGCGTGCCGTGGCGGCGAGTGGCGTCGCAACTGCTCCCCCTGCTGGTGCTGCCCTGGGCCGGCGGCTGGCCACCGGTGCTGGTCACCGCGATCGTGGCCCTCGCGCTGGCCGGGCACGTCCTGGCCCCCAGGGGCGGCAGCCGGGAAACCACGCGGGGGCTCAGACTGCGACGGCCCGCCGGATGACCCTCGACGGTCAGACGAGGTGCCGACCGGCCCAGTCGGCGAGGTCCCGGGCGCAGGCGTCCACCGACTCCCGCCACGTGCGGGCAGCGCCGTCGCCCGCCTCGTCGCTGACCTGCTTGATCAACCGGCAGGGCACACCCGCCTGGGCGGCGGCCCACGCCACCGCGTACCCCTCCATGTCGACCAGGTCGGCACGCTGGGCCAACCGGTCCCGCGCGTCGTCGTCGGCCACGAACGTGTCGCCGGTGGCCAGCACCGCCCCCTCGGCGGCCAGGGCCAGCGGCGCCCCGTAGGTCTCCCCGGTGAGCGTGCGCAGCAGGTCGGTGTCCAGGTCGTGTTGGAGCACCGTGGCGACCTCGTGGATGCCCGCCCACCCGGGGCGCAGCGCCCCGGCCGTGCCCAGATTGAGCAGCAGGCTGGGGCGCGGCCCCGCGGCCAGCACCGCCGCGACCGCGCTGGCGGCGTTGACCTTGCCCATGCCGGTGAGCAGCACCGGCAGGTCGGGCGGCAGGTAGCGGGCCTCCTCCCCCACGGCGAGCACCACCAGCGGACGATCAGCGCGGACCGTACCCCGAAGAATCACCGGAGCATCCTAAGGGCCGGTGTCGACCGGTCCGCTGTGCACCCAGTCACCATCCAGGTTCGTCTCACCGCACGTCCAGACTCGTGCGGCAGGCTGGTCCCGCGACCATCGGACCCGCCCGGCCACACCGCCGCCGACCACCGGCGACGCCGCCCGGGGGTCCGGGCCGCCGACGAGAGAGGTGACGAGGGTGTACGACGGACAGGAGTTCCTCCGCGACAAGCGGTGGTGCCTGAGCAGGCGGACGCTGCTGACCGGAGCCGGCGCACTCGGCGCGGCGGGGCTGCTGAGCGCCTGCGGTGCCGGTGACAGCTCCGCCAGCCGGGCGGCTGCCGCCCCGGGCACTGTGCTGGCCCGCACCGGCGACGTGCCGGTCGGCGGCGGCACTGTCGTCGACGGGGTCCTGGTCGTCCAGGCCGAGGCCGGCACCTTCACCGCATACGACGCGACCTGCCCCCACCAGGGTGTACGGGTCGGCGCACCGCGCGACGGAGTGATCACCTGCCCGGCGCACAACTCCACGTTCGCGGTCGGCGACGGCTCCCGCCTGGGCGGGTCCGCCACCCGGGGGCTCACCGAGATTCCCGTACGGGTCGACGGCACCGACATCGTCCGCGCCTGACCGCCGTCCCGCCGGCGGTCAGTCGTCGGTGAACCGGTACAGCACGAAGTCCTTGTCCGCCCCGCACGCGATCACCCGGGTGTTCCACGAGCAGGACGCGCTGCGCACGTCGACGAGCTGGCCCAACTCGTCGACGTCGCCCGACTCGGCCCACACGCCGGCCACGCTGCGGTTGTCCGCCACCGTGCTGGTCGGCTCGGCGAAGACGAGCAGGTTGCCGGCGTCCAGTCGGGCCGCCACGCCGGGGCGGTCGGTAAGCACCGCCTTGCCGGCGGCGTCGAAGAGGGTGACGGTCGCCTTCGGGTACTCCCGTTGGGTCAACACCTGCTCGCCGACCGGGACCAGACCGGTCGCGCCCGGTGCCGACCAGGAGATCGCCGGCTTCCCCTCGGTCGCCGCGACCACCTCGGTGCGCTCGGCCTCGCTGTTGCGCACCTGCACCAGGCAGGCCCGCCGCTCGCCGCAGGCCACCAGCGTCTTCGGCCGGTACTCCGCGTTCCCGGCCCGGTAGAGGACCACCGGCGCCGCGTCGGAACCCAGGTCGTACGCCAGCACCTGGTACCCGCCGTCGGTGGGGGCCACGTACAGGCGGTCCTCGTGCGCCACCACCAGGTCGTCGAGGTCGGCGACGTTGCCCCACTCGCGCAGCACCGAGCCGGAGGACATGTCGAGCAGCCGCGCCGACCGGTCGGCCCCGATCTGCACGAGCCGTCGCCCCTTGCCCGTCCACGGGTCACGGGCGCCGCCGTCGAGGTACGCCGGCCCACCCGCCGCCTCGTCGGTGCCCACCGGCCGGACGACGGTACGCGCGCCGCCGTACTGGTCACGCGGGTTGGGCCTGCTCCACTTGTCGGTGCCGTCGCCCAGCTTCAGGCCGACCAGCCGTCCGGCGGCCCGGTCCACCAGCACTGCGGTGTCGTCGGAGAAGTAGACGTCGTCGTCACCGCGGACCGCCCGGTGCCAGCGCTGGGCGCCGGAGCGGGCGTCCAGGACGGCCAGTTCACGCGGCGTGCTGTCGCCCGGCGCGTCGGCGAGGACCGCGACCGCCCCCGGTACGGCCACCAGGCCGGCCCAGTCGTCGGCGGTGACACCGGTCTGCCGGCGCCACAGCTCGTCGCCGGTGCCGGTGTCGACGGCGACCACCTCCAGCCGGTCGTCCGGCAGCGGGTACCCGAGGTAGGCCCGGTCGCCGAGCACCGCTGTCCACATGCCGCCGGGCCGCTCGGCGCCGGCCGGCACCCTCGACAGCTCGCGCAGCGTTCCGAACTCCAGGTCCGGGTAGCGGTCCCGCAGCAGGTAGAGCGTGGCCGCGGTGGCCACCCCGGCCAGGGCGAGCACCGCGCCGAGCACCACCCACCGGGCCCGCCGCCAGGTCGTACCGCCGGGCGGGGTGGGCGTCGGCGTGGCATTCGCCGCGCCGACCAGCGTGCCCCCGGCGCCCGGCGGCTCCGGCAC
>NZ_MUZA01000090.1 GCF_021442385.1 Micromonospora sp. MH99
AGCGCCGCGGCGGCCGCTCCGGCCCGGCGGACCGGGCCAGCCGGCGGGCCAGCAACCAGCCGGCGACCATCCCGGCCAGCACCGGCACCGCGAGCAGCAGGGCGCCGAGGCCGTCCACCGGGCCGCGCGGCAGGCCAGCGAGCAACGGTACGGCCGGCAGCGCGCCGACCGACACCTCGCTGGTGCGTACGGCCGTGTCGACGCCGACGGCGAAGCCCGGCCCGAGCAGATAGCTGGTCGACCAGACCGCTGCGTTCGGCGCGTACGCCATGCTGACCAGTGTGATCCCGGCCTGTCCGGCCACTCCGGTCCGGTACGCGCCGATCATGTCCGCGGCGTCACCGCCGCCCATGGCCACGGCCAGGCCGGCAGCGCCGGCGCCCGCCCCGAGCAGGAGGAGCGCGGCCACCAGCCCGGCGCGTACGCCGTCGCGCAGCGGGCCGGGTATCCGGGTGACGAGCAGCCGGGTCACGGCGGTGATCCGGATCGCGCCGACCAGCGCGCCGAGCGTGCCGACCACCGCGAACGTGGCCGCCGCCCGCACCAGGGAGACCTGCGGCCCGCCCGCGCCGATCAGCACCGCGGCGAGCGCGCCGAGCAGCGCGTACGCCAGACCGACAGCTGCGGCGGCGATCAGCGCGCGGCGCGGTGAGCGGGTGTCGCGGGCGCCGATCGCGCGGCTCACGTGCACGCCGGCCCGGGTCAGTCGCCAGAGCGCGAGCACGGTGAGCGCCAGCGGGGCGAGCCCGAACGGGCCCGCCTCGGTGTGCAGCGGCACCCCGTGCCCCACCAGCCAACCGGCCAGCGCGGTACGCAGGGTGCCGCCCAGCGTGGTGGAGTCGGCGCCGAGCTGGACCAGGCCGAGCACGATGGCGACCGGCAGGTACGAGGTGAGAGCCGCCCCGACCGCGGCCACCAGTGCGGCGACGGCCAGCGGCGCACGCCCACGCGGCGACCCACCGGCACGCGGCGCGGGAACCCGCCGACGGGGCGCGGCGCGGTCGACCGGCCGGTCGTCGGCGCGTACACCGCCGGCACGGCTGGGTGGGTCAGGGGTGACGGGGGGCATCCGCTCTACTCTGGCACGTCGCGCGGGCGGTGGCAGTCCGTTAACCCGCCCCGGAGGGCGGCGAGTTGGGCGAACCGGGGCCGGATCCGCCCGGTCGGGTCTAGCGTCGGGCCAGAGGGGGTGGCCGTCGCCGCCAACCGGGTCCCGCTCGCCGGTCGCGGCCCGGGGTCCGCCGCCCACGACCGCCCGGAGGTAGCCGTGACGACCGCATACCCACCGCCCCCACCACCGCCGGCCAGGGGACGCGACCGCACCACGCTCTGGGGCGTGCTGGGCATCGTCCTCGGCCTGATCTGTTGCGGCATCCTCGGCATCATCTTCGGCTACCTGTCCCTGCGCGACGCCCGGCGCAACGGCCAGTCGCCGGTTCTCGGCTACCTCGCCATCGTGTTCGGCGTGATCAACATCATCGGCGGCGCGATCCTGCGTCTCACCGGCAACTACCCGTTCTGGAACAACGACTGACCCGGCGGTACGACGAAGGGGCCGACCGGAACCGGTCGACCCCTTCGGTGTTGCCGTCCCGGCTCAGTTGCCGGACATGATCTCCCGCATCAGCTTCGCGGTCTCGGTCGGCGTCTTGCCGACCTTGACGCCGACGGCTTCGAGCGCCGCCTGCTTCGCCTCGGCGGTACCGGCCGAGCCGGAGATGATCGCCCCGGCGTGACCCATGGTCTTGCCGGGGGGCGCGGTGAAGCCGGCGATGTAGCCGACCACCGGCTTGGTGACGTTGTCCTTGATGAACTCGGCGGCCCGCTCCTCGGCGTCGCCACCGATCTCACCGATCATCACGATGGCGTCGGTCTCCGGGTCGGCCTCGAACGCCGCCAGGGCGTCGATGTGCGTGGTGCCGATGATCGGGTCACCGCCGATGCCGACGCAGGTGGAGAAGCCGATGTCGCGCAGCTCGTACATCATCTGGTAGGTCAGCGTGCCGCTCTTGCTGACCAGGCCGATGCGGCCGGAGCCGGTGATGTCGGCCGGGATGATGCCGGCGTTGGAGGCGCCCGGCGAGGCGATGCCGGGGCAGTTCGGCCCGATGATCCGGGTCCGCTCGCCCTGCGCGAGGTTGTACGCCCAGAACGCGGCGGTGTCGTGCACCGGCACGCCCTCGGTGATCACCACGGCCAGGCCGATCGCGGCGTCGATCGCCTCGACCACGGCGGCCTTGGTGAACTGCGGCGGCACGAAGATGACGGTGACGTCGGCCCCGGTCTCGGCCATGGCGTCCGCCACGGACGCGAAGACCGGCAGCTCGGTGCCGTCGAAGTCGACCTTCTGGCCCGCCTTGCGCGGGTTGACGCCGCCCACCACGTTGGTGCCGGCGGCGAGCATCCGCCGGGTGTGCTTGGAGCCCTCGGAGCCGGTCATCCCCTGAACGATGACCTTCGAGTCCTTGGTCAGCCAGATAGCCATGATCAGACCCCCGCAGCTGCCAGCTCGGCGGCCCGCTCGGCCGCGCCGTCCATGGTGTCCACCCGCTGTACGAGCGGGTTGTTCGCGCCGTCCAGGATCGCCCGGCCGGCCTCGGCGTTGTTGCCGTCGAGGCGGACGACGAGCGGCTTGGTGACCTGCTCGCCGCGCTGCTCGAGCAGGGCCAGCGCCTGGATGATGCCGTTGGCGACCTCGTCGCAGGCGGTGATGCCGCCGAAGACGTTGACGAAGACGCTCTTCACGGCCGGGTCGGAGAGCACGATCTCCAGCCCGTTCGCCATCACCGCGGCGCTCGCGCCGCCGCCGATGTCGAGGAAGTTGGCCGGCTTGACGTTGCCGTGCCGCTCACCGGCGTACGCGACGACGTCGAGGGTCGACATGACCAGACCCGCGCCGTTGCCGATGATGCCGACCTCGCCGTCGAGCTTGACGTAGTTGAGGTCCTTGGCCTTGGCGGCCTGCTCCAGCGGGTCCACGGCAGCCTGGTCGACCAGGGCCTCGTGGTCCGGGTGCCGGAACGCGGCGTTCTCGTCCAGGCTGATCTTGGCGTCGAGCAGGAGCATCCGGCCGTCGCCGTTCTTGGCGAGCGGGTTGACCTCGACCAGCGTGGCGTCCTCGGCGACGAACGCCTGCCAGAGGCCGACGGCGATCTCGACCACCTGGTCGGCGACCTCGGCCGGGAAGCCGGCAGCGGTCACGATCTCGCGGGCCTTGGCCTCGTCCACGCCCTTCACGGCGTCGATCGGGGCCTTGACGACCTTGTCGGGCGTCTCGGCGGCGACCTGCTCGATGTCCATGCCGCCGGCGACGCTGGCGATGCAGAGGAAGGTGCGGTTCGCCCGGTCGAGCAGGTACGAGAAGTAGTACTCCTCGGCCACGTCCGCGGTCACCGTGATCATGACCTTGTGGACGGTGTGACCCTTGATGTCCATGCCGAGGATGTCGGTGGCCCGAGCCACCGCCTCATCCGGGCCCTCGGCCAGCTTGACGCCGCCGGCCTTACCTCGGCCGCCGACCTTTACCTGCGCCTTGACGACCACACGGCCGCCAAGACGTTCGGCGATCGCGCGGGCCTCTTCCGGGGTAGTGGCGACGCCGCCGGCCAGCACGGGCAAGCCGTGCCGCTCGAACAGGTCCCGCCCCTGGTACTCGTACAGGTCCACGATTGCGCGTCCCGTCCCGTCTCCGCGGCGCGCCGTCGCGCCGCCACCAGCGTTCAGAAAACAGTTTGACGCCTGTCATCAGTTGAAACAGGCCATTGGCGGCAGCCTAGCGAGGTGGGCACGGCCGGCAACCGAGCGGGTGCACGGTGTGCGGTAATGCACAACTCCGTGTCGAGTGGGGCGGATTCCGGCCGCGTCGTGCGCGGCGTCAATCGTCCGGACGATGTTGCCGGGGGTCCGTAACCCGCCCGTCGGGGCGTCGTTGAGTCAGGTGTCGGCGCGCTGAGCAGCGCAAAGACGGGATACGGCCGATGCCCTGTCGGTCGAGGGGTGGCGGCGGGGCATCGTGCATAGAGGGGCCGGACGTGTGAGGGGTGCGTCCGGCCCCTCCCCCGTGCCCAGATCCGGTCGGCGCAGCAAGCCGGCGCAGCGGACCGGTTGTCTCAGGCGACCGGCTGCGCGACGTTCTCCCGGACCCACTCCACGATCGCCTGCGTGGTGGCGCCCGGCGTGAAGATCTTCGCGACGCCCAGCTTCTCCAGCTCGGGAAGGTCGCCGTTGGGAATGATGCCGCCACCGAACACGACGATGTCCCGGGCGTCGCGCTCGGTCAACAGCTCCAGCACCCGACGGAAGAGCGTCATGTGCGCGCCGGAGAGTACGGAGAGACCCACCGCGTCGGCGTCCTCCTGGATGGCCGTTTCCACGATCTGCTCGGGCGTCTGGTGCAGGCCGGTGTAGACGACCTCCATCCCCGCGTCGCGCAGGGCGCGGGCGACGACCTTCGCGCCGCGGTCGTGGCCGTCCAGACCTGGCTTCGCGACGACGACCCGAATACGAGAGCTCATCAGCGCACACCTTTCACCGGCTCCACGGCCTTCACCTGAACGAACGGTAACCCGCCCGGCCGGGCCCGGGAAATCGGGGCTGGAAACCCGTCCGACATTCCGCCGCGCCCGGGCACCACCGTCGGCACCGTCGATCGAGGCCGTCCCGCCCGGGCCCCGGCGTCAAGCCGGACGACTCCGCCGGATCGGTCACGCTCGGCGACGAACGGGTGGTTACGGGGGCACCGTTCGACGGCACGATGCGTGACAATCTTGGACGCAAACGGACAGATCGACACGCCAATTCGGCGCTTCGGCTTGTGGGTCGCCTGGTGGTTGGCTAACGTGTCCACGGTTGTCATCAGGTCCATGGACGGGTGACGACGCGGTCGGCAGACGTTCATCTGAGCTTCACGGACGTCCCACCGGCCGCCTCGGAACCCCGACAACGGAGGGTGTGCGTGCGCCAGCGCCTGTCGTCTGAGCCCGATCGATATCGCGGTCGCCGCCGCGTACCCACCCCCCCGCGTAGCCGTTACGCGGCAGTCGTCACCACCGCCTTCGTCGGCGCGGGCATCGTCGCGCTGGGCGCGTCGGCGCTGCCCGACGCCAAGGACGTCAGCCCGACCGTGCTCGACGAGCTCAAGCAGGCGTCGATCACCAGTCAGGACGTCGCGGCCCGTGCGGACAACGCCGAGCGCGCCTCCCGGGACAGCCGCACGAAGGAAGCGGCCGAGCCCGAGGTCTGGATGCTGCCGCTGCAGGGCTACGACTTCAACTCCCCGTACGGCATGCGGTGGGGCAAGCTGCACACCGGCGTCGACCTGGTCGTCCCCGAGGGCACCCCGTACGTGGCGGTCCACGACGGCCTGGTCACCAAGGCCGGCTGGTTCGGCGGCTACGGCTACGCGGTGATCGTCCAGCACGCCGACGGCAGTGAGGCCATCTACGGTCACTCCTCCGCGCTCAGCGTCAAGGAGGGCCAGCAGGTCAAGGCCGGCGACCAGCTTGGCCTGGTGGGCCAGACCGGCCACGCCTACGGCACGCACCTGCACCTTGAGCTTCATGTCAAGGGCGCCCCGATCGACCCCGTTCCGTACCTGCAGGAGCGCGGAGTGGACATCAAGCTGCAAGTCGAGGCAATCTACAGCGAGGTAGCGGGTTCCTGACGCTGCGTACCGCCCGTTGACCGCCCGGATCTGCTGATCCGGGCGGTTTTTTCGGCTCGGTCCACGGCTGATGTCTGCTGGATCACAGGACGGACTGTGACCGACAGCACGGCGCGGCATGATCACTTTTCCGGACGGACCGCGTCAGACCGGCGCATAGCAGGTCAGCCGGCCTGCCGCCCCCGGTTCGGACGCGCGGTCCCGGACGGTCGTCCAGCTCGGCCCGACACCAGTATTTCGAGGTCAAGTGCCCCTCGACTGTGAAGGTCCGCCGTGCAGGAAGACAGCCCCGTCCAGAACGAGAACACCCCCGACACCACCGTCGAGCAGCCGGGACGTGCCCGCCGACGGAACCGCCTCATCGTGGTCGGCGCGGCCGCGCTGGTCGCCCTCGGCCTGGGCGGGGTCGCCGTAGCCACCTCCGGTCCCGACCGGCCGGTACCCACCGCCGTCTCGCTCGACGCCCAGTCCCGCGCCGAGGCCGCCAGCCGGGCCGACCGCTCGGCCCGTGAGTCGAGCGCGCCGGCGTCTCCGTCGGCCAGCCCGACCGTGAGCCCGTCGACGGCAAGCGCCAGCCCGACACCGACGAAGACGGCCACCGCCAAGCCGAAGCCGAAGCCGAAGCCGAAGAAGACCACCCGGCCGACGCCCGCCTGGGTCGACCCGATGCCGGGCGCCTCGGTCACCTCCTGCTACGGCCAGCGCTGGGGCACCCTGCACGCCGGGATCGACCTGGCGCTGCCCTCGGGGACCCCCATCCACGCCGCGGCCGCCGGCACGGTCACCCAGGCCGGCGACGCCGCGGACGGGTACGGCAACTCCGTCTTCATCGACCACGGCAACGGCTACCTGACCCACTACGCCCACCAGAGCCGCATCGCGGTCACCGTCGGGCAGGCGGTCAAGGCCGGCCAGGTGATCGGCTACGAGGGCGCCACGGGCGACGCCACGGGCCCGCACCTGCACTTCGAGGTGCACCAGGGCATGTGGAACCAGATCGACCCTGCCCCGTACATGCGTGCCCACGGCGTCGACCTGGGCTGCTGACCCCGCGCCTTCCGCTGCGCCGATCTTGCACTTGCTGTCCCGACATAGAGGGCATACCACCCATGTCGACGACCGGAACTGCAAGATCGGCGCGGTGTGGGCGGGCCGGTCAGAGCTTGTCGACCGGGGCGTGTCGCAGCACCAGCCACATGGTCTGGTCGCCGAAGTCGATCTGGGCGCGGGCGCCCGGGCCGTGCCCCTCCACGGCGAGCACGCGCCCCAGCCCGTAGCGCTGGTGGTTGACCCGGTCGCCGGCGGCCACCTTCGGCCCCTGCGGCAGCTCGCTGGCGGTGGTGAGGCGGCTGGCGTCCACGCCGAGCCGCTGGGCCAGCTGCGCCGCCTTCGGCGTACCCCCGGTGAAGGTGCCGCGTCCGCCGGGCGCCCGGTCGGCACGACCGCCGACGCCGCCGCCCCCGCCGGCCCACGAGGTGTACGACCCCTCGGTGCGCTCCCAGCGCACCAGCTCCGGTGGCAGCTCCTCCAGGAACCGCGACGGCGGGTTGTAGGACGGCTGCCCCCAGGCCGAACGGGTCACCGCCCGGGAGAGGTAGAGCCGCTGCCGGGCGCGGGTGATGCCCACGTACGCCAGTCGGCGCTCCTCCTCCAGCTCGCGGGTGTCGCCCAGCGAGCGCAGGTGCGGGAACACGCCGTCCTCCAGCCCGGTCAGGAAGACCACCGGGAACTCCAGGCCCTTGGCGGTGTGCAACGTCATGAGGGTGACGACGCCCTGGTGGTCGGGGTCGTCGGAAGGGATCTGGTCGGCGTCGGCCACCAGCGCGACCTGCTCCAGGAAGCCCGCCAGGGTGGCCCGGTCCCCGTCGGCGCCGGTCGCCTCGATCCGCTCGGTGTACTCCCGGGCGACGCTCACCAGTTCCTGGAGGTTGTCCACCCGGCCCGCGTCCTGCGGGTCCAGGCTCTCCTCCAGCTCGGTGAGGTAACCCGAGCGGGTCAGCAGGGCCTCCAGCACCTCCTCCGGAGTGCCGGTCTCGGCCAGCTCGCGCGCGCCGTCGAGCAGCGCCACGAAGTCGGCGATGCCGTTGGCCGCCCGGGTGGAGATGCCGGGCGCCTCCCGGGCCCGGCGCAGCGCCGCGCCGAAGGAGATCCGATCCCGGCTGGACAGCGCCTCGACGCACGCCTCCGCGCGGTCGCCGATGCCCCGGCGGGGGGTGTTCAGCACCCGCCGCAGACTCACCGTGTCGTCGTCGTTGACCACCGAGCGCAGGTACGCGAGAGCGTCGCGGACCTCCTTGCGCTCGTAGAAGCGCACCCCGCCGACCACCTTGTAGGGCAGGCCGGCGCGGATGAACACCTCCTCGAAGACGCGGGACTGGGCGTTGGTGCGGTAGAAGACCGCGACGTCACCGGGGCGGGTCTCGTCGGCGTCGACCAGCCTGTCGATCTCCCGGCCCACCCAGTCCGCCTCGGCGTGCTCGGTGTCGGCCACATAGCCGACGATCCGCTCGCCGTCACCTGCCTCGCTCCACAGCCGCTTCGGCTTGCGGGAGGTGTTCCGGTCGATCACCGCGTTGGCCGCGTTGAGGATGGTCTGGGTGGAGCGGTAGTTCTGCTCCAGCAGGATCGTCCGCGCGTCGGTGAAGTCCCGCTCGAACTCCAGGATGTTGCGGATCGTCGCGCCCCGGAACGCGTAGATCGACTGGTCGGCGTCACCGACCACGCACAGCTCGGCCGGCTCCAGCCCGTCGGTGCCGGAGACCAGCTCCTTGATCAGGACGTACTGGGCGTGGTTGGTGTCCTGGTACTCGTCGACGAGCACGTGCCGGAACCGCCGCCGGTAGCTTTCCGCGACGTGCGGGTGGGACTGGAGCAGGTGCACCGTCGTCATGATCAGGTCGTCGAAGTCCAGCGCGTGCGCCTCGCGCAGCCGGCGCTGGTACAGCGTGTACGCCTCGGCGAGCGCCCGCTCGTTGGGCCCGCTGGCCCGTGCGGCGAACTGCTCCGGGTCGACCAGCTCGTTCTTGAGGTTGGAGACCTGGGCGGCCAGACCACGCGCCGGGTAGCGCTTCGGGTCGAGATCCAGCTCGCGGGTGACCAGCTGCATCAGGCGGCGGGAGTCGTCCGCGTCGTAGATCGAGAACGTCGATTTGAGGCCGGCGTGCTCGTGTTCGGCGCGCAGGATGCGGACGCACGCCGAGTGGAACGTCGACACCCACATCAGTCGGGCCCGCGGGCCGACCAGCGCGGCGACCCGCTCCTTCATCTCGCCGGCCGCCTTGTTGGTGAAGGTGATGGCGATGATCTCACCGGGATGCACGTCCCGTGCGGCGAGCAGGTAGGCGATCCGGTGGGTGAGCACCCGGGTCTTGCCGGACCCGGCGCCGGCCACGATCAGCAACGGCGAACCGGCGTGGCTGACGGCGTCGCGCTGCGGCCCGTTCAGCCCGGCGAGGAGCTGCTGCGGATCGAGGCGGACGGGGGCCGACCCGGGCCGGTGCGGACGGGCCGGCGCGGACTCCGGCGCGGGCGGGGACGCGGGAATGTCGAAGAGAGGATGCATCGCGCGCCAAGTCTATGCCGCCAGCCGGACACTTCCCGACCGCGCCGTCCGTCGGGCCGGGCCGCCGTGCCGGCGCCGGAAGCACCCGAGCGGGGCCGCCCTTTTGCGGCGGAATCCTTGCGCGCCGGCCACCGGCGTGGGCATACTCGACGGCGTGATCGCTGCGCGCTACTACTTTTACTACGGCACCGGGAGTCCGGCTGCCGTAGGTCGCGCCTGATCGACAGACCTGCGAAAAGCCCCGGGCTCCTGGAGTCCGGGGCTTTTTCCGTCCCGGGTTCCGGGCACCGGGCACCACAGCACGAGAGGTACCCGATGATGACAGACGTGGTGGAGCAGAACGGTGGCCCGGCCGGCCCGGAGGCGGGACAGCCCCCGGCGAGCGGGAGCGTGCCGGAGGTGGTGCCTTCGGTGCGCGGCGGCGACTCGTCCGACGCACGGACCGGCACCGTGGAGCCGACCGCCGCTGCGCGGATCGTGCAGATCAGAGAACGGATCGACGAGATCGACCACGCGTTGATCGCGCTCTGGCAGGAGCGGGCCGCCCTGTCCCAGGAGGTCGGGGCGACCCGGATGGCCTCCGGAGGCACCCGCCTGGTGCTCTCGCGCGAACGGGACATCCTGGAGCGCTTCCGGCTCGCGCTCGGCGCCGACGGCACCCAACTGGCGCTGCTGCTGCTGCGCGCGGGCCGCGGGCCGCTCTGAGGCGCCTCGGCGAGCCGCCGGTCGGTGACCCCACCGGCGGCCCGCCCAGCGGACCCCGGACAGACGAAACCGCCTGCCGTCGTCGTGGTGACGTCGGCAGGCGGTTCCGGTGACTCACACCTCGTGGGTGGCGACGATCTCGCGACGCTCCGCGAAGTGGCAGGCGCTCGGGTGGTCCGAGTCGCGCCGGATCTCCAGCAGCGGGACCTGCTCGGCGCAGACCTCCTGCGCCTTCCAGCAGCGGGTCCGGAACCGGCAGCCCGAGGGCGGGCTGATCGGCGACGGCACGTCACCCGTGAGCCGGATGATCGTCTTGTTGTTCCGCTGGGTCGGGTCCGGCACCGGCACCGCCGAGAGCAGCGCCTGGGTGTACGGGTGGGTCGGCCGCTCGTAGATCTCGTCCTCGGTGCCGATCTCAACGATCTTGCCGAGGTACATCACCGCCACCCGGTCCGACAGGTGGCGAACCACCGACAGGTCGTGGGCGATGAAGATGTACGACAGCCCCAGCTCGCTCTGCAGCTTCTCCAGCAGGTTCATCACCTGGGCCTGGATGGAGACGTCCAGCGCCGAGACCGGCTCGTCGCAGACGATCACCTCGGGCCGCAGCGCGAGCGCGCGGGCGATGCCGATGCGCTGACGCTGACCGCCGGAGAACTGGTGCGGGTACCGGTTGATGTGCTCCGGGTTGAGCCCGACCAGGTCGAGCAGCTCGCGGACCTTGGCCCGACGGCTACCCCGGGGCGCCACCTCCGGGTGGATCTCGAACGGCTCCCCGATCAGGTCACCGACCGTCATCCGCGGGTTCAGCGAGGTGTACGGGTCCTGCATGACCAGCTGGATCTGCCGACGCAGCCGACGCAGCGCCCCACCGGAGAGCTTGGAGATGTCCTGGCCCTTGTAGACCACGCTGCCTGCGGTCGGCTTCTCCAGGTTCATCAGAACCCGGGCGAGGGTCGACTTGCCGCAGCCGGACTCGCCGACGACACCGAGCGTCTCGCCGGCCCGCAGACCGAACGAGACCCCGTCGACGGCCTTGACCTGACCGACGGTCTTCTTGAACACCACACCCTGGGTGACGGGGTAGTGCTTGACCAGGTCACGGACCTCGAGGATGTTCTCAGACACGGTTCACCAGCTCCTCGGCGAAGTGGCAGGCGCTGGCCCGGGCGGGGCCCACCTGGAGCAGCGGGGGGACCTTCTCCCGGCACACCGGCTGCGCCATCGGGCAGCGCGGGTTGAACGGGCAGCCCGGCGGGATGTTCATCAGGTTCGGCGGGAGGCCCTTGATCGTCCGGAGCTGCTGCCCCTTCTCGTCCAGACGCGGGATCGAGTCGATCAGACCCATCGTGTACGGGTGCGCCGGCTTGGCGTACAGGTCGTACACGTCGGCTTCCTCGACGATCCGGCCCGCGTACATGACGGCGATCCGATCGGCGACGTCGGCGACCACACCGAGGTCGTGGGTGATCAGGATCATGCCCATCTGCCGCTCACGCTGGAGCTCCGCGAGCAGGTCCATGATCTGGGCCTGCACCGTCACGTCGAGCGCGGTGGTCGGCTCGTCCGCGATCAGCACCTCGGGGTCGAGCGCCAGCGACATCGCGATCATCGCGCGCTGCCGCATACCGCCGGAGAACTGGTGCGGATAGTTGTTGAACCGGCCCTTGGCGTTCGGGATCTTGACCTGGTCGAGCATCTCGATCGCGCGCTTCTTGGCCTCCGCGCGACCCAGACCCCGCCGAACCCGGAACTGCTCGGCGATCTGGAACCCGACGGTGAAGACCGGGTTCAGGGCGGAGAGCGCGTCCTGGAAGATCATCGCGATGCCCTCACCGCGGATGCGGCGGCGCTCCTCGGCGGACATGCGGAGCATGTCCTTGCCGTGGAAGCGGACGTGCCCACCGGTGACGAAGCCGGGGGGCGTGTCGAGGATGCCCATGATCGTCTGCGCCGTGACGCTCTTACCGGAGCCGGACTCGCCGAGCACGGCGAGGGTCTCCCCCGCGTCGACGTGGTACGTGACCCCGTTGATGACCTTTGCGACGCCGTCCCGGGTACGGAACTCCACCCGCAGGTCGTCGACCTCGAGCAGCCGGCCGGAGGGGCGTCCGGACCCGCCGGATCCCGGCGCGGACTGCTCAGACACGAGAATGTCGGACACTGGATCTCCCCTAGCGGAGTTTCGGATCGAGGGCCTCGCGGACCGCTTCACCGAGCATCACGAAGCTCAGCACCGCGGCGACGAGGAATGCGGCAGGGAAGAACACCAGCCCCGGCGCGACCCGGATGAAATCCTTACCCTCGCTGATCATGATGCCCCAGGACACCACCGGCGACTTCAGGCCGACACCCAGGAAGGACAGGGTGGCCTCGGCGCCGATGAACGAGCCGACCATGATCGTGCCGTAGACCAGCAGCGGGGCCAGGCAGTTCGGCAGCAGGTGCTTGAGGATGATCCGGCCACTGCCGGCACCCAGCGCGCGCGCCGCCACGATGTAGTCGGCCTCCTTGGTGGCGAGCACCGAGGAGCGCATCAACCGCATGACGACCGGCCAGCTCAGCACGATCAGCGAGATGATCACCAGGCCCATGATCTCGGCCTTGCTGTTGCTGCTGCCCGAACCGTTGAACGTGGTCAGGATGACGATCGCGCCGAGCACGAACGGCACTCCGAAGAACACGTCAGCGACCCGGCTGAGAATCGTGTCGACCCAGCCACCGAGGTATCCGGAGATGATGCCCATGGCGCCGCCGACCAGCAGGGTGCCGACCACGGAGAGCACGGCGACCACGATGGAGGCACGCGCGCCGTAGATGACCCGGGCGTAGACGTCCCGGCCCTGCAGGTCGTACCCGAACCACGCGTCGCCGGACGCCTTGTTGAGGCTGCGCGAGAGCGCTCCGTTGACCGGGTCGCCCGGGGCGAACAGCGACGGGAAGGCCGCCATCAACAGGAAGATGACGATGATCGTCGCCGAGATCCAGAACAGCGGCTTGCGGCGCAGGTCCCGCCAGGCGTCACCGAGCAGACCACGGGGCTTCTCGTTGCTCTGCGGCCCGGGGGCGGCGGGGGTGTCGGTCGGCTGCGCAGCAGGGGTGCTGACAATCGAAGCGGTACTCGGGTCACTCATAACGGATCCTCGGGTCCAGGGCGGCGTAGAGCAGGTCGACCAACAGGTTCATCAACAGATAGACGACCACCAGTACGACCACGATGCCAACCACGGTAGCGCTTTCCTTGGTGACGATCGCGCGGTAGACCTCGCGCCCGATTCCGTTGATGCCGAAGATGCCCTCGGTGACGATCGCGCCGCCCATCAGGGCGCCGAGGTCGGTGCCGAGCAGGGTGACGACCGGAATGAGCGAGTTGCGCAGCAGGTGCACACCCACGACCCGGCGCATCGGCAGGCCCTTGGCGATGGCGGTGCGCACGTAGTCGGCACGGCGGTTCTCCGCGATGCTCGTTCGGGCCACCCGGGCGATGTACGCCACCGATGCGCTACCGAGCACGAAGCCCGGCACGATCAGCTCGGAGAACCGCATCTCGGACGAGACGGTCGGCTTGACGATGCCCCACTGCACACCCAGCAGCCACTGCAGCACGAAGCCGACGACGAACACCGGCAGCGCGAGCAGGAAGAGGGTCGAGACGAGGACCAGGTTGTCCAGGAAGCCGTTGCGGCGCAGACCGGTCAGGATGCCGGCGCCGAGGCCGATGACGGCCTCGATGGCGAGCGCGACCAGGGCCAGCTTCAGGGTGTTCGGGTACGCCGTGGCGATGATGTCGCCGATGTCGCGCTGGGAGAACGTCTGGCCGAAGTCGCCCTGGAGCAGGTTCTTCATGTAGTTGCCGTACTGCACGAAGACGTTCTGGTCCAGGTGGTACTTCTCGGTCATGTACGCGACGTACTGGTCCGGGCAGCGGCGCTCGCCGCACTTGCCGGCGAACGGGTCGCCCGGGACGGACCAGACGAGCCAGTAGATCAGGAAGGTCGAGCCGATGAAGACGGGCACGAGTTGGAGCAGCCGTCTCAACAGATAACGGCCCATGGGGTGGTCCTCCAGACAGGGGGCGCGTCGGACGGCCGACACGGTGGTGACAACGTGGCGAGTGGAGTGCTGTGGCATCCACTCGCGGAACGGCCCCGGGTCGGGCTCACCGGATGTGGCGAGCCCGACCCGGGGTCAGACCGTTCGGATCAGAGCTCGACCGAGGTGATGTCGAGTTCGCCGACGTTGTTCAGCTCGAGCTTCTTGATCTTCTCCGAGTGGCCGGACTGCTGACCGTAGAAGTAGATCGGGATGCTCGGGACGTCCTGGTCGACCTTCTCGAGAACCTTGGAGAAGGCCTCGTGCGAAGCCTCCAGGCTCGGAGCAGCGCTGGCCTGCTTGGCCAGGGTGTCGACCTCGGGGTTGCTGTACAGGCCGTCGTTGGACGAGCCACCCTTGACGTAGAGCGGGTTGACCCAGTTCTCCACGTCCGGGTAGTCCTGCTGCCAGGCGGCACGGTACGGGCCGGTCATCTTGTGGGCGTTGATGTTCTGACGGAACACCGCGAAGGTCGGGATGCCCTCGGCGCGAGCCTCGATGCCGAGGTTGGTCTTGACCTGCTGCGCAACCGCGTCCATCCAGTCCTTGTGGCTGGAGTCCGAGTTGTAGTAGAAGACCATCTCGCCCGTGAAGCCACCGGCCTCGGTCAGCAGCTGCTTGGCCGTGGTCGGGTCGAACTTGCAGGCGGTGCAGTTACCCGGCTTGGCGCCCGGGGTCAGCGGGTTCGCCCAGCTGTCGGCCGGCTTGCGGGTGCCGAAGAAGATCTTGTCCGAGATCTCCTGCCGGTTGATCGACAGCGAGACCGCACGACGCAGCTTCGGGTTCTGGAAGCGCTTGTCGTAGATCGGGAACGCGATCAGCGCGGTCGACGGCGTGACGGTGTTCAGGCCACGGTCGCCGAGGTCGGTCTTCCACTTGTCGCCGGCGAGCGCCGAGGTGGGGACGACCTCCATGAAGTCAAGGTTGTTGGCGAGCAGGTCGGCGTAGGCCGCCGTCTCGTCCTGGTACAGCTTGACGTCGACGTCCTTGATCTTCATCTTGTCGCGCAGGCTGTAGTCGTCGAAACGAGTCAGCTTGATGAGGACGTTGTCCTGCCACGACACGAACTTGACCGGGCCGTTGCCGATCGGCTTCTTGCCGAACTCCTCGGGCTTCATGGTGAAGAACGCGTCCGGCAGCGGCATGAAGGCGCTGTAGCCGAGCTTGGTCGGGAAGACCGCGGTCGGCGCGGCGAGGGTGACCTCGAAGGTCTGCTCGTCGATGACCTTCAGGCCGGAGAGCTCCTTGGCCGACGGGGCCGGGGCCTTCTGCGGGCCGTCCGGGCCGTCCGGGTCCTCGGTGTAGGTCTTGTCGAAGCCCGCGATGTCCGAGAAGAAGGAGCCGTTCTGCGCGCCGTTCGGCGAGTACGCGGCCCAGTTCCAGGCGTCGACGAAGTTCTTCGCCTTCACCTCGGTACCGTCGTGGAACTTGGTACCCTTCTTGATCTTGATCGTGAAGACCTTGGAGTCCTTGGTGTCGATGGACTCGGCCAGCGCGTTGCGCGGGGCCCCACCGTCGTTGGGGTACTCGACCAGGCCGGTGAACAGCCAGTCGATGACCTTGCCACCGCCGGTCTCCGTGGTGTTCGACGGAACCAGCGGGTTCTCCGGCTGGACGCCGTGGATGACGATCGCGCCATCCTTGCTGGCGGCGGCGTCGCCGTCGCCGTCACCGCTCGAGCAACCGCTCGCGACAAGCGCGGCAGCCGCGCTGAGCGCGATCGCGCTCGTCGCCCGCTTCGAGACTCTCATTCCGAGGGGCCTCCTCTTTCTAACCTGGTTCCGTCGTGGGTTTCACGCACGTTTTGGGGGTGACACCGCCCGACCACCCCGGGGCGGGGGTCGCCGGGACCACAGGGAAGTTTGGGGACACCCCTGATGTTCCGATCCGCCGGGCTCCCTCACCCGACGAGGCACGACCCTACGCAGGCGACACAGCCACGAACCCGCCGGGAACAGCGGAGGTCGTGGTCGTGGGCCGTACGGAGTGCCACACACCGAGGGTGAGGTGCTGCCACTGTGACACCCACTGGCCTCTTCCGTGAAGGTGCCGTTATCAAGCCGTTAGTTGCCCGCCACGTTGCCGATACTTGAAAAATGATCATAAAACGGTCGGGGTGGGTGTCTCCGACCTGGAAGTACATGACCTGCTCGGACGCTCGCGCCCCGCTCAGGCTCGGCTTCTGTGAGGTTTTTCGCTTGACGACCACGCGGTCCGGCGTCTGTCGCGGGCTCGACTTTCTTTGCCCGTCCGGACGAGGTCGACGTCGGCTGCACGGGCACCATGGTCGGCTGGGTGGCCGAGGGTGCCGCGGGCGTTTTTCTGATCATCAAAGTGGCGACCACGGCGGCTACGACGACACCGGCCCCGGCGCCGCCTGAAGGCGGGGCCGGGGCCGGTGGTGTGGCGGGGATGGATCAGGCGGTGAAGCGGACCTTGCGACGACGCACCACAAGGACGGCGACCGCACCCGCGGCGAGCAGCAGCAGACCGGCGGTCGCCGCCGCCGCGATCGGCGAACCGGTCAGCGGCAGGCCGCCACCGTTGCTCGCCGGCGAGGTGGACGGGGCCGGGCTGGCCGGCGGCGCCGAGTCCGACGGCGTGGCCGACGGGGTGGTCGGCGAGGCCGACGCGCTCGGGGTCGCCGACGGGGTGGCCGGCGGCGTCGTGGGAACGGCGGTGAAGGTGGCCGAGACCCGGGTGGTGACGGGGCGCCGGTGCTGCCGCCGAGGATCAGCTTCTGCGCCTTCTTCGGGCCGGTGAACAGGAACACCCGGCGAAGGAGACCGAGTCCTGCGCGGTCAGGGTCACGTTGACCGTGCCGGCGGCCTCGGCGGCCAGCCAGAACTGCCCGCCGTTGGTGGTCGTGGTGACCGGCTTGCCCTCGGCGTCGACGACAGTGCCGCCGGTGGCCGCGACGGTGATGGCGCCCGCCGGACCACTGACCGTGAACGGACCGGCCTTGCCGCCGACCGTCGCGGTGGCGCTGGCCGGGCTGACGGACAGCTCGGCACGCGGCTCCGGCTGGTCGGTGGCGTTCTTGATGAGGTAGTCACGGACCTTCGTGATCACCTCGTACTGGTTGGGGGCCTGCAGGCCCTTCTCCCAGGCGCCCAGCTCGATGCCGTCACTGAAGTGCCAGACGGCGGTCTGGGTGCCGAAGTAGAGCAGGTTGTCGAGCTGCTTCTTGCCGATCTTGGTGTCCACGCCGGCGGCGGCGAGGAGCTTGGTGGAGTCGGCGTTCGGGTAGCCGTGGGTCAGCACCCACTGCACCTTGGCGAGGTTCTTCACCTGGGACTCGTCCCAGGTGCCCTCCTCGTACTTGCCGTCGAGCTTCACGCTGGTGTGGTAGTCGATGCAGAACGCCGGCACCAGCTTGCCGTCGATCTTCAGAGCGAGCGCAGACGTGGTGCGCGTCTTGCCGTCGAGCTTCAGGGTGACCTGGCTGCCCTCGACCGCCTTGGCCACACCGGTGGCCGGGGCCGCGGCGGCGGCGCCCGCCACGCCGAGCGCCAGGGCGCCGCCGGCGACAGCCGCCAGGGCGACCCGCGCCCAGTGTCGTCCTCGTTGTCCCAACATCGAAGTGGTACCTCTTCCCCAGGGGTGACCCGCCATCGCGGGCACGCGCGTGAGCCGTCGTTTCCGCGGGATGCGACACCCACGCGCGGAAACGGGACCGGGGCAGTATGGGACGACGGCTGATCGTTTGTCAGCCCCGCCCAGCGGCATCCGTGGCATCTGCCCGAAATGCCGGGGCGGAGGAATAGATCACACGAGCCGGCGGTCCGCCGCCCAGCGCGAAAGCTCGTACCGGTTGGACATCTGGAGCTTGCGCAGCACGTTCGACACGTGCGTCTCCACCGTCTTGATGGAGATGAACAGCTCCTTGGCGATCTCCTTGTACGCGTACCCCCGGGCGAGCAGGCGCAGCACCTCCCGCTCCCGGTTGGTGAGCTGGTCCAGCTCCGGGTCGGCCACCGGGGCGTCCGGCCGGGCCGCGAAGGCGTCCAGCACGAACCCGGCGAGCCGGGGGCTGAACACCGCGTCACCGTCGGCGACCCGACGGATCGCCGCGGCCAGCTCGTCCGGGGAGATGGTCTTGGTGACATAACCCCGGGCGCCGGCCCGGATCAACCCGATCACGTCCTCCGCCGCGTCGGAGACGCTCAGCGCCAGGAACTTGACCTGCGGATGGCTGCGCCGCATCGCTTCCAGCACGGCACGGCCACCGCCGTCGGGCATGTGGACGTCGAGCAGCACCACGTCCGGGCCGGTGGCGGCGATCCGGGTGACCGCCTCGGCCACCGTGCTCGCCTCACCCACCACCTCGACATGGGCGCCCAGCTCGGCACGCACCCCGGCGCGGAACATCGCGTGGTCGTCCACCAGGAACACCCGCAGGCGTTCCGGGCGGCTGGTCGCCGGGTCGAGGTGCTCCATCGGCTGCTCGGCCATGGTCATTTGTTCCTCTCCGCTGCGGACGAGTCCCGGGAGATCGGCAGGATCAACCGGACCTCGGTCCCCTCCCCCGGGCCGGACCGGATCTCGGCCCGTCCGCCGTGCCGCTTCATCCGTCCGATGATCGAACCGCGTACGCCGTGCCGGTGGTCCTCCACCGTATCCGGATCGAAGCCCTTGCCCCGGTCCCGGACGAAGACGCTGACCTGTTCGGGCTCCACCTCGGCGTAGAGCGACACGGTCTGCACACCTGCGTGCCGGGCCGCGTTCACCAGCGCCTCGCGCGCGGCGGCGACCAGCGCGCCGACCTTCTCGTCAGTCTCCCGGTCGCCCACCACCACGGTCTCCACAGTGATCGCGAAGGTGTCCTCGACCTCGGCGGCGGCCTGCTCCAGGGCGGCCGCGAAGCGCTCGCTCGGTGACGCCGTGGGCTTGTAGAGCCAGTTGCGCAGCGAACGCTCCTGCCCCCGGGCCAACCGCTGCACCGTCTTGACGTCGCCGGCGTTGCGCTGGATCAGCGCCAGCGTGTGCAGCACCTGGTCGTGCACCATCGCGGCCAGCTCGGCCCGCTCCTGCTCGCGGATGCGGCCCTCGCGCTCCGCGCGGAGCTGGCTGTACGTCCGCCAGAGCACCGGCGCGGCGACCACGCCGACCCCGGCCAACCCGACCAGCGCGAAGATCACCCCGTTGATCACCGCGTCGAAGTTCTGTGCCGGCGAGTAGACCGCCGCGACACCGATGATGCCGACTGCGACCAGCACTCCGCCGCCGATGAACCGGAGCACGAAGGCCCGCCGGTCACTCTCCTCGACGACCGCCCCGAGCCACGGGACCGGCATCGTGTCGCCCCAGCGCCGTCGCCGCTCGGGCGCCGACTGGTGCCAGATGACCCCGGCGCCGACCGCGATGATGGCCACCAGCCAACCGGCGGTGCCCGCCGCGCCTACCGAGTCGAAGACCATCACCTGGATCAGCAGGACACCGAGCCCGATCCCGACGAACGGCAGGAGCTGGGCCACGTCGCGCCGGGGCGGCACGGCGGTGTCGCCGGGGCGCAGCGGCACCACCGCCCAGAAGGCCGCGTAGAGCAGCAGCCCGAGCCCGCTCAGCCCGAGCAGCACCATGAACGCGACCCGCACGCGCAGCACCGAGATGCCGAGGTGGTCGGCGATACCGGCGGCGACGCCAGCGGCCATCCGATGCTCGGGGGCGCGGTAGAGGCGCGGAGGCGGGGTCACGGTGCTGATCGCAGGCTCCCTGGTCACGGTGGTGGGCTGTCCGGATGTCGGTGAGTCCGATCGTCACACGCTGCGGCGTCCCCCGACCACGGGGACGCCCCCGACATTCCGGCCGCTCGGATCTCAGGGTGGGGTCAGGGTCGGGTCCTGAGGTCGTTCGGGCGAAGCGGGCAGCAGGATCGAGGCATGACCGAGGAAGCTGCCCCGCCGCCCCGCCCCGGGTCGGCACAGCCGGGCGGTTCAGTACCGCCCGCCCCAGCCGGAACACCCGCCGGCTGGGCCGAGCCCACCACGTTCGGCCCGGCCGCCGAACCGACACCCGGCGCGTACGAGCCACCGAGCTACCCGCCCGGCGCCGGCTACGCGCCCGGCCCGGGCCAGGGGCCCGACGCCGGCTTCGCGCCCGGCGCGGGCTACGGGCCCGGCGGCGGTACGACAGGTGCCGGCTACGGGGCCGGCGGCGGCGCGGGTACGCCTGGAGGGCCCGATGGGCCGGGGCCGTCCGTGGGGCCGCTGGGCGGCACCGGCTTCACCTCGCGGTACGGGCTGGTCCGGCCGCGCGACGGTCGTTACCTGGCCGGGGTCTGCGCCGCGATCGGACGAGCCACCAACACCGACCCGGTGCTCTGGCGGGTGCTGCTCGCGGTGCTCGGGTTCTTCGGCGGCATCGGCATCCTGGTGTACGTCGCCGCCTGGCTGATCATCCCGAACGAGGGCGACACGGCATCCCCGGTGGAGTCGATGCTGGGGCGCGGCCGTTCCAGCATGTCCCCGGTGACCGTGATCGTGCTGGGCATCCTGGTGGCGGCCAGCTTCGGCTACATCGTCACCGACGCCTTCCGCGCCGTGCTGCTCGGCGCGGCCATCCTGATCGGCGGCGCGTTGCTGCTCAACCGGGACAGCCGTGGGCCACAGCCCGGCGCCCCGGGTGGGCCGGTGCCGCCCACTCCGACAGGTACGCCACCCGGGCCGGTCCCGCCGGTCGCCTGGCCCGCCCCGACGCACGGCACGGTGCCGTCCACCGGGCCGTTGGCGACCGCGCCGTTGGCGGGCGGTGCTCCGGCGTACGCCGCCGCG
>NZ_MUZA01000091.1 GCF_021442385.1 Micromonospora sp. MH99
GGCCCTTCCCTCGCCGGCCCCCCGCCCTCGGCCGGTGCCGGTCCGGCCTCCGCCACCGGCGGCCCCGGGCGTCACGACCGGCCGTCACCCGCGTCCGCCCCTCCCTACGCCGCTCGCCGATCCGCCCCCGACCCGGCGTCGCCGGTCGAGCCCGCCGACGGCGGGCGACGGCCCGACACGTCGGCGGTGCTGCCGCAGCGCGTCCCCGCGGAACCGGACGTGCCCGTTGTGCCGGAGCCGCCAGCCGTGGAGCCACCCGCCGAAACCCCCGAACTCGCTCGCATCGCCACCCACCTGCGCCGCGACGACGAGCCCGCTCCGTTGCGGGAACGTCCCGAGGGGTTCGACGTCAACGCCATCCTGGACGCGGTGCGGGAGGTGGCCGGCGTTCGGGACGCCGCCCTGCGTCGTACGCCGGCCGGCGCGCACAGCCTCCGACTGGACCTGGCCGACGGTGCCGATCCGGCCGAGGTGAGTCGACAGGTGGCCCGGTTGCTCCAGGAACGGATGGGGCTGGCTGCCGCCCCGCAGAACGTGCCCGGCCTGCCCACCACGCCAGCCCCGCCGGTCCGCCGTCGCGCAGCCGAGCCGCGGCCGGCCGAGTCGCGCGCCACCGATCGACGAGCTGCCGAGCCGCGTCCCGTCGAACCACGATCTGTCGAGGCACGGCCCGCCGAGCCGCGCGACACCGGCGCGGAACCCCGTACCGCCGAGTCGTCCTCGGTCGCTCGGTCCTCGGGTGGTCGGGCCGAGGCCACGCCGACGGGCCCGGAGCAGTGGGTCGGGCCGGACGCCGCCCGTCGACGGCGGGCAGGCGCCCCGCACCGGGGCCGCGCCACAGTCGAGGAACCCGGATCGGTCTCGGCCGCGCCCACCGGCGGAGCCACCGGCAGCCCGGCGACGGTCGGTACGTCGTACTCCGGCGGTCAGGTGACCACGACGGAGTCGGCGCCCTCCCGGCCTCTGGACACCGGCGGCGTGCCGGGGCCGCGCGTGGTCATCGACCACGTGCAGGTCAGCACCTTCGGTCTGGACGCCAACGTGGAGGTGCGGCTGCTGGCCGGCGACGACAGCGCGGCCGGGTACGCGACCGGGCCGGCGGTGGACGGTTACGTGCTGCGTCTCTGCGCGGTGGCCGCGGCCGCCGCAGTCGACGAGTTGCTGCGCGGGGCCGAGAACGCCGAGCGTGGCCGCTGTTTCGTCGAGCACGCGGCGGTGGTGCCGTTCGGCAACTGCGAGGTGGCCACGGTGGTGGTGCTGCTGGTCTGCGAGGGCTGGGTCGAGCAGCTCGCCGGTTCGGCGCTGGTGGCCGGCGATCCGCGCCAGGCGGTGGTCCGGGCGACGCTGGCGGCGGTCAACCGTCGGCTGGAGGCGCTGCTGTCCTGAGTGGTCCGAGGCAGACTGGGAGGATGAAGCGCGCCTCCCTCTGGCCGGACCATCTCCTCCCCGAGGTGGGTGTACCGCCGCCGTGGCCGGGCCGGGAGGTCCGCCTCGACGGCGTCGCCACCTATGTGCGGGACACTCCGGCGACGACCGTCGACGCGGAACCGGCGTTGTACGTGCACGGGCTGGGCGGCTCGTCGCAGAACTGGACCGACCTGGCCGGGCTGCTCGCCGACCGGCTGGACGGCCAGGCCATCGACCTGCCCGGGTTCGGCCGCAGCGAGCCGGGCCGGCGCTACACGATTTCGGCCTTCGCCGACCTGGTCATCCGGTGGATCGAGCACTCCGGTCGGGGGCCGGTGCACCTGTTCGGCAACTCGCTGGGCGGCGCGGTCTCGGTCCAGGTGGCGGGGCTTCGGCCGGACCTGGTGCGCACCCTCACCCTGATCTCTCCGGCGTTGCCGTTTCTGGACTTCCGGCGGTCGTTGCAGGGCCGGATGTTGCCGGTGCTGGCCATTCCCGGCGGTGAGCGGTTGGTCGCCCGGCATCTCACCCAGCTCGCGCCCGAGGTGATGGCCGAGCAGGTGCTCCAGGCGTGCGTCGCCGACCTCAGCCGGATCTGCGATCAGCGCCGGGCCGAGGCGTTGGAGGAGATCCGGGTGCGGTACGAGGCGGCGCACTACGCGGCTGCGTACGTCCGGACGTTCCGGGGGCTGGTCTCCTCTTTCCTGCGGGCGTACCTGCCGGGGGCGGGCTCGCTGTGGCGGCTCGCCGGGGCGGTGCGCGCGCCGACGCTGGTGGTGGGCGGCCGGCAGGACAGGCTGGTCGACGTTCGCGTCGCACCCCAGACCGCCCGGGTCATTCCGGACAGCCGCCTGTTGATGCTCGACGGCGTCGGTCACGTGGCGCAGCTGGAGGTTCCCCGGCTGGTCGCCCGGGCGGTGGTCGGCCTGCTCGCCGAAACGGAGGAGGCCGTTCGGCCGTCCGATCTGGCAGGCTGACCGGGATGTTCAGGTCCGCTCGCCGCCGCCGTCGCCTCGCACTGATCGCCCAGTTGGTGGCGATGGTGCTGGCGGTCGGCGCGGCGGTGACCGTGGTCGCCGAGGGTCCGGGCGTGCCGCCGGATCGGCTGACCGCCGACGAGATCGGGCCGCCGCTGGTGGCCGGGCCGCTGCCGCCGTCGACCGATCCGTCGCCGACCGCAACCGCAACCGCCGCGTCGCCGAGTCCGTCGCCGAGCCCGTCGCCGGTGCTGCGGATGCCCGGCGCGGTGCCGACCGCGGGCACCGGCCGGTTCGGCCACGACGACCGCACCGGCCCGGTGCTGGGCCGCTCGGGCGAGCTGCGCCGCTACCGGGTGGCTGTCGAGTCGGGCAGCAACGAGGACATCGCCGCGTTCGCGCAGGCCGTCGAGGTGGCGCTCGCCGGGCCGGGCAGCTGGGTCGACAGCGGCCGGCTGCGGTTGCAGCAGGTGCCGGGGGACGCTCCCCGGGACTTCACCGTCTACCTGGCGACCGCCCGCACGGCGGGCCGGATGTGTTCCGAGGGTGGCGTTGACATCCGGATCGGTGGGCGGCCGTACACCTCCTGCCGCGCGCCCGGCCAGGTGATCATCAACCTGGATCGGTGGCGGTTGTCGGTGCCGCACTTCGTGTCGGCGGGCGTGCCGTTGGCGGTCTACCGGACGTACGTGGTCAACCACGAGGTGGGTCACCAGCTCGGGCACCGGCACGAGCGTTGCCCGGGCGCGGGGCGTCCGGCGCCGGTGATGATGCAGCAGACCCTCTTTCTCAACGGGTGCCGGGTCAACCCGTGGCCGTACGTCGACGGTCGGCGTTACGCCGGCCCGGCTCTCTGACCCATCCGGTCCACCCCCAGAAGACGTATTGCGGCAATAGAAGCCAAAAGCGGAGAATTGCCCGAATAATCTGGCAGGCTGGACGTCATGACGCCGTCGTCCCCTTACGGCCCGCCCGAGCCGCCCGACCGGTCCGCGTACGAGGACGCGCGTCCCACGCTCGTGCGCATGCGCCGCCGCCGACGCCGCAGCCTGCTGCTCGGCCTGCTCGTGGCCGCCACCGCCACCGCCGTCGGTGTGACCGCGACGCGGGGCGACGAGCCGCCGGCCGACGTACCGCCGGCCCCGACCCAGGGGATGGGGCTGGGCGGCGGGGAGGTCCACCCGGTGCCCAGCGCCTACCCGTCGGTCGGCGCGGGACGGTTCACCGTCGCCGACGGGGGGACGTCAGTGCACGGTACGGACGGACCGCTGCGCCGCTACCGGGTGGTTGTCGAACGGGGCAGCGGCCAGGACGCCGACGCGTTCGCCACGCGGGTGGACGAGGTGCTGGCCGACCCGCGCAGCTGGATCGCCTCCCGCGAGCTGCGGGTGCAGCGGGTGGCCGACGTCGACCAGGCCGACTTCACGATCTATCTCGCCACCCCGGTGACGTCCGAGCGGATGTGCGCCGAGGGCGGGTTGACCACCGAGCGCTACACCTCGTGCCGGCTGCCCGGTCAGGTCATCATCAACCTGGCCCGCTGGCAGGAGGCGGTGCCCGACTACGGGGCCCCGCTGGAGACATACCGCACGTACGTCATCAACCACGAGGTCGGCCACGAGTTCGGCGAGGAGCACGAGGCATGCCCCGGTCCGGGGGAGCCCGCCCCGGTGATGCAGCAGCAGACGTACGGGCTTAAGGGCTGCGTGGCCAACGCCTGGCCCTACCTCGACGGCCGTCGCTACGCCGGCGACATGGTCCCCTGACCGACCGGCGCGAGTTATTCCCCTCCCGCATCGCGGGCCACGTGTCCTCCCTCATGGCCGAGTGCGGCCCGGGCGAGCAACAATGGCGCGGTTCACACCGCCGATCCCGGGGAGTCCACCGTGTCGTTGCCCCCGCTCGTCGAGCCCGCCGCCGAGCTGACAGTTGACGAGATCCGCCGCTACTCGCGCCACCTGATCATCCCGGATGTCGGGGTGGCCGGGCAGAAGCGGCTGAAGAACGCCCGGGTGCTCTGTGTCGGCGCCGGTGGCCTCGGCTCGCCCGCCCTGCTGTACCTCGCCGCGGCGGGGGTCGGCACCCTCGGCATCATCGACTTCGACACCGTCGACGAGTCCAACCTCCAGCGCCAGGTCATCCACGGCGTGTCCGACGTCGGCCGGTCCAAGGCCGAGTCCGCCGCCGCGTCGATCCGCGAGATCAACCCGCTGGTCAACGTGGAGATCCACAACACCGCGTTGGACCGCGAGAACGTCCGCGAGATCTTCGCCCAGTACGACCTGATCGTCGACGGCACCGACAACTTCGCCACCCGGTACATGGTCAACGACGCGGCGGTGCTGCTCGGCAAGCCGTACGTCTGGGGCTCGATCTACCGCTTCGACGGCCAGGCGTCGGTGTTCTGGGCCGAGCACGGCCCCTGCTACCGGTGCCTCTACCCGGAGCCGCCGCCGCCCGGCATGGTCCCGTCCTGCGCCGAGGGAGGCGTGCTCGGCGTGCTCTGCGCGTCGATCGGTTCGATCCAGGTGAACGAGGCCATCAAGCTGCTCACCGGCATCGGCGAGCCGCTGGTCGGCCGCCTGATGGTCTACGACGCCCTGGAGATGGAGTATCGCAAGATCAAGGTCCGGAAGGACCCGAACTGCGTGCTCTGCGGCGAGAACCCGACCGTCACCGACCTGCTGGAAGACTACGAGGACTTCTGCGGCGCGGTCTCCGAGGAGGCCCAGGAGGCGACGCTCGACTCGACCATCACCGCCCTGGAGCTCAAGGAGTGGCAGGACGCAGGCAAGGACATCTTCCTCGTCGACGTGCGGGAGCCGGCCGAGTACGAGATCGTGCGGATCCCGGGGGCGACCCTGATCCCCAAGGGCGACATCATCTCCGGCGAGGCGCTGGCGAAGCTCCCGCAGGACAAGCAGATCGTGCTGCACTGCAAGTCGGGCGTCCGCTCGGCGGAGGCGCTCGCCGCGCTCAAGGCGGCCGGGTTCCGCGACGCCGTCCACGTGCAGGGCGGCGTGCTGTCGTGGATCAAGCAGATCGACCCGTCACTGCCCGCGTACTGACCGGCCCGCCGGGGCGACGCCACACAGCGCCGCCCCGGCGCCGGCCCGCTGTGGCGCCGTACGCCGCCGCCGACGGTAAATCGACGCAAGTGGCTCCGTGTGGCGCTGCGGCCGGAGCGACGCAGCCATTTCCAGCTGGCCGATTCCCCGAGGCGGAATCGTGTCTGCGCAGGTAGCGTCTCCGCCGTGGTCGACTTGGAAGCCGCGATCGGGTTCGTCGTGGCGCATGGGGACGCGGTGGAACGCGCCCGCCTCTCCTGGCTGCGCAACGGCACGCAGGTGCCGCCGGAGCTGTTGGAGGTGGCCGAGGTCGGTCAGTCGCCCGATGGTGGCTGGCCGGCGAGCTGGGGTGGCGAGGTCGCCTCGGTCGACGCCACCTGTTTCCGGCTCGCCGAGCTGGACGATCTGGGCGCGCTCGGCCGTCCCGCCGCCCGCCGGGCGCTGGACTGGTTGGCGTCCCGGCAGCAGGCGGACGGCGGCTGGGACGAGGACCTGTCGCTGACCGGCTCGGCCCCCGAGTGGGCCCGCCCCGGCGATCCGGAGGCCAAACTCTTCCTCACCGCCAACGCCGGCTTCTGGCTGACCGTCGCCGGTCTGGACGCCCGCGCCTCGGGTCCGCTCGATCACCGGGTCGGCGGGGCGTACGCCGGGGTGGTGCAGGCGGCGGCCCAGTCGATCGTCGCGCGGTTGCGCCCGGACGGGAGTTGGCCGTCGTTCCTCGCCGCCGGCTGGCTGAGTGCCGCCGTGCTGCACCGCCAGGAGATGTTCCAGGAGTCGGCGCGGATCCAGGTGGTGCTCGCCGAACGGATGCCCACGATGTCGCCGGGCGACGTGGCCTGGTTGGGGGCCACGCTGCGCCGGGTCGGCATCGAACTGCGCGACTGGATCATGGTGCGGGCCCTGCGGCGGCTCGCCGAGACGCAGCGCAGCGACGGTGGCTGGGAGAGCGACGACGGTCACCAGTTCGACGTGCACGCGACGCTGTCCGCGATCCGGGCCGCCCGGCCCGCAGTGGCCGGAGCCACCGCGCAGCCGGGCTGACACGGCCCTGGCTGAAACAGGCCCTAGCGCAGGTGCCCGTCCCCGGTGACGACGTACTTGGTGCTGGTCAGCTCGGGCAGACCCATCGGACCCCTTGCGTGCAGCTTCTGCGTCGAGATGCCGATCTCCGCGCCGAACCCGAACTCGCCCCCGTCGGTGAACCGGGTCGAGGCGTTCACCATGACCGCCGCCGCGTCGACCCGGGCGACGAAGTCGCGGGCGGCGCTCGCCGAGTCGGTGAGGATCGCCTCGGTGTGCCCGGTGCCGAAGCGGCGGATGTGCGCCACCGCAGCGTCCAGCGACTCGACCACGGCGACCGAGATGTCGGCCGACAGGTATTCGGTGGCGAAGTCCTCCTCGGTCGCCGGGACCACTGCGGCCGAGTGCGCGGCCACCTCGGGGGAGCCGTGCACGGTCACTCCCGCCTCGGCGAACGCGGCCAGCATCGGCGGCAGGAACGCGTCGGCCACGTCGGCGTGCACCAGCAGCGACTCGGCGGTGTTGCAGGTGGACAGGCGCTGCGTCTTGGCGTTCAGCGTCACCGCCACGGCCTTCGCCACGTCCGCGGCGGCGTCGACGTAGACGTGGCAGTTGCCCACCCCGGTCTCGATCACCGGCACCGTCGACTCCTCGACCACGGTGCGGATCAGCGACGCGCCGCCGCGCGGGATGAGCACGTCGACGAGCCCTCGGGCGCGCATCAGCTCCTTGACCGAGTCGCGGGAGCTGGCGTCGAGCAGCTGCACCGCGTCGGCCGGCAGGCCGGCCCCGGCGATCGCGTCGCGCAGCACCGCGACCAGCGCGGCGTTGGAGTGCGCGGCCGAGGACGACCCGCGCAGCAGCGCCGCGTTGCCGGACTTGAGGCAGATCCCGGCGGCGTCAACTGTCACGTTCGGGCGTGCCTCGTAGATGATGCCGACCACCCCGAACGGCACCCGGATCTGGCGTAGCTCCAGCCCGTTGGGCAGGGTCGAACCGCGGACCACCTCGCCGACCGGGTCGGGCAGCGCGGCCATCTGGCGCAGCGCGTCGGCGATGCCTGCCACCCGGCCCGCGTCGAGGGCGAGCCGGTCCAGCACGGCCGCGCTCAGCCCGGCTTCGCGACCGGCCGCCAGGTCCGTCTCGTTCGCGGTCAGGATCTCCGGCGTACGTGCCACCAGCGCGTCCGCCATCGCGACCAGCGCGGCGTCCTTGACCGTACGGGTGGCCACGGCCAGGTCGGCGGCGGCGTCCCGCGCCCGTCGCGCCTGCTCGACGACGCTCATGCCGGCACTCCGCTTCGCTCCGTGCCATCCTGAGGCACCGACGCCCTGAGCTGATGATTCATTCGCTGGCGCTCACTCATCGACTACTCCTCAGCTGGGCGGTTGGCTTACAGCAGCACGAGGTCGTCACGGTGGACGACCTCCCGTTCGTACGCCGGGCCGAGCGCCGCGGCGAGTTCGGAGGTGGAGCGACCGAGCAGCCCGGGCAGCTCCACCGCGTCGTAGTTGACCAGGCCGCGGGCGACAGGTGCGCCTGCGGTGTCGACCAGGTCCACGGGGTCGCCGGCGGTGAACGTGCCGTCCACGGCGGTGATGCCGGCGGGCAGCAGCGACTTGCGCCGCCCGACGACGGCGGCCACCGCGCCCGGGTCCAGGTGCAGCCGCCCTCGGGGCGAGGTGGCGTGGGCCAGCCAGAACAGCCGGGCCGTCGGGCGCTGCCGCTGCGGGTGGAACAGCGTGCCGACGGGCTCGCCGGCCAGCGCCGACGCGGCCAGGTCGGCGGCGGTGAGCACCACGGGGATGCCGAAGCCGGTGGCGATCCGGGCCGCCTCGACCTTTGTCACCATGCCGCCGGTGCCGACCCCGGACCGGCCGGCGCCGCCGATGGTGATCCCGGCGAGGTCCTCGTCGCTGCGGACCTCCGGGATGCGGGTCGACTGCGGGCGGGCCGGGTCGCCAGTCCAGAGCGCGTCCACGTCGGAGAGGAGCACCAGCAGGTCGGCGTGGACGAGGGCGGCCACCAGGGCGGCGAGCCGGTCGTTGTCGCCGAACCGGATCTCCTCGGTGGCCACCGTGTCGTTCTCGTTGACGATCGGCACCGCGTGCAGGTCGAGCAGTTTGCGCAGCGTGCGGTACGCGTTGCGGTAGTGCGCCCGCCGGGTCACGTCGTCGACGGTGAGCAGCACCTGCCCGACGGTGCGGCCGTGCCGGGCGAAGCTGGCCGCGTACCGGCCGATCAGGAGGCCCTGGCCGACGCTGGCGGCGGCCTGCTGGGTGGCCAGGTCGCGCGGACGTCGGGTCAACCCGAGCGGGGCGAGGCCGGCGGCGATCGCGCCCGAGGAGACCAGCACGACCTCGCGTCCCTCGGCGGTGAGTCGGCCCAGGGTGTCGACCAGCGCGTCGACCCGCTCGTCGGCCAGGCCGCCGGTGGCGGTGGTCAACGAGGAGGATCCGATCTTGACGACGACCCGTCGGGCGGCCGTGACTGCGTCGCGCACCCGCCCATTCTGCGTGGTCACGCCCGCGTCGCCCGGCGGCGTTCCCATATGGTGGCCGATTGTGACTCCTGACGAGTACGTCGAGGCGGTGCTGGACCTCGTGGAGCGGATCCCGGAGGGTCGGGTGATGTCGTACGGGGCGGTCGCCGACGCCCTGGCCGAGCGCTCGGGTCGTGCCTCCGCGCGACTGGTGGGCTCCATCATGGCCCGGCACGGCGGCTCGGTGCCCTGGCACCGGGTGGTGACCTCGTCCGGGCGGCTGCCGCCGGGGCACGAGCGGGAGGCGCGGGCCCGGCTGCGGGCCGAGGGGGCGCCGTTGCGCGGCGAGGGCGTGGACATCGCGGCGGCGGGCTGGTCGCCGGAGGAGGGGATGTGACGCGCGCCATAACGTGAGTAACATTCGGCCCCATGAGCCAGCCGCCGGGTGTCGCCGGCCCGCCCGCTGTCGGCCAATTCGCCGCCGGCCCTTCCGTAGCGGCGGGTCCGCTGCCCCGCCCGGTGCACGCCGGATACGCGCTCGGCTCGCTGGCCACCGGCGCGTTCGGCACAGTGCCCGGTCTGCTGCTGCTGCCGTACCTGACCGACACGCTCGGCGTGGCCGCCGGGCTCGCCGCCCTGCTGGTCCTACTCCCCAAGGCGTGGGACGTGCTGGTCAACCCGGTCGCCGGGCGGATCTCCGACCGCACCCGCTCGCGCTGGGGCGCACGCCGGCCGTACCTGCTCGTCGCCGGTCTCGCGCTCGCCGTGCTCTTCGCGGCTATCTTCGCCGCGCCGTTCGGCAACGGGCCGGCCGCCGCGGCGTACGTGGCGCTCGCGTTCCTCGCCACGGCGACCGCGTTCGCCTTTTTCCAGGTGCCGTACGTGGCGATGCCCGCCGAGATGACCGACGACTACGCCGAGCGCACGCGGCTGATGACCTGGCGGATCGCCGTGCTGGCGCTGACCATCCTGGTCTCCGGCGCGGTGGCACCGCTGGTCGTGCGGGCCGGCGGCGACGGTGTGCCCGGGCACCGCTGGATGGGCCTGTTCGTGGCGGCGCTCATCGTCGTCGGCGCCCTCGGCGCGTTCCTCGGCACCCGGTCCGCGCCCCGTGGTGTGGCCGGCGCCAGCGAGCCGACACTGCGCGCCCAGCTCGCCGTGGCCGCCGCCAACCGACCGTTCCGGGCGTTGCTGGTCTGCTTCGTGGTGCAGTCCGCCGGGGTGGCGACCATCCTCGCCGGGGTCAACTACTTCGCCGGGCAGATCCTGCGCGACGAGCAGACCGGACCGACACTCCTCTTCGCCTGCTTCGTCGGGCCGGCGCTGCTGGTGATGCCGCTCTGGTCCCGCGTCGGCGCCCGGTTGGGCAAGCGGGCCGCCCTGGTCGCCGCCGGGCTGATCCTCGCCGCCGGCGCGCTCGCCCTGGTCGCCGCCCCGCTGCTGCCCCCGGTCGTCGTCTACCTGGTGGTCGCGGTCCTCGGCGTCGGGTACGCCGGGCAGCAGGTGTTCGCGCTGGCCATGCTCCCGGACTGCATCGCGTACGACACGGCGCGCACCGGCCGTCGGCAGGCTGGCGTCTTCACCGGCCTGTGGACCGCCGGGGAGACCCTCGGCCTGGCCCTCGGCCCCGGGGTGTACGGGCTGGTGCTCCAGCTCTCCGGCTACGTCTCCTCGGACACCGGTACGGCGGCGACCCAGTCCGACACCGCGAGGCTCGGTGTTCTGCTCGGCTTCACAGTCCTGCCAGCCCTCCTGATAGCCCCGCCCCTCCTCCTGCTGCGCCGTTACAACCTGACCGCGACGGTCCTCGCCGCGGTCACGCCCCACGGACGCGTCGATCATGGAGTTGTGGTGGGGGATGAAAGCGGTGAACGATGACAAGAAAGGCACCACGATTCCATGATCGACGAGAGCAGGGTCTCGGGCGGGGCGCTGTCGTCCGACGGGGTGGCCGCGGATGTCGCGCTGGCGGAGGTTCGACGGCTGCGCGCTGCTGATCGGCCGACGCACGGGGGGCGGCTGTTCGCGTACGTGTACGACCCGGCGGTGCCGGGGCTCGACGACCTCGCCGCCGCCGCGCACCGGGAGAGCGCGCACGTCAACGGGCTCGACCCGACCGCGTTCCCGTCCCTGCTGGCCATGGAGAACGCGCTCGTCGGCGCTGCCGGCCGGGTGCTCGGTGGCGGGCCGGGCACGACCGCGCCCGACGTGGTCGGCAGCGTCACCAGCGGGGGCACCGAGTCGCTGATCCTCGCCGTCAAGGCGGCTCGGGACGCCCACCCGGAGATCACCGCACCCCGGATCGTGGTGCCGGCGAGCGCGCACGCCGCGTTCGCCAAGGCCGCGCACTACCTGCGGGTGGCGCTGGACGTGGTGCCGGTCTCGCTTGACACTCTGCGCCCCGAGCCGGCCGCGATGGCCGCCGCGATCGGGCCCGAGACGGTGCTTGTCGCCTGCTCGGCACCCTCGTACGCGCACGGTGTGGTGGACCCGGTGGCCGAGATCGCCGCCGTGGCCGCCGAGGCCGGGGTGCGCTGTCACGTCGACGCCTGCTTCGGCGGCTGGACCCTGCCGTACCTGCGTCGCCTCGGCGAACCGGTGCCGGCGTTCGACTTCACGGTGCCCGGGGTCACCTCCATCTCGGTGGACCTGCACAAGTACGCGTACGCGCCGAAGGGCGTGTCGGTGCTGCTGCACCGCGACGCCGCTCTCCGTGCGCCGCAGTACTTCGCGTACGCCGACTGGCCCGGCTACACGATGATCAACCCGGTGATCGCGTCCACCCGGTCGGGCGGGCCGATCGCCGCCGCGTACGCCACCCTGCGGCACCTCGGCGACGCCGGCTACCTGCGGCTGGCCGCCGTGACCCGGGACGCGGTCGCCGCCCTGGCCGACGCGGTCCGCGCCGTCGACGGTCTGCGGCTGATGGCCGAGCCGGAGTCGACGGTTGTCTGCTTCACCGCCACCGGCGACGGCCCCGACCTGTTCGTCCTGGTCGACGAGCTGACCGCGCGCGGCTGGCACACCCAACCTCAGCTGTCGTACGCCGGTCTGCCGGCCAGCGTGCACCTCACGGTGACCGCCTCGGTCGCGCCCCGGGTGGCCGAGTTCGGCCCGGATCTCGCCGCCGCCGTGGTGGCGGCCCACGCGGCCGGCCCGGTGCGGTTGCCCGCCGAGTTGGCGTCGCTGGTCGGCGCCCTCACCCCCGAGGCGCTGACCCCGGAGGTCGTGGTCGGCCTGGCCGCCGGGCTGGGGCTCGGCGCGGACGCGGGCGCGGGACCCCTGCCGGAGCGGATGGCGCTGGTGAACACGCTGCTCGACGCCGCCCCGCCTGCGTTGCGCGAACGGCTCCTGGTCGAGTTCGTCGGTCTGCTGCAACGCCCCACCTGGGGTTCGGACGACTGAACGCCGGTGCCTCACCCCGACCGGGGTGGGGCACCGACGTCCGGCTCAGAGCGCGCCGGGGAGTTGCACCTGGTTGTCCTTGTCGGCGAGATCGCGCCACTCTCGGTCCTGGGCGTCGAAGTGCGTGACATGGAAGGCGCGCGTCATCGCGTCGGCGCCCGAACGGTCGGGCACCAGGTGCACGAAGGTGTAGCGCCGCGACTCACCGGCCGGCACCCCCGGCAGCAGGCACGAGTTGTTGTCGTTAGCTGCCGCCACCTTCGGGTCGCACCTGGACCAGTCGCCACCCGTCGGCTCACCCAGGTTGAAGCCGCGCAGCTCGACCTGCGCCGCATCGACAGGCCCCGCGTTCTTCACTGTGAAGACCGTGGTCAGCTTGCGGCCACCCGGCGCGTCGACAAGCGTGTGGGTCATTGACAACCGCAGGTCGGTGAGCCGCGGATCCTTGCCGAACTTGGTGGGACCGTCGGTCTGGGTGAACCGGCCCCCCTTGAACCGGTAGGTGCGCAGCTGTTCCTGCGGCCAGTAGCTCGGGGTGTCGCAACACGGTTGGAGGTCGGCCACCCGCACCTGGACCGCGCCTGCCGCGGTGACCTCCAGGCCGCGAATGTCCTCGACACCGTCGGTGGTCCGCACGACTCTCCCGAGCGTCACGATCCGCCCACTGTCGTCCCTGTCGAAGGCGACCACCTGCTTCGCCGACGCCTCGCCGTACCGGCAGGAGACGACGGCGACCGTCTCCTCGGCGCCGTCCCCGTCCAGGTCGGCGTGGCCCACCTCCAGGTCGCTCAGCAGCGGAACGAAGTTCTTGTTCGCGCTGGTCGCCAGCCGCACGTTCGACGTGGTGCAGGTCGACGGCAGGGCCGGCGGCCACGCCGGCAGGTCCAGGCGGGCGGCGAGCAGCTGGCTCCGGCTGATCCGGCCGTCCGGGGCCTCCGGGTCGGCAGTGGGCGTGGAAGTCGGCGACTGGCTGACCGACGGTGTGGGCGGCGGCGGTGCCGTCGTCGGCGGCACCGTCGGGTCGACGGACTGGGCCGGGACCGGCGGCGTCCGGTCGCCCTTCAGCGCGGCGTTGGCGACGACCGGTGCCAGCACCAGGACGACAGCCGCCGCGGCGACGGCCACGGCCCTCGTCCGCCGGCGCCGATGCAGGGTGCGTCGCGCCTGGTCGGGACCGGGGCCGACGGCCCGGGTGGTGACATCGACGCGGTACGCGGTGAACCGCTCGCGCAGCCGCGGTTCGAGATCAGACATTGGACACCCCCTCGGTGTTCTCGTCGAGCAGTCCGGCAAGGGCGGTCCGGCCGCGGTGCAGCCAGGACTTGACGGTTCCCTCCGCCACCCCTTCCTGAAGAGCGATCTGGTTGACCGACAGGTCGGCCAGGTAGTGCAGGATGACGGCCCGCCTGTGGTTGGCGGGCAGTTGTGCGAGCGCCGCGTCGATGGCCACCCGGTCCGGTGTCGGGCCGTCCACCTCGGCCTCGGTGCGCCGCTGCCGCAGAAGGTGATTGCGGGCCGTGCGCAGCCGACGCCAACGGCTGCGGGCCAGGTTCCAGGCGACCCGGCGAACCCAGGCCACCGGATCGTCGTACCGGACCAGACGGTCCCAGCGCGCCAGCGCCCGGCAGAACGCCTCCTGGGCGAGATCCTGAGCGTGGCCCAGATCCCCCGTGTACGCGCAGAGTTGGGCAGTCACGCTGCGGAAGTGCGCGTGGTAGAAGTCGTCGAAGCTGATCACGACCGCGTTCACCCCTGCGGCCGTCAACGCCGCCGGCGGTTCGTTGGCGCGGGCTCCCATCGTTGCTGTCACTGCCCCTCCCCGTTGGCGCCGGGGCCGGTGCCCTGGCGCCGGTAACACTCCACCGCTGTCGATCTGGTTGCGCCCCGCGGGGCCGCTAATCCGACAGTCGGCACGAGCGACGCGACAGTCGCATGCCGACACGGCCGCGCTCGGTGAGCGCGGCCGTGTCCCATCCCGGTCGGACCGGGTCAGCGGTAGGTGATCACCGCAGTGTTGTCCGGGTCGTAGACCTCCTGCACGAAGTCGAAGCTCGCATCCATCGGGCGTGCGTCCACGTCGGCCTTCCCCGTGCCGACAGTGGTGCCGGCGGCGACCCGGAAGCCCAGCGTGAGGCGGACCTCCTTGCCGCCCCCGAGCTGGTTCAGGTCGCAGGTCAAGGGCTCCCGGGTCTTCTCCGGGTCGTTGCGGCAGGCCGCCCAACCGTCCCCGTCCGGGCGGACCGCCGCCGGCAGACCGAGCCGCAGCGCCACGTAGGCCGCAGGTCCGTCGGCCCCGTTGCGGATGCGCACGGTGATCGTGCCGGTACGGGAGCCGTCCGGCGCGTCGGCCAGCACGAGGTTCGTAGCGCTGACGACGAGGTTGACGTCGTGCGGGTTCGGCCCGAAGCTCGTCGGCCCGGAGATCTGCGCGAACGACCCGCCCTTGAGGCGGTAGCCCCGCCACTGTCGCTGTGACCATTCACCGGGCCAGCCACCACCGGGTGCGATGTCGCCGACCTGCACCCGCACGGTGCCGTCGTCCACCACGTCGAGGGCGAACAACCACTGCGGCTTGTCGATGGTCGTCGCGACCACCCGGCCCAGTGTGACGATCTTGCCCTGCTGGTCGCGGTCGAAGGCGACTACCTGCATGGGCCCGCCGCTGCCGAGCACGCACTGCACCAGCGCCACCGCCTCCACCGCGCCGTCCCCGTCGACGTCCCCCTGGTCGAACGCCAGCAGCCAGTTGGCGCCCTCAGGGTCGTCACCGCTGAGCCGGATGCCCGACGTGAGGCATCCCCGCCCGGCTCGCCACGCGGGCAAGGTCACCGCCGCGCCGAGCAGTTGAGCACGGCTGATCTTCGCGCTCGGGGCGGTGGAGGGCGGGCTGCCACTCGTGGCGGACGGGCTGGGGGTCTGGCTCGCCGTGCCGCTCGGGGTGGGCGCCGCGGAGATGGTCGGCGTGGGGTCGACCGGGCCCGGCTCGCGATCCGGGCCACTCATCGCCGCGTACCCGACGGCGGCCCCGCCGAACAGCGCGAGCACCGTCGCGGTGGTGGCGGCCAGCCAACGACGGCCGCGTCCCCGAGCCGTCCGCCGCACGGCGGCGGGCCCGGGCACCTCGACCTCCGCCAGCGCGGTACGGCGATAGGTGGCGAACTCTTCGGCGAGGCCGAGGATCTCCTGCTCAGACATCTCGCACCCCCTCGGTGGTGTCGCGTAGGTGCGTCGCGAGGGCCGCCCGGCCCCGGTGCAGCCATGACTTGACGGTCCCCTCGGCGACCCGTTCCTGGGCGGCGATCTCGGCGACCGTCAGGTCGGCGAGGTAGTGCAGCACGACAGCCCGTCGCTGCTTCGGTGGCAGCTTGGCCAGCGCGGTGTCGAGGGCGACTCGGTCGGGGCTCGGCTCGGCGACGTGTGTCTCGCGCTGCCGCAGCAGCCAGGCCTGCGCGGTCCGCAACCGCCTCCAGCGGTTGTGGCCGAGGTTCCAGGCGACCCGGCGCACCCAGGCCAGCGGATCGTCGTACCGGGCGAGTCGGCTCCAGTGGGTGTACGCCCGACAGAAAGCCTCCTGAACCAGGTCCTGCGCCTGCCCACGATCACCGGTGTACGCCGTGAGCTGCACCACAAGCGATCGGAAGTGGGCGTGGTAGAAGTCGTCGAACGCCAGTTCGGCGGTCGCGGGGACGGGGCTTCCCGGCGGGTCGGGAGGCGGTCCGCCCACCCGTACTTCTCTCGTCACAAGCACTCGTCCTCCCCGTGGTGGCCGCAGGCGGTGTGTTCGCCAGCACCGGTCACACACTCGGCTGCGCCCACCGGTTGCGGTCGAACCGGTCGGGTTGCCTGTCCGGTCCGTGACAGGCGGCTGTGATTCACTGTGGGATGAGGAGAGGGGACGTCCGTGCAGCTACCGGCAGTGCTCGGTGAGCCGATCCGGTTCGTGCTGAACTGGGGGCGCCGCTACTCGCTCTGGGTGTTCAACTTCGGCCTGGCCTGCTGCGCGATCGAGTTCATCGCCACCAGCATGGGTCGGCACGACTTCATCCGGCTGGGCGTGATCCCGTTCGCCCACGGCCCCCGGCAGGCCGACCTCATGGTGGTCTCCGGCACCGTGACCGACAAGATGGCCCCGGCCATCAAGCGGCTCTACGACCAGATGCCCGAGCCGAAGTACGTCATCTCGTTCGGTGCGTGCTCCAACTGCGGCGGCCCCTACTGGGACTCGTACTCGGTGACCAAGGGCGTCGACCAGCTGATCCCCGTCGACGTCTACGTGCCCGGCTGCCCGCCCCGCCCGGAGGCGCTCCTGCACGGCATCCTGCGCCTGCAGGAGAAGATCGCCGCCGAGCAGTCCGGCATCGGCGGAGTGCCCCAGCGGGACGTGCTGGCCGCGCCGCTGGACGTCCCGCCCCTTGAGGCCGCCGCGCCACGCTCCGTCGACTCCCTCACCGCCCCACCGGTGCGCCCACCTGCCACGAACTGACGGCGGGCTGGCCGGGCCCGGCTAGCCTGCGCATCATGAGCAATTCCGTAAACCGGCGGTCCGCCCACATCGTCGACGTGCTCACCGAGGAGTTCGGCGCGTCGATGGCGATCGACCCGGCCGCCTTCCGCCGTAAGTTCCGCAAGATGGCCGCGTCGCCGTTCGCCTTCTACCGGGGCAGCGCCGCGTTGTTCTACGCCGATCAGCGTGGTGACTTCGCCGACGACAGTTTCCTCGACGAGCGGACCGGCCGGGTGTGGATCCACGGCGACCTGCACGCGGAGAACTTCGGCACCTACATGAACGCCTCCGGGCAGCTGGTGTTCAACGTCAACGACTTCGACGAGGCGTACGTCGGGCCGTTCACCTGGGACCTGCGCCGGTTCGCGGCCAGCGTCGCGCTGCTCGGCTACAGCAAGGCCCTCTCCGACACCGTGATCGGTGAGCTGGTGGCCGGCTTCGCCCGCTCCTACCTGACCGAGCTGCGGGCGATCGCCGCCGGCGGGGACGACGCGATCGGCTCGATCACCCTGGAGAACGCCGACGGCGTGCTGCGTCGGGTGCTCCAGCAGGCCCGCCTCAACACGCGGGTCGACCTGCTCGCCGAGCAGACCACCGTCGACAACTACGAGCGGCGGTTCTCCATCGGCGACGGGGTCTTCGAGGTCGACGGGGAGACCCGGGACCGGGTTGTCGCCGCCTTCGAGGAGTACCTGGGCACCCTGCCCGCCGCCTCGGCCCGGCTGCGCCCGGTGGCGACGCGGATCAAGGACGTGGTGCTGCGCAAGGGGGTGGGCATCGGTTCGGCCGGCCTGCCGTCGTACAACCTGCTCCTGGAGGGGCACACGCAGGCGTTGGAGAACGACGTCGTGATCTACATGAAGCAGGCGCAGGTCCCGGCGGTGGCCCGCTACTCGACCGACGAGTCGGTGGCCGGCTACTTCCAGCACCAGGGCCACCGGACCGCCGAGTCGCAGCGGGCGTTGCAGGCGCACGCCGACCCGTGGCTGGGCTTCACCGAGCTGGACGGTGCCGGGCAGCTCGTCGCCGAGGTCTCCCCGTACGCGGCCGACCTGGACTGGTCCGACGTCAACGAGCCGGACGAGCTGACCGGGGTGTTGGCCGACCTTGGCCGGGCGGTGGCCCGGATGCACTCGGTCGCCGACGACGAGTCCAGTCACGACCTGGTGGACTACTCCACCGAGGAGGCGATCGTCGCCGCCGTGGACACCGACGCGACGGGCTTCGTCACCCACCTGGTGGACTTCGCGCACGCGTACGGGGTGCGCGCCCGCCAGGATCACCAGCTCTTCGTGGACCTGTTCCGCAACGGGCGGCTGCCGGGCATCTGACGGAGCGGTGCGTCGCTCAGGACGCGAACTCCAGGACGACCTTGATGTCGTCCGGGCCGGGGGTGTACGCGTCGGCGTACCTGTTCACCGGGACCCGTCGGGTGATCAGCGAGGAGAGCCAGACCTGGTCGGCGCGGGCGAGTGCCTGCGCCGCCATGGTCCAGTGCCGCCGGTTGGCGTTCACCGAGCCGAACACCACGTTGTTCTCCAGCACCAGCGCCCGGTTGAGCGCCCCGGCGTCGAAGTCGATGCTCCGGCCGCCGCTGGACACCCCGGCCAGGCAGACGATGCCGGTCGGCGCCGCCTTGCACATGACGTCGAGGACGACAGTGGGTGCGCCGGTGCACTCGATCACCACGTCCGGCTCGAAGGGCAGGTCGTTGACCGGCACCGCGTGGTAGGTGGCGCCGAGCCCGGCGACCAGCTCCGGCTTGGGTCCGTCGGTGGCCCGGTCCAGCACGTGGACGGTGAGCCCGCGTTGGGTGCCGAGCAGCGCGGCCAGCAGCCCGATCGGCCCGGCGCCGGTCACCAGGACGGTCTGTGGCTGCCACTCGGCCCGGTGGCCGATCCGCTCGATGTGGTCCCATGCCTTGGCCACCACGCTTGTCGGCTCCAACAGCACGCCGACCTGGGCCAGCACCGGGTCGAGGCGGACCGCGAACTGGGGCTCGATCCGCCAGCGGTCCCGGGCGAACCCGGGCAGCGCCTTGATGCCGTGCTCGGTGTACAGACCGTTGCGGCACATGTCCCACTCGCCCACCGCGCAGTTGGGGCAGGGCACCGGGTCGGGATGCCGGACGATGCCGGCCACCAGGTCGCCCGCTTGCAGGGTGCCGCTCGCATCCTCGATCACCCGGCCCAGCGACTCGTGCCCGATGACCAGGCGGTCCGCCCCCGGCGGCGCCTCGCCGTACTCCCCGGCGATGATCTCGTGGTCGGTGCCGCAGATTCCCACAGCAAGCGCCTCGACCAGGACCGCGCCCTCCTGCGGCGCCGGTTCCGGCTGATCCTCGACGAGGCTCAGCGAGTTGGCGACCCCGGGGTTCACAGTGACAGCGCGCACGCCCTCATCTTTCCCCGCCGACGGGCCCGCCGCCCGGTAAAGCGGGCAGATCACCGGCGGTCGGTCGTGGACCGCGGGCCGGGTCGACGCCGGGCCGACGCCCTAGGATCAGCGGCATGACTGAGGAAGAGGTCGGCGCTCGGCTGGTCGCGCTGCTCGCGCCGGTCGAGGCGACCCCGTCGGTCTCCGGCGGGCAGCGGTTCGCCCGGGCCACCGTCGACGTACCGCTGGCGAGTTGGTCGGCCGCGGTCCGCGCCGCCCGCGATGACAGCGAGCTGGCCTGCGACTTCTTCGACTGGCTCTCCGCCGTCGACGAGCTGGCCGAGGGTTTCGACGTGGTGGCGCACCTCTGGTCGACGCGGTTGCGGCACGGCGTGCTGCTGCGCACCCGGGTGCCCCGCGATGCGCCCTCGGTGGCCTCGGTGGTCGACGTCTACCCGGGTGCCGCCTGGCACGAGCGGGAGACCCACGAGATGTTCGGCATCGACTTCGTCGGCCACGGGGAGCTGCGACCGCTGCTGCTGCCCCCGGAGTTCGAGGGTCACCCGCTGCGCAAGGAGTTCGTGCTCGCCTCCCGGGTGGCGAAGCCCTGGCCGGGCGCGAAGGAGCCGGGCGAGTCGGAGGCCGGTGGTGGCCGCCGACCGATCCGCCCGCCGGGCGTGCCCGCTCCGGGCGAGTGGGGAACGACGCCGACTCCCGCCGGCGCGGGCGGTGTGGGGGAGGGTCCGCGCGGCGGCACCCCCGCCAGACCAGCCGGCGAGCGACCGGCCCGGCCGGCGCCGGGG
>NZ_MUZA01000092.1 GCF_021442385.1 Micromonospora sp. MH99
TGGCGCGTCGACGGTCAGCCGTACCCGCTCGGTCGGGCGTTGCTGGCGCTGGCCGAGGCCGCCGCGGCGGCGGGCGAGCGCGACGAGGTGTCGGCGGCGGTCACCGAGGCGGCCCAGATCGCCCGGCGGCTGGGCGCGACGCCGCTGGCCGAGACGGCCGCCACCCTGGCGCGGCGGGTCGGCCTGCGGGGGGCGAGCAACGGTGGGGGCGGTGCCGATCTGCTGACGGCCCGGGAGCGGGAGGTGCTGCGGCTGGTCGCCGAGGGGCACAGCAACAGCCGGATCGCCGAGCGCCTGTTCATCTCCCCGAAGACGGCAAGCGTGCACGTCTCCCGGATCATCGCCAAGCTGGACGTGACCAACCGCGGGGAGGCGGCCGCGCTGGCCCGCCGTCTCGGGCTGCTCGCCGAGCCCGCCGCGCCCCGCTGACGGGGGTCTTATCAGCCGCGCGGCAGGTAGATCCGCCAGCCGTCGAGGGTGACCAGGTCCAGGTCGGCCGGGTCGGTGCCGAGCCGCTCGTCGAGCCGGGCCGCCAGCGGTGAGCCGGCCGGCGCGACCCAGGCCGGCGCCGCCGCACGCTCCACCTCGCGGCGGTACGCGGGGTAGCGGTCGAAGCCGGGACGCAGGGTGTCGTCAACCACCGCGCAGACCACCTCCTCGCCGCTCGCGAAGGTGAGGCGGTTGCAGGTCCAGTAGTCGGCGCGGACGTGTCGTACGCCGAGGTGGCGCAGCGTGGCCACCAGCTCGGCGTGCCGGGCCTCGGCGGCCCGGGTCGCCGGGGCCGTCCGCGCCGCCTGCCCGGTGGCGTACCCGGCGGTGACCAGCGTGGCGGCGAGGACGACGAACGCGCCCAGCCGGGTCACCGGCCACCCGGGACCGCGCCGGGCCAGCGTCCAGACCGGCCAGAGCAGCGCCGGTACGGAGATGAGCAGCGTGGACAGGTAGCGCGAACTCTCCACCGGGGTCAGACCGGAGGAACTGCTCAGCGTGTACGCCGCGAGGGTCGCCGCCGCGGCCAGCACGAGAGCCAGCCGCATGGCCGCCGCGACCCGGGGCGCCGAGCCGTCCGCACCGCGTGAGCCGTCCGCACCGCGTGAGCCGGGTGGTTGGCGGAGTGCCCGCCAGGCCGTGGCGGCGGCGACGACCAGCAGCACCGGCAGCGCGTACGCCCACCACAGTTGCCAGGTGGCGCAGGAGCCGGGGCCGCAGAAACCCATGCCCAGCGGCGGCCCGAGCAGCAGCCCGCCGTGCAGCCGGTCCGCCCAGCTCGCGGTGGCGTCCGCCCCGCCGGCGGCGAGCACCGCGTGCAGGGGGTTGCGGCCGGTCAGCAGGCTGTGCCCCAGCAGCGGGGCGGCCCCCAGCACGGCTGCCGCCCCGAGCAGCGCTCCGGCCCGCCCGCGCAGCTCCCGGCGGCGGAACCCGACCAGCAACGCCCCGGTCGCTACGACGTACGGCAGCACCAGCGGGTCGACCCAGAGCAGCAGCCCGGCCAGGAACCCCCAGACCGCCCAGCGGACGGGTCGCCACCCCGGCCGGCCGGCGGCCAGGTCGACGGCGAGCAGGGCGAGCGCCACCCCGGCCGCGTTCATCTCGGGGTAGCCGCCGCCGGCGATCAACTGGTTCTTGACCACCCGGTCGGCGCCGAGGGCGAGCAGCGCCACCACCAGCAGGGCGAACCAGCGGTCCCCGGTCAGCCGCAGCGTGAGCCGCCAGGTCAGCAGCAGGAACAGCGCGTACAGCGCCAGCGTGGGCAGCCGCAGACCGAACAGGGACGGGCCGAACAGCGCGAACACCGGCGCGGCCAGGTACGCCTCCAGCGGGCCCATGTACTGCTGGCCGTAGAACCAGACCGGAAAGTCCTCGCCCCGGGCGATGTGCAGCGCGGCCAGCCCCATGGTGGCCTCGTCGCTGTTCGTCGGGGGAGTGGCGTGACCCAGCAGCCAGAGCCGGTAGCCGACCCCGGCGAGCACCGCCAGACCGGTGAGCCAGCCGACCCGGCCGAGGTGCGAACCGGGCCGCGGACGCGGTCGACCCGCGCCGCGCGGCTGTTCGCGTACGCCGGCGGTCATCGCTCGATCATGGCACCCGAACGCCGCACGGCAGGTGCGGCGCTGTCGGCGGGTCAGCCGGCGGTGGCCACCGGGGTGGCGGCGCGGGCGTCGAGCGCCTGCTTGTAGAGCCGGCCGGCCCGGTACGACGAGCGCACCAGCGGCCCGCTCATCACCCCGGCGAAGCCGATCTCCTCGGCCTCCTCGCGCAGCTCCACGAACTCCTCCGGCTTGACCCAGCGGGTGACCGGGTGGTGGCGGGGGGTGGGGCGCAGGTACTGCGTGATGGTGATCAGCTCGCAGCCCGCCTCGTGCAGGTCGCGCAGAGCCTGGGAGATCTCGGCGCGCTCCTCGCCCATGCCCAGAATCAGGTTGCTCTTGGTGACCAGGCCGTCGGCGCGGGCCTGCCGGATGACGTCCAGCGAGCGGTCGTAGCGGAACGCCGGCCGGATGCGCTTGAAGATGCGCGGCACGGTCTCCACGTTGTGGGCCAGCACCTCGGGCCGCGAGCCGAAGACCTCGGCCAGCTGCTCGGGGACGGCGTTGAAGTCGGGGATGAGCAGCTCGACGCCGCAGCCGGGCTGCAGCGCGTGGATCTGCCGGACCGTCTCGGCGTACAGCCAGGCGCCGCCGTCGGGCAGGTCGTCACGCGCGACACCGGTGATGGTGGCGTAGCGCAGGCCCATCGAGACGACCGACTCGGCGACGCGACGCGGCTCGTCGGCGTCGAACTCGGCCGGCTTTCCGGTGTCGATCTGGCAGAAGTCGCAGCGCCGGGTGCACTGGTCACCACCGATGAGGAACGTGGCCTCCCGGTCTTCCCAGCACTCGTAGATGTTGGGGCAGCCGGCCTCCTGGCAGACGGTGTGCAGCCCTTCGCGCGACACGAGCCCGCGCAGCTGGGTGTACTCCGGGCCCATCTTGGCCTTGACCTTGATCCATGGCGGTTTGCGCTCGATCGGCGTCTCGGCGTTGCGCGCCTCGATCCGCAGCAGGCGACGCCCCTCGGGGGCCGCCGTTGCGGTACGCGCTGCCTGGCCGGTCGTCGGCGCGGAGTGCTCGATCGTCACGAAAACGAGCCTACGCCGGATGGCAGCCGTCTATGTGCGTCAGGCGACCGGCGTCACGCCGCTGATGTTGTGACGCCGGACACCGGCAAGCCCAAAAATGGCGTCACACGCGCCGGGTTCGGGTGTTAGCGTCGCCGCCAACAGCGACGACGGAGCCGAGTAGCGCCCCGACCCGCCAGTACAGAGAGCCGCCGGTGCTGAGAGGCGGTCTGGCGACGGGTGCGCGAAGACCCTCCCGAGCTGCGGGCAGAACGGCGGCGACGCCTACTAGAGCCCGCCCGGCTGGCCCCGGTCACCAGGCGACGAACGAGGCCCCCGCTCCGGTGGGGGCGAAGGTGTGGTGGCACCGCGAGGTTCCCGCTCGCCCACACCTCCCTGGGGCTGATGCGACACCGTCGCCCCGGTGGCGGCGTCGCGATCGACCGAGGAGCAGCCCGTCATGCGCCGAACCCTGTCGCACCATTTGCCCGCCCACGTCGGCGAGACCGTCCGGATCGCCGGCTGGGTGCACCGCCGCCGCCTGCTGAAGTCGGTGGCCTTCCTGATCGTGCGGGACGCCGCCGGCCTCGCCCAGGTCGTCGTCACCGACCCTGCCGTCCGCGCCAAGCTGGAGAAACTCACCGAGGAGACAGTCGTCGAGGTCACCGCCACGGTCACGTCGAACGGCACCGCGCCCGCCGGGGTCGAGCTGACCGACCCGACGGTACGACCGCTCGGCCCACCTGCCGAGCCGCCGCCGTTCGACCTGTACCGGCCAGCGCTCACCGCGAGCCTGCCCACCCAGCTCGACAACGCCCCGACCGCGCTGCGTCATCCGACCCGCTCGGCGGCGCTGCGCGTCTCGGCGGCGGCCGTGGCGGGCTTCCGGGCTGCGCTCGACGCCCGTGACTTCGTGGAGATCCACACCCCGAAGGTGGTCAGCTCGTCCACCGAGAGCGGGGCGAACGTCTTCGCGCTGGACTGGTTCGGTCGGCCCGCGTACCTGGCCCAGTCGCCGCAGTTCTACAAGCAGTTGATGGTCGGCGTCTTCGAACGTGTCTACGAGGTGGGGCCGGTCTTCCGGGCCGAACCGCACGACACCGTCCGGCACCTCGCGCAGTACACGTCGCTCGACGCGGAGCTGGGCTTCGTCGCCGACCATTCGGACGTGATGCGGATGCTGCGCGAGGTCGTCGCCGGCATGCTGGGCGCGGTGGCTGAGCGGGCCGGTGGCGCCCTGGCGACGCTGGGTGTCGAGGTGCCGGCCGTGCCGGTGCAGATCCCGGCGGTGCACTTCACCGAGGCGTTGGCGATCGCCGGGGCTCCCGCCGACGAGCCGGACCTCGCGCCGGCCCACGAACGGGCGCTGGGCGAGTGGGCCCGCCGCGAACACGGGTCCGACTTTCTCTTCGTCACCGGCTACCCGATGGCCAAGCGACCGTTCTACACCCACCCGGACCCGGTGCGGCCCGCGTACTCGAACGGGTTTGACCTGCTCTTTCGTGGCCTGGAGCTGGTCACCGGCGGGCAGCGGCTGCACCGGCACGCCGACTACCTGGCGGCGTTGGCGGCCCGGGGTGAGCCGGTGGAGCCCTACACCGGTTATCTGGACGCGTTCCGGCACGGCATGCCGCCGCACGGCGGGTTCGCCATCGGGCTGGAACGGTTCGTGGCCCGCCTGGTCGGGGCCGCCAACGTTCGGGAGGTCACCGCGTTCCCGCGTGACCTGCACCGGCTGACGCCGTAGGGCCGGGTGCCGGCTGTGCGCTCAGACCTCGGTCAGGGTGGACAGTCGGCGTTCGACGACCGGGAGCACGTCCGCGACGCTGATCGGGCGGCCCAGTTCGGCGGTGAGCGAGGTGACGCCGGCGTCGCGGATGCCGCACGGGACGATCCGGTCGAAGTACGTCAGGTCGCAGTCGCAGTTGATCGAGAAGCCGTGCAGGGTGACGCCCCGGGCCACCCGGATGCCGATGGCGGCCACCTTGCGGGCCGGCCCCCGGTCGTCCTCGGGCACCCAGACGCCGCTGCGGCCCTCGACCCGGCCGGCGGCCAGGCCGAACTCGGCGCACACGTCGATGAGCAGCTCCTCGGTGCGGCGGACGTAGGCGACCACGTCCACCGGGTCGGGCAGTCGCAGGATCGGGTAGCCGACGAGCTGCCCCGGGCCGTGCCAGGTGATCTTGCCGCCCCGGTCCACGTCGACGACCGGAGTGCCGTCCATGGGCCGGTCCCACGGCTCGGTGCGCTTGCCCGCGGTGTAGACGCTCGGGTGCTCCAGCAGCAGCACTGTGTCGCCGCGCTCGCCCGCCACCACCGACTCGTGCAGGCGCCGCTGCTCGTCCCAGGCGGCCTGGTAGTCGAGCAGGCCGGCGCGGACGGCCGTCAGGCCGGAGGTCGTCGTCGTCACGGCGTCCAGCCTAGTCCCGCCGCGGGCTCGGATCCGTCGTGAGCCGCCTCACCAGGATCGGAACGAGGGGCGGGTCTACCGGTCGGCCGGCGGGATGCGCCAGATCCACACGTCGTCGACCCGCTGCGGCTCGCCGAACAGCGCGGTGGCCGTCCGCCGGACCGCGGCCTCGTCGACCTCGAACTTCGCGCCGTGCACCTCGTCGGCGAGGACCACCGTCTCGATCCGCCAGTGCCGCAGGTCGGAGGTGACCTCCCGCTTCGTGCCGTCGGTGATGATCGGCACCAGCCCGGTGCGGCCGGCCTGGTCCATGAGTGCGCTCAGGGTGCGCGGCACCGGCCCGATTCGGCCCCGCCCGTCCGGGCCGCCGGGGCCGAGGAAGAAGCCGCCGGGGATCGCGAACTCGCCCTGCCGGTGCGACAGGGCGTACGCCTGCCAGCGCTGGCCGTCCGGGTAAATGTCGACGGGCAGCGGCACCGGGGCCAACGTGTTGCCGTCGGAGACGTACTGCCGCCAGGCGCCGGACGTGATGAACTGCGGGACAGGCTCCCGCTCGCGGGTCAACAACGGGGTGGGCAGCAGCGGCACGAGGGCCGCCGCGAACCCGAGCACCCAGGCCAGCTCCGTGGGGCGGTACCGGGGCGGCGCGGCACGCAGCTGATCGATGGCGTACGCCAGAAGGATCCCGATCACCGGCGCGACCACCAGGGCCAACCGGGCGGGCAGTGCGGCGTTCACCACCGGCAGCTGCCCGAGCAGGTCGAACGGCATGGGCAGGTCGGTACGGCGTCCGTCGATCTTCGCCACCGGCCCGAAGGACAGCACCGTGAAGATCACCGCGACGACGCCCAGCGCCCAGAGGATCGCCCGACGGCCGGGGTCGGCGCGTCGCCAGACCGCGACAAAACAGATCACGGTGAGCACGAGCAGCGGGATCCCGAAGAACGAGTTCTCCTCGGTGGGGTTCGGCGCCAGCGAGGTGCCCAGTCCGGCCTCCCCGGCCAGGGAGCGGCGCGGGAAGGCGACGAACGCGGCGATGTCCTCGGAGTGGATCACCGGGTCGAAGCCGGTGCCGTGGAACCGCTGCGGCCCGGCGAAGTGCAGCCACAGCGGGTACGACAGCAGCACCCCGGCGACCACAGCGGTCACGCCGAGCCCGCGCAGGAAATTGGGCAGCGCGGCGCGGGCCTCGGCCCGGTGGGTCGGGTGCAGCGCCCAGACGGCCACGAACACGCCGAGCGCGAGGGCGGCGAAGAACAGGCCCTCGGCGGCGATCGAGAAGGCCACCGCGACCAGAGCGCCGAGGATCACCCCGTCGCGCAGCCAGTGCCCGGGGCGGCGCAGTGCGAACAGCCGCCAGATCAGCAGCGGCACCAGCCAGCCGGCGGTCCAGTTCAGGTGGGCGTTGGCGTGCGAGACCATGCCGGGGGAGTAGGCGATGAACAGGCCGCCGACCCCGGCGGCGAGGCGGCTGCGCACCACGTGCCGCGAGAGCAGCCAGTACCAGGCCAGCGCGGTGGCGAGCAGGTTCAGCGTGAGGATCACCAGGAACGTCGCCGGTGGCCCGATGAGGTACGTGAGCGGGGCGAAGACCACCGCGTACACCGTGATCGAGGTGTTGACCGCGAGGTTCACGCCGTCCGGGACATTGATCAGGTACGTGAAGAAGGGGTTCTCCCCGTGGGTGACCGCGTGCCCGCCGAAGGCCAGCAGCCACTCGAACAGCGCCTGGTCGCTGGAGTTGACGGTGATCGCGCGAACGTTCGGGTCCCGCCACAGGCCGCTGGTCACCCAGACGGCGAGCGCGAGCGCCACCAGCACGACGATCAGGTCGGCCCGGCGGTCCTGGAGGGCGCGCGGCGGCGACGCGGGTGCGGGCCCGGTGGCCAGCGACGGGGAGGACGGCACGCAGCGGACGTTACCAACCGGACCTGGACGAGCCGGTCAGACCGGCGGTTGTTGTCGACTCCGCTGCCTGCGCGGTGGCCATGGTTCGTCGTACACAACGGCTGCCGTGAATGTGTGAGTGTGCCCCATGTCATAGCGGCGACACATCGTCGTAACGTCTCGGCAACTCGACCGTGACCCAGTTCACAGTCTGCCCCTCTCAGGAGGCCGCCGTGCGCCGCTCCACATCCACCCTCAACCGGCTGCTCGGTGCGGTCGCCGGGCTCGTCCTCGCCGTGGCGGGGGCGATCACCCTCGCCACGCCCGCCCAGGCCGCCAGCCTCACCCAGGTCACCGGGTTCGGCTCCAACCCGGGCAACCTGGCCATGTACGCCTACCGGCCGGACAACCTGCCGGCCAACTCCCCGGCCGTGGTGCTGCTGCACGGGTGCACGCAGAACGCCTCCGGCTACTTCAGCGGTTCCGGCTGGCAGAAGTACGCCGACCTGTGGAAGTTCACGCTCATCGTCGCCCAGCAGCCGTCCGGCAACAACGCCAACTCCTGCTTCAACTTCTTCGAGAGCGGCGACACCACCCGGGGGCAGGGCGAGGCGCTGTCGATCAAGCAGATGGTCGACCACGCCAAGGCGAACTACGCGGTCGACGGCTCCCGGGTCTTCGTCAGCGGCCTCTCGGCGGGCGGGGCGATGAGCGCGGTCATGCTCGCGACGTACCCGGACGTCTTCGCCGCCGGCTCGATCATCGCCGGCATCCCGTACCGCTGCGCCACCAGCATGGTCAACGCGTTCAGCTGCATGAACCCGGGCACCGACAAGAGCCCGGCCGCCTGGGGCGACCTGGTCCGTGGCGCCTACTCCGGCTACACCGGCCCGCGCCCCCGGGTGGCCATCTGGCACGGCACGTCGGACACCACTGTCACCCCGCTCAACGGCACCGAGTCCCGCGACCAGTGGACCAACGTGCGGGGGATCTCGCAGACGCCGACCAGCACGTCGTCGCTGCCCGCCAACACCAGCCTGGAGGTGTACGGCAACGACGAGGTACGCCTCTACCGGGTCTCCGGCATGGGCCACGGCACCCCGGTCGACCCGGGCTCCGCCGCGGACCAGTGCGGCACCGCTGGCGCGTACTTCCTGGACACCATCTGCTCGACGTACCGCGACGCGCTCTTCTTCGGCCTCAACGGCGGCGGCAGCACCCCCACGCCGACCCCCACGGCCACCCCCACCAGCACGCCGAGCCCCACGGCCAGCCCGACGCCGACGCCGACCCCGACCACGCCGGCGACCTGCGTGACGGCGAGCAACTACGCCCACGTCACGGCCGGTCGGGCCTACCAGTCCGGCGGCTACGCCTACGCGAACGGCTCCAACCAGCGCATGGGCCTCTACAACACCTTCTACACGAGCACCCTCAAGCAGACCGCCCCCAACTACTGGGTGATCGGCTGCTGACCCACCCCCGTCCGCACCCCCACCCGCACCCCCGGTGATCAAGAGGTTCGCGTCAGAATCCGCCCCCCGGATGACGCAAACCTCTTGATCAACTGGGCGAGGGTCAGGCGGTCAGGGCCGCCTGGAGGGCCTGGGGGAGGGTTCGGTGGTGGTAGGGGTAGTTGGCCTTGGTCAGGACTCCGGGGTGGACTCTCGTGCTGGTCAGGGCCTCGTGGGCGAAGCCGCCCAGCGCCACCTTCAGGGCCAGGGCGGGGATCGGGATGATCGCCGGCCGGTGCAGCTGGCGGGCCAGCTCCCGGGTGAACTCGGCATTGGTCACCGGATGCGGCCCCACCACGTTGACCGGGCCGGCGATCTCGTCGTGGGCCAGCAGGAAGAGGGTCGCGTCCAGCCAGTCGGCCATCGAGATCCACGGCAGCCACTGCCGGCCACTGCCCAGCCGTCCGGCGATGCCCAACTTGAACGGCAGCAACTGCGGCTTGAGCAGCCCACCGTCGCGGTGCAGGGGCAGGCCGGTGCGCAGTCGCACCACGCGTACGCCGGCGTCCTCGGCCGGACGGGTCGCGGCCTCCCACACCCGGCAGACGTCGGCCAGGAAACCCTCGCCGGCGGGCGCGTCCTCCTCGACGACCCGGTCGCCCGTGTTGCCGTACCAGCCGACTGCCGACGAGTTGAGCAGCGCCTTCGGTCGGTCGGCGGCCGGCAACCCGGCGATCGTCGTCGCCAGCGTCGTGCTGCTGTCCACCCGGCTGGTGCGGATGAGCCGCCGGTAGTCGTCGTTCCAGCGCTTGTCGCCGACGCCCGCGCCGGCCAGGTTGATGACGGCGTCCGCGCCGGCGACCGCCGCCGGGTCGAGATGGCCGGCCGCCGGGTCCCACTGCCGCTCTCGCGGGTCGCGCGCCGGTCGGCGCACCAACCGGGTGACCTCGTGCCCGTCGGCGGCGAGCCGGTCGCCCAGCCGGGTGCCGAGAAAGCCGGACGCGCCGGCCAGAAGGATCCGCATGCCCTTATCTTCGTCGAAAACGTCACCCTCGGACGCGCCCCGGCCCCACTCCCCGCCGATCTTGCACTTTGTGTCGTCGTTCTGCCCGGCAAGGTCCGTTCTGCCGGGACAGCAAGTGCAAGATCGGCGGGGCGGGGCGGGGCGGGGCGGGGCGCGGTGGGGTGGGGTGGGGTCAGGCCTCTGGGGCGGGGCGTAGGTCGGTCAGGAGGCGCTCCACCTCGGCGTACGCCTGCGGGGGGAGCGGGCCCAGGGTCAGGGTCGCCAGGTTCTCGTCGGCCTGGGCCACCGTGCGGAGGCCGGGGATCGGCACCGTGCGCGGGCTGCGGGCCAGCAGCCAGCCCAGCGCGCCCTGCGCGAGGGTCCGACCGTCCGCGGTGAGCGCCGCGCGGACCTGCTCGACCCGTGCCGCCCACTGCGGCGTGGGCCGGCCGTCGGTGAACCACTGCAACCACTCGGGCGCCCGACCGCGCACGTCGTCCGCGCCGAGCGCGCGGGTCGACCCGGTGAGCAGGCCCATCGCCAGCGGTCCCCGGTTGAGGCTGGCCAGGTCGTGGCGGTCGCAGACGGCGAGCACCGCCGCGTTGTCGCTCAGCACCGACTCGTCGTGCTGGATGGCGACACAGTTCTTGCCAGCCGCCGCGAACGCGTCCGCCGAGGCCGGGTTGTCGGTGCTCCAGCCGTACGCCCGGATCTTGCCCTGGTCGACCAGGTCCTCCAGGGTGCCGACCAGGTCGAGCGCGGCGGGCGTCGGCAGTTCGTTGATGTGCAGTTGGTAGAGGTCCACGTGGTCGGTGCCGAGCCGCCGCAGTGAGTCCTCCAGGCTGCGTACGGCGAACGCCGGGCTGGCGTCGGTGCCGAGCGCCCGCCGGGTGGCCTCGTCGCTGACGTTGCCGAACTTGGTGGCGATCACCGCCTCGTCCCGGCGACCCGCCAGGGCCCGACCGAGGATGCGCTCGCTGTGCCCCGCGCCGTAGTTGCTGGCCGTGTCGAACAGGGTCACCCCGAGATCGAGAGCCCGGTGGATGGTGCGGATCGACTCGTCGTCGTCCACCTCTCCCCAACCGAACGGCTGGCCGTCGTCACCCCAGAGCGGACCGCCGATCGCCCAGCAACCCATCCCGATCGCGCTCACCTCGATGCCGCTGCGTCCCAGCGTTCGTGTCGTCGTCATGCGGACCAGCCTCCAACCTGGAGTGCGCTCCAGGTCAAGGGGTGGCTACCATGCCGAGACATGACCGGTTACGCGCCCGCGGAGGCCGCCCGGCGCAGCGGCTTCAGCCTGGACACGCTGCGGTACTACGAGAAGATCGGCCTGCTGGCCGACGTGAATCGCACGGCGGGCGGCCAGCGCGTCTTCACCGACGACGACCTGAGCTGGCTGGTGCTGTTCCGCTGCCTGCGCGACACCGGGATGCCGATCGCCCAGATGTGCCGGTACGCGGCCCTCGCCCGCGAGGGTGAGCACACCGTCGACGAACGGCGCGAGCTGCTGCAACGACACGCGGCCCAGGTCGAGGAGCAGATGCGCCTGCTCCAGCGCCAGTACGACCACCTCCGGGAGAAGATCCGCTTCTACGAGCGCCTGCCCGGCCCGACCCCGCCGGACGACGACCGGTGACGGCCGGCGCAACCGGGCGGGCCGGCGTGGGTCATGCGCTTCGGCACGCCGCGGTGGCGGTCTCCCCGGCCGGCGACACCGCCAGGTCGGCGACCGGGAGTCGATCTCGGCTCAGCCGGTCGGCGCCGTCAGGCCGAGCAGTTGCTCGGCGGTCCCGGGTCGACCGGTCAGCGCGTTCAGGGCGCTGACCAGCCGCTTCTCCTCGTAGCGGAAGTGTGACTGCAGCAGGGCGGCCAACCCGTCCAGCTCGGCGCGTACCTGGGTGGTCGGCAGCGGGCGGTCGTCGCCCAGCAGCTCCTCGACCCGGCTCAGAATCCCCGCCACCACCTCGTGGTCGACGATCAGGTTGGCCAGGACCGGGCGTAGCTCGGGCACCTCGTCGGCCAGGACCCGGAACGCGCCCGCGTCCTCACCTGTGTGGTGGCGGCCGAGCGCGGCGCAGAAGGTCAGGCAGTGGGCCCGCAGGTCCCGCGACGGCCGGGCGTCGCCGCCGGGGGTGTCACCGAGGTCGGCTCGCAGGCGGGCCAGCTCCGCGCCGAGCCAGAGGTGGATCTCGATCATCTGGTTGCCGACGGCGGCGAGCCGGTCGGCGGGTGAATTGTTCGGGTGCACGTTCGTCCCATGCTGTCCCCGCGCCTCCATGCCCACGGCGGCCTTCGAGCCGGGTGCACCGCGACGCTTGCCGGAGCTTACCCCCGGCGGTCACGGCGTGGTGGGCTCGTCCGGCTCCCGGAGGTCGTGCCAGCGGGCCCGCCACGCGGCCTCGTGCGCCTCGTGGCTGGTCCGCTCCTCGAAGACAACGGCGCGCAACGCGTGCCGGGACGTCGACATCACCATCACCTCCACGGCCACCAGCGCCACGCAGATCACCGTCGCGAGGGTGAGCGCGCCCAGAGAGGGCAGGTGCTGGCCGACCGGCAGGGCCGCGGTCAGCACCACGATGACGCCCAACCGGGTCCAGGAGAGGGTGTGCAGGGTCCGGAGCTGGAACAAGATGTTGACGGCGTAGTAGCAGATCAGCCCGCCGAAGAGCATCGGTACGGCCGGCCCGTCGACCTTCTCGCCGAGGCCGCCGGCCGGATCGGTGATCTTGTGCAGGATCTCCTCGTTGCCGATGGAGAAGAGGATGATCCCGGCGATCATCGGCAGGTAGAGGTACGCGTACGCGTCGCGGGCCATCGCCACCCGGGGAGCGCCCTCCGCCGCGTGCAGGGCGATCCGGGCGGCCGGGCCGATGAAATCGAAGTGCGCCCACCAGAGGGCGGCGGTGACCACGATGCTGAGCGTGGCGGCCGCCACCGCCGGCCAGGTCACCGGCTTGCCGAGCAGGTTGCCGCCCACGCCGGTGGAGATGACGGACTCGCCCAGCGCGATGATCAGGATGAGGTCGTAGCGTTCGGTCCAGTGCTCGGCGCTGGTCACCCCCCAGCCCCAGGTGCCGACGATGAAACCGGTGGCGAACTGAACCACCACCACGGCGATCCAGAGGCCGTCACGGATCATCGCTGCCTGGTTCGGGTCGGCGATCTGCTGCGGGATCAGCGCGGCGGCCAGCAGCAGGACGATGCTGGCGGCCAGTTCGGGGGCGAACCGGCGCAGTTGCCGACGCTCCTGCGGGCTGTCCCGCACCACATGCTGGTAGAGGACCCAGTGGATGCCACGGACCACCACGTAGCTGACGGCCACCAGCATCGGGCCGGCGGCGCTGCCGTTCGGGTCGCTGAAGGCCTGCGGCAGCGCCAGCGCGAACGCGAACAGGGCGGCCATCGCCACCACCATGAGCACCGGGACGTACCCCTCGCCGAGCCGTACCCGGGTGGCGACCAGGCTGTGCACCACCCAGCACCACCAGAGCACGGCCAGCACCAGGGCGGCGTGCAGCAGTTGTCGACCGGAGATGTTCGCGGCGGTGGCGCGAGTGATGATGAAGAACGAGAAGACGAAGACCAGGTCGAAGAAGACCTCGAACTTGTCCACCCGGGCGCCGGGGGCGATCGGGACGGCTGGTCCCAGTTGTCCACTCCGCCGGAAGCCGCCCACGGTCCCACTCTGGCAGCGTCCGGCCTGCCCGGAGGACGGAACGGGTCAGCCCGCGTCGCGGGGGCCGCAGGCCGCCCATCAGCAGGTCGAGCAGCCGGTGCCGGCTCTGGGCGTACGGGTGGGCGCCGGACGTTACCTCCGGTCCGGGGCGGGAAACCGCCTGGATCGCGGCCCGAAGCGAGCCGACCGGCCCGCCCCACCCTGGACAAGGATGGATCATGACGACGAGCAATCCGATCACCACTTCGTTCGCCCATGACTCCACGGCCATGGACGTGATCCGGGGCGTGGACCTCGTCGGCCGGCGGGCGATAGTCACCGGCGGCTCGTCCGGCATCGGCGTGGAGACCGCCCGTGCCCTGGCCAGCGCCGGCGCGGAGGTCACCCTGGCCGTGCGCAACCCCGACGCCGGCCAGAAGGCCGCCGACGACATCGCCGGCACCACAGGCAACGACCGTGTGCTGATCGCCCCGCTCGACCTCGCCGACCAGGATTCGGTCGCCGACTTCGTGGCCAACTGGGACGGCCCGCTGCACATCCTGGTCAACAACGCCGGCATCATGGCCGCGCCGCTGAGCCGCACCGCACAGGGCTGGGAGATGCAGTTCGCCACCAACCACCTCGGGCACTTCGCGCTCGCCACCGGGCTGCGCCCGGCGCTCGCCGCCGCCGACGGGGCCCGGATCGCCTCGGTCAGCTCCGCCGCCCACCTGCGCTCGCCGGTGGTCTTCGACGACATCCAGTACGACCGCCGCGAGTACGAGCCGTGGCAGGCGTACGGGCAGTCCAAGACGGCCAACGTGCTCTTCGCCGTGGAGGCGACCCGCCGCTGGGCCGACGACGGCATCTTCGCCAACTCGCTGATGCCCGGCGCGATCCAGACCAACCTCCAGCGTTACGTGAGCGAGGAGGAGTTGAATCGGATGCGCGCCGGTAACGCGGCGGCCTGGAAGAGCGTCGAACAGGGCGCCGCCACCTCGGTGCTGGTCGCCGCCTCCCCACTGCTCGACGGGGTGGGTGGGCGCTACTTCGAGGACTGTCAACAGGCCGCCCCGGCCCGGCCCGGCGGCCGCACCGGCGTCGCCGACTACGCGCTGGACCCGGAGGCCGCCGAACGGCTCTGGAAGGTCTCGACGGATCTGCTCAAGGGCTGAGCGGCGTAGACGAAGGGGCGCCCCGGTCGACGACCGGGGCGCCCCTTTCGGCGTTACTGCGGATCAGGCCAGGCCCAGCTCCGACTCGAAGTTGCCGCCCTCCAGCCGCTCCTTGACCGCGGTCAGGAAGCGGGCCGCGTCGGCACCGTCGATCAGGCGGTGGTCGTAGGACATGGCCAGGTAGACCATCGACCGGACCGCGATGACCTCGCCCAGCTCCGGGTCGTTGACCACGACCGGACGCTTCACCACGGCACCCGTACCGAGCATCGCCGACTGCGGCGACGGCACGATCGGAGTGTCGAAGAGAGCGCCCCGGCTGCCCGTGTTGGTGAGCGTGAAGGTCGCGCCGGCCATCTCGTCCGGGGTGATCTTGTTGTTCCGGGTGCGCTCGGCCAGGTCGGCGATCCGCTTGGCGATGCCGCCCATGTTGAGGTCACCGGCGTTGTGGATGACCGGCACGAGCAGGCCGCGCTCGGTGTCCACGGCGATACCGAGGTGCTCGGCGGCCGGGTAGGTGATCGTGCCACCGTCCAGGTCCATGCTGGCCTGGATGATCGGGTGGGTCTGCAGGGCCTCGATGGCGGCGAGGGCGAAGAACGGCAGGAAGGACAGCTTCACGCCGTGCTTGGCCAGGAACGAGTCCTTGGCCTGGGCCCGCAGCTTGGCGACCTTGGTGACGTCGACCTCGACGACAGTGGTCAGCTGCGCCGTCTCGTGCAGCGACTGCTGCATCCGCTTGGCGATCGTCGCCCGGATCCTCGGCAGCTTCTCCGTGGTGCCCCGCTTGGCGCTCGGCTGCGCCTTGGCGGCCGGCTTGGCCGCAGGGGCCGACGGCGCGGCGGCCGGCTGTGCGGCCGGAGCCGGCGCGGCAGTGGCGGCCTTGGCCTTCTCGGCCGCGTCGAGGACGTCCTGCTTGCGGATGCGGCCACCCACACCGGTGCCGTTGAGCGAGGCCAGGTCGACGCCGTGCTCGCTGGCCAGCTTGCGGACCAGCGGGGTGACGTACCCGGCGGCCTCCTCGCCGCCACCCGGCGCCGGAGCGGACGGGCGCTGCGGCGCGGCGGTCGGCGCGGACGGCTGAGCCGCCTGCTCGGCCTGCGCCGGCTGCGCCGAGGTCTCCGCCTCAGCGGCCGGCTCGTTGTACGACGCGCCCGACGTGGGCTCCTCGACCTTCGGCTCCGGCTTCGGCTCGGCCTTCGGCGCCGGCGCGGCCTCCGCCTTCGGCTCGGGCTTCGGCTCGGGCTTGGCCTGAGCGGGGGCACCACCGGCGACGCCGATGATCGCCAGGTCGGCGCCGACGTCGGCGGTCTCGTCCTCGGCGACCTTGATCTCCAGCACCGTGCCGGCGACCGGCGACGGGATCTCCGTGTCCACCTTGTCGGTGGAGACCTCCAGCAGCGGCTCGTCCACCTCGATGGTGTCGCCGACCTGCTTGAGCCAGCGCGTGACCGTACCCTCGGTGACGCTCTCACCCAGGGCCGGCATCTTCACCGCGGTGCCCTCGCCCGACGACGCGGCGGCCGGAGCCGGCGTCTCGGCCGGGGCCTCGTCCTGGGCCACCTCGTCGGCGGTGCCCTCGGCGGCGGCCGTCGGCTCGGCGGCCGGCTCGACCTTCTCGGCCGGGGCCTGCTCCTGCGGCGCGGCCTCGCCGCCACCGGTCGACTCGCCCTCACCGGCGATGACGGCCAGCTCGCTGCCGACCTCGGCGGTCTCGTCCTCGCCGACCACGATCCGGCTCAGCACGCCCGCCGCGGGCGACGGGATCTCGGTGTCGACCTTGTCGGTCGAGACCTCGAGCAGGGGCTCGTCGACCTCGACCGTGTCGCCCTCCTGCTTGAGCCAGCGCGTGACGGTGCCCTCGGTGACGCTCTCGCCGAGCCGGGGCATGGTGACCGATACCGGCATGTTCTCCAGACTCCTTCATTCCCCTTGGGGGATCTTCGCCCGTCGCCGGACGCCGCGGTTTGGGTGATCAGGCGTGCGCGTGCAGCGGCTTGCCGGCGAGGGCCAGGTGCGCCTCGCCCAGGGCCTCGTTCTGGGTGGGGTGGGCGTGCACGAGCTGGGCGACCTCGGCCGGGTAGGCCTCCCAGTTGTAGATGAGCTGCGCCTCACCGATCAGCTCACCCACCCGCGCGCCGACCATGTGGACGCCGACGACGGGGCCGTCCTCGACCCGGACCAGCTTCACGAAGCCGGTGGTCTTGAGGATCTGGCTCTTGCCGTTACCGCCCAGGTTGTAGTTGTAGGTCTTGACCTTGTCGGCCCCGTACTGCTCCTTGGCCTTCGTCTCGGTCAGACCCACCGACGCCAGCTCCGGGTCGCAGTAGGTGACTCGCGGGATGCCCACCTCGTCGATGACGGCCGGGGTCTGCCCGGCGATCTCCTCGGCGACGAAGATGCCCTGCTGGAAACCCCGGTGCGCGAGCTGGAGGCCGGGCACGATGTCGCCGACGGCGTAGACGTTCGGCACGCTGGTGCGCAGCCGCTCGTCGGTCAGCACGTAGCCGCGGTCCATCTTGACGCCCTGCTCCTCGTACCCGAGGTTGGCGGTGTTCGGGCCGCGACCGACGGCGACCAGCAGCAGCTCGGCCTCGACGGTCTCGCCGCCCTGAATGGTCAGCTTGACGCCGTTGTCGGTCTTCTCGACCTTCTCGAACGGCTTGCCGACCTTGAAGTTGATTTTCCGCTTGCGGAACGCCCGCTCCAGCGCCTTGGACGACTCCTCGTCCTCGGCGGCGACCAGTCGGGGCAGCGCCTCGACGATCGTCACGTCCACGCCGAAGGACTTCCACACGCTGGCGAACTCGACGCCGATCACGCCGCCGCCGAGCACGATCACCGACGACGGGATCCGGTCCAGGGTCAACGCGTGGTCGCTCGTGATGATCCGCTCGCCGTCGACCTCCAGGCCGGGCAGGCTCTTGGCGTACGAGCCGGAGGCCAGCACGACGTTGCGGCCGGTGTAACGCTTGCCGTCCACCTCGACCACGTTCTTGCCGACCAGCTTGCCGTGACCCTCGACGATGGTGATCGCCTTGTTGCCCTTCAGCATGCCCTGCAGGCCCTTGTAGAGCCGGGCGATCACGCCGTCCTTGTACGAGTTGACGCCGGCCATGTCGATGCCGACCAGTTCGGCCTTGACGCCAAACTGCTCCGACTCGCGGGTCTGGTCGGCGATCTCCGCCGCGTGCAGCAGCGCCTTGGTCGGGATGCAGCCGTTGTGCAGGCAGGTCCCGCCGAGCTTGCCCTTTTCGATAAGCGCGACCTTCAGGCCCAGCTGGACGGCGCGCAGCGCGGTCGCGTAGCCGCCGCTGCCACCTCCGAGAATGACGATGTCGAAGGTCGCTTCGTTCGGCTCGCTCACGTCCAACTCCCAGGTCGCGTCGCTGCATCGGGGGTCACTACGGGGTAACACGGACACACCCCACCTCGGTCATCTTGTCACCACCGGGCACAGGGTGCGTAGTGAGGTGCCCAACGACACGTCATCGACACGTACCCTTGGCACCGTTGTCGATGACGTGACATGGGGGAGAGGTTCGGTGGGGTTGTTCCGGCGCCGGAAGCAGGCGCGTGTGCTGAGCCACGACCGCGCGGCCGACAGTGGCGATCTGGACCATCTCGCGAACTTCATCCGCAGTCGGCGCGGCGTCGAGGCGTTCATCGAGCCCCGGACGACTGTCACCCAGACCACGGTCATTCTGATCGCCGACGACGGGGAGTGGACGCGCCGCCGCATCGACGGCCCGGACGGCGCGCGGCGCTTCGCGTACCGGATGGGCATCCCGGTGTACGACGTCCGGCTGATGGGCTACCCGCAGCGGATGCGCGACTTCAACGAACGCCGCAAGCGCCGCCCCGACCAGTACTGACCTGCCGAGGGGCCCCGGGTGGGGCCCCTCGGCACCACGTCAGCCGTTGGCGGCGACGTCCTCGACCAGCTGCACCAGCGTGCGGACCGGCACGCCGGTGCCGCCCTTGGTCCAGTAGCCCGTCGGCTCGCCCGAGTGGTAGCCCGGCCCGGCGATGTCGATGTGCGCCCACGCCACGTCGTCGGCCACGAACTCACGCAGGAACACACCGCCCTGCAGCATGTGCCCGGCCCGGTCCATCCCGGCGTTGACCTGCGAGATGTCCGCCACGTCGGAATCCATGCCCTTGCGCACGTCGTCCGGCAGCGGCATCGGCCAGGCCGGCTCGCCGACCGCGTCGCCGACCGTCCGGACCCGCTCGCACAGCTCGGGGGTGCCCATCACGCCGGCCACCCGCTTGCCCAGCGCGATCACCTGACCGCCGGTCAGGGTGGAGGTCTCGAACAGGTAGTCGGTGCCGTCGGCGCACGCGCGGGCGATGGCGTCGGCCAGGACCATGCGGCCCTCGGCGTCGGTGTTCAGCACCTCCACCTTCTTGCCGCTGAACATGCTGATCACGTCGCCCGGCCGGTAGCTGGTGCCCGACGGCATGTTCTCGGCCATCGGCAGGTACGCGCTGACCGCCACGGCCGGCTTCAGCGCGGCGATCGCCAGCATGGCAGCGCCCACCGCGGCGGCGCCCGCCATGTCGGACTTCATCTCCCACATGCCCTGCGCCGGCTTGATCGAGATGCCACCGGTGTCGAAGGTGATCCCCTTGCCGACCAGCGCGACCCGCTTGCCGTTGCCGCCGTCCTGCGGGGTGTAGGTGAGCTTCACCAGTCGCGGCGGGGCCTCCGAGCCCTGCCCGACCGCGATGATGCCGCCGTACCCGCCCGCGGCCAGCGCCGCCTCGTCCAGCACCTCGACGCCGAGGCCCGCGTCACGGGCGGCGGCGGCCACGGCGTCGGCGAACGACGGGGGCCGCAGCTCGTTCGGGGCGGTGTTCACCCAGTCCCGGCTGAGCCGCACCGCGCCGGCGACCGCCTGCGCGCGGGTGATCTCCGCCTGGGCTGCCGGCTCGGCGGCGTCCGGAACGGAGATCAGCACCTCGGCCACCGGCTCGCGCCGGGTCGGCTGCGGACGGGTCTTGTAGCCGGCGAACCGGTACCCGCCGAGCAGCGCGCCCTCCGCGACCGCGCGCAGCGCGGCCGGCGCGTCCGAGTCGTCGGGCAGCGGCATGCTCAGCGCCACCTTCGGCGCCCCCGCCAGGGCCCGGACCGC
>NZ_MUZA01000093.1 GCF_021442385.1 Micromonospora sp. MH99
GCCCGACCAGGTCGACCAGGCGGGTGAACAGCACGCCGAGCGCGGCCACCCCCGGACGACAGGTGCGCGCGGCGAGCGTCGCGGCGCGGGCCGCCGGTCCCGGCGCGTACGGCCGCAGTCGCAGCCGCGCGGCCCGCACCAGCGGTTGCGGCGTCCCGGAGTACGCCTCGGCCAGCACCGGATAGCCGTCACCGGAGCGGTCGGAGCCGGCGGCGAAGCGTTCCAACCGCCACTGCAACTGGTCCAGCAGGATGTGGCGGGTGCCGTCGAACACGCCGTAGAGCAGCACGTCACGGACCCGCGCGGCGTACCCGAACTCCTCGACGAGGGCCCGTGAGCCCAGCACCGCGCGGCCCTCGGTGACGGCCTGCTCGGCCAGCTCGCAGCAGGCGTACTTGGCCACCGCGGCGGCGTACGCGGCGGCTGGCCCGAGCGCGTTGATGAGGAAGGTGGCCTTCACGGCGGTCGCCGCGACCAGCACGTCGAGGGCCGCCGCCCGCACGAGGTGTTCGGCGATCGCGCCGAGGTGCACGATCGGTTCGCCGTAGACGTCGCGCTCGCGGGCGTACCGCACGGCCGCAGCGAGCGCCCCGCTGGCGGCGCCGGAGGCGAGTGAGCCGATTCCACCGCGCGACAGCGCCAGGGTCAGTTGCAGGATGGTCAGCCCGTCGCCCGGCGTACCGATCGGTTGGGCCGGGGTGCCGGCGAACCGTACGCCGGAGATGTCGGCGGCAACGGCGGGCAGCGTCCGCCACCGGGGCAGGGCCGTCACCGTGTCGTCGCGTTCGGCCAGGAACAGGCCGAAGCGGTCGGTGTCGGCGAGCCGGGCCAGGGTGATCAGCAGGTCGTGCCAGGTGCCGCCGTTGATGAGGTGCTTCTCCCCGGTCAGCCGGTATCCGCCGTCGACCGCGTCGGCGCGGGTGCCGGTGCGGGCCAGGTTGCTGCCGTGCTCCAGCTCGGTGAGCAGCATGGCGGCGGCGCCTCCGCCGCGCAGCACCGCGCCGGCCCGGTCACGCTGCTGCGGTGTGCCGGCGATGCAGAGCGGCAGCAGGGCCAGCGCGTTGACCCCGAGCGTGATGGCGAGGCTTCCGCTGTGCCGCGCGGCCTGCGCGTTGAGGGCGTTGACGTGCACGGCGGTGGCGCTGGCGGGGTCGTACACGGCGGCGACGCCGATCTCCCGCAGGTCGGCGAGGACGTCGTCCGGTGGGGTGCGCCCCGCGTCGGCCGCCGCGAGCCGGCGCGCGGTGTCGGGGTGATCCAGGTGTCGGGCGATGGCCGGCAGCGGGTCGAGCTGGGCCATCGGCAGGGGGCAGAGTCGTTGCCACGCCGACGTCTCGTCCGGTGTCATCCGGCACCTCACCGTAAATACGTGACAGCAGATACGAGATGCATGCTAGCGGTCCCGGCCGGTGGGTTTCACCCCCTGAAGCTCATCCCGCTCGCCACCGGGCTGACTACGCTCGGCCCATGGTGACGGCGGGACTGCTCCTCGCGGCCGGCGGCGGGCGTCGACTCGGCATGCCGAAGGCCCTGCTGCCGTACCGGGGGCGACTGCTGGTGGACCACGCGGCGGCGATCCTCACGGCCGCCGGCTGCCAGCCGGTCGTGGTGGTGCTCGGCGCGCAGGCCGACGAGGTGCGCTCCCGGACGCGACTGCCCGGCGTGGTCCTCAACGACGACTGGGCGACTGGCATGGGCTCATCCCTGCGGGCCGGGCTGTCCGCCGTGGCGGCCAGCCCGGCCGTGGCAGTCGTGGTCACCCTGGTCGACATGCCAGGCCTCACCCCCGAGGCGGTACGCCGTGTCGCCCTCGACGCCACCGTCGACTCCCTCGCCGTGGCCACCTATGCGGACGGTAGGCGCGGGCATCCGGTGCTGCTCGGCCGACAGCACTGGGCCGGCGTGGCAGAGGCGGCCACCGGAGACCGGGGCGCGCGGGACTACCTGCGGGCACAGGGCGAGAGGGTACGACTGGTCCCCTGCGCCGACATCGCCGACGACACCGACGTGGACCTGCCCGAACAGGCGGCCCGCCTCCCCGGCTAGGGTGACGGTGTGCTCAGCGGGGTCAAGGGTCTGTCCCGACACTTCACCGAGGACAGTCTGCGGGACTATCTGCTGGCGCGGTCGGTCCGCCAGGCCGACGGCTGCCTGATCATCCGCGGCTACGGCTCCCAGCGCGGCGCGTACCAGAAGGTCGCCGGCCGCGCCTGGGCGCACATCGCGGCGTACGCCGTCTTCGTCGGCGGGTACGACCCGCACCTGGAGGTCGACCACCTCTGCCCCGCGCGGGACTGCGTCGAGCCCACCCATCTGCGGCAGGTCAGCCACGCCGACAACTGCCGCACGCGAGCGCAGACGCCGACCTGCCGCAACGGGCACGAGCGCGAACTCGACGGGTCGACGGGCCGGTACCGCCGCACGTGCCGCGCCTGCAATCGGGACAGCCAGCGCCGCTGGCGCGAGCGCCAGGCCGCCGAGGCCGCTCAGGCCCGCTCGGGGTACGTCCCACGGTAGGCCTTCGTCACCCGCTCCTCATCCGGCCGGGTCGAGCTGTGCGCGCAGAGCTGCGGCGATGTCATCCTGCCGCGCCTGGTCGAGACGGTCACCCTCGGCGGCGTTCAGGTAGCCGAAGACCCTAGGTCCGCGGCGATCGTCCGGAAGATCGGGCATCCGTGGCACCACGTGAAAGTGCACGTGGGCGAAGCCTTCCTTCTCGGCGAGCTGGATGACGTAGGTCTTCGCGCATCCCGTCACGGCGTGCAGGGCGCGCGACAGCCGGACCTGCCACGTGCCGAGGCTGGCCGCTTCGGCGTCGGACAGCGCGGCGATCGCCGTCACGTGTCGGCGCGGGACGAGCACCAGCCAGCCGGGCAAGGCCGAGTCGAGCGCGTGGGCGACCCGCCAGTGCTCGTCAGCAGCGACGAGTTCACGGACGGGCAGGGTGTCGATCTGCCGGTTCTGGTCACAGGTGTAGCAGTCCACACTCGAACACTAATGCCCCGGCCTCCTGCGGTTGATGCCTTATCCAGGTGGGCACCCGTGCGGCAGCCCGGACGGTCCACGTCGATGAATAGCGGGCCGATCCGAGTCAAGAGCAGGTCCCTGGACGCCGTGCAGGAGTTGCTGCTCCGGACGGTCCGGGATTCGTGGCGCTACCGCAGTTGGTCGCGGCGGCGGGCCAGGTTGGCGGTCTGGGCGGTGTTGCCGGCGAGCTCGATGGCCTTGTCGTAGGCCGCGCGTGACTGCTCACTGTGGCCCAGCCGGCGCAGCAGGTCGGCGCGGGTCGCATGGTAGGCGTGATAGCCGGCCAGCTTGTCCTCAAGACGGTCGACGGCCGCCAGCGCCACCTCCGGTCCGTCGAGCTCGGCGACCGCGATGGCCCGGTTGAGGGCGACGATCGGCGAGGAGTCGAGGTGGACGAGTTGGTCATAGAGGGCGATGACCTGCGACCAGTCGGTGTCGCGGATGTCGCGGGCGGAGGTGTGCACGGCGTTGATCGCGGCGAGGATCTGGTAACGGCCCGGAGCCACCCCGGCGGCGGCAGCGGCGAGGCGTTCGCGCACGAGCCGGTGGCCCTCGGCGATCAGCGCCTCGTCCCAGGCCCCACGGTCCTGCTGGTCGAGGGTGACCAGTTCGCCGCTGGCCGAGACCCGAGCGGTGCGGCGGGCCTCGGTGAGCAGCATCAGCCCCAGCAGCCCGGCCACCTCACCGTCCTGCGGCAGCAGAGCGCGGATCAGGCGGGTGAGCCGGATCGCCTCGGCGGTCAGGTCGTGACGGACGGGATCGGTGTCGGGGCCGGTCGCGAGGTAGCCCTCGTTGAAGACGAGATACAGCACGGCGAGTACGCCGGAGACGCGTCCCGGAAGATCCTCCGCGGACGGCACCCGATACGGGATCCGAGCCGCCTTGATCTTGGCTTTGGCGCGGGTGATTCGCTGTTCCACGGTGGTCGCCGGCACCAGGAAGGCGCGGGCGATCTCGGGCACGGTCAGGCCACCGAGCATGCGCAGGGTCAGCGCCACGCGGGCTTCCATCGCCAGCGCCGGGTGACAGCAGGTGAAAATCAGCCGCAGCCGGTCGTCGTCGATGGCGCCGAGAGGCTCGGCTGGGGAGTTGTCGTACACCATCTGAGCCTCCTTGTGTTTGTCGTCGCGCTTGTTCTCGCGCCGGATCCGGTCGATGGCCTTGCGCACGGCGGTGGTGGTCAGCCAGGCGCCGGGGTTGGGAGGTACGCCGTCGGCCGGCCACCGCTGCACGGCGCTCGCGAACGCCTCGGCCGCTGCCTCCTCGGCGATGTCGAGGTCACCGAACCGTCGGGTCAGCGAGGCGACCACCCGGGCCCACTCGTCATGGTGGACCCGGGTGATCGCCTCCTCGACGTCGCTCACAGGAACGGCCGCACCTCGACCTTGCGATCGCAGACCTTCGACGCCTCGGTGGCGAGCTTGAGCGCCACATCCAGATCGGGGGCCTCCCACACCCAGACGCCGGCGAGGTACTCCTTCGACTCCACGAAAGGCCCGTCGCTGAACACCGCGTGCTCGCCCCGGTTGTCGATGACGGTGGCCGCGGTCGTGTCCGCGAGCCCGCCCGCGAAAACCCAGTAGCCCTCGGCGATCAGTCGTTCGTTGAACGCGCTGATGGCAGGCTGCCGGTCCGTGCTACCGGGATTGCTCTTGTCGTCGATCACGGAAACCAGATACTGCATCTGAAGATCATCTCCTGTGGTGTCCGGACAGCTGGTTCGGTGGTACGGGGACTTCAGGCCGTTGCATACCGCGGGCGACCGGCCGGCCGGTAGACCTGGATCGACACGCCCTTCGTGTCGACCCGAGACTCGACCAGGTCGAGCGCAAGATCCGGACCGGTCTCCGGGAACAGTCTCGCGCCCTGGCCGACGATCACCGGGATCACGATCAGAGTCATCTCGTCGACCAGATCGTTCGCCAGCAGCCACCGGATCAGGGCGCCACTGCCGTGCACCTGCAGTTCACCCCCGGGCTTGGCCTTCAGCTCGTTGATGGCCGCCGCGAGGTCACCGCCGAGTACGGTCGTGTCCTCCCAACGCGGCGCGGTGAGCGTGGACGAGGCAACGTACTTGGGGGCCTCCTTCAGGGCCACGCCGATGGGATGTGCGCGCATCTGCCCGACCGATCCCCAGGAGCTGGCGAACAACTCGTAGGTGCGCCGGCCGAACAGGAACGCTTCGGCGCGCTGGTAGGTCTGCGTGATGAACGTCCTGGTCCCGTCGTCACCCGCCCCCCGGGCCCACCCGCCGCGCTCGAATCCGTTCCTGCGGTCATCCGACGAGGCGCCGTTTCCCTGCATCACTCCATCGAGGGTGACCTGGGTCATGGTCGTCAGCTTCATGATCGCGGTTCCTTCACCTTGGCGCCGCCCCTCGCGGGCGGCCTCACTCGTGCCACGAACACCACCGCCCCGATCCGACACCCCTTCCCGGACTTTTTTGAAGAATTTCCGGGACGCCGGTCGTCAGCACTCCGACGACACGACAGTTTCGCGGCAGCTCCGCTCCGCCTCCTCGCCGACGAGCGTGCGTGGCGGATTGCGCCGCCACGCACGCCGGTCATCGGATTTCGATGATGACCTTTCCGAACGGCCTGGCCGATTCGTAGTACCGGAACGCCGCCCCGACTTCCTCGAAGGGGAACACCAGGTCGATGACGGGCCGAACCTGGTGCGCGGCGATGATCTCGTTCAGCTGGGTGAACTGCGCGCGACTTCCGACTGCCAACGCCCGGACCGTCGCGGCGACACCGAACAGCAGGCGAGGGTCGAGTGGTGGCAAGTCTCCGGACAGGGACCCGACGAACGCGACATGCCCGTTGACGGCAAGCGACTTCAGTGACTGCTCCAGTGTTCCGGCAGTGTCGACGACCCGGTCGACCCCTCGCCCGCCGGTGATGTCGCGGACCGCGTTGTGCCAGTCGGGAACGGCGCGATAGTTGACGACCTCGTCGGCGCCCAGGTCACGAAGGCGCTGCTCCTTCTCCGCCCGGCCGGTCGTGGCGATCACTCGCGCGCCGCGAAGTGTGGCCAGTTGTACCGCGAACAGTGATACGCCGCCCGAGCCGGTCGTCAGTACCGTGTGCTTCGGTTGGATCCCCGGACCGTCCCCGGTCAGCGCGTTCCACGCCGTGACTGCGGCGCACGGCAACGTCGCGGCCTCGGCGTAGGAGAGGTGTTCAGGGATCGGGACCAGGGCTTGCTCCGGCAGGACGGCGAGTTCGGTGAGCATGCCGTCGAGGGAGCCTCCCAGTTGTGGCAGTAATGACGGTTTCAGGGGACCGTCCAGCCAGTGCGGAAACAGCGCGGCGGTCACCCGGTCCCCCGGTCGCACCCGCTGAACACCTGGGCCCACGGCGATGACCCGCCCGGCACCGTCGGAGACGGGGACGACGTCCGGTCTGACCGGCAGCACATACTGCCCACGCAGCACCAGCAGATCGCGGAAGCTGAGCGAGACGGCGTGGACCGCGACTGCGACCTCACCGATACCCGGCGTGCGCGGTTCGTGGCTGCGCAGCGACAGTCCATCGATGCCGTCGCCGCTGGTGACGTGATAGCTGCGCACGGACGGGGGCAGCGTCGCAGTCATCGCCGTCATCCCTCGATGAACTGGTAGTCGCTGACGATGCGCCCGTCCGCGCCGAGCACGAGGATCTCCAGCCCGACACCGGCCACGTCGCCACCGTCGCGCGGCACCATCTCCCAGCGAAACTTGACCATGTCGTGGAGCCGCTCGGCGTCCCCGCGGGAGCGGAACACGAAAGTGCCCGGGGCGACGAACTCCTCGTACGCGCGCCGCACCCGCACCTCCAGTTCGTCATGCCCGCGCGCCTGCAAGACGAGACGATCGAACCCCAGGCCCTCGGCGGCATGTCGCATCTCTTGAGGCGGCTGCAGGACATGGATCCCGTCGGTGGACCAGAGCTCGCGAACGGCCGCGCGGCGATGGTCCGGGTCCGGTTCGCTCCACACCGCGACGTAGCGGTCGGTGAGGTTCTTCAGGTCGATGTCAGTCATGGTGATCTTTCGGGTCGTGGATGATCGTTGCGACCACGACTGTTCTGCGCCCGACGCGCCGCGACAATTCCCTGGAGGGAATCGCCAACCGGTCGCGGCACCCGGTACACAGGTAAAGTGATCACCGAATCCGCGAGCGGCGGACTCGCGGCCGCGTTGCGCACATGGCGCACCCGGCGACGCGTCAGCCAACTCGAACTGGCAGTGCGCGCCGGCACCACGCAACGGCACGTCAGCTTCATCGAGAGCGGACGCTCGACCCCCGGCCGGGCGATGATCATACGGCTGGCCGAGTCGCTGACCGTGCCGATCCGCGAACGCAACGAACTGCTCCTCGCCGCAGGATTCGCGCCCGCGTACCCACAGACCGACCTGGATGATCCCCAGTTGGCGCCGGTCCGGACCGCCCTTGAGCGCGTCCTGCACGGCCACCTGCCGTACCCGGCTGTGATCGTCGACCGGCACGGCGACCTCATCTCCGCCAACGCCGGCTTCCACATGATCACCGGCGGAGTGGACCCACACCTGCTCACCCCACCCGTGAGCGTCCCCCGAGTCCTGCTGCATCCCCGCGGCCTCGCACCCCGCATCGTCAACCTCGACGAATGGGCCTGGCACGTCATCGACAGCGTCCAGGCCGAAAGCGTCCGCAACCCCAGTGACCGGCTCCAGCGCCTCGCCGAGGAACTCGTCGACCTGGTACCCCCTCGGCCACGGCAACTCTCGCCACACCACCTCGGGTTCGCGGTGCCGCTGCACCTGCGCACGAGCAGCGCGGACAGTCAAGAACTGCGGCTCATCACCACACTCACCCACTTCGGTACCGCCACCGACGTCACCATCGCCGAGCTGCGACTGGAAGCATTCCTACCTGCCGACGAAGCGACCAGCGCCGCACTGACCGATCTCGTCACGTGGTGAGCACCATCCGCTCATGCCGCCCTACGTACGCCCTGGTTCGTCATAGCCGGTGATGGGCTCCGCACTGATCTGCCGTGCGGCTGGCACTCAACACGATGCTGGCCAGCAGCCGCGATCCCGCGCGTACACCATCCTGCCGCCTTACGCACAATAACTGTCATTATGGTGCGGGCACGGTATGCCCTTTTTGTGGGGGTGAATTAAAGGATTATCGTTATCGGTAAACCATAAATACGCGCCGACCGGCCGGCTGCTCGCTCCTCTACGCTCAGGAGCCGACGACGCCAGGACGCGATGGAGGGGCCTTGGGCTTGCGATTCGAGCATCGCGACACCGATGCGGACGCGGGCATCGTCGACCGTGTGTGGCGTACGCGCAGCGGTGCCGCCGACACGATGACGTCGACGGCGCGCACGTGCAGCCACCTGATCATCACGCGGACGCAGGGGCGTGTCCTCGCCAGTCTGCGCGGACCGGAGACACGGGCGACGACCGCGCCGGTTCCGCCGGACGCCGAGTTCCTCGGGATCCGACTCACGCTCGGCGCCGTCCTTCGGCCGCATCCCGCGGCCTCGATCGTCGACGGTTACGTGCCCTTCCCGGCGACGGACTCGGGTCGGGTGGTCATCGGCGGCGAGGACTGGGAAGCGCCGACGTACGACAACGTCGAGCAGTTCGTCCGGTGCCTGCGCCACGCAGGGCTGCTGGTGCCGTCGCCTTTGCAGAGTGAACAGCCCGATGGTCACCGGTCAACGCGGACCCTCCAGCGGCAGCACCGCGCGATCACCGGCCTGTCGCGGACCGCCGTGACCCAGATCGATCGTGCGAGTGCCGCGGCCACCATGCTGCGCGACGGTCTCGACTGGTGCGGGGTCGTCGAGGCGCTGGGGTACTTCGACCAGGCTCACCTGGCACATGCGCTGCGGCGCTACGTCGGGCGCACCGCGCGAGGCCTGCGGGCGGGCGACGACGCGACGATGTCGTTCCTGTACAAGACCGGCCTGCGGCCGGGCAGCTAGCCTCCGTCTGCCGTCACCCCCGGCGGCTGTCCCCGACCGGAATGCGGAGGAGAACCGTGCTTCTCAGTGTCAACGTTTTCGTCAGCCTCGACGGAGTCATGCAGGGGCCGGGAGCTCCCGACGAGGACCGCTCGGGCGGCTTCGACCGTGGCGGCTGGCTCGTCCCCCATGCATCCACGCACACCAACGAGGTCGTCGAGGGCTGGTTCCGTGCGGCCGACGCGTTCCTCTTCGGCCGCACGAGCTACGGCCTGCTCGGCGGGTACTGGCCGAAGGTCACCGAGCCCGGCAACCTGATCGCCACCAAACTGAACAGTCTGCCGAAGTACGTCGTCAGCGAGACGCTGACCGACGAGGAGGCCCATTGGAGTCCGACGACGATCCTGCGCACCGGCATCGTCGACGCCGTGCGCCGGCTCAAGGAGCTTCCGGGAGGCGAGCTCCAGGTCCACGGCAGTTGGAGGCTCGTGCAGGCGCTGCACCAGGCCGGACTTGTCGACCTCTATCGGTTGCTGCAGTACCCGGTCGTCGTCGGAACCGGGAAACGCCTGTTCCCGGACGGATCGGCGCCCGCGACGTTCGCGGCCTCTGACCAGAGCGCGCGCGTGCTGCCCGGCGGCGTTGTCTCACTGACCCTGACGCCCACGGCCCTCGGCGTGATCTCCGCGGGCACGTACACCGTGGACGACGGGCGCTCGACGCCAGTCCTGGACTGACGCCGAGCGCCCGACCCCGCCGCCGCGTGGCGCGACGCCGGTCTTCCGCCAGAGTCGGCGACTCTAGTCGGCGGGCCTGCCGAACCAGCGCGACAGGTGGTCGTCCAGGTCCTGCTGGTCGTCGCCGATCCAGGCGACGTGACCGTCGGGGCGCATCAGCAGTGCCGGAACGTCCAGATCCGCGGTCGGGTCCGCGAGGTGGTCGACCCGGTCTGACCAGCCGCCGACGCTGAGGCGTTCGGTGCGGTCCAACAGCAGGCCACGGCCCCGGTGCAGCTGGGCATAGAGGTTGCCGTGCCGCAGCTGGACGTCGCGCAGGCGGCGGCCGAGCGGGTCGGGGCCGTCGCCGATGTCGTAGCGGATCGCGACCCCGGTGATCTTGTCGAGGAGATGGCGGTTCACCTCGTCGAAGTCCATGAGTTCGGTGAACAGCCGGCGTACGGCCCGCGCGCCCGGTTCGCTGGACAGCAGCTCGGTCTGGGCGCGGGTGTTGTCCAGCACGTCCGCGGCGACCGGATGACGTTCGGCGTGATAGCTGTCCAGCAGTGTGTCCGGCGCCCAGCCACGCAGCTGCGCGGCCAGCTTCCAGCCGAGGTTGACCGCGTCCTGGACACCCAGGTTGAGGCCCTGCCCGCCGATGGGCGGGTGGATGTGGGCGGCGTCGCCGGCCAGCAGCACCCGCCCGACCCGATACCGCTCGGCCAGCCGGGTGGCGTCGCCGAAGCGGGACATCCAGCGCGGGGAGTGCACGCCGAAATCGGTTCCGGCCACGGCCCGCAGTTGGTGTCTGAAGTCCTCAAGGGTGGGCGGTTGCGCACGGTCGCTGACGCCCGCCGCGGGAACCACGACACTGTAGACGCCGACACCCACGGGACGGACCCAGAATCGGTGCTGGGTCTCGCGGATCGTGGCCACCGCGGCGGCGATCTCCTCGGACGGCACACCCACTTCCATCTCGCCCATCAGCGTGTCGTTGCGCGCGGGCTCGCCGGGAAAGCCGACGCCCAGGAGTTTGCGCACCGCGCTGCGCGCGCCGTCACAACCGACGAGGTAGCGCGTCCGCAGCTGTTGCCCGTCGGACAGCTCGACTGTCACACAGTCGTCGTCCTGCGCGAGACCGGTGACCGCCCGGCCGCGCCGGACCTGCGCGCCCAGGGCGATCGCGTGTTCTTCGAGCAGACGTTCGATGACCGGCTGCCGGATGCCCAGCAGATAGTCGTACGTGGAGTCCAGCCCGGTGGGCGCGGGTTTGTTGATGGCGGCGAAGAAGCCGGCGGCCGGACGCCTGCGCCCATGGTCGAGCAGCCGGGAAAGCAGGCCGCGCATCGCCATCAGCTCAAGGCTGCGGATGTGCAGGCCGACGATACGGACGGCCGACGGCGGTTCGGTCTCCTTCTCCAGGACGAGGACCCGCACGTCGTGCAGGCGCAGTTCGGCGGCGAGCATCGCACCTGTCGGCCCGCAGCCGACGATGATCACATCGAAGATGCCAGTGGTGGGTTCGGCGGTGACGCAGGAGGGCACAGAAGTGGCCTTTCGGGAGTGCCTTGTGGTCAGAGGCGCTCCCGGCGACGTCTACGTCAGTCGCCCAACCGTGACGGCAGGGGGAGCACCCACATCGAACGAGCGTTCATGGGTCTCACCTCCTCGGGCGGTGTCGCGGTCACCTGCAAGCTACAAGCCGTACCTGACCGCGTCCAGTTCTTTGAACCGCGTCGCCCGCTTGACCCTCGACCCGGTCGAGGCCCCAGCATCGGCGACGTGAACGACCAGCCGACACCCGATCCGACCATGACCCGCATCATCGAGGCGGTGCAGCTCGGCCATACCGGCGCACCCGCCCAGGCCCGTGAGCTGCTCACCGCGCTGTGGGACGAGATCGGCCCCGCCGGTGACGCCCTGCACCGTTGCACCCTGGCCCACCACCTCGCCGACCTGCAGGACACCCTCGATGCGGAGCTGAGGTGGGACGAACGGGCCCTGGCCGCGGTGTCCGCGCTGACCGACGAACGCGTCAAGCGGCACCTGCCCTCGCTCCAGGTGCAGGCGTTCCTGCCGTCGCTGTACCTCAACCTCGCCGACTGCCACCGGCGGCTGGGCAATCCCGGTCCGGCCCGGGAGTACCTGGCCCGAGCCCGCGAACACCTGGCACCGTTACCGGACGACCCGTACGGCGAGAGCATCCGCGCCGCTGTCCGTGACTTCGTGGCGGACGACCCGACCGATCGTCGGCGACGCTAGCCGCCCACCGGCGGTGCGTAGGAAGGCTGCGGAGTGGGTCACTGTTCCCGGCGCAGCATGGCCATCCGGTACGCCTGGGGTGAACGTCCGTAGTGGGCACGAAAGAGCCGGCTGAAGTGCGCCTTGTCGGTGAACCCCCAGCGTGCGGCGATGACGTGGACCGGATGCCGCAGGTGCAGCGGGTTGCCGAGATCCCGCCGGCACCGCTCCAGGCGCTTGGCGCGGATGAGCTCGGCGGCAGTCGTCGCCTCCGCTTCGAACAGGCGGTGCAGCGATCGCAGCGAGATGTGGTGGGCGGCGGCGACGCTGCGCGGGTTGAGCTCGGCGCTACCCAGGTGGCGGTCGATGAAGTCCACGACGCGGGCACGCAACGCGGTGTGCCGGGTCTCCGGCGAGAGGGTGTCCTCGGTGTCGAGGTGCTGAGCGAGGGTGGCGGCGAGCAGGTCCAGCGCCACGCCGCCCAGCATCTCGGCCTGCGCTGCCTCGTACTGCTCCGGATGCGCGGCGATGCTCCGCAGATGGTGGACCAACAGCCCGGCGACGCCGAGGTGCGACGGCACCGGCGTGGCCTGCAGACGGCGCAGCCGGTCCGGCGGCAACGGCAGCGCCGAGTAGGGGATCTGCACGGTGATCGTCGTGGCGAGACCGGGGCCGTCCGTATGGTGCCGGGCGATGTACGGGCGCGCGGTGTCCAGCAGGGTGAACTGGCTGGCGGCGACGAGCGTGGTCTCGGTGCGGTCCTGGACCAGGGTGCTGCGACCCGTCAGTGGCAGCGTGAGCTGGTAGATGTCCGCCTCCGCTCGGCGGACCAGGCCCGCGGGCCGGGTGGCGTGCAGCGAGGGGTACCGCAGCGAGGTCAACCTGATGCGGCCGAGGTCGATGGCCTGGGCGTACGCGACGAAGTCGTCCAGCCGTGCGCTGGTGATGTGTACGGGCACCGTCTCCTGGGCGACCAGGGCGTACCAGAACTCGAACCGGTCCGCCGGCGGCAGTATGGTCGTGTCCACCACCAGGTTGGGCAACATGTTGACCGCCTCCCCCCGATCGCGAGGATGGATTCTTGCACGCATCGACCCTTCACGGGGTTGGCCGCCGGGGCCACGATTGTCAGCGGTGACCGGCGCCGACCTGCGCGAGGCGGCCGACGAGATGACGCGGGCGCTGACGCCGCACCGCGACCGCGACTGGTCGGTGCCCGCCGGCACGCTGACGTGGAGCTGCTGGACCACCGCGGCGCACATCGCGCATGACCTGCTCGCGTACGCCGGTCAGGTCACCGGCCTCGCCCAGGACGGCTACCTGCCGTACGACCTGCGGGTCTCCCCCACCGCGGACCCGGCGCGGGTGCTCCACGTGGCGCGCGCCTGCGCGGAGCTGCTCGCCGTCGCCGTCGACGCCGCCACACCGGACGCGCGGGCCTGGCACTTCGGCCCCTGCGACCCGGCCGGCTTCGCCGCGATGGGGGTGGCCGAGACGTTGCTGCACACCTACGACATCACCGTCGGCCTCGGTGTGCCGTGGCAGCCGTCGCCGCGACTGTGCGCGCTGGTGCTGCGGCGCCTCTTTCCGGACGCCCCGGCCGGCGTCGCGCCCGACGTGCTGCTGTGGCTGACCGGTCGCGGTGAGCTGCCCGGGCACCCACGGCGCACGTCCTGGGTCTGGCGCGCGGCGCTGGACTGATCCGTTCTCAGCCCCGGCGGCGCCAGCGCAGCCACCAGCTCCGGCGGGCCCGGCGGGCCGGCGCGATGGCCGGGCCGGTGACGGTCGCCGCCGGGTCGGTGCCGGTGGCCGTTGCCTCGGGTCGGGTGCGCTCGGCACGCCAGCGACGCACGACCTCGTCGGCGTTCACCGGCCGCACGGCCACCCGGGGCCCCTCGGGGTTGCGCAGCCAGGCGACGATCTGCGTGTTGAGCTGCCCCACGAAGTCCCGCACGGACTGCTCGGTGGGCAGGTCACGGACCTCGTCGGGGACCTGCTCGATGCGTCGGCGCAGTTGCAGCGGGGTGGGCAGCAGCAGGTCGCTGGGCAGCTTCTCGCGCTCCAGGAAACTCTTGATCCACCACGACTCGTCGTACGCGGTTCCGCGCCCGGGGATCGGCTTGCCCATGCCGGGCAGGTTGTCGAACTCGCCGCGTTGCACGGCTCCCCGGATCTGCGCCTCCACGGCCGCGTCCCACGCCTCGGTCACCTGCGGCACCTCCCCTGGTCACCGTAACGCGCCGCCTCCGGCCGGCGACACACGTGCCACAGGTCAGCGCGTTCACGCGGGTGGTCATTCCCGGGAGGCGGTTTGCGCCCGCGTGACCGATTCGCAGGCCACCATCGGTCGGGTGGTCCTGGGCCGCGCTCGTCGGCCGGTCTAGGTTCTGCTTCAGGCGACGGCGAACGGGGGCAACGTCATGATCGGCATGGGTGCGCTGGTGGGTATCGCCCTGGTGGCGCTGGGGCTGGTGCTCACGCCCGGCCCGAACATGGTCTACCTGGTCTCCCGCTCGGTCGCGCAGGGCCGCCGCGCCGGGCTGATCTCGCTGCTCGGGGTGGCGGCCGGGTTCGGCGTCTACCTGGCCACCGCGGTCGCCGGCCTGGCCGCCGTGTTCGTCCTGGTCCCGACGCTGTACGCGGTGGTGAAGCTGGCCGGCGCCGGCTACCTGCTGTGGCTGGCGTGGCGCACGCTGCGCCCGGGCGGCGGGTCGCCGTTCACGCCCGCGCCGCTGCCACCGGACCCGCCGCGACGGCTGTTCACCATGGGCCTGGTCACCAACCTGCTCAACCCGAAGATCGCCATCCTGTACGTGTCGCTGCTGCCCCAGTTCGTCGACCCGGCGCGGGGGCACGTGGCCGCGCAGAGCCTCCTGCTGGGCCTGACCCAGATCACCGTCGCGCTGAGCGTCAACGCGCTGATCGTGCTCAGCGCCGGCACCCTCGCGGGGTTCTTCGCCCGCCGGCCGGTGTGGCTGCGGGTGCAGCGCTGGGTGACTGGCACGGCCCTGGCCGCGCTGGCCGTGCGCATCGCCACCGACCGTTCCCGCGCCGCGGTCGCCACCCCCTGATCCGGCGGTCACCGCCCCCGGTGGCGGCGCAGCATCCCGGCGGCCAGCGGCGCGGCGTCCAGGTCACCGGCGGCGAGCCGGGCGGCGAGGGTACGGCGTACCAGCCGGTCGGCGAGCGCGGGCGCGTGCCGGCCGACGGCCATCTCCAGCCGCCCGCGTCGGGTGGTCGCCACGTCCCGGGGCGCCCGCCGGGCGGTGGCGGCGCGCAGGATCGCCGCGACGACACCCTCGACGGGCTCCGGGCGGGACACTCCCCGCAGGGACAGCCCGGCCTCGGCGGTGCTGTCGTGGATCGGTGAGGCCACCATGCTCGGGTAGACCACGCTCACTCCGACGTGGGTGCCCACCTCGTGGCGCAGCGCGTCGGCGTACGCGACGAGGGCCCGTTTGCTGACCCCGTACGCGGCGGCGAGCGGCAGCGGCAGCACCGCCATCCGGCTGGCCACGAAGATCACCCGGCCGCGGGCGGCGAGCAGCGGGGGCAGCGCGGCGGCGGTGGTGCGCCACGCGGCGAGCAGGTTGACCTCCAACTGCTGGCGGACCACCTCGTCGGGGGGCAGCTCGGCCGGGGCGGGACCACCGACCCCGGCGTTGTTGATCAGCAGGTCGAGCCCGCCGAGCCGTTCGACGGCCGCGTGCACCGCGGCGGGGACGGCGGCCGGGTCGGTCAGGTCGCAGCCGAGCACCGGCAGGTCGTCGTCGCCTCCCGCGCGCAGGTCGAGCCCGACCACCCGGGCGCCGGCGGCGGTCAGCGCGGCGCCGAGGTGCCGGCCGAAGGTGCCGCTCGCGCCGGTGACGAGGACCCGTCGGCCGCTCAGGCCCGTCACCGGCCCGCTCCGGCCGGGCGGACGCGGCGGGCGCCGGAGGCCAGTTCCCGGGTCAGCTCGGCCAGGTAGGCGTCGAAGTCCACCCGCATCGCCGGGCGGCGGTGGCCCCAGCGGGCCGTCGCCGCCCGCAGCTCGGCCCGGCTGAAGGCCCGCTGCCGCTCCGGCTCCGGCAGCACGTACCGGCCGGCGAGCTGCGCGGCGATCAGCTTGGCTTGCGCCTCGACCAGGGGGAACGCGGACCCGGTGGACTGCATCAGCCCGACGAACATCAGCCCGGGGGCGTCCGGGTGGAACACGTGCCGGTACAGCGCCAGGGTGTCGGCGCCGCCGCCGAGCAGCTCGGGGTCGAGGAACCCGATCTCCACCCGGTAGCCGGTGCACCAGACGATCAGGTCGACCTCGTCGGTACGGCCGTCGGTGAACTCGACCCGGTCGCCGTGCAGGGCGGCGACGCCGGGGCGGGCTTCGACGTCGCCGTGGGTCAGCCGGGACAGCAGCCCGTCGGAGAGCGTCGGGTGGTCCTGCAGGAAGCCGTGCGTGGGCGCGGGGAGCCCGTAGCGGGCGGGGCTGCCGACGGTGGCGGTGAGCATCGTCTGGCTGATGCGCTGGCGCAGTCGCCACGGCAGCCGGCGGGCCAGCGCGCCGTTGAGGGTGTCCGACGGGCGGCCCAGCAGGTACTTGGGCACCACCCAGACGCCTCGGCGCAGCGACAGCAGGGTCCGCTCGGCGGCGTACGAGGCGTCCACCGCGATGTCCATCGCCGAGTTGCCGCCCCCGACGACCAGGACGCGTTTCCCGGTCAACTGCTCGGGGCCCCGGTAGTCGTGGCTGTGCAGCTGCTCGGCCGTGCTGGCGCCGGGGTACGGCGGGTCGGGCAGCCGGGGCGTCCGGTTGTGGCCGTTGGCGACGACCACCGCCTCGACGGCGACCTCGACCGGCCCGTCCGGCCCGCTGGCGGCGACCGTCCACGTGCCGTCGGGTTGCCGGGTGACCCGCTCGACGGTGTGCCGCAGGCGGATGGCGTCGTGCAGCCCGAACCGGTCGGCGTAGTCGGCCAGGTAGCCGGCGACCCGCGTGTGGTCCGGGTAGTCGGGCCAGTCGGCGGGCATCGGGTGGTCGGCGAACTCGGTGCGGCCGCGGCTGGTGTTCAGGTGCAGCGTGCGGTACGCGGGCGAGTCGGGTGCCCCGTACACCCAGAGGCCGCCGACCTGGTCGGTGGCCTCGAAGCAGACCACCGCGATGGCCGCGTCGCGCAGTGCCTTGACGGCGGCGAGCCCGGCCGCGCCGGCGCCGATCACCGCAACCCTGGGTGGTGCCTGCATCGCTGCCCCCAATTAATCCAACGTCCGATGGATAATCGTCGGGTGGCGGCGGCCCGTCAAGGGCCCGGCGGTCCGTAGAGCCCGTCCAGGAGGCGGTGCACGAACGCCCGGAACTCGCGCCGTTCCCGCGCGCCCGGCGTGCCCGCGGCGAGCGCCACGACGTGCCCGTGCGTCGCCCAGACCAGGCTGCGCACGGTGATGTGCGGGGTCGGCTCGGCCAGCGCGCCGGCGTCCGCCGCGGCGGTCAGCAGCTCGGCCACCAGCCGGTACAGCGGCTCGGCGTAGCGCTCGTCCAGCTCGGCGTGCCGCTGCGGCTCCAACCAGCGCCGCAGCCACAGCGCGGTGGTCTCCGGGTGGTCCTCGAGGAAGTCCACGAACGCGTCCACCAGGTCGTGCAGCGCCCGCCGCGCCGCGCCCGGCCCGGAGTCCAGGGCCGCGCGGGCCCGCGCGGCGGCCTCGGTGAGGACCTCCCGCTCGACCGCGAACACCCGCGCGAAGCAGGCCTCGTACAGCGCGGCCTTCGGTCCCGTGTGGTGGGCGACCGTCGCGACGTCCACCCCGGCGGCCGCGGCGACCTCCCGCAGCCCGACGGCGTCGAAGCCGCGCTCGGCGAACAGCGCGGTGGCGGCGGTGAGCACCACCTCGCGGGTTGGTCGGGTCTCGTCGCGCCGGGGCCGGCCCGGACGGCGTCGGGGCATGGTCATGACCGCCATTCTGCCCCTACAATCCGGCAACTGTTGGATTGCGGAGAGGATGCGGCGATGACGGGGCTCGACCGGCGGCCCGCGGCCGCCACCGACACGACACTGCCCCGCGGCCCCCTGGCCGGCTTCGCGGCCGGCTCGCTCGGCATGGGCATCTGGGTGACCGTGCCGGGCCTGCTGCTGCTCTACTTCCTCACCGACGTGCTGGCCGTCGGGCCGTGGCTGGCCGGCCTCGCGCTGCTGCTGCCCAAGATCGCCGACGTGCTGCTGCACCCCTGGGTGGGGCACCGCGCCGACGTCGCGCAGGCCCGCCGGGGCGACCGGCGACGGCTGCTGCTGCTCGGCTGCGCCCTGCCTGTCGCGTTCGCCGCGCTCTTCGCCGTGCCCGGCGGCCTGACCGGCGCTGCGGCCGCCGCGTGGGTGGCGGTGTTCTTCGTCGCCGGCAACCTGCTCTTCGCCGCCTACCAGGTCCCCTACCTGGCCACCCCGGCCGACCTGCGCATCGGCTATGACGAACGCACCCGGCTGATGGCGTTCCGGATGGTCGTGCTGACCCTCGGCATCCTGGCCTCCGGGCTGCTGGCTCCGCTGCTGACCGGCGGGGACGCCGCGACCCGGGGTGGCTACCAGCGCATGGGCGTGGTCCTGGCCGTCGGGATGCTGGCCGCCATGCTCGTCGGCGTGGCCGGCATCGCCCGGTTGCGTGGCGCCGCCGCGAGCACCACGACGGCGGGACACGGCGGGTGGCGGGCGTTGCGCACCGCCCTGCGCGACACGCAGTTCCGCTGGCTCGTCGCCGCGTACCTGGCCATGTCCACGACCACCCACCTGGTCCTGGCCGGGGTGCCCTACTACGCCGAGTACGAGCTGCGCGCCCCCGGCCTGACCACGGTTCTGGTGGCCGCGTTCGTCGCCCCGGCGCTGCTGGTCACCCCCGGCTGGCTGCTTGTGGCCCGCCGGGTCGGCAAGCAGCGGGCGCTGCTCGGCGCGCAGGGCGCGTTCGCGGCCGGATCGCTGGTGCTGGCGGTGGGGCGCCCGGCGGGCCTGCCGGTGCTGGTGGCCGCGGTGGCGGTGCTCGGGGTGGCGTTCGCCGGCATGCAGCTGCTGCCGTTCTCGATGCTGCCCGACGTGATCCGCGCCGCTGCGGCTGACACCGGCGCCGGTGCGGCGACGGGCGCGGGCACCTACACCGGGGTGTGGACGGCCACCGAGGCCACCGGCGCGGCCCTGGGCCCCTACGCGTACGCGCTGTGCCTGGGCGTTGGTGGTTTCGTGGCGTCCACGGCGGGCGAGTCGCCGGTGCAGCCGGACGCGGCGCTCGCGGCGGTCCGCTACGGCTTCGGGCTGCTGCCCGCGGCGGCGATGCTCGCCGCCCTGCTGCTGCAACGCCGCTACACCCTGGACACGACCGCCCGGGCCGCGAGCTGAGCGGCCGGCACTAGACTTCGCGCTCGATGGACGCCCCGCTCACCCCCACCGAAACCCGCCCGTGCGCCCACTGTGGACGACCGGTGCCGCAGCGTGTCGGCGCGGGCCGGCCCTTTCGGTACTGCCGCGACAACGACGGCGCCTGCCAGCGCGCCTCGCGCAACAGCCGCATGCGCCACCGCAACGCGCCCGGCCTGCCCGGTCAGGTGGCCCGCACCTGGGAGGCGGTGGACCGGCTCGACCAGATCGTCGAGACGTTGACCGAGGCGTTGCACGCCGAGCTGTCCCCCGGTGGTGTGCAGCGGCAACTCGCGCAGGCCCGCGCGGAGGCCGCCACCGAGATCGCGGCGGCGCAGACCGAACGCGACGAGGCCCGCGACGACGCCGAGGCGGCGGCGGCCGACGCGGCACGCGCCCGCGAGCAGGCCCGCACGGCCC
>NZ_MUZA01000094.1 GCF_021442385.1 Micromonospora sp. MH99
GAGGCCCGGGCCCGCGCGGCCGTCGCCGAGGCCGCCGCCGGCCGCGCCGTCGCGCTGGTCGGCTCCGGCGACGCCGGGGTGTACGCGATGGCGAGCCCCGCCCTGGAGTACGCCGACGAGCGGATCGACGTGGTCGGTGTGCCCGGGGTGACCGCCGCGCTCGCCGCCGGGGCGCTGCTCGGGGCGCCGCTCGGCCACGACCACGCCTACGTGAGCCTGTCCGACCTGCACACCCCGTGGGAGGTCATCGAGCGGCGGGTGGTCGCCGCCGCCGAGGGCGACTTCGTGACGCTGTTCTACAACCCGCGCAGCCGTGCGCGTGACTGGCAGCTCGGCAAGGCGCTCGGCATCCTCGCCGCGCACCGGCCACCGGCCACCCCGGTCGGCGTGGTGCGCAACGCCAGCCGCCCCGGCGAGCGGGTGCACCTGGCGACGCTGACCACGCTCGACCCGGGCATCGTCGACATGTACAGCGTGGTGGTGGTCGGCAACAGCGACACCAGGCTGGTCGCCGGCCGGATGGTCACGCCCCGGGGGTACCGGTGGCGATCGTGACCATCGACGCCTGCCAGGGCTGCGGCGCCTGCCTGCTGACCTGCCCCACGCACGCGATCCGGCCGGTCGCCGGCGGGCTGACGGTACGCGCCGACCGCTGCACCGGCTGCCTGGAGTGCCTGGAGATCTGCCCGGTCGACGCGATCCGCGTGGCCGAGTCCTGGGAAGGAGACCGATGAGCCGGCTGGTGCATCCGATCGAGGTCGAGTCGTACCGCATCCTGCGCGAGCGGGTCGACCTGTCGCACCTGCCGCCGCTGAGCCGAGCGGTGACCGAACGGGTCGTGCACGCCAGCGCCGACCTCGCGTACGTCGACGAGCTGGTCTGCGACGAGGCCGCCCTGGAGAAGGGGCTGGCCGCGCTGCGCGCCGGCGTGCCGGTGGTCACCGACGTGGCGATGGTCGCCGCCGGCATCACCCGCGCCGGCCTGGAGCTGGTCTGCCCGGTCGCCGAGCCGGCCGCCGCCGAACTGGGCCGCGCGGCAGGCATCACCCGCTCGGCGGCGGCCGCGCGGATCGCGCTGGACCGGGTCGGCCCCGGCGCGGTATGGGTGGTCGGCTGCGCACCCACCGCGCTCGTCGAACTGCTCACTCTGGACGCCGCGCCCGCGCTTGTCGTCGGCCTGCCGGTCGGCTTCGTGGGCGCCGCCGAGTCGAAAGCGGCGCTGCGGGCCAGCGGCCTGCCCGGGGTGTCCAACGTGGGCGAGAAGGGTGGCTCGGCGGTCGCCGCCGCCGCCCTCAACGCCCTGCTCTACATCGAGGAGAAGTCATGACCGGTCTGGTCATCGTCGGGCACGGCACGCGCAGCGCTGCCGGGGTCGACCAGTTCGCCGCGCTCGTCGAGCGGGTCCGCCGTCGCGGTGACATCGCGGACGTCGAGGGCGGCTTCATCGAGCTGTCCCGCCCGCCGCTTACCGACGCGGTCGGCGCGCTCGTCGCCCGCGGGCACCGGGCCCTCGTCGCGTTGCCGCTGGTGCTCACCGCCGCCGGGCACGGCAAGGGCGACATTCCCGCCGCGATGGGACGCGAGCAGCAGCGCCACCCCGGGCTGACCTACCGCTACGGACGCCCGCTCGGCCCGCACCCGCTGCTGCACACCGCCCTCGAAGAACGCATCGACGCGGCGCTGGCGGATGCCGACCGGGCGGGCACGTTTGTCGCGTTGATCGGGCGGGGCTCCACCGACCCGGACGCCAACGCCGAGGTGGCCAAGGTCGCCCGGCTGCTCTGGGAGGGACGCGGCTACGCGGGCGTCGAGCCGGGCTTCATCTCCCTCGCGCAGCCATCGGTGCCGCAGGTGCTGGACCGGTTGCGCCGGCTCGGCGCGCGGCGGATCGTCGTGGCGCCGTACTTCCTGTTCGCCGGGGTGCTGCCCGACCGGATCGTCGCCCAGTCGGCGGAGTTCGCGGCCGCCCACCCCGACCTCGACGTCCGGGTGGCCGAGGTGATCGGCGACTGTGCCGCCCTCGCGGATCTGGTGCTCGAACGTCACGCCGAGGCGCTGGGCGGGGACATCCGGATGAACTGCGACACCTGCGCGTACCGGGTGTCGATGCCCGGCTTCGCGGACAAGGTGGGCCGCCCGCAACGCCCGCACGACCACCCCGACGACCCGGTCGGCCACCACCATCACCACGGGCACGACCACGACCACGAACATGACGGTTCGGTAGCCGTGGTCGGCGGCGGGCCGGGGCCCGACGACCTGATCACGGTACGCGCGCAGGCCCTGCTCGACGCCGCGGACGTCGTCGTTGTCGACCGGCTCGCCCCGCAGGGGCTGCTCGCCGGGCTGCGTCCCGACGTCCTGGTCATCGATGCCGCGAAGGTGCCCCGCGGCCCCTCGATGGCGCAGGACGCGATCAACGCGGCCCTGGTGTCGCACGCCCGCGCCGGCCGTCGGGTGGTACGCCTGAAGGGCGGCGACCCGTACGTCTTCGGACGCGGCCACGAGGAGGTGCTGGCCTGCCGGGCGGCCGGTGTGCCGGTGACGGTGGTCCCGGGGGTCAGCAGCGCCCTCGCCGCGCCGGCCCTCGCCGGCGTGCCGGTCACGCACCGGGGCGTGGCGCACGACGTCACAGTGGTCTCCGGGCATCTGCCGCCCGGGCATCCCGACTCGCTCGTCGACTGGGCCGCGCTGGCCCGTGCCCGGGGCACCGTCGTGCTGCTGATGGCCGTGGACACCATCGCCAAGATCGCTGCGGTGCTGATCGAGCACGGTCGCGCACCGGAGACCCCGGTGTTGGCGGTGCAGGACGCGGGGCTGCCCGGCCAGCGGTCGGTGTCCGTCCGGTTGGACGAGATCGGCGCGGTCGCCGCCCGGGAGGGCATCGGCCCGCCCGCCGTCTTCGTGCTCGGCCCGGTGGCAGCTTTCGCGACCACCGGGCCGAGCGCCTGACGGCTACTCGCTGCGGGCGGTCTCCGGCCCGGTGACGCGTTCCAGCAGCGGCATCGTGGAGGCGATGACGCCGAGGCAGGCGACCAGCCCGACGACGACGATCACGTAGAAGCCCGGCTGTGGAGCGACGAGCGTGTAGCCCATCTGCGCCCGCAGGAACAGGTGCGCGGCGAGCAGACCCATGCCGATGGCGAGGGCGGCGACGGCGAGCATCGGTACGGCGCTCTCCAGCGCCACCACCCGACGCAGGACCCGCACCGGAGCGCCACTGAGGCGCAGCAGGCTGAACGGACGGCGGCGTTCGGTCAGGCCACCGATGACGCTTACCGCGAGGCTGCACCCGCCGAGCGCCAGGCTGGCGATGATGATGACGTTGGCCAGTTGTTCCCAGCCGCGCAGTGTGTCGGCGAAGTCCGACTCGAAGTCGCCGGGCACGTTCGGCCCCACCCAAAAGGTCGGGAAGGCGACCTCCAGCACGGTGCGGACGCGTTCGATGGCCGCAGCCGAGCCGTCCGTGCCCACGACGACCGAGCTCACCGGCAGCCGCTGGAGCTCGTCGAGCGTGATCGACGCCGCGCGCCACTCCGTTGTGGACGACGCCGACTCCTCCCAACGGCTCAGACCCGTCGGCACCTCGATGACGACGGCGCCCTGGGCGCACCTGCCGTACGCGCTCGGCAGGTCGGCGCAGGCGATCATCCCGCCCTCGCCGCCGGTGTTGATGTCCGGGGCCTCCCGGATGGCGGTCGCGGACCGCACGCCGGTGATCGCGTGCAGTTCGGCGAAGAGCGTGTCGGGCACCGACGTCGTCTTCTCGTCGAAGACTGTGGTGACAGTGCCCGCGTCGGTCGAGCCGATCGGGGCCGGGCCACGTTCGTCGACGATCGTGGTGATCACACCGACGGCGACACTGGTCACGAAGAGCGCGAGCATGATGCCGCTGATCGCCCGGAAGCCGGCCTTGGGGTTGTCGGCGAGGCGTCGCGCGGCGATGAGCGTGGCCGGACGGTTGGCGTACCGGGCCATGACCCGGGCGCCCACCATCGTCAACCACGGGCCGGCGAAGACGAGACCGGCCATGATGAGCAGCAGGCCGGGCAGGAAGACCGCGGTCTGGCCGTCGGACGTCTCGGGCCGGTATCCGAGGGCGAACACCAGCACGGCGACGCCGAGCACCATCGGGATCAACCGGTAGGCGCGCGGCGCGCGGGGGGTGACCCGCCGGGTGACGCCCAGCGGCGAGATCCGGACCTTGCGGAGCGAGATCTGGGCGGCCAGCGCCGCGCCGGCCGGGACGCCGAGCGCCACGAGCAGGATGTTCAGCAGGCCCAGGGACATGTCGCCGGGGAAGAACGGCATGCCGGTGAACGGGATACCCGCGAGCGGCTCGCGGAAGGCGTAGAACAGGCCGAAGCCGACGGCGGTGCCGGCGACGGCGGCGACCGCCGCCTCCACCGCGGCGACCGTCGAGATCTGCCGGGGTGTCGCGCCGACCAGGCGCATCGCGGCGAAACGCTGCTCCCGGCGGGCGGCGCTGAGCCGGGTGGCGGTGCCGATGAAGATCAGCACCGGGAAGAGCAGCCCGCCGGCGATCACGCCCAGGATCAGGTTCACCGTGGTCTCGGGGAGGGCGGGCTTGTCATCGATGGTGTCGACCTGCCGGGAGTTGGGCAGCTTGCCCACGCTGTCCGGCGTGCCGCCCACGATGGCGAGCAGCGTGTCCGGTGAGGTCAACCCGGACGGTCCGACGGTGCCGAGGTCCCGCCCCGGGTACCGGTCGGCCAGCTGGTCGGCCGGCTGTGCCGCGAACAGCTCCCGCAGCGCCGGCGAGACGTAGAACTCACCGGGGCCCGGGGTGGCCGGGATGCCGGTCGGGGTGGGCGCGCTCGGCCCGGTCGCGGCGACGTCGATCCGGAGGATCGGCTTGCCGTGGAAGAAGTCGTCCCTGGTCGACCACCACAGTGGATCGGCGGCGCCGGCGGTGGATGCCTGGGGATAGATCGACGCGTACCGGGTGAGCTGGGCGTCGACCGCGTTGACCCCGGCCAGGGTGGTCAGCAGCAGTCCGCTGCCGATCGCGACGGCGGCGGCGATGACGAGCAGGCGGGTGAGTGCCTCCCGGCCGCCGGCCAGGGCGAGGCGGAGCCCGAAGCGGATCATGAGGCGATCCGGTCCGGCGCGTTGACGCGCCCGTCGCGGACCATGACCTCGCGGTCGGCGTACGCGGCGATCCTGGCCTCGTGGGTCACCAGGATGACAGTGGTGCCCTGCTCGCGGGCCGCGCTGACCAGCAGGTCCATGACGTGCTCGCCGGTGAGCGAGTCGAGCGCGCCGGTCGGCTCGTCGGCGAAGAGCACCTGCGGCTCGGCGACCAGGCCCCGGGCCAGGGCGACGCGTTGCGCCTGCCCGCCGGAGAGCTCGCCCGAGCGGCGCTGCTCCAGGCCGTCCAGGCCGAGGCGCGCGAACCAGGCGCCCGCCCTGGGCAGCGCCTGCTTGCGGTGTACGCCGCTGAGCAGCAGCGGCAGCGCGACGTTCTCCACAGCGGTCAGCTCGGGGACGAGCTGGCCGAACTGGAACACGAAGCCGAACCGGTCCCGGCGCAGGCTGCTGCGTTGGGTCTCGGGCATGGCGTCGACCCGGGCACCATCGAACAGGACCTCGCCGGAGCTGGGCACGAGGATGCCGGCGAGGCAGTGCAGCAGGGTGGACTTGCCCGAGCCGCTGGGCCCCATGACGGCGAGGATCTCGCCCGCCTCCACGGCGACGCTCGCGCCGCGCAGGGCGGGTGTCTGGCCGAAGGAGAACGTCACGTCGCGTGCTTCGAGCACCACGCTCATGGTCGTACCTCTTTCCGCAGGGCGTCCAGGCGGGCGCCGGTCATCTCGATCCACCGGAGGTCCGCCTCCAGGTGGTACAGGCCGTGGTCGGCGAGCAGCGCGTCGACCAGGTTGCCGGCGCGCTTGATCTCGGTCAGCTCGCGCATCCGGTGCAGGTGCGCGCTGCGCTGGGTGTCGAGGTATTCGGCGGCGGGACGGTCGAGCATCAGCGCGAGCACGACCTTCGCGAACAGCACCGTCTGCAGGTGTGGCTCCGGGTCGACCGGCTGGGTGAGCCACTGCTCGACCTCGGTCGCGCCGACATCGGTGATGACGTAGCGCTTGCGGTCGGGGCCGGAGCCGGGCGCGACGTCGCTGATCACCACCTTTCCGTCCCGGGCCAGGCGGCTGAGGGTGGAGTAGACCTGGCCGAACGGCAGCGGCTTGCCCCGGCCGAAGAACGCGTCGTAGTCGCGCTTCAGGTCGTAGCCGTGGCTGGGCTCGCGTTCGAGGAGGCCGAGAAGGGTCAGTGGCACGCTCATGCCAGGAGACTACACCGGGGGTATACCCCGCGTATATACCCTCGGAGTATTCGCCGTGAGTCCCCTGTTCGGGGAAGGACTTTCCGGAGGTCAGCCCAGCAGGGCGCGGGCCAGGGCGTAGCCGACGGCGGCCGCGGACAGCCCGGCGGCGACGCTGCCCAGCACGTTGGCCAGGGCGAGGAACCGGTCGCCGCGCCGGGCCAGCCGCAGGGTCTCGTAGCTGAAGGTGGAGTAGGTGGTCAGGGCGCCGCAGAACCCGGTGCCGAGCAGCGCGCCGACCGCAGGGTCGACCGGCCACCCGACCAGGGCACCGAGCAGCAGCGACCCGGCCACGTTGACGCTGAACGTGCCCCACGGGAACGCCGAGGCGTGGCGGGACTGCACGGCCCGGTCGGTGAGGTAGCGCAGCGGTGCGCCGACCGCCGCGCCCAGGGCGATGAGCAGCACGGTCATCGGACCGCCCCGCGCCGCAGCAGTCCGGTGGTGACGGCGTCGCCCAGCCCGACCGCGACGAGAGCCCCGAGCACCGTCGCGGCCAGGTACGCCAGCGCGACGCCGGGTGCGCCCGCCACGAGGGCCTGCTGGACGTCCACCGCGTACGTGGAGAACGTGGTGAAGCCGCCGAGCACCCCGACGCCGAGGAACGGGCGGGCCAGCGGGTGCCCGCCGCCGAGGTGCCCGAGCACCGCCATCAGCACGCCGATCAGCAGGCAGCCGGACACGTTGACGCCGAACGTCGCCCACCCGAAAGCGGTGGGCGCGTGCGGGACGAGGTGTTGCAGGCCGGCCCGGCCCAGCGCGCCGAGCACCCCGCCGGCCGCGATCGTGGCGAGAACCGTCGCGGGTCGCGCGCCGAGTTCCCGGCGGTCGGCGGTGACCCGCAGGTCGACGTCGGGGTCGGTACGCGGTTCGAGCGGCTCTGACACGGGTCCTTCCTACCAGCACGGGCGCCCCGGCGGCTGGTCAGCGTACCGCCGCGACGGCGGCGTCCGGCCCGCCGCGCCACACCGTACCGACCTCGCTGAACCCGGCCTCGGTGAGCGCCGCCAGATGCCAGGAGGCCGGCGGGTTCCACTCCGGGCTGTGCCCGGTCGGGTAGATGGCGTGTCGCTGGGCGACCAGCGGGGCGAGCGTCGGGTCGGCGGCGGCCCGCTCCCACCAGTCGGACCAGGACAGCACCGAACCGGCGGCGTAGCGGGCGTCGCGCCGGTCCCGCGCCCGGTCCAGCAGCCGTTTGGTCAGCTCCGGCAGGGTGTCGTCGGGCATGTGGTCGGCGTTGACGAAGATCCCGCCCGGTCGCAGCACGTCGCGCAGGTCGGCGTAGAGCGCGCGGAGCCGGTCGGCCGGCAGCCAGTGCAGGGCGGTGGCGGTGAGGACGGCGTCGTACTCCTGGTGGGGGAGCGTCTCGCGCCAGTCGGGGGTGGTGAGGTCGGCGGCGACGATCGTGGCCCGGCCGGCCAGCGAGGCGCCGGCGATGGCGAGCAGCGCCGGGTCGAGGTCCACCAGGGTCACCTCGGCGTCCGGGAAGCGCGCCAGCGTCCGCAGCGAGATGGTGCCGGTGCCGCCGGCCAGGTCGAGCAGGCGTGGACGGCGGCCGTCGACTACCGCGTCGACCGCGTCGAGCATGGCGGCGAGGCGGTGTTCCCGGTCCGGTAGGTAGGCCTCCTGCTGACGGTCCCAGCTCTCCTGCCAGGCCGACGGATCCATGATGTAAGGACTCATGGTGGTCAGGCTAGTTACTCGATCGGGCCCGGTCCAGACCTTGTTGCACATCTTTTGCAATTGCAGGATGATGGCGGGGCGATGATCGGAGTGACGCCGGGTCGGGCATCCCGCCCGACCCGGCGCCCCTCACCTCGCGCCCTCGGCCGACGGCCGGCGTACGGTACCGGCAGCCCGCACCGGGACCGTCGCGCAAGGAGGCAGGCGATGCAGGACCGCACCCCTCGTCCGCACGAGCTGGAGCCGATCGAGCGCGCCGATATCGACGAGCTGCGCGAACTGCAACGCGAACGGCTGCGCTGGTCGCTGCGGCACGCGTACGACCACGTGCCGCACTACCGCCGGGCGTTCGACGCCGCCGGCGTGCACCCCGACGACTGCCGCGACCTCGCCGACCTGGCCCGCTTCCCGTTCACCGGCAAGGCGGAACTGCGCGACAACTACCCGTTCGGCATGTTCGCCGTACCCCGGGAGCAGGTCGCCCGACTGCACGCCTCCTCCGGCACCACCGGCCGGCCCACAGTCGTCGGCTACACCCGCGACGACCTGCGGACCTGGGCCCGGCTGATGGCCCGGTCCATCCGCGCCTCCGGCGGCCGTCCCGGCGACCGGGTGCACGTCGCGTACGGCTACGGGCTCTTCACCGGCGGCCTGGGCGCGCACTACGGGGCCGAGGAACTCGGCTGCACGGTCATTCCGGTCTCGGGCGGCATGACCGAACGGCAGGTGCTGCTGATCCGCGACTTCGAACCCGAGATCATCATGGTCACGCCCAGCTACATGCTCGCCATCGTCGACGAGATGCAGCGCCAGGGCATCGACCCCCGCGCCACCTCGCTGCGGGTCGGCATCTTCGGCGCGGAGCCGTGGACCGAGGACATGCGCCGCGAGATGGAACAGCGGTTGGACATCCACGCGGTCGACATCTACGGGCTCTCCGAGGTGATGGGCCCCGGCGTGGCCACCGAGTGCGTCGAGACCAAGGACGGCCTGCACCTCTGGGAGGACCACTTCTACCCGGAGATCATCGACCCGGTCACCGGGGCCGTGCTGCCCGACGGCGAGCGGGGCGAGCTGGTGCTCACGTCGCTCACCAAGGAGGCGATGCCTGTGGTGCGCTACCGCACCCGGGACCTCACCCGGCTGCTCCCCGGCACCGCGCGGCCGATGCGCCGGATCGAGAAGATCACCGGCCGAACGGACGACATGATGATCGTGCGCGGCGTGAACGTGTTCCCCACGCAGATCGAGGAGCTGATCCTGCGTACGCCGCAGCTGTCGCCGCACTTCCAGTGCGTCCTGGACCGGCGGGGCCGGCTGGACACCCTTACCGTACGGGTGGAGCGGCGCGTCGGGGTCGCCGCGGACGCCGCCGAGCGGGCCGGCGCGACGCTCGTCGAGCTGGTGAAGAACACCATCGGGGTGAGCGTCGCGGTGGCCGTGCTCGCCCCGGACTCGGTGGAACGGTCGATGGGCAAGATGCGCCGCATCGTGGACCAGCGCGACCGAGGCTGACCACCGTCCGCCGAGGCGCGGTCAACGGGGCAACGCGCCCGGCGGCGTCGACATAGGATCCGCGAGATGCGCGTGCTGGTGGTGTCCGCCCCGCTCGTCGGGCACGTCTTTCCCCTGGTGCCGCTGGCCGTCGCGCTGCGCGACGCCGGCCACGACGTGCTGGTGGCCACCGGCGGTGCGGCGATGGCCGCCGCCGACGCCGGTCTGGCCGTGCACGACGTCGCGCCGGGCTTCGACTTCGGCCGGATCGCGCGGCGGGTCCTGCTCCGCCATCCGCTGATCGCGCGCGCCGAACTGGCCGGCACCGCCGGCACCCGGGGCGCCGGCCTGCTCTTCGGCGCTCTCAACGACCAGCTCACCGACCCGGTCGTCACGCTGGCCACCCGGTGGCGGCCGGATCTGGTGGTGCACGAGCCGTTCGCGGTCGCCGGCGCGGTCGCGGCGGCGCGGCTCGACGTGCCGGCCGTACGCCAGGAGAACACCTTCTTCGATGGCCGGGACCTGGTCGCCGCGACCACCGCCCGACTCGGGGCCGCGCTGCGCCGGCACGGCCTGGCGGAGCTGCCACCACCCGCCGCCGCCCTCGCCGTGGCCCCGCCCAGCGTGGCCACCCAGGCCGGCTGGCCGATGCGCTACGCGTCCTACGTGGGCGGTGGTGAGCTGCCGGCCTGGCTGCGTGAGCCGGGTGAGCGACAGCGGATCCTGGTCACCCGCAGCACCCTGACCGGCCCCGGCGACCGGGGTCCGATGCCCGCCGTGGTGGCCGCTGCGGCCCAGGTGGACGCCGAGATCGTGCTGGTCCGGCCCGATCAGCGCTCGGCCCGTTCGCTGCCCGGCAACGTCCGGGTTGTCGACTGGATCCCACTCGCGGAGGCGTTGCCGGCGAGCGCGGCGCTGGTGCACCACGGCGGGGCGGGCAGCGCGTTCGGCGCCCTCGCCGCCGGCCTGCCGCAACTGGCCACTGTGGGCCCGGGGGACCGGCGGCACAACGCCGAGCTGGTGGCCCGCCGGGGCGCCGGCCTCGCGCTGCGTCCGGCCGACATCACCGCGCGGACACTGACCCGGCTGCTCACCGACGAGAGCCTGCGCACGGCCGCCGGGCAGGTCAGCCAGGAGATCGCCGCGATGCCACCGCCGGCGGCCCTGGTGGCCCGGCTGACGGCGTTGCTCTGACGCCCGTCCCGCGTGCCACAGCCGGGCCCGCGCCCGGCTGCGGCAGGATGGCCTGATGCGACACGTCGTGCTGTTCCACTCCGTGTACGGGCTGCGGCCCGCCGTTCGTGCCGCCGCCGACCGGTTGCGCGCCGCCGGGCACCGGGTCACCGCCCCCGACCTGTACGGCGTCCCGGCCGCCGACACCGTCGAGGAGGGCTTCGCGCTGCTCGACAAGATCAGCCACGAGGTGGTGCTCGACCGGGCCCGCGCGGCGCTGCGCGACCTGCCGCCGCAGGCGGTCCTGGCCGGCTTCTCGATGGGCGCCGGCGTCGCCGGGGCGCTGCTCGCCGAGCGTCCCGACGCCGCCGGCCTGCTCCTGCTGCACGGCACCGGTGGCGGGCCGGACACGGTCCGGCCCGGGTTGCCGGTGCAGCTGCACGTCGCCGACCCGGACCCGTACGACGCGCCCGACGAGGTCGACGAGTGGCAGCGGGCGATGACCGACGCCGGCGCCGACCTGAGCGTGTTCCGCTATCCCGGCGTCGGGCACCTGTTCACCGACCCGGACGTCACCGAGTACGCCCCGGACGCCGCCGCGCAGGTCTGGCCCCGGGTGCTGGCCTTCCTCGCCGCCGACTGAGCGCCCGCCGGGCCGCCGGGCGTTCGGCGGGCGGTGGCGCCGATGCGCGGGGGAGTGGCGGTGCCGTGGACGCGCTTGCATGATCCTCACGGGGGTGCGGAAATGACGACCACAGCCTTCGACGACCACGAGCGGTCGCGCTGGGCCGGGCGGGCGGCGGCGTTCGACGGCAGTTTCGCGCTGCTGTGCGCCCATCCCGCCCCGGCACTGTTGGACGCCGCCCACGTCGAGGCCGGAACCCGGATGCTCGACGTCGGCACCGGTTCCGGGACCGTCGCCGGGCTGGCGTGCGCGCGCGGCGCCAGCGTGGTGGCCGTCGACGCGGAGCCCAGCATGGTCGACCTGGCCCGCAGCCGGCTCCCGTTGGCCGACGAGGTTCTCCTCGCCGCGCTGCCCCGCCTCCCGTTCGAATCCGGGCAGTTCGACGCGGCCGTGGCGAACTTCGTGATCAACCACGTGGGTGATCCGCTCGCCGCGATCGGCGAACTCCGACGGGTCGTCCGGCCGGCCGGACGAATCGCGGTGACGGTCTGGCCCGACCCGCCGCCCGAGGCGCAGAGCCTCTGGGGTGAGGTCTTCGACGCCGCCGGGGTCGACCGTCCGACGTCGGTGCCGAGGGTGGACGCGGCGAAGGACTTTCGCCGTACCGTCGAGGGGTTCGCCGGGTTGCTCGACGCCGCGGGCCTCGCCGACGTGCGGTGCGAGACGATCACCTGGGTGCACCGCACCGACCCCGAGGCCTGGTGGAGCGGGCCGGCGAACGGCATCAGCAGACCGGGGCTGCTGATGGAGACCCAACCGGCGGACGTGATCGTGCGGATCCGTGCGGCGTACGACGAGCTGACCGCCCCCTACCGCGACCCGGACGGCAGGCTCGCGCTGCCCACCGCGGCGCTGCTGGCCTCGGCGTCCGTGCCGTAGGACGACTCGGCGGTGCCCGCCCCCGCAGGCGGTGGGGCACGGCGTCGAGAATGGGTGGCATGGAATTCCTGTGTTACCACCGCGACCGGCCCGACTCGGCGGCGTTGCGCGACGAGCTGCTGGCCGAGCACTGGACCTACATGGACGGGTTCGCGGCGGAGATGATCGCCCGCGGCCCGACCCTGTCCGGCGACACGGCCACCGGCAGCGTGCACATCGTCGACCTGCCCGACGCGGGCGCCGCGCGGGCGTTCGCCTTCGACGAGCCGAACTACCAGGCCGGCGTGTACCGGGATGTGCTGGTGCGTCGGTGGCGCAACACGCTGGGCCGCACGATGTGGGACTTCGCCGGTGGCCGGACCGGCGGCAACCGGTATCTGGTGCTCGGCCTCGGCGCGGGGCCGGCCGTCGACCTGGCCGTGCCGTCCGACCCGGACGAGCTGATCGCGTACGGGCCGCTGCTGTCCGACGACGGCGACACCTGGCTCGGCACCGCCGCGCTGGTCCGGGCGCCGACCCCGGACGCGGCGCGCGCCATCCTGACCGTGGACCGGTACGCCGACGTCGAGGTGCACCACTGGCAGTTCGGCGGGCGGCCGACCTGACCCTCAGGCGGCGGTGGCCAGGCCGTTCGGCCAGTGGATCAACGGCGGACGGGGTGCGGCGCGCACGACTCCGGCCGGTGGGCCGACACCGACCGGTCCGCCGCGTTCGGGTGGCCCCGGCACGGTAGGCACCGCTCGGATCGTCGCCGGGGTCCGGGCCACGTCCGCGGGCCGGGGCCCGCCCGTGTCGCTCGCCGTCGCGCACCCTCGGGTCGGTGGCCCGTCACTGGTGGACGCGGCGGCGCGCAGGCGGCGGGTACCCGCCGGGTGGTGGGTTCCGCGACCCGGCTCGGCCGGCGCGGTGGTCGTCGTCGCCGTGGAAAGACGGCGGCGCGGCGGTTCGGTGCGGCGCGTTGAGACCGTCGGGGCCACCACCGCGAGGACGGCGCCGGAGCGGTCTGCCCGGGGGTGAACGGCGTCGAGACGCACCACGTCGGCGGGATGGTCCGCGACCGGGTGAGCTGCGGCGGAACGGCCTGCGGTGGGGTCGAGGGCGTCCGGGCGGACGCTGTCCAGGCGCGGCGCTTCGGCGGCACGACTGCCGAAGACGGCCCGCAACGCGCGGGGCAACCGCTCGGCGGCGACCTGGCGCAGCGCGGGCGCGGCGAACACGTACCCGTCGGTGCGCCGGGCGAGCAGCAGTCCGGCCGCGACCAGCCCGCGCAGGGCCGGTGCGGATCGGCCGGGCACCCAACCGAGGGTCCGGTCGACGGCGTCGCGGGAGACCGGACCGCCGATGGTGGCAGCGGCCATCAGCACCGCTCGTCGTTCACCGTCGAGGTGGTCCAGTTCCGCGCCGACGGCCCGGCGGACCGCGTCGGGCAGCGGAAGCGTCAGCCGGTCGGCGCCCTCCACGATCGACCGCACGTACGCCGCCGCGTGGCCGGGTCGGCCCGCCACCAGTGGCAGCAGCCGGTCGACCAGGGCCACCGGTTGCCCGGCCCGGGTGAGCAGGTGGCGCAGCAGCCGCCCGGACTGCACCGTTGCCAGGGGACGGATCGGCACGCGGCGGGCCGGACCGGGTCGGGTGTCGGCCCACTGCGGCTGATGCACGGTGAGCACCGCGAGCGGCAGCCCTCGCGCCGCCGCCGCGGTGAACAGCGCGTGCAGGAAGTGGCTCACGGCCGGCGCCGCGCGGTCCACGTCGTCCACGGCGACGACAAGCGGTCGGTGGGCGGCCAGGCGCAGCAGCGCGTCCCGGCAGACCGCCGCGGCGGCCAGCGTCCCGGCCGAACCGTCCGGGGTGGTCAGCAGCGATTGCAGCGCCGCCACCGCCGCCGCGACCCGCTTCGGCGGGTACAGCGGTGCCAGAGCGTCGGTCAGGCGGTCACGGACCGCCGCCGGGCCGTCGCCGTGTCGGATGCCGGCGACGCCGCGGACCAGTTCGGCGACCGGCGCGAGCACCTGGTCGGGGTACGGCGGGCAGCTCACCACGCACCAGCGCACCGGCATCCCGTCCACCGTGCGCAGCGCGCGGGTCAGCTCGTGCAGCAGTCGGCTACGGCCGCTGCCGCTCGGGCCGACCAGGGACACCCAGCGCGGGTCGCGGTCGTGCAGCGCCCGGGTCAGCTGGTCGGTGACGCTGGCCAGTTCGCGGCGTCGCCCGATCAGCGGGCCGTCGTGCCGGTCGGCGCCCGGTCGGGCCAGGCCGGCGGCATGCCACACCGGCATCGGCGGCACCCGGCCGGCGACCGGCACCGGCGCCAGTTGACGCTGCACGATGAGACCGGCGGTGGCCCGTGCCGTGGCGGCGCAGAGCGCGACGGTGCCGGGTGCGGCGTACTCCTGCAGGCGGGCCGCGGTGGTGATCACCGCGCCGCTGGCCACGCCGTGGCCGCCGCTGACCGCGTCGCCCAGATCGACCACCGCCTCGCCGGTGGCGACCCCGACGCGCAGCCGCAGGGTGATGTCGCCGAGGATGGGCCGGCGATCCAGCGCGGCCTGGATCTCCAGCCCGGCCCGCACCGCCCGGTACGCGTCGAAGCCGTCGGAGTGTCGCGCCCCGAACAGGGCCATCACCGCGTCGCCGACGTACTTCTCGACCACGCCGTGCCAGCGGCGCAGCACGGCGGCGACCGTGTCGAAGTACGCCCGTTGCAGCGCGCGGACGTCCTCCGGGTCGAGCCGGTCGACAAGCGCGGTGGAGCCGACGATGTCGGCGAACAGCACGGTGACCGTCCGCCTCTCCTCGGGCACCGGCCAGTGTGGGCGGTCGGTCCGCTGCGTGTCGGCGACGACAGTGATCATGGGTGCGCACCGGTCCTTCCCCCGCTGATGGCTGACGACCCTCGGAGATTGGCATTCCTGGGCTGACGGGGGATCGGCAGAACGACGTATGTCGGCCACTCGCAACCATTAGTCGCAATGTCGACGCGAGGAGTACCACAAGCGGCAGATGGCCGTAGAACGGTACGGGGGCGTGTGATTAGGCTGCGTCCCATGGCCAGCGATGTGGACACCGCACCGCTCGTGGGCCGGGCCGAGCTGGTGCAGACGGTTCGGTCGGCGTTGCTCGGTGACGTGGCACAGGGGCAGACGGCCGCCGTCTTCCTGACCGGTGAGAGCGGTGTGGGCAAGACCCGCCTCCTCGGTGAGATCGGTGCCCGATTGCGCGACCAGGGCGCATTGGTGCTCACCGGCAGTTGCCTGGACATCGGCGACGCCTCGCCGCTGCACCCGTTGCTGCAGGCGTTGCGGCGTTTCGACGCGGACCTGTCCGCGGCGCAGGCGCGCACCTCCTCGGCGGTGCGCGGGCTGTTGCAGATGTTCGCCGACGAGACGGGTGGCCCGGACGGCGCCGGTGCCCTGCTGGAACGCGTCTCCAGGGGCCTGCACCTGATCGCCGAGGGGCGACCGCTGGTGCTGATCCTGGACGACCTCCAGTGGGTCGACCGCAGCACCCGCCAGCTGCTGCTCTATCTGCTGGCCGGTCTCGGTGACCTCCAGCTGTCGGTGCTGGCCGCGGTGCGGGCCGAGTCGTTGCAGGGCGCGCATCCGCTGCGCCGGGTGCTCACCGAGCTGCGCCGGCTGCGGACGGTCCGGGTGCTGGACCTGTCCCCGCTGGATCGCGCCGGCACCGAGCAGCTCGCCGCCGCGGTGGTCGGGCGGACGCTTGCGCCCGACGCCGCCGAGCAGGTGTGGCAGCGCAGCGGCGGCAACCCGTTCGTCATCGAGGAGTTGGCCCGCGACCTGCGCGACGGGCGGGACGGGCTGTCCGAGACCCTGCGGGAGATCTTCCTCGATCGGGTCGACGCGCTGCCGCAGCACGCGCACGCCGTGGTGCACGCCGTGGCGGCGGGCGTCGAGCCTGTGCAGCACTGGCTGCTGGCCGAGGTGCTGCGGCTGCCGGAGGACGAGCTGATCGACGCCGCGCGCGCCGCCGTCGCGCACCGGCTGCTGGTCGGCGCCGATGACGGCTACCGGCTGCGGCACCGCCTGGTCGCCGAGGTGCTGTCGCACGAGCTGCTGCCGGCTGAGCGCTCCGGCCTGCACCGCCGCTACGCCGAGGCGCTGACCGCCGCGCCGGGCGAGCTGCACCAGGCCCGGTTGGCGCATCACTGGCGGCTGGCGGGTGAGCCGGCGCGGGGGTTGCCGGCGGCGGTGGCCGCCGCGCAGGAGGCCGAGCGGCTGCAGGGTTACGCCGAGGCGCACCGCCACTGGACGGCGGCGTTGCACCTGGCCGGCGACTCCGGCTCGGTGGAGGTGGACCGGATCGAGCTGCTCGGCAACGCCGCCGAGGCGGCCCACCACTGTGGGGAGCACGCCCGCGCGTTGGCCCTGCTGGAGGAGTTGGCCGCGCTGCGGGGCGGCGAGCCGAGCTGCGCGCTGCACATCCGCCGGGCCCGTTACCTGGCCGCCGCCGGTCGCTCGGCGCTGGCCGAGGAGGAGTACGAGCGGGCGCTGGAGGCGGCGGACTGCTCGCCGCGGGACCGGGCCGCCGCCGCGGCGCGGCTGGCCGAGCTGTTGCTGCACCTGGGCCGCTACGCCGACGCCGGCGAGCGGGCGCGCGAGGCGCTGGCGCTGGCCGAGAACGTGGAGGGGTCGGCCACCGAGATCGTGCTGGCCAGCTCGGCGCTGGGCTTCAGCGACGCCTTCCTGGAAGACCCGGACGCCGGTCTGGCGGTCATGCGCGACGCCCTCGACACGGCCGAGCGCGCCGGCCAGCCCGAGGACGTGGCGTGCGCCTACCTGCACCTGGCGGAGCTGCTGACCGGGCCGCTGAACATCCTCGAAGAGGGCGTCGTGGTGGCACGGCGCGGCGCCGAACGGGTGGCCGAGCTGGGGCTGGGGCGTACCTGGGGCACCCGGCTGCTGGCCATCGCCATCAACGGGCTGTTCCGGGTGGGCCAGTGGGCCGAGGCGGAGAAGGTGGTCGCCGTGGCCCTGCGGCACCGACCGTCCGGCGCGGACGCGGTCGAGTTGCTGCTCGCCCGATGCCGGCTCTCGGTGGGCTACGGCGACATCGAGGCCGCCGGCCGGGACCTCGACGCGGTGGCGACCCTGCTCGCCGGCGGTGGGGCCCGCCACGTCATCCCGCTGCTCACCCTGCGGTCCGGGTTGGCGATGTGGGAGGGCCGGCACGACGTGGCGCGGCTGGCGGTCCAGCGCGGCCTCACCGAGAGCCGCTCCGACGACGTGATGATCCTGTCCGCACTGGTCTGGCACGGGCTGCGCGCCGAGGCGGAGGCGCACGCCAGCCGTACGGTCGCCGTGGACCCGACGGCCGTACGCCGGCTGCGGGACGTCGCCGACCGGATGGCCCGCAAGAGCGCCGGAGCGGCCCGACCGGTGCGCTCGGTGGTGGAGGGCTTCCTGGCCCTGTGCGCCGCCGAGGTGAGTCGTCTCGACGGCAGCGACCCGGAGCTGTGGGCCACCTCGGCCGCCGAGTGGGACCGTCGTAACCACCCCTATCCGGCGGCGTACTCCCGGCTGCGGCAGGCGGAGGCTCTGCTGGCCCGGCGCAGTCGGGTGGCCACCGCGGGCAAGCTGCTGCGGGAGGCGTACCGGGTGGCGCAGGGGTTGGGCGCGGTGCCGTTGACCTCGGAGATCCGGGAGTTGGCGGGGCGGGCCCGGGTCCCGCTGGCCGAGCGCGACGCCGACGGCGCGCGGCCCGTCCCGTCGGCCGAGCCGGTCGACGACGAGTTGGCGGCCCTCACCGCGCGCGAACGGGAGGTGCTCGCGCTCGTCGCCGAGGGGTTGACCAACAAGGAGATCGGGCAGCGGCTGTTCATCAGCGAGCGGACCATCGGTGTGCACGTGTCGCACATCTTCGACAAACTCCAGGTCCGCACCCGCGTCCAGGCCAGCGCGATCATGCTGCGCAACTCCCGCGGCTGACGGCACCGGTACGTATCCCGGCGCGTGTGCGCGCCGGGATACGTCGTTCTACTGATCCGGGCGGCGGCCCTCGGCTGAGAGGCTGAGCCCCGTCGACGGCGTCACGGGGGCGTCACGACCACTATGGAGGAGAGATGACCGAACCCGTCTGGGGGCCCGTGCACCGGGACATCGTCGACCTGTTGGCCGACCACCCGGCGGACGTGCCAGCGGTGGTCGATCACCTCACCAAGCTCCAGGACATGCTGGTGCGGCTGCCACCGCTGGAGGCGAGTTGCCCGCTCGCCGACTTCAACAAGCTCTACCTGACGATCACCAGCAGCGTGCTGGACGGCCTGTACGACGACCGTTTCGTCGACCCGGTGTTCCTCTCCCGGCTGGACGTCGAGTTCGCGGCCCGCTACTTCGACGCCCTGCGGCTGTGGACCGACTCCAGCCCCGGGACGCCGAAGGCGTGGTCGTGTCTGTTCTCGCGGATGCGCGGGCCGGACGCCCGCCCGTTGCCGTCGGCGGCGGCCGGTGTGAACGCGCACATCAACTTCGACCTGCCGTTCGCGTTGGTGACGACGTTCGACCATCTGGAGTCGGAGCCGGTCGACGGCACCGACCAGCACCACGACTACCTCGAGATCAACAACATCTTCGCGGACAAGATCCCCGGCCTGCGGCGAGGCTATCTGGAGCGGTGGCAGCTGCTCATCGACATGCTCAACGGCGACATCGACGACTGGTACCAGGGGGAACTGGTCGAGTACACCCGCGATGTCGCCTGGCGCAACGCGCAGAAGATCTGGCGGTGCCGGCACGATCCGGAGGCCCGCGAGTGTGAGCGCACGCGGCTGGACGACAACGCCGCGGCGCTCGGCCGGTTGCTGCTCTCGCCCCTCGGGGCGTTCCTGCAGTAGCCGGGACGGGGGGTCCCCGCGCTCCGCCCGTGGGGGCGGCGGAGCGCGGGGGCGCGTCCGCCCCACCAGCTCCACCACCCCGCGAGTCGGCCGGTGCTCACCGGCGACGGCGGGGAGTCAGCCGGTCGGCCCGGGGGGTGTCGACCGTCTGCCGTCGTCGGCCGGCCCGGGGGGTGCCGGCCGGCGGCGGGGAGCCGGTGCGGGCCGGGCTCGCTGGACC
>NZ_MUZA01000095.1 GCF_021442385.1 Micromonospora sp. MH99
GCGCCCCGGGTGCGCGCGGCCCGCCGGGCCGCGGCGCGTTCGCGGGCGGCCCGCTCCGCGGTGGCCTGCCGGGCGAGGGAGTCGGCCCGGCCGGCGATCGAGGAGACCCGCTCCTCGGCGGTACGCACGGCGAGCCGGACCTCCATCTCGTTCTGCCGGGCCTGCGGCACCATGGCGGCGAGCTGGTCCCGCTCCTCGGTGGAGGGCTCGGCGTCGACCGGGGTCTCCTCGGCCAGCCGCAGCCGTTCCTCCAGCTCGTCGAGCGTGGCGAGGTCCCGCTGCCGGGATGCCTCGGCACGGGCCCGGGATTCGCCCAGCCGGTCGGTCTCCGCCTTGGCCGAGCGGGCGGCCGCGCCCAGCTCGGCGAGCCGGCGGGCGGCGGCGTTGCGGTGGCTCTCCGCCTCGCGCTTCTCGGCGGCGGCGTGCTGCACGGCCTCCTTGGCGGCGGCCACCTCGGCACGCGCCTCGACGAGCTGGTCGCGCAGTTCGGCACCGGCCTGTTCGGCGGCGAGCCGATTGGTGCGGGCCTCCTCGACGGCGGCCTGCACCTCGATATAGCTGGGGGCCTTGGCCGACCCGCCGGCCGCCGCGTACGCCCCGACCACGTCCCCGTCGGGGGTGACGGCCCGCAGCTCGGGGTTGCCGGCGACCAGCTCGGCCGCGGCGGCGAGATCGTCGACCAGCGCCACGTCGCGCAGCGCCCGGTGCACGGCGGGGCGCAGCTCGTCGGCGCACTCGACGAGGTCGGGTGCCCAGCGGGCGCCGTCGGGCAGCTTCGGACGCAGCGCGTCGGCCGAGCCGGTCATGCCGGGCCCCGCCGGGCTGCCGACCAGCAGGCCGGCCCGGCCGGCGTCGGAGATCTTCAGCAGGCGCATCGCCTCGACGGCCTCGTCCACCCCGCTGACGGCGACGGCGTCGGCGAGCCCGCCGAGTGCGGCGGCCAGCGCGGCCTCGTGCCCCGGCGCGACCGTGAGCAGCCCGGCGAGACTACCGAGCAGGCCCGGTACGTCCCCCGCGCGGGCGAGCAGCGCTCCCGCGCCGTCCTTGCGCCGCAGACCGAGGGCGAGCGCCTCCTCGCGGGCCTTCCAGGTGGCGGCGTCCTTCTCGGCGGCCCGCTCGGCGTCGGTCAGCGACCGGACGCCTGCCTGCGCCCGGTCCTGGACGGCGACCGCCTCGGCGTGCCGGGCGTCCAGGTCGGCGTTGTCCCGGTCCGCCTCGGTGGACTGCGCGGCAACCGCGTCCAGGTCGGCCTGCGCCTGCTCGGCGCGGCCCAGCGCGTCGGCGTGCGCGACGGCGAGGCGTTCGATCTCCTCGCCGGCGCTCGTGGTCCGGGCCCGTGCCGAGTTGACCTGGCCGGTGAGCCGGGCCATGCCCTCGCGCCGGTCGGCGATGGCCTTGGCGGCGGCCACCAGCTCCCGCTCGGCGGCGGCGAGCTGCCGTTCCAGCTCCTGACGGTGCTCGACCGCCTCGGCCAGCCGGATCTGGTCGTCGGTGAGCGCCGCGCGCAGCTCCTCCTCCTGCTCGCGGACCCGTTCGGCCTCGGCCTCCAGCTGGTCCGGGTCGCGGCCGGGCCGCTCGTCGTCGCCGGTGGCGCTGAGGTGCCGCAGCCGCTCCCGGGCCAGTTGCTCGATCGAGCGGAAGCGTTCCTGCAGGGCGGAGAGCTTGTACCAGGTGTCCTGCGCGGCGGCGAGCAGCGGCGCGTCCTCGGCGAGGGCGGCCTCCAACTCGCCGAGGCGGCCCTGCACCTCGGTGTGCTCGCCCTCGATCTGCTCGCGTCGCTCCCGCAACGCCGTCTCGTCGGCGATCTCCCGGTCCAGGGTGGTCCGCAGCGTGGCCAGGTCGTCGGCGAGCAGTCGCAACCGGGCGTCGCGCAGGTTGGCCTGGATGGCGGCGGCACGCCGGGCCACCTCCGCCTGCCGGCCCAGCGGCTTGAGCTGGCGGCGCAGCTCGGCCGTGAGGTCGGTCAGGCGGTTGAGGTTCACCTGCATCGCGTCGAGCTTGCGCAGCGCCTTTTCCTTGCGCTTGCGGTGCTTGAGGACGCCTGCCGCCTCCTCGATGAACGACCGGCGGTCCTCCGGCTTGGCGTGCAGCATGCCGTCGAGCCGGCCCTGACCGACGATGATGTGCATCTCCCGGCCGATGCCGGAGTCGGACAGCAGCTCCTGGATGTCGAGCAGGCGGCACGAGTTGCCGTTGATCTCGTACTCGCTCTCGCCGGAGCGGAACATCCGGCGGGTGATGGAGACCTCGGTGTACTCGATGGGCAGCGCGCCGTCGGTGTTGTCGATGGTGAGGGTGACCTCGGCCCGGCCCAGCGGCGCACGGCCGGCGGTGCCGGCGAAGATGACGTCCTCCATCTTGCCGCCGCGCAGCGCCTTGGCGCCCTGCTCGCCGAGCACCCAGGCGATGGCGTCGACGACGTTGGACTTGCCGGAGCCGTTCGGGCCCACCACACAGGTGATCCCGGGCTCCAGCTTCAACGTCGTCGCGGAGGCGAAGGATTTGAAGCCCTTCACCGTCAGGCTCTTGAGATACACCTACTCGATCCTCGTCCGGTGGCCGCCGTACCGTCGCCGGCTGCGCGGACCTGGGTGAACCCGCAGACTAACCCGATGGCGGGACCGACCCGGCACGCGACCCGCCCCGGGCCGCCCCGGCGGACGGCGCGGAGGGTGACGGTGGGCCGAGCGCGCTGTTGTCACGGCGGGGCCGGGAAAGACAAACAACGCTCATGATCGGCCCGTCGCTCGGCTGTTTCGGCGAAACTGTGCGGCGGTTATCGCGGCGCCGGTTACAAGATCACAAATGGTCGGCCACGAAAGGCGCCGGACAGCGTTGCGCGCCGGCACGGAGGTGTCGGCGCGCATTTTTGCGGTGGTGCTGCGATTCAGTTTTCCGCGCTGAAGATCAGGTCAGCGCCGGCTCGGCGAGACGGAGCAGGTCGTCCGCTTCCGCCGCAGCCGCCGCGAGCCGATCATTGTCGGCACGCAGACGCGTGATCTCGAACTCCAGTGCCTGAACCCTGGCACGCAGTCGGGTGACCTCGTCGAGCAGACGCCGGTCGGGCGCTGCACCTACGTGGCCGTAGAGGGCCTTCGCCATGCTGACTCCTTGATATGCGCTGCCGGAAAGGCCGGCCAACGCGCGCCCAATTTTGTACGCGGCTGTCATTCCAGCTGTATCTGGGCATGACCGGGCGCGACTGGCGACACCTATATATTGAGCCGCAAACCCCTCCTTCGTCAAGTTCTCGCAGGCCGTAGATCATCTCTACGTCGACCTGTCCACTTGTCGGGGGGGCTGCCGCAAGGCACGGACACGCTCTGTCCGGACACCTTTACTGTACGCCCGGATTCGGGGAAGTCAGCGCCTTGGCGTCCGACTTCCTCTTAACTCTTCCTTAGCCACGTTGCCGCAGCTCGCGGGCGAGTCGTAGCGTCACCCCGGCCCGCAACCGACCCCGTGGAGGCACAGGCGTGTACGGCTGGACCGACCCGATGGACCCGAACGGCGCCTCCCGGCGTGCCGAGCGGCCGACCGACGAGCCGGACTGGCTGCGCGACCGCCCGGAGCCCCGCTCGGCCTACCTGTTCGGCGACGACCCCGACCAGCCCGGCGACGAGTGGCACCGCGCGGAGCCCACCGCGCGCTGGCAGCCCGCGCCCGTGGAGGCGCCGACCGACGGCTGGCGGGACCAGGAACGGGGCGACGAGCCGACCGACGGCTGGCGCGGCGACGCGCGGCCCACGGAGATCGCCGACGGGTGGCACGCCGAGACCGACGCGTACTCCCCCGGCGGCGGGATCACGGAGGCCGCCGGCGACGGGCGGACCGGCAGCGGTCGGCACCGCTCGCCCCGGCGCTGGCGTCGCCCGTTGATGATCGGCGGCGCGGCCGCGGCAGCCACCCTCGTGGTGAGTGTCGGCGTCGGCGCGCTCGCGATGCCCGGCGGGAACGGCCCGGCCGACGAGCCGACCGCCGTCGACGACACCGTCGCCGCCGCGCCCGCCGTCCCGACGGACGAGCCGGCGCTCGACACCCTGGCCGCCCCCTCCCCGACCAGCTCGCCCAGCTCGGCACGGCCGAGCCCGTCGCCGAGCAAGGTGGTCAAGCCCACCCCTGCCGCGTCGCGGACCACCGCCACCTCCCGGCGCAGCGCCGAGCGCAGCAAGGCCCCGAGCACCACCAGTGGCTCCGGGGGCGCCAGCGGCAGCCTCAGCGCCCAGGCCCAGGACGTGGTGGACCTGGTCAACGCCGAGCGCGCCAAGGCCGGCTGCAAGGCGCTGAGCGTCGACGACAAGCTGATGACGGCCGCGCAGCGGCACAGCCAGGACCAGGCCGACCACCAGAACATGTCGCACACCGGCAGCGACGGCAGCAACACCGGCGTCCGGCTGGACCGCGTCGGCTACGCCTGGCGCACCTACGGCGAGAACGTGGCGTGGAACCAGAAGACGCCGACTGCCGTGATGGACGCCTGGATGAACAGCTCCGGGCACCGGGCCAACATCCTCAACTGCGCGTTCACCGAGATCGGCGTCGGCATCGCCAGCAGCAACGGGCCGTACTGGACGCAGGTCTTCGCGGCGCCGCGCTGAGAGCGCGTCGTCCGCGCCCCCGCGCTCGTTGGACCCGGTGAGGCACGCCGGACCGGACGTGGGGGCGGCGTGCCGGTGTGGGCGGCGACCCGCCGCCCGGGACCCGGGGGCTGCCGATGCGGATCCGGCTGCGGCGACGTGCCGCCGCGCGCCCGCTGCGCCGGATCGTGTCGGCCGGCGTCGTGCTCATCCTGCTGCTGCCGGCGTACGGATGTCGGCGCGAGCTGATCCCGCCGGGGGCGCCCACCCCGTGGCCGGCCACCCAGGCCCGCCACTGGCAGTGGCAGTGGCAGCTCGACGGCCCGCTCGATGAGACGGTGGACGCCGACGTCTTCCTGCTCGACCCGGTGGCAACCACCGCCGCGCAGACGGCTGAACTACGCACCCGTGACCGCCGGCTGATCTGCCAGGTGTCCGTCGGCTCGCTGCGCACGACCGACCCGGACGCCAGCCGGGTGCCCGCCGCCGTGCGGGGCGCGGCCGGCCCGGAGCCCGGCAGCCGGTGGCTCGACGTCCGCGGGTGGGACGCGTTGGAGCCGGTACTGGCCGACAGGTTCCGGCTGTGCCGGGGCAAGGGCTTCGGCGCGGTCGCTCTCTCCGACGCCGACGGGTACGCCCACCGCAGCGGCTTCCCGCTCGGCTTCGACGACCAGCTGCTGTTCAACCGCCGGCTGGCCCGGCTGGCCCGCACACTGGACCTCTCCCCCGGGCTGGTCAACGACGTGCCGCAGCTCGCGGCGCTGGCACCGGACTTCGACTTCGTGGTCAACGAGGAGTGCGTCCGGCTGGACCAGTGCGCCAAGCTGCTGCCGTTCGTGGACGCGGGCAAGCCGGTCTTCCACGTCGAGTACACCGGCTCGACCGACGACTTCTGCGTCACCACGGTCGGCTACGGTTTCGCGTCCATCCGCAAGAACCGGGCGTTGGACGCCTGGCGGGAACCCTGCGGGCTGCCGTGACGCCCGGTCGCGGTGGCGGCCGACACGGCGGTGCCCCCGTCCGCGGTCGCGAACGGGGGGTGCTCGGTCGATCCTGCGGCGCGAGGCCCCGGGTGGCACCCGGACGGCTCGTGCCGGGCCGCGGATCGCGGCCCGGCACGAGAGACGACCGGCCACTCAGGAGACGGGCACCAGCTCCGGCGCGGGCGCCGGCGGGTCGGTGGGCGCGGGCGCGGGCGTCGGGCTTCGGCGCAGGAACCGCGGAGCCCACCAGTTCGCGTCACCGAGCATGGTCATCAGAGCGGGCAGCACCACTCCCCGGATGATCGTGGCGTCCAGCAGGATCGCCGCCGCCAGGCCGATGCCGAGCTGCTTCATGTCGATCGTGCTCAGCGTGGCGAAGATCGAGAACACCCCGACCATGACGATCGCCGCGCTGGTCACCACCCCGGCCGACGACGTGATGCCGTACGACACCGCGTCGCGGTTGGACATGCCGGCCCGGACCCCCTCGCGGATCCGGCTCACCACGAAGACGTGGTAGTCCATCGAGAGGCCGAAGAGCACCACGAACAGGAACAGCGGCAGCCAGGAGACGATCGCGCCCATCGAGGTGAAGCCGAGCAGCCCCTCGGCCCACTCCCCCTGGAAGACCAGCACCAGCAACCCGTACGCGGCGCCGGCGGAGAGCAGGTTCAGCACGATCGAGCTGGCCGCCACCACCACCGAGCGGAAGGTGAACGTCATGACCAGGAACGTGAGCACCAGCACGAAGCCCATCACCAGCGGCAGCTTGTCGCGCACGTGCGACGCGTAGTCCTCGCTGTCGGCCACGCTCCCGCCGACCGCGTACTCGATCCCGGGGATCCCCCGCAGCTCGGCCGGGACCAGGTCGGCCCGCAACTTCTCCAGTGACTGCACCGACCGCTCGTCGCGGCTGGCGTACGGGGTGGCGACGTCCAGCACCGACACCCGGTGGTCGGCCGACACCTTGATCTTCGGGCCGTCCGCCTCGGTGGGGGCGAACAGCGGGTCACCGCCGGCGCGGGCGGCGAGGTCGGTGAGCGCCGCGTTGACCCGGTCGGCCTGCTCGGCCGGCGCCCGGACGGCCACCACGTGGTTGGTGCCGGTGCTCGGGAAGGCCGCGGTGAGCCGGTCGTACGCCTGCATGGCCGGCGTGGTGCGCGGCAGGTCCTCCATGCCGGGGAACTTCAGCTTCATGCCGAGCGCCGGCACGGCAAGCGCGAGCAGCAGACCGACCGAGATGACGAGCGTCGCCACCGGGGCGCGCAGCGCGGGACGGAGCACCGCCGGCCAGAGCCGGGGCGTACGCGGCTCGCCGTGCCGGCCGGTGCGCGGCGCGGTCAACCGCCAGAGCAGCGGCACCCGGGGCCGGTCGACCCAGCGGCCCAGCCTGGCCAGCAGGGCCGGCAGCACGGTCAGCGAACCGGTCACCGCGACGGCGACCACCAGGATCGAGCCGACGGCCAGGGACGAGAAGACCACATCGCCGGCGAGGAACAGCCCGGCCATCGCGATGATCACGGCGAAGCCGGAGACCACCACGGCGTGCCCGGAGGTCTCCGCGGCGATCTCCACCGCGTCCAGACCGGAGCGGCCCTTGGCCCGTTCCTCCCGCTCCCGACGGATGTAGAACAGCGAGTAGTCGACCCCCACCGCCATGCCGATCAGCAGGATCACCGGTGACGTGGTGTCGGTGGCCGGCACGAGGTGCGAGGCGAGGGTGGACAGGCCCATCGCGGCGGCGACCGAGGAGAGCGCCAGCAGCACCGGCACGCTGGCCGCGATCAGCGCGCCGAACGCGATGATCAGGATGGCCAGGGTGACCGGCAGGCTCAGCAGCTCGGCGCGCTCGAAGTCCTTGCCCAGGGTGTCGTCGAGCGCCTGGCCGATCGACGGCCCGCCGACCTGCTCGACGCGCAGCTGCGGGTGCGCGCCCTGCACGGTGGCGGTGGCGTCGCGCAGCGGCTGCACCCGGTCCGAGGCGGTCTCCGGGTCACCGGCCATGGTGATCGGCAGCAGCAGGGCGGACCCGTCCCGCGCCGTGACCGGCGGGCCGACCTCGGCGACCCCGGTGACCGTGCGCAGCCGGGCCGCCGCGTCGTCGGCGGCCGCCTTCGCCGCCGCCGGGTCCAGGGCGCCGCCCCGGGAGGTGATCAGGACGTTCTCCACGGCCGGGTCGTCGAAGGCGCCGTCGTCCACGATGAGGCTGGCCCGCCCGGCCTCGCCGATCGCCTGGTCCCCGCTGGTGGCCTCGGAGAGACCGGCGGCGTTACCGCCGACGAAACACACCGCCACGAACACGACCCACAACGCGATCGCCCGCCACGGATGCTCGGCGCTCCACCGCGCCATCCGCACCGTCACCGGTCTGTTGCCCATCTCGTGTCCCCCTGTCACGTCGACCCCCTGTCAACCGTGCTGACGTTAGGGGCGTGACGAGGCGGTCACATCGGGGAACGGCCCCCGTCCGCCCCGGAGTCGGTCCGCCGAGGGCGGCGGGCCGGCCGGACGGGCATCAACCGCGATTCGGGCGTACGCCGGGGTGTGGCCCGGAGCGTCCGGCCGCGACCCGCCGGTGCCGACCCGGAGCCGGCTCCGGGTCATCCCCGAAGGGCACCCCGAGGCCGGGGCTGGCAGCGCGGGCAGCTGAACGACGAGCGGTTCATGAAGGACTCGCGCCGGATCGGCGCTCCGCACCGCCGGCACGGCTCGCCCTCGCGGCCGTAGGCGTTCAGCGCCCGGTCGAAGTAGCCGCTCTCGCCGTTGACGTTCACGTAGAGGGCGTCGAAGCTGGTGCCGCCCACCTTGATCGCTTCCGCGAGCACGTCGCGGACGTGGCCGAGCAGACGCTGCGCGGCGGGCCCGGTCAGCGCGTCGGTGGGGCGGGCTCCGTGCAGCCCGGCACGCCAGAGCGCCTCGTCGGCGTAGATGTTGCCCACGCCGGAGATCAGCGTCTGGTCGAGCAGGGCCCGCTTCACCTCGGTCCGGCGGCGGCGCAGCGCGGCGACGAACGCCGCGTCGGAGAACTCCGGGTCCATCGGGTCGCGGGCGATGTGCGCGATCTCCGCGGGGAGGTCGGCGCCGCCCTCGCTGACCGCGAGCCCGCCGAACGTGCGCTGATCGACGAAGCGCAGCTCGGGCCCGTCGTCGGCGAACCGGAACCGCACCCGCAGGTGGGTCTCGTCAGGTGTGCCGGGCGGCTGGAGCAGCAACTGACCCGACATGCCCAGGTGCCCGACCACCGCGTCGCCGCTGTCCAGCGGAAGCCACAGGTACTTGCCGCGTCGGCGCACGTCCACGATGGTCCGGCCGGCGAGCACGTCGGCGAAGTGCGCCCCGCCGGGGACGTGTCGCCGGACGGCGCGCGGGTGTCGAACCTCGACCGAGGCGATCCGCCGGCCGGTGACCCACTGGGCCAACCCCTGCCGGACGGTCTCCACCTCGGGCAGCTCAGGCACGGCGTACGCCCGTCTCGCGGCCGGTCGGGGCCTCGGCGTCGCGGGTCTCGGCCGGGCCGCCGCCGTTGGCGGACATCGGCCGCTCGGGCGGGGTCTGCTGGTCCGCCACGTCGGCCGGCATGGCCTGCGCCAGGTGGTCGGCCTCCTCGGCCCGGGCCGCCTGCTCGGCGCTGTCCAGCGGCTCCGACGGTTCGCCCTGGTCGGACCCGTCCTGCTGGGCGTTCCGCTCGTGCTGCTCGGTGAGCATCCGCCAGGCCGCCTCGGCGGCCCGCTGCTCGGCTTCCTTCTTGCTGCGCCCCTCGGCGCCGCCGTACCGGTTGCCGGCCACCACGACCCAGGCGGTGAACGTCTTGAGGTGGTCCGGTCCGGTGCCCTCGATCCGGTACTCGGGCACGCCGAGACCGAGCGCGGCGGTCAACTCCTGGAGGCTGGTCTTCCAGTCCAGGGCGGCGCCGCGACCGGCCGACTCGGCCATCAACGGGTCGAAGAGCCGGTGGATCACGATCCCGGCGGTGTCCAACCCGTACTGGAGGTAGATGGCGCCCAGCAGCGCCTCCAGCGTGTCGGCGAGGATGCTCGCCTTGTCCCGGCCACCGGTGGTCTCCTCGCCCTTGCCGAGCAGCAGGTACGCGCCGAGGCCGTCCGGGCCCAGGCCACGGGCCACGTCGGCGAGCGCCCGCATGTTGACCACGCTCGCCCGCAGCTTCGCCAACTGCCCCTCGGGCAGGTCCGGGTGGTTGTGGAACAGCGCCGTGGTGATCACCACGCCGAGGACCGAGTCGCCGAGGAACTCCAGCCGCTCGTTCGTCGGCAGGCCGCCGTTCTCGTACGCGTACGAGCGGTGGGTCAGCGCGCGTTCCAGCAGGTCCGGCTCCAGGCTGACGCCGAACGCGGCTTCCAGGTGACCGACGGACGCCCGCCGCCGCTTGTCGATGCTCATGATGTGCGTACCTCGGTGTCGGTGGAGCGGTCGGTGCGGTCCGTCGCGGCGTCGCCGTCGAGCAACGCGGAGACCAGTTCGGTGGCACGGCGTCGCCACAGGTGGGCGGCGAGAGCGATGCCGGAGGCGATGTCGTCGGCGCGAGCGGAGCCGTGACAGACGACGACCGTCCCGGCGACGCCGAGCAGGGCGGCCGCCCGGGGGGCGCCACCGCTGACGGGCGGGCCGCCGGCCATCGCGTACGCGCCCTCGATCGCCTTGAGCAGCACGTTACCGGTGAAGCCGTCGGTGACCACCACATCGGCACGCGCGCCGAGAGCCACGTCGTACCCCTCGACCAGGCCGACGTAGCGTGCCTCGCAGGGCAGCGGTTCGACGGCGAGCAGGGGGTCGGTGGCACGGCGTACCCGGTCGCCCTTGCCGGCCTCGGTGCCGACCGAGAGCAGGCCGACCCGTGGCGCGACGACCGAGTGGGCCACCGCGGCGTACGCGGCGCCGAGCACGGCGTGTCGGGCCAGGGTGGCGGGGCGGGGTTCCAGCGAGCCGCCGACGTCGAGCAGCACCACCGGCCCGGCGACCGCGGGCAGGGTGGCGACCAGGGCGGGTTGGCGGATCTCCGGCCAGCGCCCGAGCCCGAGCACGGCGGCGGTGACCGTGGCGCCTGTCGCGCCGGCCGAGACGAGGGCGTCGGCGGTGCCGTCGCGCACGGCGGTGACGGCGGCCCGGACGGTGCTCTCCGAGCGGGCGGCGCTGGGATGGTCGGCCATGCCGACTGCGGAGCGGACCGGTCGGACCGTGATCCGGGCCCGCTCGTTCGGGGCGAGGGCAGCGATCAGCGCGTCGGCGACCTCGGTCGGACCGACGAGCAGCAGGTGCAGATCGGGATCGGCGCGCACGGCCCGCAGAGCGCCGTCAACCACGACGGCGGGAGCGTCGTCCCCGCCGAGGAGGTCAACGGCGATCCGCGCGGTGCCCGGCTCCACCGGAACACCGGCCGGGTTGGGCCGGCCAGCGTCGGAGGGAGCCGGGGCACCGGGCGAATGCCAGGGTGCGCGCGCCGCCCGACCCGGGGTCGGGGGCGTCACTCGGCGTCCAGGTCAGACCTCGAGAACCTGGCGGCCGTTGTAGGTGCCGCAGACGGAGCAGGCGGCGTGCGGCAGCTTCGGGGACTTGCACTGCGGGCACGCGACGGTCGCGACCACGGTCGCCTTCCAGTTCGCCCGGCGGGACCGGGTGTTGCTGCGCGACATCTTGCGCTTGGGGACGGCCACGGTTCTTACTCCTCTGTACGGGTCAGTTGCGTCAGGCCCGCCCAACGCGGGTCGATCTGCTGGTGACTGTGGTCGGCCGGCAGATCGTCCCAGTGCGCCCCGCATTCGGGGCACAGTCCAGGGCAGTCCTCCCGGCAGAGCGGGTTGGTCGGCAGCGTGAGCACCAACGCGTCCCGCAGCGCCGGCTCCAGGTCGATCAGATCGCCCTGCATCCGGCCCACCTCGTCCTCGTCGGTCGTGGCGTCCGTGGTGCTGTTCTCGTACGCGTACAGCTCCTGGATCGTCACGGCCATCGATTCGTTGATCTCGCGCAGGCAACGCCCGCACTCGCCCCGGATGGGACCGGTGATGGTCCCGGAGACGAGCACACCCTCGGACACCGACTGCAACCTCAGATCGAGGTTGAGGTCCGCGCCCTCCGGCACGCCGATCAACTCCACACCGAGGTCCGCCGGTGCCGGCACGACCCGCTGGACCTCACGCAACGCGCCAGGGCGACGCGGCAGGTCCCTCGTGTCGAGGACCAGCGGCGACCTGGGGTCGAGTGTCGATGGCGAGTGCTTGGGCATAGTCAGACTCCGGCCGGTGAGAGGCCGACAAAAAAGGTTACCTGGGCGACCGCCGGACCGTCGAACCGGGGGGACGCCTGAGGTGAGAATGTCGGCTGGTGAGGTGCCGCTCAGAAGGGTAGCGGGCGTTCCGCCTCATCCCCACCGAAGGTGCCGATCTCCCGCAGCGCGTGCATCTTGTCGCGGCCCCGCTCTATCGAGGCGAGGGCCCGGGTGAGGAACTGCTCGAAGTTGGCCAGCGCGGTGTCGACGTAGTCGTCGACCTCCTCGCGCAGGCGCTGGGCCTCGGCGCGGGCCTCGGCGATGATCCGGGCGCCCTCGTGCTCGGCGGACACGGTGATCTCGTTCACCGATACGAGGCGGGCGTGTTCTGCCTCACCCTCGCTGATGATCCGGTCCGCCTCGCGCTTGCCGGCGTCCATGATCTTGTCGCGCTCCTCGAGGAGCGCGGCGGCCCGACGCAGGTCGGCGGGGAGGTCGGCGCGCATCTCGTCCAGGGCGGCGATCATCTCGCCCCGGTCGACCATGCAGTTGTTGCGCGACATCGGGACGGAGCGCGCCTGCTCCACCATGGCGATCAGTTCGTCGATGCGATCGAGCGGGTCCACCGGTACCTCACTCCTGTCGTTCGTCGGCCGACCTCCATGATGCGGGCCACGGCCGGGTTCCTGCTCGACCAATCATGTCGTGCCCGCCCCACCACCGCCCCACTCACCCCAACCCGGCGAGTCGCGACATGGTCACTCCCCGCCCCCGCGCTCCCTGCCCGCACTCCCTGCCCGCACTCCCCTGCCGCGTCGATCTTGCAGTTTCGGCCGCGGCAAAGCACCCCGAAAGGGGGCGATCCGGGGTCGGCAAGTGCAAGATCGGCGCGGGATGGAGGAGCGCCGGGCCGGGGTCAGGCCAGGGGTGGGGGGCCCAGGCGGGACTGCAGGGCCTCGCGGACCGGGTCCGGGACATGGGCGGAGATGTCGCCGCCCCACTTGGCCACGTCCTTGACGAGGCTGGAGGAGAGGAACGAGTAGAGCGGATTGGTCGGCATGAAGAGCGTCTCGACCCCGGCCAGCCCGATGTTCATCTGGGCCATCTGCAACTCGTAGTCGAAGTCGCTGACCGCCCGCAGCCCCTTGATCAGCACGCTCGCCTGCTGGGCGCGGCAGAAGTCGACGAGCAGCCCCCGGAAGGACTCGACCCGCACGTTGCCGTACGAGGAGGTCACCTCGCGGAGCATCTCGATCCGCTCCTCGACGGTGAACAGGCCGCTCTTCGACTGGTTCACCAGCACGCCGACGATCACCTCATCGAACAGCCGACTCGCCCGGCCGATGATGTCGAGGTGTCCGTTGGTGACCGGGTCGAACGAGCCGGGACACACCGCACGTCTCATGATCGGCGACCGTACCAAAGGGTGGTCTCGCCGTACCGGCGACTGCGCTCGGGGGTGATCCCCTCCACCCACTCGAACTCCCTGGTGCGGCGGGACCGCTCCACCACCACCAGCGCGTCGGGCGCCAGCCAGCCGCCGTCGACGAGCGTCGTCAGCAGCGCGGTGATCTCCGCGTCCGGCACGGCGTAGGGCGGGTCGGCGAAGACCACGTCGTACGGGCCACCGTCCGGGCCGGCGGCCAGCACGGTCGCCACCCTGCCGGCGACCAGTCGTACGGCCGGGCCGGCCCGCAGGGTCGCCACGTTCTCCCGGATCACCCGGGCCGCCCGCGGGTCGGACTCGACCAGCAGGACGTGCCGGGCGCCCCGGGACAGCGCCTCCAGCCCGACCGCGCCGGAACCGGCGTACAGGTCGGCGAAGCGCGCACCGTCGAGGTCGACCTCGGACTCGACGGCACTGAACAGCGCCTCCCGGACCCGGTCGGACGTGGGTCGGGTGCCGGCGCCGGGCGGCGCGGCGATCCGCCGGCCACCGAGCGTCCCGGCCACGATCCGGGTCACCGTCTCCTCCTGCTCATGACCCCGACGCTACGCGACCCCTCGGGACCGCTTCCGACACGGTCGGTACCGCCACGAGGATGACGTGATCACTTCTCGTATATCAATGATCTCAAGTTCATAACATCAGTCTTAGCAAATCCTGAGCGCTGTATCACGCGGGGCGATATCGCTAGGGTCTGCCGGGTGCCGGCGAGAACACGCCGGCCCACGGCTCGGGAGGGCGCCTCTCCGATCGGACGTGCGGTGACCGTCCACTGTCTCTCCCGTGCCACACCCCTGACGCTTCAGCACTCCAGGAGTACCCGTGATCCGTCCCAAGCTGTCGCTCCGGCGACCGCTGGCCATCCTGGGAGCCGCCATCGTCGGCCTCACCGGGGTCGTCGCGGTAGCCGCCCCAGCCAGCGCACACCACACCACGATCAGCGCCACCGTCGACTGCGACCGGCAGAGCGGCGAGCGCGTGATCACGTGGAAGGTGGAGAACAGCGAGCGCGACAAGGCTGTGACGCTCCAAAGGGTGACCGCGGACCCGGCGACGCCGGTGACCGTGCCCGTCGAGGGCGCCACGGCGGTGCCGCTGCAGGGTTACGTCATCAAGAAGGGCGGCTTCGTGCAGGCCGTCCAGCGGGTGCCGGGCAACACCGCCAGCGCCAAGCTCGTGGTGTTCGGCAAGTGGAAGAAGAACGGCAAGGAAGCCACCAACGACGGCAGCATCACCATCCCTGCCGACCAGTCCTGCGCGCCGGCGCCGAAGTGCGTCGACGTCAGCAAGGCCACGTACAGCCACACGTTCGACGGCCCGAAGGGCACCGCCACCGTCAAGCTCGACGGTGACCTGCCGCTCTGCGGCAACGGCAAGCAGTACTTCACGCTGGTGTCGTACTTCGCGCCCCGGCCGCAGTTCGCCACCCCGCAGTACGTCTACGGCACGCCGGACAGCGACTTCGTCAGCGCCACCCAGACCGAGATCACGCTGAACGTCGAGATCCCGGACTGCCACACCCAGGTCGACCTCATCTGGGGCGACAAGGACCAGGTCATCGACGAGATCGTCGACGGCGGCAAGCGCTACGACAACAAGAAGCTCGGCTCGCCGGGCGCCCCGGGCAACCGCTCCAAGGGCCCGCAGGGCTGGTACAACGGCGGCAGCAAGAGCTGCGTCACCCCGGCCTCGACCTTCGCGTCCAACTGCGACGGTTCGGTCGCCGTGTCGCTGAGCAACGACGGCAAGATCAGCAAGTACGCCGTCGAGTTCGAGGTCAAGGGTGAGAACGGCTTCACCAAGAAGGTCTCCGTTGCTCCCGGCAAGGCCGACACCAGCATCGTGGTGCCCGCCGCCGACGCCGGCAAGATCGAGGTCCTGGTCGACGGCAAGGTCATCGAGAACGGCACGTACTCGTGGACGCGTCCCGAGGACTGCCCGCTGCCGGCCCTCACCACCAAGGCCGACTGCAAGGAGTTCGCCCTCACCGTCACCAACCCCGAGGGCGGCATGCCGGTGAAGACCACCTTCACCTACGGCGACAAGACCGAGACCCGTACGGTCGCGGCCGGCGCGTCGGAGACGGTGACCTTCAAGGCTGGCAAGGCCGAGTCGGCGCTCGTCACCCTGCCGGACCTGGACCTGGAGCTCGAAGCCGTCTACACGCCGGAGGGCAACTGCGGCGGTAGCGGTGGCGGCGGCGGCGACGACCAGCCGGGCCTCCCGGTCACCGGTGCGGCCGCGGGCGGCATCGCCGCCGGCGCGATCGCCCTGCTGATCGCGGGCGCGGTGCTCTTCGTCATCGCCCGTCGGCGTCGGGTGACCTTCACCGCCTGACCTGACCTGCGCTGAAGCCCGAGGGCGCGTCGACCACCCGGTCGACGCGCCCTCGGTCTGTGCAGATGAATCAACTCGGCAACCAGAAAACCGGGGTGTCACCGTGGCCGGGACACCCCGGTTTCCGGGAAACCGGATGGGGTCAGCAAGCAGCGCGCCTAGCCCTTCTCCAGGTACTCCGCGCGGTCCTCGTCGACGAGCGCGGCGACCGACGCGGCCAGCGCGGGGTTGCGGGCCAGCTCCGGGTCCTCCTCGATGAGGGTGATCGCCTCGGCGCGGGCGTCGCGGATCAGGTCGGCGTCGCGGCGCAGGGACAGCAGACGCAGGTGCGAGCGGTGCCCGGACTGGGTGGCGCCCAGCACGTCACCCTCACGGCGCTGCTCCAGATCCAGCTCGGCGAGCTTGAAGCCGTCACCGGTGGACGCCACCGCGTCCAGTCGTTCCCGCGCCGATGAGCCCTCGGCGGCCTCGCTGACCAGCAGGCAGAGCCCGGCGGCGGCACCCCGGCCGACCCGACCGCGCAGCTGGTGCAGTTGGGAGACACCGAACCGGTCGGCGTCCAGCACGATCATCACGGTGGCGTTCGGCACGTCGACGCCGACCTCGATCACCGTGGTCGCCACCAGGACATCCAGGTCACCGGCCGCGAAGGAGCGCATCACCGCGTCCTTCTCGTCGGCGGGCAGCCGGCCGTGCAGGACCCCGATCCGCAGCCCGTGCAGCGGCCCCTCGGCCAGCAGCGGGGCCACCTCGGTCACGGCGAGGGGCGGCCGGCGTCCGTTGTCGTCCTCGGGTGGCGGCTCCTCGTCGGACGTCGGGCCGTCACCGATGCGCGGGCACACCACGTACGCCTGGTGGCCGGCGGCCACCTCTTCGCGCAGCCGCCGCCACGCCCGGTCGAGGAAGGCCGGCTTCTCGGCGGCCGGCACCACGTGCGAGGCGATCGGCGAGCGGCCCCGGGGCAGCTGGGAGAGGGTGGACACCTCCAGGTCGCCGTAGACGGTCATCGCTACCGTGCGCGGGATCGGCGTCGCCGTCATTACCAGCGTGTGGGGCGGCTGGTCGGCCTTGGCGCGCAGCGCGTCACGCTGCTCCACGCCGAAGCGGTGCTGCTCGTCGACCACCACGAGGCCTAGGTCGGCGAAGTCGACGCCTTCGTAGAGCAACGCGTGGGTGCCGAGCACGATCCCGGCGTTGCCGCTGGTTACCTCGGCGAGGGCCCGTCGGCGGGCTGCCGCGCCCAATGAGCCGGTGACCAGCTCCACCCGGGTGGCGTGCTCGGCGGAATCCAACTCACCGGCCCGGCCGAGCGGCCCGAGCAGGTCGAGCATGCCCCGGTGGTGCTGGGCGGCCAGCACCTCGGTGGGGGCCAGCAGCGCGGCCTGCCCGCCCGCGTCGACCACCTGGAGCATGGCCCGCAGCGCCACCACCGTCTTGCCCGAGCCGACCTCGCCCTGCAACAACCGGTGCATCGGGTGCGCGGCGGCAATGTCCTCGGCGATCTCCGCGCCCACCTCGCGCTGGCCGGCGGTCAGCTCGTACGGCAGGCGGGCGTCGAACGCGTCCAGCAGCCCACCCGCGCGCGGCGGGCGGGGCCGGGCCGGCCAGTCGGCGGCCCGGTGCTTGCGCTGCACCAGCGTCACCTGGACGGCGAACGCCTCGTCCCACTTGAGCCGGTGTCGGGCCCGGTAGAGCTCCTCCTTGGTGGACGGCCGATGGATCTCCCGCAGGGCGGCGCCCAGGTCGACGAGTTTGCGGCTGGCCCGCACGGCGGCCGGCAGCGGGTCCTCCGGCGGGGTGAACGTGTCCAGCACGACCCGTACGCAGCGGGCGATCACCCAGGTCGGGACGGCCGCTGCCGCCGGGTACACGGGGATCAGCGCGCCGGCGAACTCCTCGATCTCGTCGCTGACCGCCGCCTCGCCTTCGCCGCCCTCGCCGAGTAGGACGTACTCCGGGCCGTTGAGCTGGCGTTTGCTCCGGAACTCGGTGACCTTGCCGGCGAACAGCCCCCACCGGCCCGGACGCAGCTCGCGCTCGCGCCACGCCTGGTTGCCGAAGAACGTCAGCGTCAGCAGGCCGCCGGAGCCGTCGCCGACGGTCACCTCCAGCAGGTTGCCCCGGCGCTGGCGCATCGGGCGTACGGCGGTGCGCTGCACCTGGGCCAGCACGGTGACCTGCTCACCGACGTCCAGCGACCGGATGTCGGTGTGCTCGCCGCGCTCGTCGTAGCGGCGCGGGAAGTGGTAGATCAGGTCACCCGCGGTGTGCAGGTCGAGGTGGGTGGCCAACGCCTTGGCCGTCTTGTCCCCGACGAGCTTCTTCAACGGGGTGTCCACAGTGGCCGGCTCGCTCATTCGACCCCCACCAGAAGCGGATAGAACGGCTGACCGCCCGGGTACGCCTGCACCTCGACGAACGGCCAGCGCCGCGCGACGTGCGCGCGGACGGCATCGGTGAGCCCGGCGGGGGCGTCCACCCCGGCCAGCAGGGTGACCAGCTCCCCGCCACCGCCGAGCATCCGGTCGACCACCGCGGCGCAGGTGTCGGTGAGATCGGTGCCGATCAGGTGCACCTCCCCCTCGACCAGCGCCAGCACGTCGCCGGGGCGGCACGGGCCGGCGACCGTCAGCGCCTCCCGGCTGGCGTGGCAGACCTCGGCGTAGCGGCAGGCGCCGGCCGCCTCGGCCATCGCGATCACGTCGTCCTCGAAGCGGCGGGTGCCGTCGCGGACCGCCAGGGCCGCGAGGGCCTGCACCGGCGAACGGGTCGGCACCACGCTCACCTTGATGCCGTGCCGGTGCGCCTCGCGGGCCGCCGCGCTCGCGACCGCCTCCGTGTTGGGATCGTTGGGCAGCACCACGACCCGGGACGCCCCGGTGCCGCGCACGGCATCCAGCAGCTCACCCGTGGACGGGTTGCCGGGCACCACCGTCGCGCCCTCTGCGGCGAACAGCTCCGCGATCCCGCTGCCGGTGGCCACCACCACGGCGGCCCGACCGTCCTCGGTCGAGCCGGCGGACGGCTCGGGCTGGTCGGCGAAGCGGGTCACCGAGATCCGGTACGGGCGGCCGGCGGCGACCCCGGCCTCGACCGCCGCGCCCACGTCGTTGACGTGCACATGCACGTTCCAGGTGCCGCCCGGCTCGCGGCCGTCGCCGACGACGACGAGCGAGTCACCCAACGCCTCCAGGGTCCGGCGCAGCACGGCCACCGCGTCGGCGGGGGCGTCGAGCAGGTACTGCACCTCGTAGGCGTACTCCTTCGAACCGGTCTCGCGCGCGACGGTGGCCGCCGGGCGGGCGGTGCGCGGCGGCGGCGCGAGCCGTGTGGCGCTCTCCCCGGTGAGCACCTCGACCAGGGCGTCGAGCAGAACGCAGAGCCCGCGCCCGCCCGCGTCGACCACCCCCGCGCGGGCCAGGGCCGGCAACTGCTCGGGCGTACGGGCCAGGGCCTCGGCCGCGGCGC
>NZ_MUZA01000096.1 GCF_021442385.1 Micromonospora sp. MH99
TGCCGGCGCCGGGCGCCGGCCGGTAGTCGGCGAAGAAGTCGTGCCAGGCCGAATCGACGCTCGTTGGGTCGGCGAGGTACCGCTGGTACATCTCCTCGACGATCCACTCGTTCGGGCCGAAACCCGCCAGTGGGTTCTCCTGCGAAGTCTGCTGGGTCGACACGGCCGGTAATCGCCTCTTTCACGCGGGTTTGTGTGTCACGCGGTGTCCGTCGCGTCCAATTGATGGACAACGGACAGGACGACTCCCAGGCTACGCCGTACAGATCGCGCAGGCATTTCCGCCTCGATGGGGTGGCCGGATTCACAGAAGATGCCAGAAGTTCACCAACCCCTGCGCGGCCCGTCCCCGGCTGCTAAGGCCAGATTGAGTACCGGTACGGATGTCGCCAGGCCGACGCGGTCCGCGAGGATCGGGCGCATGGATCATGACGGGGCACGGGGGCGCTACGGCCGGAGCATGGCGGTGGCGGCCGGTTGGTACGTCACCGCGATCGCGGCCATGGCGGTGGGCACGACGAGCGTGCCGAGCGCGCCGCACGACGACTGCGCGGCCTGGTTCAGCTGCCTGTCGCCGGGCGAGTCGCTGGTGTTCGTCGGTCTGGTGTGGGGCACGCCGGTGCTCCTCGGGCTGCTGGTCGTGACGGCGCTGGTGACCGCGCTTGTCGTCCGACTCGTCCCCTCGGCGGTGCTCGCCGGCACCACCGCCGCGGCGCTCAGCGTCGGGGTCTGCGCCGCCGCGTACCTGGGTCGCTCGTGAAGCGGCTCGGCCTTGGCGGGCTCTTCTTCGGCTGGCTCTACGGGGTGCCGTTCCTGCTGCTGGTGGGCCTGATCCGGCGCATGTCCAGGCCGTACACGCCGAACGCTGACGATGCGCAGGCGTTCGGCGCGACCACTGACGCTGTGCTGACGACCGGGCTCCTGCTCAACGGGGTGCTTCCGGTGCTCGGCCTGCTGCTGGCCGGCTGGGCGGGGGAGGCCCTCTGGCGTCGGCACTTCGCCTGGGCGTTCGCCGGGACGGCGCTGCTGTACGTGGCGGTCGCGCTGGTCGGCAGCATGGCCACCAGCTCGCTGATCGGCCACGTCCCCGCCGACCAGGAGCCCGACCCGGTGGTCACCCAGTGCATTCCGATCAGCGGCGGTCGGGGCTGCCCGGGCGGGTGAGACGCCGGCAGTCCGGGGGGATCGGAGCAGGACCGGAGCGGGTCCGGGGCGACGGCCGTGCCGCCGCCACCCCGAAACCCGCGTCGGTCAGGAGATGTCGCGCCGGCGCATCAGCAGGGTGCCGACCACGCCGGTGACCACCGCGTATCCGATGAGCACGGCGGCGCCCGCCCAGCGCGGCGGGTTACCCGGGATGTCCGCCCCGGTGACCATCAGCGACGAGGCCAGCGACGGCACCAGCAGTTGCAGGTTGTTGATCCAGTCGCCCCAGCGGTCGGCCAGGACGCTGATCACCACGATGGCGCCGATCGAGCCACCCAGGTAGAGCAGGATGCCGGTCACGGTGGCGCCGATCTGGCTGCGGATCAGCACACCGATGCCCACGCCGAACACCGCCCACAGCAGGTACGCGAGCAGGTTCAACCCGATCGCCCGCCAGGCCGCGTCGTTGCCCAACTGTGAGTCCATCCCGACCGCGCTCAGCACCGCCGAGCCGGCGATCAGGTTGAACACGGTGGTGACCAGCCAGAACAGCAGCGCCAGCACGCCCGCCGCGACCAGCTTGGCGGCCATCACCGCGGTGCGGTGCGGGTTGGTGAGGAAGGTGGTGGTGACCGTCTGGTGGAAGAACTCGCTCGTCACCACGATGATGCCGAGCAGCATCACGATCAGCAGGCCGAAGAACTGCCCGGTGGTGAACAGGTTCGACGAGAGCGCGTCCGGGCTGGCCGCCGCGTCGACCTGTGCGGCCTGCTCGGCCGTCAGTTCGCCCAAGTTGTTGCTGGTGAGGGCGTCGGCCTGCAACCAGTTGATGAGCAGCGTGAGCGCCCACAGCGGCAGGCTGATCAGCGCGAACACCCACCAGGTGTTGGTGGTACGGATCTTGAGCAACTCGGATCGGACGAGGTTCATCGGATACCCGCCTTTCCGGCCGTCAGCTCCAGGAAGACCCGTTCCAGGTCGGGTCGTTCGGTGGTCAGTTCGTGCAGCTCCACGCCCGCGGCCAGGGCGGCCCGACCGATCGTGGGGGCGTCCACCCCGGAGACCAGCAGGACGCCGTGCTCGTCGGTCGTGACGGTGGCCGACTGCGCCTTCAGCGCGGTGGTCAGCGCCTCGGCCTGCGGGGTGCGGACCCGCACCTGGGCGCCCTGGGCCATCGACCCGAGCACCTGATCGACCGGCCCCTGCCGGACGAGCTGCCCGGCCGCGATGATCACCACGTCGTCGGCGAGCAGCTGCATCTCCGACAGCAGGTGGCTGGAGACCAGCACCGTACGACCCTCGTGGGCCAGGTTCTTGAGGAACCCGCGCATCCACCTGATGCCCTCCGGGTCCAGCCCGTTGGCCGGCTCGTCGAGGATCATCACCCGGGGGTCACCGAGCATCGCGGCGGCGATACCGAGCCGCTGCTTCATGCCGAGCGAGTAGCCCTTGAACTTGCGCTTCGCCGCCGGGGTCAACCCGACCAGCTCCAGCGCCTCGTCGGCCCGCGAGCGGGGCAGACCGGCCGCCGCGCAGATCACCCGCAGGTGGTTGATGCCGGTGCGGCCCTTGTGCGCGCTGGACGCCTCCAGGATCGCCCCGACGTGCCGCAGCGGGTCGGTGAGGTCGGCGTAGCGGTGACCGCTGATGGTGGCCGTACCCGCGGTCGGGGTGACCAGGTTCAGCAGCATGCGCAGCGTGGTGGTCTTACCGGCGCCGTTCGGGCCGAGGAAGCCGGTCACCCGCCCCGGTGCCACGGTGAAGGACAGGTTGTTCACCGCCCGCACGTTCTTGTACTGCTTCGTCAGACCGGACACCACGATCTGACCGTCGCTGGTGGGGCTTCGCTGCCCGTCAGTCATCATTCTCCTCCCGTGTGGCGTCGAGGTACGCCGTGGCACAGCGTGACGGTACCGAGCAACAAGGTCAATCAGGCCCGGTCCCTACGGCGTGGTCCCCCTTGGGGCGGAGGCGTGTCCTCCCTGCGGACGACCGCGGGGCCTCAGCGGGCGATCCAGGTGGCCCGGGCCGCGCCCAGCAGCGCGCCGTCGGGGCCGTACAGGCTGGTGTGCACAAGCGCCTTGCGGCCATCGACACCGATCAACGCACCGGTCACCACGCACTCGTCGCCCGGCGCCGGCCGGGCGGTGACCACCGCGGCGATCCGCCCGAGCAGGTACGGGCGGCCGGGCGCGAGCACCGTCCAGCCGCCGGGGCAGTCCAGCGCGGCCCAGACCGTGGCGTCGCTTACCTGCTCGGGTGCGTGAAACGGCGCGGCGGTCCGGCCGTCCGGCAACCGGCCGGGAAAGATCCGCAACCCGTCGTCGCGGCGCGGACCACAGACGAAACACTCGGGGTACGGATGCTCGACGAACCCGGGGTAGCGGGTGGAAGCCTGCACCGCCGTCTCCCGGTCGACCGGCGGCACGACGGCGTCCACGACGCCGGCGGGCCGGACCTCGGCCACCAGTTCGCCGGCCGGATCCCGGACCTCGCCGTCGACCAGGCTCAGCGCCGTCTCCAGCGGCGGTGGCCGACGCAGCGTCACCTCCACCGGTCCGGGGCCACCCTCGGCCGCGAAGAGGCCGGCGCTCCAGCCGCCGTTGCCGGAGCCGGTGGGCCCGTTGTACCGGGACTCGATGCGCATGGGTGACCTCCGTGGGCGTGGGGCGGCGCCGTCGCCGGCCCGTCGGGCAGCCTCGCACGGGCCCGGTCGGAGGCATCCGCCGGCCGGCGTTCATCCGGTCGACACCAGTGGTGCGCGCCGATGGCAACCCGGGGCATTTACACAGATCCCATGGCCGTTCTGCATGTCGCTGGCGCACCCCTGACGACCAGCGGATACACCCTGCTGATCGCCGACGACCCCACCCAGGTCGCGGCCGCGCAACGCCTGCGCCACGAGGTGTTCGCCACCGAGTTGGGCGCCACCCTCGCACCCGGCGGCGCCGGGTTGGACGTGGACCCCTTCGACGCCCACTGCGATCACCTCATCGTCCGCGAGGACAGCACCGGGCAGGTGGTCGGCACCTACCGGCTGCTGCCGCCGGGGCGTACCGACCGGCGGTACGCCGAGAGCGAGTTCGACCTCGGCGCGCTGGACCCACTGCGCGACGACCTCGTCGAGACCGGTCGCTCCTGTGTGCACCCGGACCACCGCTCCGGCGCGGTGATCAACCTGATGTGGGCGGGGCTCACCCGCTACCTGCACCTGCGCGGCTCGCGGTGGCTCGGCGGCTGCGCCTCGGTGCCGGTCGACGACGGCGGTCGGACGGTCGCCGGGGTGTGGGCCCAGGCCCAGGCCCGGCACCTGTCGCCACCGCCGCTGCGGGTGCGCCCGCTGCGCCCGTGGTTCGCCGAGCCGGCCGCCGCCCCGGCCGCCCCGGCCACGGACCCGGCCGCTCGCGTGGCGGTGCCGCCGCTGCTGCGCGGTTACCTGCGGCTCGGCGCGTGGATCTGCGGTGAGCCCGCGTACGACCCGGACTTCGGGTGCGCGGACTTCTACGTGCTCTTCTCCCTGGACCGGATGAACCCGCGCTACCTGCGGCACTTCCTGGGCGGGGACCAGCGGTGACCGCCGGAGCGCGGGACCTGTGGCGGCCCTTCTCGGGCTGCGACGACGACTGCCTGCCGGCGGCCGGCGAGGTGCCCACGGTGCCGGTGGTCCACCGGGTGCTCCGGTTGGTCGCGGCGAGCGGGATGCTGCTGGCCGGGGTGGGAGTGGCGGTGCTGCTGCCCGTGCTGCCGGCGCGCGAGCGGCAGGCGGTGCTGCGCGGCTGGGCCCGCGGCACCGTTCGCGCGTTCGGCGTCCGGTTGGTGATCAAGGGCCGGCTGCCCCGGCGGCGCGCGCTGCTGGTCGCCAACCACATCTCGTGGCTGGACATCCTCGCCGTCCTGGCGGTCGCGCCCACCCGCATGGTGGCGAAGCGGGAGATCCGGTCCTGGCCAGTGGTCGGGCTGCTCGCCGCGGCGGCGGGCACGGTCTTCGTGGACCGGTCCCGGCCGCGGGCCCTGCCGGCCACCGTGCGCCGGCTGGCCGACACGCTGCACGCCGGCCGGTCGGTAGCGGTGTTTCCCGAGGGTACGACCTGGTGTGCCGGGGACGGCGCGGACGGGTGCCGCCCCGAGGGCGGCTTCCGGCCCGCGATGTTCCAGGCCGCCATCGACGCGGGCAGCCCGGTGGTGCCGCTGCGGCTGACCTACCGGTGTACGGCCACCGGCTCGTCGACAACGGCCGCCGCCTTCCTCGGCGCGGACACCCTGCTGCGCTCGGTCGCACGGGTGGTCGCGGCGCGGGATCTGGTGGTCTCGGTGACGATCGCAAGTGCGCTGCATCCGGCCCGGGACGCCGACCGGCGGTTGCTGGCCCGGGCCGCCGAGTCGGCCGTACACCTGGTGCCGGTTGTCCCGACGCGGACCCGGCTGCGGCCGGTCCCCACCATTGCCCCGGCGGGTTCCGTGCCGCAGGTGCCTGCCGGCCGGGACCTCGACCTGGCGGCCTGAGAGGAGGACCCACCACGTGAGCACGCTCCGATTCCGGCGCCGGAGTAGGTCGGATCGCCCTTTGCTCTGCTTCAACCCAAGCAACACAAGCGGGCCGCAAGTGTTGCGTGGGTTGAAGCAGAGCAAAGGAGGCGCTCGGAGCGCCCCTTTCCCTCGTCGTTGGAGGCCGGGGCTGGTGGCTGACGCCGTGGGCAGGGTCGCGGTGACGACTCGCGACAGTCTTGTGTGTCGCGATGTATCGCGTTACGGTTTCCTCGTCGGCGCGCGTGGGCGCGTCGTCGAGGGGAGGACGTCATGGCCGGATGGACGGTCGGCAGCCCGCAGCGGCTCACCGTGGACGGCCCGGTCACCCGGCTGGACGTCCGCCTGATCAGTGGACGACTCAACGTGGTCGCCACCGACGGCCCGACCCGGATCGACGTCACCCAGGTCGGCCGTCGACCCGTCCTGATCGACCACTCCGACGGCCGGCTCAGCATCCGACAGGAACGCGGGCACGGCTGGTCGGAGGTCCTGCGGTGGTTCCAGATGATCCACCGCTATCCGCGGGTGGACGTCTCCGTCGCCGTGCCTGCCGATGTCCTCGCCGACCTGGACCTGGTCTCCGGGTCGCTGGTCGCCTCCGGCCTGCGCCGGCAGACCACGGCCCACGTGGTCTCCGGCCAGATCACCCTGATGGGCCTGCGCGGCAACACCTCCGCGAAGATCACCTCCGGGCCCGTGGAGGCGCTCGGCGTACGCGGTGACCTCACCCTGGAGACCGTCTCGGGGGAGGTGATCCTCGCCGACAGCGCCGCCGACCGGGTGCGGGCGCAGACCGTCTCCGGCGCGATCACCTGCGACCTGGACAACCCCCGGCGCAGCGAGATCCAGCTCACCACCATCTCGGGCAGCATCACCGTCCGGGTCCGCGAGGACAGCGACCTCGCCGTCCGGCTGAACACCGCCTCCGGCCGGATCACCAGCGGCTTCCCGCAGGTGCGCAACTCGCGATTCCCGCTGCCGAGCAGCGAGGGAGTGCTCGGCGCCGGCGAAGGTAAGCTCTGGGCCTCCGCGACGTCGGGAAGCATCTCGCTCCTCGCCCGACCGGTGGCCGCCGACGAGGAGGAGTTGCCGTGACCGCCGTGTTCAGCCACGGGCGGCTCCGGCTCTATCTGCTCAAGCTCCTCGACGACGGCCCCAAGCACGGCTACGAGCTGATCCGTCTCCTGGAGGACCGGTTCCTCGGGCTCTACGCGCCCAGCGCCGGCACCATCTACCCCCGGCTGCAACGGCTGGAGGCCGAGGGGTTGGTGAGCCACACCGCCGCCGGGGGGCGCAAGACGTACGCCATCACCGACGCCGGCCTCGCCGAGCTGCGCCAGCGCGCCGGTGAGCTGGCCGCGTTGGAAGCGGACATCGCGGCCTCGGTGGCGGACCTCTCCACCCTGGCCAGCGAGATCCGCAGCGAGGTGCGCGGCTCGACGCGCGACCTCAAGCGGGAGCTGAGCGAGGCCACCCGGCAGACCCGGCGTACGCGGTGGGAGCCGCCCGCGTCGTCCTACCGGCCCCCGCCGGCCGACGCGCCACGCGACGCCCTGCTCGACGAGTTCGACAAGCGGCTGGCCTCGTTCACCGCCGAGGTGAGCCGTCTGGCACGGGCGCGGCAGTTCAGCGACACTCAACTGCGCACGGCGATCCGGCTGCTCGACGGCGCCCTGGACGGGCTGCGCCGGCTGCTGCGCTGACGCCCGCCCGGCCGCCCGGCGACTCACAGGGTTTTTCCAGCGAGCGTCCAGCGCCGGTGCAGTGAGGTCACCGATGATTGGGCCCATGCCCGCTACCCAGACCGAGGCGCGACTCCTCGTCGTCGAGGACGACCCCAACATCCTCGAACTGCTCTCCGCGAGCCTGCGGTTCGCGGGCTTCGACGTGGCCACCGCGACCAGCGGCAGCGCGGCCCTCAACGCCGCCAAGGACCACCGGCCCGACCTGGTCGTGCTCGACGTCATGCTGCCGGACCTGGACGGCTTCGAGGTCATCCGGATGCTGCGCGAGGGCGGCACGCGGACCCCGGTGGTGTTCCTGACCGCCCGGGACGCCACCGACGACAAGATCCGCGGGCTCACCCTGGGCGGCGACGACTACGTCACCAAGCCGTTCAGCCTGGAGGAGCTGACCGCCCGGATCCGCGCCGTGCTGCGCCGCACCACCACCGGCGAGCAGGCCCCCTCCCGGCTCACCTTCGCCGACCTGGAGCTGGACGAGGAGACCCACGAGGTGCACCGGGCCGGGCAGCGGGTGCAGCTCTCGCCGACCGAGTTCAAGCTGCTGCGCTACCTCATGCTCAACGCCAACCGGGTGCTGTCCAAGGCGCAGATCCTCGACCACGTCTGGAACTACGACTTCCGCGGTGACGACAACATCGTCGAGTCCTACATCTCCTACCTGCGGCGCAAGGTCGACACCACCCAGCCCCGGCTGATCCACACCCTGCGCGGCGTGGGGTACGTGCTCCGCAAGCCGGCGGCGTGAACGCGGTCGCGCAGGCGAAGGGACGGGTCCGCGGCGTACCACTGCGGGTGAAGTTGGTCGCCTCGGTGCTCGCGCTGGTCTCCGGCGCCCTGGTGGTGATCAGCGTCTCGACCGCGTACTTCCTGCACAGCTATCTGGTCGGCCAGATCGACCTCGAACTGCGGGACACGGCAAACCGGATCCAGTCCATCACGCCGAAGTCGAACGGCGTCTCGCTGCCCAGCGACTATCTGGTGGTGCTGACCAACACGACCACCGGCAAGGTGCAGTTTTCCGTCTATGACGATTCTCGCTTCACGGTGAGCGATCTGCCGCCGTGGCCGAGCGACGCCGCTGGGTTCCAGACCGAGGAGCAGATCCACGGTGATCCGTTCACCGTTCACGCCCGGGACAGCTCGGTGCGCTGGCGGATGCTCTACACGGAGATACCCAACGGTCAGATGGCGGCGATCGGCGAGCATCTGACCGACGTCGACCTCGCCGTCAAGCGGCTGGCCTGGATCGACCTGCTGGTCGGCAGCGCGGTGCTGATCCTGCTCGCGTCGGTAGGCGCGGCGATCGTGCGGACCAGCCTCAAGCCCCTCGTGGAGATCGAACGGACCGCCGCCGCCATCGCCGGTGGTGACCTGACCCGCCGGGTGCCCGACCCGGAGCAGGGGCAGGAGCATCCCACCTCCGAGCTGGGCCGGCTCTCCCGCGCGCTGAACGCGATGCTCACCCAGATCGAGGCGGCGTTCACCGCCCGGGCGGCCTCGGAGACGGCGGCCCGCTCGGCGGAGAGCACCGCCCGGGACGCGGCAGCCGCAGCCCAGGCGTCCGAGGCGCGGGCCCGACGCTCCGAGGAGCGGATGCGGCAGTTCGTGGCGGACGCCTCGCACGAACTGCGGACCCCGCTGACCACCATCCGTGGCTTCGCCGAGCTGTACCGCCAGGGCGCGGCCCGCGCGCCGGAGCAGACCGCCGGGCTGCTGCGCCGCATCGAGGACGAGGCTGCCCGGATGGGTCTGCTGGTCGAGGATCTGCTGCTGCTCGCCCGGCTGGACCGGGAACGCCCGCTCTCGCTGGCCCCGGTGGAGCTGCCGGTCCTGGCCTCCGACGCCGTGCAGGCTGCTCGCGCGGTCGCCCCGGACCGGCGGATCGAGCTGGAGATCGAGCCCGGTTCCGGCCCGCTCGTCGTCTACGCCGACGACGCCCGGCTGCGGCAGATCATCGGCAACCTGGTGACCAACGCGCTGACCCACACCCCGCCGGAAGCCGACGTCAGCGTGCGTCTGCGCGCCGAGGCGGGCAACCTCGCCGTCGTGGAGGTCATCGACACCGGCCCCGGTCTCTCCCCGGAACAGTCCGAGCGGGTCTTCGAGCGGTTCTACCGGGCCGACGCGGCCCGGACCCGACGGGCCGACGGCAACACCGGCACCGGCCTCGGCCTGGCCATCGTGGCGGCGTTGGTCGCCGCCCACCACGGCTCGGTCGAGGTGCTCGAGACGCCCGGTGGCGGAGCCACCTTCCGGGTCCGGCTGCCGCAGGTGCCCAGGGGCGACGACCTGGGCGAGTGACTTTCAGCCAACTTCCAGGACGGTTCCAGGTTGATTGCAGTGCCGGGGGAGAAGGTAGTCCCATGACCGAGTTCGAGTCCGACCCGCAGCGCCGGCCGGCCCCCATCGACGCCGAGCCGTCGCACCCCACCGCCGAGCTGCCGCGCGACGAGCGCGCGCAGTCCGACTCTCCGACCACCCCCGTTCCGGTCGTCTCGACCGACGGGGACACCGCGCCCACCGTCGCCACTCCGGCCGTGCCCGCCGCTTCCGACGGACCGACCGGGTCCGACCTCCACGCCGGGCAGCCGACCGGGTACGAGCCGCCGACCGTGGGTCAGCCGACCGGGTACGAGCCGCCGACCGTGGGTCAGCCCACGGGGTACGAGCCGCCGACCGCCGCCGGTGGATCCGCGCCGCCGTACCCGGTCTCCGGCCACCCGGCGCCCGGCCACTCCGGCCAGCCTGGCTACCCGGCCCAGCCCGGCTACTCCGGTTACCCGCAGCCGGCCGCCGGCCAGTACCCGGGCGCCGGCTGGCACGCGGGCCAGCAGTCCGGCTGGGCCGGCGGGGGCCAGCCGGGCGCGGCCTACCCCCAGCACGCCCAGCACCAGCAGCACCAGCAGCACCACCCGGGGCAGCCCGTGCCGCCGTGGGGCCCGCAGGCCACGCCGCCCGGCTCCGGGCCCCGGCCGGGCCGGATCGCCAAGTTCGCCGGCGCCGGCGTCGCGGTGTTCGCCCTGATGCTCGGCTCCGGCGTCGCCGGTGGGGCGCTCGCGCTCGCCCTCGACGGCGACAACGGCGGCGTCACCCGCACCTACTCCGCGGCCCCCGTGCTCAACAGCGCCGACCTGCCGAAGATCGCCGCGTCCGTACAGGACAGCGTCGTCTCCATCGCCACCGACAGCGGCGAGGGCTCCGGCGTGGTCCTGAGCGCCGACGGCTACGTGCTCACCAACAACCACGTGGTCGCCTCCGCCAGCGGGGACACCGTGCAGGTCGTCTTCGCCGACGGCAGGAACGTCCAGGCGAAGATCGTCGGCACCGACCCGAAGACCGACCTGGCAGTGGTCAAGGCCAACGGGGTGAGCGACCTCAAGCCGGCCACGTTCGGCGACAGCGACGCCATGCAGGTCGGCGACCAGGTGCTCGCCCTGGGCAGCCCGCTCGGCCTCCAGGGCTCGGTGACGGCGGGCATCCTCAGCGCCCGGGACCGCACCATCCGGGCCGGCGAGGGCCAGCAGCAGGACCCGAACCAGCAGAGCCAGGCCGTCAGCTCGATCTCCGGGCTGCTGCAGACCGACGCGCCGATCAACCCCGGCAACTCCGGTGGCGCGCTGGTCAACACCCGGGGTGAGGTGATCGGCGTCAACACCGCCATCGCCACCTCCGGGCAGAGCACCGGCAACATCGGCGTCGGCTTCGCCATCCCCAGCAACAAGGCCAAGGACGTCGCCGGCAAGCTCCAGCGCGGCGAGAAGGTCAGCCACCCGTCGCTCGGGGTCGGCGTCAACCAGGCCGAGGGCGGCGGCGCGCTGGTCGCCTCGGTCACCGCGGGCAGCGCCGCCGAGAAGGCCGGCCTCCAGCGCGGCGACGTGGTCACCCGCTTCGGCGACAAGGTGATCAACGACTCCGACGACCTGGTCGGCGCGGTGCAGGCCGGCAAGGTCGGCGACCGGGTCGAGGTGCACTTCAAGCGCAACGGCGCCGAGAAGACGGCCACCGTGACGCTCGCCGAGACGTCCTGACCGACAACTGAACCTGTCTCCTCCCTCCGGCGGCGGGTGGCGGGGCCGAGGGGGTCGGCTCCGTCACCCGCCGCTCTTTTTCCGCCCGGACGGCGGTTCACCCTCACGGGGTGAACCGCCGTCACCCGTACGAGCGGCACGGTCGGCAGGCGAGCCGGCGAGCGTACGGGGGTGGACCGTGAGCGGGTCTGATGTCGACGACGAGCGGATCCAGCGCGAGGTCCTGGCCGAGCTGGCCTGGGATCCGCAGCTGCTACCGAACGAGATCGGGGTGGCCGTCGACCAGGGGGTGGTCACGCTTACCGGGTTCGTGGACGGCGCAGCCCGTGCGTGGGCCGCGACCCGCTGCGCCCAACGGGTGCGGGGCGTGCGCGTGGTGGCCGACCAGATCGAGGTACGGCTGCCGGGGACACCGGGGCGTACCGACGGCGATATCGCCCTCGCCGCGGCCCGGGCCCTGGAGTGGGACAGTTTCGTGCCCGCCGAACGGTTGGACGTCACAGTGGCCAACGGTTGGTTGATGCTGCGCGGCGAGGTCGAGTTCGGGTGGCAGCGCCGGGCCGCCGAGGGGGAGCTGCGCCGGCTGGATGGCGTACGGGGAATCACCAACCTGGTCGAGGTGCGGCCGTCGGCGCCACCTGCCGGCGAGCGGCTGCGGCAGGACGTCCGGCGTGCCCTGGCGCGCACGCTCGGCGCGGAGCGGGTGACGGTGGAGGTGGACGGGGACACGCTGGTCCTCGCCGGGGTGGTCCGCTCCTGGTGGGAACGGGACCAGGTGGAGCGGGTGGCGTGGTCGGCGCCGGGCGTACGAGTCGTGCACGACCAACTCCTGGTCGGCGGGTAAGCGTCCGTCTTGTCCGGTTTACCGGAGGCCGGGTGGGGAAACCGCCGCGGACCATGCCGACCGACGGCGATACCCGATCGGGGATCAACGGGGAGGACTCGTGGCCGTGAACCACCCGCCCGCCGACCGCTCGCCGGAGCGGTCGTTGCGCATCGCGATGGTGGTCCCGCCATGGCTGTCCGTGCCGCCGCCCGGCTACGGCGGCCTGGAGCAGGTGGTGGCCTGCCTGGTGGACGCGTTGAGCGCCCACGGGCACGCGGTGACGCTGTTCGGTGCCGGCGAGCAGCACGGCACCGCCGCCAGCGGATTCGTCTCCACAATCGCCCAGGTCCAGTACGAGCGGCTCGGCGAGTCACTGCCGGAGCTCGCGCACCTGGCCCGTGTGAAGAGCATGATCACGCCGGCCGACTTCGACGTGATCCACGACCACACCACGATCGGCCCGCTCGTGGCCGGCCGCCGGTCCGTGCCGACGGTGGCGACGGTGCACGGCAACCCGGTGGGGGAGTACGGCGACGTGCTCGGCGACGCCGACGAGAACGTCGCCCTGGTGGCCATCTCGCACGCCCAACGCCGACTCAACACGGGCCTGCCCTGGGCCGGCACCGTGCACAACGCGCTGGACCTGCGCGGTTTTCCGCGCAAGACCGCGCCCGGCCCCGGACCGGTGCTGTGGCTGGCCCGGTTCAGCCCGGACAAGGGCCCGGACATCGCCATCCGCGCCTGCCGGGAGGCCGGCCTGCCGCTGCTGCTGGCCGGCAAGTGCAACGAGCCGGCCGAACGGCGCTACTACGAGCAGGTCGTCGCGCCGCTGCTCGACGAGGACGTGTCGGTGGTGCTCAACGCCGACCGCGCCGAGACCCTGCGGATGCTCGTCGACGCCCGTTGCCTGATCATGCCGATCCAGTGGGAGGAGCCGTTCGGCATGGTGATGCTGGAGGCGATGGCGACCGGTACGCCGGTGGTCGCGCTCGACCGGGGCGCGGTGCCCGAACTGGTCCGGCCCGGACTCACCGGGCTGGTCTGCGGGCAGCCCGCCGAGCTGCCCGCCGCTCTGCTGGCCGCCCGGGAGCTGGACCCGCAGGACTGCGTGGCGCACGTCGCCGAGAACTTCTCGGTCGAGCGGATGGCGTACGGCTACGAGGACGTCTACCGGCGCTTCGCCCTCGGGCGGCCCGCCGTCCGGGACACGGCACCCGTCGCCGTCCGCTGACGGTGCCGCCCCGGGTCAGACCCGTGCCGCGCCCAGCTCGGCGATGGCGGCGTCCAGCCGCTGTGCGTACGCCGGGCTGATCGCCCCCTCGCCGAGCCGGACCGTGACCTTCTCGCGCAGCCGGGCCACCGGTCGGGCCAGCTCGTCCCGGTCGGACCCGGCGGCGGCCAGCAGGTTGCGCAGCTCGTTGCGCAGGTCGAGGCCGACATCGCCGCGGATCTCCCCGTCGCGCAGGCCGGCGTCGATCAAACCGTCGACACGGTTGGCGGCCTCCACGAGGGTGCCCGGCTCGCCCGTGGGCGCGCGGGTGGCCGGTGGCGACGACGGTGCCGGGGTCGGCCGGGACGGCTCGGTGGCCGGCGGGTCGGTCGGCGGACCGCTCGGCGGGTCGGTAGGCGCGGGCGTCACCGGGCCGGCCGACGGCTGGGCCCGGCGATCCGGCTGCTGGTCGGGCAGCAGTGCCGCACCGGCCAGCGCCACACCTACCGCCAGCGCCACCGGGATCAGGACCAGCAGCGCCAGCTGCCGGCGGGACCGGCCGGGCTCCGCGCCGGCCGGCGTCGGCACGTCGTCCATCTGCGGCGTCGGCACGTCGTTCGCCGGCGGTGTCGTCGCGTCGCCCGCGTGCGCCATCCCGAGGCTCGTCGGCAGGGCCAGGGTGGGCACCCTGATCGTCGCGGTCGGTGGGTCGGGCGGCAGGACGTGGCCGCGCAGCGCGGTGGCGAGCTGCCGGGCCGTCGGCCGGTCCGCCGGCTCCCGCGAGAGGCTCCGCAGGCAGATCCGGGCCACCGGCGCGGGCACGTCCGGCACGTTGGCCAGGGTCGGCGGCGGGCCGTCGGCCAGTGCGGCGCTGAGCTGCTCCCAGGTGTCCGCCGGGTACGGCACGCGGCCGGTCAACGCCTCGTACAGCAGAACGCCGAGCGAGTAGACGTCGGTGGCCGGCTGGGCGGGTGCGCCGTCGAGCCGTTCCGGGGCCACGTACGCCGGGGTGCCGAACGTGCCGCCGTCCTCGTCCTCGTCCGGTGCGCCGATCCGGGTGGCGATGCCGAAGTCGAGGACCTTCACCCCCATCGCGGTCATCATGACGTTGGCCGGGGTGATGTCGCGGTGCACGATGCCGAGCCGGTGCGCGGCGGCCAGCGCGTCCGCGACCTGGGCGCCCACCTCGACCGCCTCCGGCCACGGCAGCGGGCCCTCGGTGAGCCGCAGCTCCAACTCCTCGCCGCTGAGCAGCTCCATCACCACGAACGAGGTGATGGACCCGTCCGGGTCTACCGTCTCGCCGTAGTCGTGTACCGACGTCACGTGCGGGTGCACCAGCTGGGCGGCGGCGCGCGCCTCCTCCCGCACCATGTCGCGGAACCGCGCGTCGGCGGCGAGCGAGGGCGCGAGCACCTTGAGCGCCACGACGCGGTCGAGCACCTCGTCCCGCGCGCGCCAGATCACCGACATGCCGCCGGCACCGATCTGGTCGATGAGTCGGTACCTGCGGGCCAGCAATCGGCCCGGATGCAGCGCTGCCTTCACGGATCGCACCTGCCCTCGGGGGTGGGAGCGGTATCAGGTTGCGCGAATGTGTCCGGCCTGTCAACGCCGATGCGCCGGATGGTCGACGGACGGTGGCCGGGTACGTCCACCGGCCGGCGGACGGCGGCCCACTGGTGGTCGGCGGGCGCGTGCCAGGATGGGGACATGGCGGGGGGACCGGTGGCGTTCGTTCTCGGTGGCGGCGGGGTGCTCGGCGCCGTCGAGGTGGGCATGTTGCGGGCCCTGTTCCGCGCCGGCATCCAACCCGACATGGTGCTCGGCACGTCGATCGGCGCGGTCAACGGCGCGCTGGTCGCCGCCGACCCGTCCGAGGCGGTGACCGACCGGCTGGTCCGCCTCTGGGCCTCACCCGAGGCCAGCGAGGTGTACGGCGACTCGGTCGCCCGGCAACTGCGCCGCTTCGCCGCCCGCACCCATCTGCACTCGCCCCGGCCGTTGCGCCGGCTGCTGGAATCCGAACTGGGCGTCGACACCACCTTCGCCGACCTGCGTGTGCCGTTCCGCTGCTGCGCCGCGCACATCGAGCGGGCCGCCGAGCACTGGTTCTCCAGCGGCCCGGTGGTGCCGGCGGTGATGGCGTCGGCCTCGGTGCCGGGCCTGCTCCCGCCGATGGAGATCGACGGCGCGCACTACGTGGACGGCGGCATCGTCAACTCGATCCCGATCGGCGAGGCGGTGGCCGCGGGCGCCGGCCAGATTTTCGTCCTGCAGGTGGGCCGGATCGAACGGGAGCTGACGCCACCTCGGCGGCCGTGGGAGATCGCGCAGGTCGCGTTCGAGATTTCCCGCCGGCACCGCTTCTTCCGTGAGATGGCCGCGCTGCCCGAGGGGGTGGAGGTGCACGTCCTGCCGACCGGAGGGCTGAACCCACGCGACGACACACCGTGGGCGTACCGGGACATGGCGGCGGTGGGACGGCGGATCAGCCGGGCGTACACCGCTTCGCGCCGCTACCTCGCCACCAACGTGGAGCGTTGATGCCGCTGCCCCCGAGGTGGCTGCGGCGGCTGCTGATCGCCCCCGCCGTGGTGCTGCTCGCGATCGCCGTGGTGACCACGCTGCCGGTCTGGGCGCTGCTCGCGGCGGCCGCCTCGCCGCTGGTCCCGGGCCGGCTGCGCCCCCTGCGCCTGCTCTGGATCGGCTGCGTCTACCTGGTGTGGGACGCTGCGGCGCTGCTCGCGTTGTTCGTCCTGTGGCTGGCGTCCGGGTTCGGCTGGCGCAGCCGGTCCCCGGCCTTCCAGCGCGCGCACTACGTGCTGGCCGGCTGGTTCCTGCGGGTGCTGTTCTGGCAGGCCCGCTGGTCGCTGCGGCTGCACATCGACGTGGTCGGCACGGACCCGGACACGGCGCTGCCCGGCCGGCCCGAGCTGGTGCTCTGCCGGCACGCCGGGCCGGGTGACTCGTTCATCCTGATCCACGGTCTGGTCAACTGGTTCAACCGGGAGCCGCGGATCGTGCTCAAGGACAGCCTCCAGTGGGACCCGGCGATCGACGTGCTGCTCAACCGCCTGCCCAACCGGTTCATCGCGCCGACACCGGAGCGCGGCGAGGAGACGGTACGCCAGGTCGGGCACCTGGCCGCCGGCCTGGACGACAACGACGCCTTCGTGATCTTCCCGGAGGGCGGCAACTTCACCCCCAAGCGTCGACTGCGGGCCATCGCCCGGCTGCGGTCCCTCGGCCTGGAGCGGATGGCGCAGCGCGCCGAACGGATGCGCCACGTGCTCGCCCCGCAGCCGGGCGGGGTGCTCGCCGCCCTGGACGCCGCCCCCGACGCCGGGGTCATCTTCGTCGCCCACACCGGACTCGACCGGATGAGCACAGTCGCCGACGTGTGGCGGGAACTGCCGATGGACAAGCGGATCGTGATGCGGTTCTGGTCGGTGCCCCCGGAGGAGGTGCCGACCGACCGGCAGCAGCGCATCGACTGGCTCTTCGACTGGTGGGCGCAGATTGACACATGGATTGCCGCCAATCGGTGAGCGCGAGGAGTGCAGCGGAGCGGAGCCCCGCAGTCGCGAACGAAAAGCGGGCTCAGCACCTCGTCGCCGCGTAGGGTGCGCTCGTGGACCAGATCTGCGTGGTGACGACTGTGGTGGATGCGCGTTCGGTTGCGGACGTGCTGGCGGCCGCGGCCGTCGCCGGGCGGCTCGCCGCCTGTGCTCAGGTCGGCGGTCAGGTGGACAGCACCTACTGGTGGCGCTCCGGGGTGGAGACGAGCACCGAGTGGTCCGTGCAGTTCAAGACCGCGCCGGACCGGTTGGCCGCGCTGGTGGACCAGATCCGGGCCAGCCATCCGTACGAGGTCCCGGAGATCTTGGTGTCGCGGGTGGACAGTGGCGATCCCGGGTACGCGGCCTGGGTGCACGACCACACCCGACCCTAGGTACGCGCACTCTGGGCCGTCCGCCGCCGGTTTTCGATGATGACCGGGTGGACGACACCCGCTATCCCTGCCCCGCCTGCGGCGCCCCGGCCGACCTGAACGCCGGTTGCGCCGGTTGCCGCCGCCCGCCGGACCGAATCGCGGCCGAGGTGGTCCGACTGGGGCGGGAGGTGGATCGGCTCGGTCCGGAGGTGGAGCGGGCCCATCGGACGTACACCGAGTTGGCTGGTCGACTGGCGGCCACCTCGCGGCGGCGGGCCGAGCTGGCGGCGGTCGTCCGCGCGGGGTTGGCGGCGGGGGCGCCGGTCGTCGGGCCGGCGCCGGTCGTCATGTCGCCGCCGCCCCTTCGTGTGGCGGAGCACGCGCCGCCCGGCGCGGCGGAGACGTCGACCCGGACGGTCCAGTGGTTGCTGTTCGTCCTCGGTGGACTTCTGCTCGGCACCGCGGCCGTGGTCTTCACCGCGGTTGCCTGGGCGTCCGTGGGGGTCGGTGGCCGGGCGCTGATCCTGGCGGCGGTCACGACGCTCGTCCTGGCCGGCCCGCTGCTGGCGGTCCGCCGGGGTTTGCGGGGCACGGCGGAGACGTTCGCCGCGGTGGGGCTGCTGCTGGTGCTGCTCGACGGGTACGCCGCCTGGTCGGTGGACCTGGGTCACGTGACCGGGTGGCCGGGCGCCAGGTACGCCGCGCTGGTCGGGGGAGTCAGCGCGTTGGTCTTCGTGGCGTACGGCCGGTTGAGCGGGTTGACCGGGCCCTGGTTCGCGGGCCTCGCGGTCGCGCAACCGGTGCTGCCGTTGCTCGCGGCGCCGGCCGACCCCGGTGCGGGCGGCTGGGTGCTGGTGCTGCTCGGGGTGGCAGTGCTGAATCTGGCGGTGCTGGTCGCGCTGCGCGATGGGGACGGCGCGCGCCGGCTCGCCGGTCGGATATTCGCCGGGCTGGGTCACGGCGGCGCGCTGGTCGGCGCCGCCGCGTGTGCGTTGGTGCCGTTGGTGCTGGGGCGGTCGGCGGGGTCGCCGTTGCTGGCCGGCGTGCCGATGCTGCTGGTCGTGGTGACCGGGCTCGTCGCGGCGTTGCTGGTCGGCAGCACAGCGGCGCGGGCGGTGGCCGCCGGCCTGCTGATGCCGGTGCTCGCCGCCGCGGTGCTGCGCCCGGTGGGTGAGCTGCGGCCGTCGTTGCTGCTGCTCGCGGCGGCGATGGTCGCGCTCGTTCTGGCCGGGGCGGTGCGGCTGTTGCCGACCGGCTGGCGTCCCGGGCCG
>NZ_MUZA01000097.1 GCF_021442385.1 Micromonospora sp. MH99
CGCCGGCCGGAACGGGCGGCGGCCCGGCCGCCGTCGAGCACCTGCAACGCCGGCCGGAACGGGTCACCGGACCGGGTGCTGCGCGGGGTACGCCGCTGCTCGGCCGCCCCACCGCGCGCCGGCGTGCCCTCGCGGACGGTCCGGCCCCTCGGGGTGTACGCCCGGGCGCCGGAGATGCCCCCGATGCCCGGCTCGCCGGCCCGCGACTCGTCGTCGGCGGGCCCGGCAGCACGCGAAGAACCGCGCCGGGACCCTGGCGGGTTCCGGCGCGGCTCGTCCGACCTCGGTGACACTTGTCAGCCTCCCGCGCCCTGGCTGGTGACCGACGGCTGGCCGGTCGCCGGCTTCGGCACGCCGATGGTCTTGCCGTCCGGCATCCGGATGTACGCCGGCTCACCGGCGTCCACCAGACCCAGCCGACGCGCCTCGGCGGTCAGGTTGCCCGGCGCCTCGTACTCGGTGATCTGCTTGTCCAGCTGCTGCTTCTCCAGGTCCAGTCGGGCCTGCTGCTGCTGCAGCTTCTCCAACCGGAAGGCGTTCTCATTGATCTTGGTGTTGACCGCCAGGATGCCGAGCACCCCACCGACCACCAGCACCACGATCAGCGCCGCGAACGGCGCGCGCGGCACCGACACCGGCGGCGGCGGCGCCACCCGCAGCCGAGGCGAGCGAGCGGTCGCGGCGACGCCTGCCTTCTCGGCCGGACGCAGCGCGGCGCTGCCCTGGGTCGGGAACTCGCGCGCCCCCCGGGCGCGAGCCTCCCCCTGCCGGTTGACTCGATCGATGCGTGGCGTACCGTTCCCCACGCGCGGGGCTCGCTCCGCCGCGGTCCGGCCCCCCGACCGCGGTGCGCGCTGCCCGCCGCCGGTGATGTCCCGGCGGTCGCGCTTGTCAATGTTCATGTCCCTCCCCCTCTACATCCGTCCCTCTGCCGTCCCGGTGCCCCTGATCCCCCACGGATCAGGCTGACCCAGTGCCCGGTTGGTGCATCCCCTTCACCCTGCGGCGGGACCGTTCGCGGTCGGTCCGCCCCTGTTCTGTCGCGTTCGGGTCGAGTCGCTCCGCGGCCCGCAACCGCACCGAAGCGGCGCGCGGGTTCGCGGCGACCTCCGCCTCCCCGGGCAGTTCGGCGCCCCGGCTGAGCAGCCGGAACGTCGGACCGGACCCGGGCAGCTCAACCGGGAGGTCGATCGGGCCCTTACTGCGGACCCGATCCGCGAGCGCCGCCTTGGTGAGCCGGTCCTCCAGCGAGTGGTAGGACAGGACCACCATGCGACCGCCCACGGTCAAAGCGTCGAGCGCGGACGGCAGCGCCGTCTCCAGCGCTGCCAGCTCTCTGTTTACCTCGATCCGTAAAGCCTGAAACGTTCTCTTTGCCGGGTGTCCGCCCGTTCGTCGCGCCGGCGCCGGAATGGAATCCCGGACCAGCTCCGCCAGCCGCGCGGACGAGGTGATCCGGGCGCGTTCCCGCTCCCGGATGATCGCCGAGGCGATCCGGCCGGCGAACTTCTCCTCGCCGTACACCCGCAGCACCCGGGCCAGATCCGGATGGGCGTACGTGTTGACCACCTCTTCGGCGGTCACCCCCCGCGTCTGATCCATCCGCATGTCCAGCGGCGCGTCCTGCGCGTACGCGAACCCGCGGTCGGGCGCGTCCAGTTGCAGCGACGAGACACCCAGGTCGAACAGGATCCCGTCGATTCCCGGATAGCCCAGCCGCTCAAGCACCTCGGGCAGCTCGTCATAGACGGCGTGCTCCAGGTGCACCCGGTCGGCGAACCGCGCCAGCCGGACCCGCGCGTGAGCGAGCGCCTCGGTGTCCCGGTCGAGCCCGATCAGGACCGTCTCCGGGTGCGCCTCCAACACCGCCTCCGCGTGCCCGGCCAGGCCGAGCGTCGCGTCGACGTGCACCGTGCGGCCGCCTCGACCCAGCGCGGGGGCCAGCAGCTCGAGACACCGCTCGAGCAGCACCGGCACGTGCGTGCCGCGCAACTCCCCCATGTCGACCCCCACTGGTTGAAACGTCCGTTCTTCTCGCGCGCCTGCCGTGGCGACGGCGCTGCCGTCGTACCGCCAGATCCCCATCCGCTCCCGCCGGACACCGGACGCGCGCCCGATGACTGGATCGTGCGCCTGGCACCGGGGAAGGGGTGCCAGGAACTCGAAAGCGGCTGGAGATCTCGCAGTACGTCGGGCGCCGTTCCGCCCTACAGACCGCCGGGCAGCACCCCCTCCTCGATGTCGGCGAAGTCGTCTTCGCTCTCGGCGAGGTAGGTCTCCCAGGCGACCTTGTCCCAGATCTCCACCCGCGTGCTCGCGCCGATGACCACCAGGTCACGGTCGAGCGCGGCGTACTGGCGAAGGTGTGCCGGAATCGTCACGCGGCCCTGCTTGTCCGGCACCTCGTCGTGCGCGCTGGCGAAGAAGACCCGGCTGTAGGCCCGGGCCGCCTTGTGCGTCATCGGCTGCGCGCGCAACTGCTCCGCGATCCGCTGGAACTCGGGTGTCGGAAAGACATAGAGGCAACGATCCTGCCCTTTGGTGACCACGACACCCCCCGCCAGCTCATCCCGGAACCTGGCCGGAAGGATCAACCGGCCTTTGTCGTCCAGGCGCGGAGTATGGGTGCCGAGGAACATCCGGCCCTACCCCCTCGCCCTTGAGCGGCGTTCGCGGCGCCGCTGACCCCCCGGGCCGGTGAGCCCTCCCGGCCTCACCATTGGGCCCCACCTTACTCCACTTCCCTCCACCTGCAACCAGATTCGCCCGCGTGGCGCGTTCGATTCACGCGCAAAACCGCACGTCACACGGGGTGGAGCGGAGTGGAGGGCCGGAGCCCTCCCCCGGCGTGGTCCGCTTTCCGACATAGATCGACTCCGTCCGGTGGAGCGCGAACCGACCACCCGCGCGGACGCCACGGCCGAACGGTTCACCGTCGGCGGCGATCTGGCGAGGCGGGCGGTCCGGTAACCTCGCTCGCGTGACGGACGCGAAAATGCCCCTACGGGCCAAGGTGGCCAGCTCCGTGTCACGGACCGCCGCGGCGCTCTCCCGGGCCGCCGGCCGTGGCGACGGATCGGTGATCGGCGGATGGATCGGGCTGAAGATCGACCCGGACCTGCTGGCGCACCTGTCGGCCGGACGCGCCATCGCGCTCGTCTCCGGCACCAACGGCAAGACGACAACCACCCGGTTGACCGCCGCCGCGGTCGGCGTGCTCGGCCGGGTCGCCACCAACTCCTTCGGCGCCAACATGCCCAGCGGGCACACCTCGGCGCTGGCCAAGGCCGGCAGCACCCCGTACGCGGTACTGGAGGTCGACGAGCACTACCTCGCCCAGGTGCTGGAGTCGACCGAACCGCACGTGGTGGCGCTGCTGAACCTCTCCCGCGACCAGCTGGACCGGGCCAAGGAGGTCGCCATGATGGCGCAGCTCTGGCGCGCGGCGCTGGTCCGGCACACCGACGTACGGGTGGTGGCCAACGCCGACGACCCGCTGGTGGTCTGGGCCGCCACCCCGCCCGGCGACCCCGCCCGGGGCATCAACCCGCCCCACGTGACCTGGTTCAGCGCCGGCCAGCGCTGGCACGACGACTCCTGGGTCTGCCCGGAGTGCGGCTCCACGATCCAGCGCTCGGGCGAGCAGTGGTGGTGCACCGGCTGTGCGCTGCGCCGACCGGAGCCGAACTGGGTCGTCGAGGACGAGGGCGTGCTCGACCCCACCGGGGCCTGGCACAAGGTCTCCCTCCAGCTGCCCGGCAAGGTCAACCTCGGCAACGCGGCGACCGCGCTGGCCGTGGCGGCCGAGTTCGGCGTACGCCCCGTCGACGCGGTGTCCCGCCTCGGCATCGTCACCTCGGTGGCCGGGCGTTACGCGCAGGTCGACAAGGACGGGCGCAACATCCGGCTGCTGCTGGCCAAGAACCCGGCCAGCTGGCTGGAGGCCTTCGACATGGCCGACGACGCGCCGACACTGCTCTCCATCAACGCGCGCGACCCCGACGGTCTGGACACCTCCTGGCTCTACGACGTCGACTTCGCCCCGCTGCGCGGCCGGCAGGTGTTGATCACCGGCGACCGGGCCTACGACCTGGCGGTCCGACTGGACGTCAACGACGTACCGTTCCAGCACGTACGCACCTTCGACGACGCGATCCGGTCGGTCCCGCCCGGGCGGCTGGAGGTCATCGCGAACTACACCGCGTTCCAGGACATCCGAGCGGAGTTGGACCGTGTCATCTGAGAGCCTGCGCATCGTCTGGATCTACCCCGACCTGCTGTCCACCTACGGCGACCGGGGCAACGCCCTGATCCTCGCCCGAAGGGCCCGCCAGCGCGGCATGCCGGTCGAGGTGCTGGAGGTCCGCTCCGACCAGCGGCTGCCCGCGACCGCCGACATCTACCTGGTCGGCGGCGGCGAGGACGGCCCGCAGGCGTTGGGCGCCCAGCGGCTGCTCGCCGACGGCGGCCTGCACCGGGCGGTCGCCCAGGGCTCGGTGGTCTTCGGCGTCTGTGCCGGCTACCAGCTGCTCGGCACCTCCTTCTTCGCCAAGGGCGTCCAGTGTCGAGGGCTGGAGCTGCTGGACCTGCAGTCCGACCGGGGCGAGAGCCGCGCCGTCGGCGAGCTGGCCGGTGAGATCGACCCCCGGCTGGGCCTGCCTCCGCTGACCGGTTTCGAGAACCACGGCGGTCGCACCCACCTCGGTCCGGAGGTCGCCCCGCTCGCCCGGGTCACCACCGGGATCGGCAACGACGGCGCCACCGAGGGCGCGTGGCGGGGCAAGCTGCTGGGCACCTACTCGCACGGCCCGGCACTGGCCCGCAACCCGGCCCTGGCCGACCTGCTGCTGCGCTGGGCCACCGGGGCACACCAGCTGCCTCCGCTGGACGACACCTGGTCGGACCGGCTGCGCAACGAGCGCCGCGCCGCAGTGGCCCCCGCCCGGGCATGATCCGAGCCGTCCGGCGGCTGCTCCGGCAGCCGTCGGCCGCCCGGTTCGCCCTGCTCGTGCTGCTGATCGGGGGTTGCGGACTGCTGCTGCTCCTGCTGCCCCGACCGGATCTGGCGCACCTGCCGGACCTGGCCGACCGGTTGGGCGGCCTCGCTCCGGTGGCGGCGATCCTCGGTGGAGCGCTGCTGCTGGTCGCGCTGGTCCCCCGTACCTTCATCACGCTGGCCGCGGGCGCGATCTTCGGCCCCCTGGAGGGCGCGGCGTACGCCCTGGGCGCCGCGTTGGTGGCGGCGGCGATCGGGTTCACGGTGGGCCGGCTGCTCGGCCGGGAGTTCGTCGCCGAGCGGGTCCGGGGCCGACTGGCCCGCCTCGACGGGTGGTTCGCCCGGCAGAGCGTGGTCGGCGTGATCACCGTCCGGCTGCTGCCGATCGCCGGCTTCGGCCTGGTCAGCTACGGCTACGGCACGACCGGCGCCCGAATGCTGCCGTTCCTGGCCGGCAGCGTGATCGCCGCCGCGCCGACCGCGTTCGGCTACGCCGCGATCGGCGCGGCCGTCAGCTCACCCGGGCACATCAACTGGTACGCCGCCGCCCCTTCCAGCCTCGGCCTGATCGCCAGCATCGTGCTCGTCCACCAGTGGTGGCGCGGCGAACGACGCCGCCGCCGGATCCCGGCCTGACCATGCCCCGGCCGACCGACGGCGCCACCGCGCAGCCGCCCACCAGCGGAGCCGCCGACCAGCCGCCCACCGGCGGCCACGCCGAGGAGCCGCCCACCAGCGGAAACGCCGACCAGCCGCTCACCGCTGGCCACGCCGACTGGCCGCCCTCCGGTCGCGACGCCGAGGAGGCGCTCACCGGTGGCTACGTCGCCGACGTGGTCCGGATCGGCGACACGGTACGACGTACCCCACCGGCCAACCTGGACTTCGTCGGTGCGCTGCTGCGCCACCTGGCCGAGGTGGGCGCGGACCTCGCGCCCCGGCACCTGGGCGTCGACGACCGCGGTCGGCAGGTGCTCAGCTACGTCGCGGGGCGGGTGCCGTGGCGGGACCGGGAGGATCCGGGGTTCTTCGCCGACGCGGCGCTGGTGCGGCTGGCCGAGCTGATCCGCCGGCTGCACGACGCGTGTGCGGGCACCGACCTGGCCGGCGACGCCGAGACCGTGTGCCACCGCGACCTGTCGCCGAAGAACACCGTGTACCGGGACTCCCCGACCGGGCCGCTGCCCGTGGCCTTCATCGACTGGGACCTGGCCCGGCCGGGCCGCCGGATCGAGGACGTGGCGTTCGCCGGCTGGCACTGGGCGCCGCTGGGCGAGGGCGCCGACCCGGCAGAGCTGGGTCGGCGGTGTCGTGTGCTCTGCGCCGCCTACGACGCGGCCGGCCCGGGGTTGCTGCCCCGGGCGGAACTGGTGGACGTGATGCTCGACCAGATCGGGAGCACCTGGCGGGGCATCGACGCCGACGCCGACCGCGACGTGCCGGCCATGCGCCGCCTGCGCGACGCGGGCGCGGTGGAGGTGATCCGCCGCTGGCAGGACTGGCTGCACACCCACCGCCACACAGTCGCCACCCCCCTGTCCCCCTAACCCCCGCCCCGCGCCCCCACGCCGCCCCGCCCGGTCGCGTCGATCATGGAGTGGTGGTGGGGACGAATCCCCTGGCCCGGGGCGACTCGGGCACCACAACTCCATGATCGACCGGGACGAGAGGCGGGGGCGGGGGCGGGGGGCGGCGGGGAGGGGTGGGTGGGGTGGTTAGGCGACGATCGAGACCAGGCGGCCCGGGACCACGATGACCTTGCGGGGTTCCCTGCCCGCCAGGCTGGCGGCAACCGCGTCCAGGGCCGTCGCGCGGACGGTCTCCTCAGCGGCGTCGGCGGGGACCTCGATGCGGCCCCGGACCTTGCCGTTGACCTGTACCGGATACGTCACCGTCTCGGCCACCAGCAGCGCCGGGTCGGCGGTCGGGAAGTCCGCGTACGTCAGCGAGGTGTCGTGGCCCAGCTTGCGCCACAGCTCCTCGGTCACGTGCGGGGCGAACGGCGCCACCATCAGGACCAGCGGCTCGGCCACCTCCCGTGGCGTGGTCGACAGCCGGGTCAGCCCGTTGGTCAGCTCGATCAGCTTGGCGATAGCGGTGTTGAACCGGATGCCGTCCATGTCGCCACGGACCCCGTCGATCACCTTGTGCAGCAGCCGGCGGGTCGCGTCGTCGGCCGGGTCGTCGGTGACCCGCACCGCGCCGGTCTGCTCGTCGACGATCGCCCGCCAGACGCGCTGCAGGAACCGGTACGAGCCGACCACGGCCCGGGTCTCCCAGGGGCGGGACACCTCCAGCGGGCCCATCGACATCTCGTACACCCGGAAGGTGTCCGCGCCGTAGGCGGCGCATATGTCATCGGGGGTCACCACGTTCTTCAGCGACTTGCCCATCTTGCCGTACTCGCGGTTGACCGTCAGGTCGCCCAGGTAGTAGGCGCCGTCGCGCTCGACGACGTCCTCGGCCTGCACGTAGCTGCCGCGCGAGTCGGTGTACGCGTACGCCTGGATCATGCCCTGGTTGAACAGCTTGCGGAACGGCTCGAACGACGACACGTGCCCCAGGTCGAACAGCACCTTGTGCCAGAACCGCGCGTACAGCAGGTGCAGCACGGCGTGCTCGGCGCCGCCGACGTACAGGTCGGTGCCGCCGCAGTCGCCCTCGCCGCGCGGGCCCATCCAGTACCGCTCGTTCTCCGCGTCGACGAACCGCTCGGAGTTGGTCGGGTCCAGGTAGCGCATCTCGTACCAGCAGGAGCCGGCCCACTGCGGCATCACGTTGGTCTCGCGGGTGTAGCGCTTCGGGCCGTCACCCAGATCCAGCTCGACCTCGACCCAGTCGCGGCGTCGCGACAGCGGGGTCTCCGGGTTGGAGGCCGCGTCGTCCGGGTCGAACGTCTTCGGGGAGAAGTCCTCCACCTCCGGCAGCTCGACCGGCAGCATCTCCTCCGGCAGGGCGATCGCGGCGCCGTTCTCGTCGTAGACGATCGGGAACGGCTCACCCCAGTAACGCTGGCGGGAGAACAGCCAGTCGCGCAGCCGGTAGGTCACCGCGCCGGTGCCGTGGCCGTTGGCCTCCAGCCAGGCGATGATCGCCGCCTTGGCGTCGGCGACCCCCAGGCCGTTCAGGTCCAGGCCGCGCTCGGGCGCGGCGCTGTTGATGGCCGGGCCGTCCCCGGTGTACGCCTTGCCGTCGAAGCCCTCCGCCGGCTGCACGGTACGCACGATGGGCAGCTCGAACACCTCGGCGAACGCCCAGTCCCGCTCGTCCTGGGCGGGCACCGCCATGATCGCGCCGGTGCCGTAGCCGGCCAGCACGTAGTCGGCGATGAAGATCGGGATCTGCCCGCCGGTGACCGGGTTGGTGGCGTACGCGCCGATGAAGACGCCTGTCTTCTCCTTGCTGTCGGACTGCCGCTCGACGTCGGTCTTGGCGGCCGCCGCCTTGCGGTACGCCTCGACGGCCTCGGAGGGGCTGGCGTGCCCGCCGGTCCAGGCGTCCCTCGTGCCGTCGGGCCAGGTGGCCGGCGCCAGCGTGTCGACCAGCTCGTGCTCGGGCGCCAGCACCATGTAGGTGGCCCCGAAGACGGTGTCCGGGCGGGTCGTGAACACCCGGATCGGCTCCCGGGTGGTCGGGAAGTCGATGTGCGCGCCGGTGGAGCGACCGATCCAGTTGCGCTGCATCAGCTTGATCGGCTCGGGCCAGTCCAGGCTGTCCAGGTCGTCCAGCAGCCGGTCAGCGTACGCGGTGATCCGCATCTTCCACTGCTTCAGGCTGCGCTTGAAGACCGGGAAGTTGCCCCGGTCGGAGCGACCGTCGGCGGTGACCTCCTCGTTGGCCAGCACGGTGCCCAGCCCGGGGCACCAGTTCACCGGCGCCTCCGAGACGTACGCCAGTCGGTGGTCGTCGACGACCTGCCGACGCTCGGCGACGCTCAGCTCGGCCCAGGACCGGCCGTCCGGGGTGGGCCGGTTGCCGCCCTCGAACTCGGCGATCAGCTCGGCGATCGGCCGGGCCTTACCGGCGTCGCGGTCGTACCAGGAGTTGAAGATCTGCAGGAAGATCCACTGCGTCCAGCGGTAGAAGTCGGTGTCGATGGTCGCCACCGAGCGGCGCTCGTCGTGGGCCAGCCCCAGCCGGCGCAGCTGCGCCTTGTACCGCTCGATGTTCGCCACAGTCGTGGTGCGGGGGTGGGTGCCGGTCTGCACGGCGTACTGCTCGGCGGGCAGGCCGAACGCGTCGAAGCCCATCGCGTGCAGCACGTTGCGCCCGGCCATCCGCTGGTAGCGGGCGAAGCAGTCGGTGCCGATGTAGCCCAGCGGGTGGCCGACGTGCAGGCCGGCGCCGGACGGGTACGGGAACATGTCCAGTACGTACAGCTTCTCCGCCCCGGCCCGGGGGTGGCCCGGATCGGCCAGCGGACCGGTCGGGTTCGGTGCGTGGAAGGTGCCCTCGCGCGCCCAGGTGTCCTGCCAACGGGTCTCGATCTCGTCAGCCAGGGCCGCGGTGTACCGGAACGGGGGGATGTCGCCCGCCGGTGCGGCTGCCTCACTCATCGTTTCTCCTCGCTTCGCTTCGCTTCGTCTCGGCACCACCGGGCCGGACCGGCGGCGGGCACAAAAAAGCCCCTCGCGCAGGAGGGGCCGCCGTGCTGTCGCGCGTTCAGCGCATCAGCACGGCCCGGTAAGAAGCAGGAAGACTCCGGCCATGCCCGGCAGTGTACCCCGTCGCCGACGGAGCCGGAGGAACCGCCGGCGCGGTCGGCTCGATCCCCCATCTCGGCGAATATCCGTGCGTAAGCGGCGGACTACCTGCGGGGGTCGGCGATAACGACAAACATGGTTAGCCTGAGAGGCCAGTGAGAATCCTGCGGCAAACGAGGCTCGACGTCGCGAACCCAACGGCGGGTCCAGGTGCTCTCTACAGAGCTGCCGTGACGGCGACGAGGAGGAGGCCCGTGACACAACAGACCTGGGACGAGGTGGGCGGCCTGTTGCCGCACGACGAGTTCCGCGCCGCCAGCGAGGCCATCGTGGCCAACATCGAGCAGGTCATCGAGGGTAAGACCGCCACCGTGCGGCTGGCCCTGGCCGTCCTGCTCGCCGAGGGCCACCTCCTCATCGAAGACGTTCCCGGCGTCGGCAAGACCAAGCTGGCCAAGGCCCTCGCGCGGTCCATCGACTGCACGGTGCGCCGGATCCAGTTCACCCCCGACCTGCTGCCCAGCGATGTCACCGGCGTCAGCGTCTACAACCAGGAGACGCACGACTTCGAGTTCCGCCCGGGCGCGGTCTTCGCCAACCTGGTCGTCGGTGACGAGATCAACCGGGCGTCGCCGAAGACCCAGTCGGCGTTGCTGGAGTGCATGGAGGAACGGCAGGTCACCGTCGACGGTGTGACCTACCAGCTCCAGACCCCGTTCATGGTCATCGCCACCCAGAACCCGATCGAGATGGAGGGGACGTACCCGCTGCCCGAGGCGCAGCGCGACCGGTTCACCGCCCGGATCGCGATGGGTTACCCCGACGCCGGCGCCGAGCTGGCCATGCTGGACGGGCACGGCGGCACCGACCCGCTGAACGAGCTGCGCCCGGTCTCCGACGCGGACATCGTCCGGCAGCTCATCGCCACCGTCCGGCAGGTGCACGTCGCGGACGCCGTCAAGCAGTACGCCATCGACCTGGTCACCGCCACCCGGGAAGCCCCCGACCTGCGCCTCGGCGCGTCCCCCCGGGCGACCCTGCAACTGCTGCGCACGGCCCGGGCGGTCGCCGCGCTGGAGGGTCGCGACTACGTGCTCCCCGACGACCTGCAGGCCCTGGCGGTGCCGGTGCTGGCGCACCGGATCATCCCGACGGCCGACGCGCAGCTCGCCCGGCGCACCACCGACGCGATCGTCTCCGAGTTGGTGCACCGGCTGCCGTTGCCGCACGACCGGCAACGCAGCCCCTACGACACCCGACCCGCCACCGGCAACGGTCGCGCGCCCTACGAGCCGCGGAGGCCGTGACGTGCGTGCCGGGCTGCGCGGGCTGACCACCCGCGGGCGCTCGTTCCTCGCGGCCGCGATCGCGGCGGCGATCTCGGCCCTCATCCTGGGCGAGAAGGACCTGCTCCGGGTGGCCGTGCTGCTGGCCGTCCTGCCGCTGCTGGCCGCCGCCTACGTGGGTCGCAGCCGTTACAAGCTGGCCTGCAACCGGTCGCTGGACCCGCACCGGGTCCCGGTCGGAGCCAACTCGCGGGTCGTGCTGCGCCTGCAGAACCTCTCCCGGCTGCCCACCGGCACCCTGTTGCTGGAGGACCGGCTGCCCTACGCGCTGGGCAGCCGTCCCCGGGTGGTGCTGGAACGGCTCGGCGCGCACCAGGCCAGCTCCGTGGCGTACACGGTGCGCGCCGACGTGCGGGGCCGTTACGACGTGGGCCCGCTGGTGGTCCGGATGACCGACCCGTTCGGCCTCTGCGAGCTCACCCGCTCCTTCCCCAGCACCGACCACCTGACGGTCATCCCGCAGGTCACCCCCCTGCCGTCGGTCCGGCTCCCCGGGGAGTACGCGGGCAGCGGCGACAGCCGGGCCCGCTCGGTGGCGGTGCACGGCGAGGACGACGCGGCGACCCGGGAGTACCGGCGGGGCGACGACCTGCGCCGGGTGCACTGGAAGTCCACGGCACGCACCGGCGAGCTGATGGTGCGCCGGGAGGAACAGCCCTGGGAGAGTCGGGCCACCGTCGTCCTGGACACCCGCGCGTACGGCCACCGGGGCGACGGCCCGACGTCGAGTTTCGAGTGGGCGGTCTCCGCCGCCGCCAGCATCGCCGTGCACCTGCGGCAGTCCGGCTACAAGCTGCGCCTGGTCACCGGCTCGGGAGTCGACGTGGACGCCTCGGAGGGCGGCGGCGACGGTGTGCTGCTCGACCATCTGGCCGAGGTCCGTCTGGACCAGCGCGCCGACGTGACCGGGTTGGTGCAGCGGGTTCGGCAGCGCGCCGACGGTGGCCTGATCATCGGGCTGTTCGGCATGGTCAGCGTCGCCGAGGCTGAGTTGCTGGCCGGGCTGCGCGGCAACGGCGCGACGTGCGCCGGTTTCCTGTTGGACAGCTCCACCTGGCTGAGCCTGCCGGAGAAGGCCCGCGCCGAGGCCGAGCACGCGCACGGCTCGGCGGTGCTGGCCATGGTGCGCAGTGGCTGGCGGGTGGTCGGCGTCGACCACGGCAGCCGACTGCCCGCGCTGTGGCCGCAGGCCGGCCGAGGATCCCAGGGCTTCGCCCTGCGCGCCGCGCTGGCCGAGACGGTCGCCGGCGGCGTGCGATGAACGGAAGGTTCCCCTCATGAACGCCAGCCGGAACACCGGCGCGGTGGCGGCCGCCGCGACACTGCTCGCCGCCGCGCCGCTGTCGGCCATCTTCCAGACCTGGACGTGGCTGGTCCAGTGCGCGATCGCCGTCGCAGTGGTGGCCGGGGTCGCCGCGCTGACGCGGCTCGTCCGCGCACCGCTCTGGGGTCAGGTGCTCGGCATGCTGGCCGCCCTGTTGCTCGCGCTGACCTGGCTGTTCCCCAGCGGCAGCGAGCTGCTGACCTTCCTGCCCACGCCGGCCACGATCGAGCACTTCACCGACCTGCTCGCCGGCTCGATGCAGGACATGCGCTCGTACGGCGTCGAGGTTCCGGACACGGACCCGCTGCTGTTCATCACCGTGCTCGGCGTCGGCGGGGTGGCCGTGCTCGTGGACGTGCTGGCGGTGGGGCTGCGACGGCCCGCGCTGGCCGGGCTGCCGATGCTCGCGATCTACTCGGTGCCGGTCGCCGTCTACGTGGACAGCGTCCCCCCGACGCCGTTCGTGGTGGGCGCCGCCGGTTACCTGTGGCTGCTGGTCACCGACAACGTCGACCGGGTCCGTCGGTTCGGCCGGCGGTTCACCGGCGACGGTCGTGACGTGGACGTGTGGGAGGCCTCTCCGCTGGCCTCCGCGGGCCGTCGGCTCGCCGTGGTCGGCGTGGTGGTGGCCGTGGCGCTGCCCCTGGCGGTGCCCGGCATGACCGGTGGGCTGCTCGACTCGCTCTCCGGTGGCACGGGCAACGGCAGCGGCACCGGCCGGGGCTCGGGCGGCTCGTCCGGCCGGATCGACCTGTTCGCGTCGCTCGCCGGCCAGCTCAACCAATCCGAGGTGGCCGACCTGGTCAAGGTGACCACCTCCGAGCCGAACCCGTTCTACCTGCGCTACGCGGTGGCCGACGACCTGCGCCCGAGTGGCTTCCAGGCCCGAGCGGCGAGCGGCCAGCCGGCCAACCGCGATCTGCCCAACCCGAACGAGCAGGCCGGCCCGGGGGTGCAGCAGACCGAGTACCGGGCGACCGTCGAGGTGACCAAGAGCCTGAGCATGTCCCTGATGCCGGTGTACGCCGTACCGGTGCGCACCAAGGACCTGAACGGCAACTGGCTCTACGACTCCAACCAGCAGATCGTCTTCTCCAACCGGGAGAGCTCGCGGGGGCGTAAGTACACGTTCGACTACGTCCGCTCGACGTACACTCCGGCGGCCCTGCGGGCTGCGGAGCCACTGCCGGCCGACCACCCGGTCCGCCGGCAGCAGACCGCCACCCCCGGCCCGGTGCCCGAGGTGGAGGAGCTGGTCAAGGGGCTGACCCAGGGCAAGCGCACCGAGTACGACCGGGTCCTCGCGATCTACCAGCACTTCTCGGCGGACAACGGTTTCAAGTACCGCCTCAGCACCGAGAGCGGCAGCAGCGGCCAGGACATCGTCAACTTCCTGACCAACAAGGTCGGCTACTGCCAGCAGTACGCCGCCGCCATGGCCTGGCTGGTCCGTTCGGCCGGCATCCCGGCCCGGGTCGCGTTCGGGTTCACCAACGGCAGCAAGCGCGACGGCGACACGTACACCCTGACGAACCTCAACCTGCACGCCTGGACCGAGGTCTTCTTCAACGGGATCGGCTGGGTGCCGTTCGACGCCACCCCGGCGTACGGCGTGCCCGGTTCCACCCGGTCGGCCTGGGCGCCGGACACTGACGCGCCCGAGCCGTCCAGCCCGGAGACGGGCGCCACGGACAGCCCGACGGATCCGGACTCCTCGGCGGGTCCGGCCGGCCCGGACAACGCGGACCGTGACACCGACTCCGGCCTCTCCCTCGGTGGTACGGAGCCGGCCGAGCAGCCGCCGGTCTGGCCATGGTGGACGGCGGGCGTGCTGGCCCTGTTGGCGCTGCTGGCGGTGCCGGGGCTTCGTCGACTGGCGCTGCGCCGGCGGCGGGCCGGCCGGGCGGAGGCCACGGTGGCCACCGCCATGCCGGACGACACCCCGCCGACCGAGGGCAAACCGGTGATGGTGGTCCAGGCGGACGTCACCCGCGCTCGCGCCGACGCGCACGCCGCCTGGGCCGAGCTGCTGGACACGATGGTCGACTTCAAGGTCCGGGTGGACCAGACCGAGACGCCCCGGGCGACCGCGGACCGGCTGGTCCGCGATGCCCTCGTCGACGATCCGGCGGCGGTCGGAGCGGCGCGGCTGCTCGGCCGGGCGGAGGAGCGGGCCCGGTACGCGCGGGACCCGCTGACCGGCGAACCGCTGCCGCCGGCGCTCCGCGCGATCCGCGGGGCGCTCGCCGCCCGGGCGGATCGACGGACCCGATTGGTCGCCACCGTGCTGCCGCCCTCGGTGCTGTTGCGCTGGCGGATCGCATTGGCGGACGCTTCCGGGCGCCTGGTGGCGCTGACCGGACGGCTCCGCTACCGGCTGCTGCGCTGGAATCCCCGGCGGATGCTGGCCGACCGGGCGGCCCGCTGACCGAGGCCCGGACGGGGGCGCCGCCCATGGCGCCCCCGTCCAGCCCCAGCCCCAGCCCCAGCCCCAGCCCCAGCCCCAGCCCCAGCCCCAGCGATCTTGCACTTTCGGTCGCCGCATAAGGGGCATCCCACGCATCTGGACGACAGAAACCGCAAGATCGGCGCGATCTCGGTGGTGACGCGCGGGGTGAGCGCGGCGCGGGGTGACGCCCGGGGTGAGCGCGGCGCGGGGTGACGCCCGGGGTGAGCGCGGCGCGGGGTGACGCCCGGCGGCGGGAGGCGGCGGGCACGCGGATGCGACAGTGGTCGCCGGGGCGTTCCCGGCGACCCGCTCGTCGCGGTGTACGGCCCGCCTCAGCGGCGGGACGGGCTCAGCGGTGCCCCTCCGGGCGCTGCCGCCACCTGTCTTCCATCCGGTCCAGGATCGACCGGCGGCGACCGGACCGGCCACCGCGGGGACGACGACTCGTCGTGCCACCCACCACGTGCAGGTCAGGTGACTGCGCCCGTCGGTGCGACTGCACCGCGAACGCGGCCGACGCCAGCATGACGACGAAGCCCGCCACCGCGAGCGGTGGAGTCTTGATCACCGCGCCGTAGACCAGTAGAGCCAAGCCAGCGATGATCACGCCGGCAGCGACGAGCAGGCGACGCCGCGCGTGGAAGCGCGGATCGCTGGCGCGCACGGCCGAGGCGAATTTGGGGTCCTCGGCAAGCGACCGCTCGATCTGCTCGAACAGCCGCTGCTCGTGCTCCGAGAGCGGCACGGCACTCCTCCCCGGTCACGTTGGTCGGGCCCACTCGGGCCGACAGACCGTGGCAGCCAACCGGCTGCTTACCCGCAAGTCTACGAGGGGGGTCGCGCGTCGGAAAGCGGGACGACCTACGGGTGGGGCGGATTTTCCTTTCGATGGGCGTCACGGTCGCCCATCAGACTGGCCGGACCTATGACGGACCGCCCGAATCGGGCAGCAGCGGCGTCCGCGGCGGCTTCCGCCTCCCGCCAACCGCGCTCCGGTGCGCCGAGGGTCAACTGCCGGGGAGCGCCCTGCGCCGGGGCGAGCCCTTCCACCCGGACACCGACGAGCCGGATCCGCTCGCCCGGGTCCAGTGCGGTGTAGAGCGCCCAGACCGTGTCGAACATCTCGCGGGCGGTGTCGGTGGGCACGCCGAGGGTGCGGGAGCGGTTGACGGTGCGAAAGTCGGCCAGCCGCACCTTGAGGGTGACCGTGCGCCCGACCTGACCGGAACCGCGCAACCGGACACCGACCTTCGCGCTGAGCGCCAGCAGGGCGCGGCGGATCTCCAGCGGGTCGGCCACGTCGGCGTCGAAGGTCACCTCGGCGCCGATCGACTTGTCGACGTGCTCGGGGGTCACCCGCCGCGGGTCACGCCCTGCGGCCAGCTCGTGCAGGTGCGCCGCGGACGCCGCACCCACCGCCCGGCGGAGCAGGCCCAGCGGCGCCGCGGCGAGGTCGCCGACGGTGGCCAGGCCGAGTCGGCGCAGTGTCTCGGCGGCCCGCTCCCCCACGCCCCACAGCGCATTCACCGGTAGCGGGTGCAGGAAGTCCAGGACCTGCCCCGGAGGCACGACCAACAGCCCGTCGGGTTTGGCCCGGGTGGAACCCAGCTTGGCCACGAACTTGCTCGGCGCCACCCCGACCGAGCAGGTCAGCCCCTGCTCGTCGGCGACCCGACGCCGGATCAACCGGGCGATGGTCGCCGGGGAGCCGAACAGTCTGCGGGCCCCGGCAACGTCGAGGAACGCCTCGTCGAGGGAGAGCGGCTCGACCAGCGGGGTGACGTCCCGGAAGATCTGCATGACCGCCCGGGACGCGGCCGTGTAGGCGGTGAAGTCCGGTGGCAGGTAGACCGCGTGGGGGCAGCGGGCGCGGGCCTGGCTGGTCGGCATCGCGCTGCGGACCCCGTACCGGCGGGCCTCGTAGCTGGCCGAGCTGACCACGCCGCGCGGCCCCACACCGCCGACGATGACCGGCCGGCCGCGCAGCTCGGGTCGACGGCGCACCTCGACGGCGGCGAAGAAGGCGTCCATGTCGACGTGCAGGATCGGGCTTGCGGAATCGTCGGCGTCCGGCCCGAAGCGCGGATCGTCGCCCCGGGGCAACGACTGGCTGCGGCCCATCGGAGCAGGTTAACCCGGGGGTACGACAGCACCACCGGCCAACCGGCCGGACCGCGCGCCGGTCAGCCCCGCACGACCAGCAGCGGCACGGTCAGCTCGGCCGCGGTGTCCGCCCCGTGGTACGCCACCAGCTTCGACGCCATCGGCCGCTCGGTGCGGCTGGCCATGACGGCGTACGTGTCGTTGCAGATCACCACCACGTCGCCGATCCGTTCCAGGTGCTCCTCGGGCACCGGCCCGAACCAGCCGGTGGCCACCATCTCCTCCCGGGTACGCACCCGCGCCGCGTCGCCGAGCACCGCCGACCAGGCGGCCACCACGTCGTCGACCGCGCCCGGCTGGGCGTGCAGGTAGCGCACCCGGGCCTCGCCGGCGACCACCCGGACCCCGTCGCGCAGCCGTGGATCGGTGTCCAGGTCGAACCGGTGCCCCAGGGGCACGTCGAGCTGCCCGTGGTCGGCGGTCACCAGCAGCGCCGCGTCCGGCGGCAGCCCGTCGACCAGCCGGGCGAGCAGGGTGTCCACCTCGGTCGCGGCGACCCGCCAGGGCGCCGAGTCGACTCCGCTGAGGTGCCCGTGCCGGTCCAGGTCGGCGTGGTAGCCCGAGACCAGGGTCGGCCCGTCGCCGGCGGACAGCGCGGCCAGCATGGTGCCAGCCACCTCGTCGGCGCCGGCGGCGCCCCGGAAGTCGCCGCCCCGGTTGGCGGCCACTGTCAATCCGCTGCCGCCGAACTCGGGCCGGCTCACCACGGTCGTCGTCACACCGGCGGCGCGGGCCCGTTGGAGCTGGGTGGGCACCGGCTGCCAGCGCAGCGGCGACGGGTCGGCGGCCCAGTCGGTGTGGGTGAGCACCCGATCGGTGCCGGGCACCCGCACCGTGAAGCCGAGCACGCCGTGCGCGCCGGGCGCGACGCCGGTGCCGAGCGTCACCAGGCTCGTCGGGGTGGTGGACGGGAAACCGGCGATGAGCGGCCGACCCACCGTCGCGGCCAGCCCGGCGAGGGTCGGCGCGTGCGGCGCGGCGGTCGGCAGCTGGTACCAGCCGAGCCCGTCGACCAGCAGTACGGCGATCCGGCGTACCCCGGCCAGGGCCGGGACCAGCCCGAGCGGGTCGGTCGACCCGGGCACGCCCAGCACGGCGAGCGCGCTGGGCAGCACGTCGGCGAGTCGGTCCCCGCTGCGTGGCGGGCCGAGGACGGCCAGCGGCGGCGGCCCACCGCCCGGTGCGGCGGTCATGCCGGCCGGCGGGCGAACAGGTGCAGTTGGGCGGCCAGGTCCCGGTAGGGAGACTGCGCGGCAAGCGCCAGTTCCAGCTCGACCAGGGCCGTGGACTGTCCGTCGGCGACCGAGGCGGGCAGCAGGTCGGCCAACACGCGTACCCCATGGATCTCCTCGACCGCCAGCCCGGCGGCGGTGAGCAGCGCGGCGGCGCCGGGGGCGTCGTAGCGGCGGCGCAGCGTGTCGCGCGGCCCGGCGGTGCCGACCGGGTCGACGGCCAGCGCGGTCGCCACGTCCAGGTGCCCGTTCATCGCCCGGCCCAGCAC
>NZ_MUZA01000098.1:0-1161 GCF_021442385.1 Micromonospora sp. MH99
CCAGCGCAGGGGCCGGTCGAGCGCCGGCCGGCCAGCCCGCCGCCGGTGGTGCTGCCCGCGCGCCCGGCCGGTGCGCCCGGCGCCCGACAGGTGGTCGACGCCTTCAAGGCCGCCGGTCTGCGAGTGACGCACCCGAAGGACCGCTCCGTGGACTGTGGACCGGACGGCCTCGGGCTGGGCTGTTCCGAGATCGTCGCCACCGACGGCGTGACTGTCTACGTGTTCCCCGACGAGACCAGCGCGGGCGACATCGCCGAGACGTGGGGCGGCCAGTCGTACCGGCGTGGGGCCGTGGTGCTCAACTACCTCGAGGCGAAGACCCCGGCGGCCGACCGACCTCGCTACGAGAAGATCCTCAACAGCCTCCGCTGAGGATGTCCCCTCCCGTCGCCCAACGGGCGTCGCGCCTGCGCCCGCGGTCGGGGCATGTGCCCTTTTCCTTGTGATGCCGGTGAGTCATCATGATGACTCACCGGCATCATCGTCGCGGCAGTGCTGCCTGTCGCCGCCCGGCCGCACGTTGGGTCGTCGACGCCGCCCGGCCGCTGCGACGAATGCCGTGCCGGGCGAGTCGGCGACGCGTGTACCTGGGTCAGCCGCGCAGGCGCAGGCCACGCGGGGTGGCCCGGAAGCCGGCGGCGGTCAGCGCGTCACTCAACGGCGACGAGTGCACCGCCTCACCGTCGGCCCGCTCCACCGACATCGCGCCCAACGCTCCGGAGTGGACGGCGTCGGCGAGCGCCTTGCCGGCCGCCGCGAGCGCCTCGGTGTCGTCGGTGAAGGAGAGCAGGGTCCGGCCGCCGCGCTCCACGTACAGCACCAGGTCACCGGCGACCTGCACCACCAGCGCGCCGGCCTTGCGACCCGCCCGGTGCCCGGTCGCGGGGGCGGCCCCGTCGCCGGAGTCGACGACGCGTTCCGGCCAGGGCAGAGCCGCGCCGTACGGGTTGGCGGGGTCGGTGGCCGCGAGGACGGTGGTCGGCCCGCTCCGGCCGCGCGCGCCGTCGGCCGGGTCGGCCAGCGCGCGGAGCCGGTCCACCGCGCCGGGCACGGCGAACTGTGCCGCGCCGAGGCCCTCGACGAAGTAGCCCCGGCGGGCCGCGCCGCGCTCCTCCAGCGCCGACAGCACCGGGTAGACGGCGGAGAACCCGCCGACCACCT
>NZ_MUZA01000098.1:1198-17962 GCF_021442385.1 Micromonospora sp. MH99
CCGCGCCGCGGGTGACCACGCCGTGCCGTTCCAGCAGGACGTCGGCGAGGGCGGCGGCCCGCCTGGTCGGGTCGAGGTCCCGCTCCGGTAGACGCGACCAGCGGCCAGCGACGGTGGGTGGGCCGCTGCGGGTGGGCAGCGCCACCCGGCCGGGCCGCCGGTAGCGCGTGCGCGGCGCGGAGGGGCGCGACCGGTGCGCGCCACCGGCACCGAGCACCGCCCGCAGCGGGGCGAGGGTGTCGTTGGTGAGGTGCCCCGCCCAGACCAGATCCCAGATCACCCCGGTCAGCGCGGCGTCGTCGGTGGCGCCGACCCGGTCGGCCAGCGCGCGGAAGAACAGCGCCTGCCCGTCGCCGAGCGCGTCGAGCACCGCGTCGTGCAACGGAGTACGCGTCAGCGCCTCGTCGGGCGGCGGGAGCAGCAGCGGCGCGGCATCCGCGTACGCCAGGGTGACCCAGCCGTCGCCCCCGGAGATCGCCCCCGACCCGGCCCACAGCACCTCCCCGCTGGCGCACAGCTCGTCGAGCTGGGCGGGGGAGTAGTCGGCGACGCGGCCGGGCAGCACCAGCCGCTCCAGCGCGGACGCCGGCACCGCCGCGCCCTGCAACTGCTCCACGGTGGCGGCGAGCGCCTCCACGCCCCGGGCCGACGAGCCGACCTGCTGCCAGCGCGGCAGGAACGTGGCCAGCGCCCGAGGCGGCACCGGCTCGATCTCCCGCCGCAGCGCCGCGAGCGAACGGCGGCGCAGCATCCGCAGCACCTCGGCGTCGCACCACTGGGCGCCGGCCGTGTCCGGTGTGAACTCCCCGGAGACGACGCGGCCGGTGGCGGCGAGGCGGCGCAGCGCCTGCTCGACGACGAACACCCCGAGCCCGAAGCGCGCCGCGCAGCTCGCGGCGGCGAACGGCCCGTGGGTGCGGGCATAGCGGGCCACCAGGTCACCCAGCGGATCGGCCACCGGGGCGAGGTACGCCTCGGCGACCCCGACCGGCAACGCCACGCCGAGGGCGTCGCGCAGCCGGGCGGCGTCCTCGATGCCCACCCAGCGCTGCTCGCCGGCGATGCGGACCCGCAGCACCCGGCGAGTGGCCTCCAGCTCGGTCAGCCAGCCCTCCGGCACGCCCCGCTCGGTCAACTCGGCGTCGCTCAGGTCGCCGAGCACCCGCAGCAGCTCGACCACGTCCTCCGCGTCGCGCGGACGGCGCTGGTCGGTCAGCCAGCGCAGTTGCCGATCGGTCTCGGCGAGCACCGCCGGATCCAGCAGCTCGCGCAGGTCGACCCGGCCGAGCAGCTCGCCGAGGAGGGTGGAATCCAGGGCGAGGGCGGCGGCCCGGCGCTCGGCGAGCGGGGCGTCGCCCTCGTAGAGGAACGCGCCGACGTAGCCGAAGAGCAGCGACCGAGCGAACGGGGACGGCGCGCTCGTCTCCACCTCGACCAGGCGGACCTTGCGGGCCGCGAGGTCCCGCATCAGCCCGGCCAGCGCCGGCTGGTCGAAGACGTCCTGGAGGCACTCCCGGGCGGCCTCCAGGGTGACCGGGAAGTCGGCGTACTCGCGGGCGACGTCGAGCAGTTGCGCGGCGCGTTGCCGCTGCTGCCACAGCGGCTGGCGGCGGCGCGGGTCGCGGCGGGGCAGCAGCAGCGAGCGGGCGGCGCACTCCCGGAAACGGGCGGCGAAGAGCGCGGACGTGCCGACCGACTCCTCCACGAGCTGGGCGATCTCGTCCGGCTCGAAGACCACCACGTCGGCGCCGGGCGGCTCGTCTGCGGTGTCGGGCAGCCGTACGACGATCCCGTCGTCGGAGGGCATCACCTGGGCGTCCACCCCGTACCGTTCGGCCAGCCGGCGGCCCACGGCGAGGGCCCACGGCCCGTTGACCCGCGCGCCGAGGACGCTGTGCACGGCCAGCCGCCAGTCGCCCAGCTCGTCGCGGAACCGCTCGACAACGATGGTGCGGTCGTCGGGCAGCGAGCGGGTGGCCTCCCGCTGGTCGCGCAGGTAGGCCATCAGGTTGGTGGCGGCCCAGTCGTCCAGCCCGCCGTCGCGCAGCGCGGTCAGCGCCGCCTCGTCGCTCGACCGCAGCAGGGTGCGCACCCGGGCGCCGATGGCTCGACCCAGCTCGACCGGGCGGCCCAGCTGGTCGCCCTTCCAGAACGGCATCCGCGCGGCCTGACCGGGTGCGGGGGAGACCAGCACCCGGTCGGGTGTGATCTCCTCGATGCGCCAGGACGAGGAGCCGAGCAGGAAGACATCGCCGACCCGGGACTCGTAGACCATCTCCTCGTCCAGCTCGCCGACCCGGGCGGCCCGCTCGGCACCGGCCAGGAAGACCCCGAACAGACCCCGGTCGGGGATGGTGCCACCGCTGGTCACCGCGAGGCGTTGCGCGCCGGGACGGCCGGTGAGCAGGTCGCTGGCCCGATCCCAGACCAGCCGGGGGCGCAGCTCGGCGAACGCGGTGGACGGGTAGCGCCCGGAGAGCATGTCGAGTACGGCGTGCAGCGCGGAGTCGGGCAGCTCGTTGAAGGGCGCGGCCCGGCGGACCAGCACCGCCAGGTCGCCGACCCGCCACGGCTCCAGCGCCACCATCGCGACGATCTGCTGGGCCAGCACATCGAGCGGGTTGCGCGGGTAGTGCAGCTCCTCGATCGCGCCGTCGGTCATCCGCTCGGCGACTACCGCGCAGGACAGCAGATCGCCACGGTGCTTGGGGAAGACCACCCCGCGCGAGACTGCGCCCACCTGGTGCCCGGCGCGGCCGACACGTTGCAGGCCGGCGGCGACGCTCGGTGGGGCCTCGATCTGCACCACCAGATCGACAGCGCCCATGTCGATGCCCAGCTCCAGGCTGGAGGTGGCCACCACCGCCGGGAGCTGGCCGGACTTGAGCGCCTCCTCGATGTGCTTGCGCTCCTCGCGCGAGACGCTGCCGTGGTGTGCGCGGGCGATCACCGGCGCGGCGCCGGTGGCCGCACCGGACTGGGCCATCACCTCGGCCGGCGACCGGTTGCTGCCCGGACCGGGCGCCGAGCCGCCGTTGGCCGGCGGCCGGTTGCGGACCGGACCGGCCGGGCCACCCCACCGCTGCGCGCCGGGTGCCGGCCCACCGTCGGCCGGCGGCTCGCCGTCCACCGACAACCCATCTGGTACGTCGATCGCGTCCCCGCCCGACGCGGAGGCCAGCGCGGCGGAGGCGACCTCCTCGGCGGCCAGCTCGTTGAGCCGGGCGCACAGGCGCTCGGCGCTGCGGCGGGAGTTGGTGAAGACGATTGTGGAGCGGTGCTGCCCGATGAGCGTGAAGACCCGTTCCTCGACGGCCGGCCAGATCGACGCACGGCGTGGGCCGGGACCGCCGAGGGAGTCCTCCGGTGGCTGCTCCTGCTCGTCGAGTCGGGTCATGTCCTCCACGGGGACCTGCACGCTGACCTCGATGGTCTTCGCCGTGGCCGGCTGCACGACGTCGACCGGCCGTGCGCCGCCGAGGAACCGGGCGCAGGCGTCGATCGGCCGGACGGTGGCGGAGAGGCCGATCCGTTGAGCCGGTGCGGGCAGCAGCTCGTCCAGGCGTTCCAGCGAGAGGGCGAGGTGGGCGCCGCGCTTGCTGCCGGCCACCGCGTGCACCTCGTCGACGATCACCGTCTGGACGCCGCGCAGCGAGTCCCGAGCGGCGGAGGTGAGCAGCAGGAACAGGGACTCGGGCGTGGTGATGAGGATGTCCGGTGGGGTGCGGGCGAAGGCCCGTCGCTCGTCGGCAGGCGTGTCGCCGGTGCGCATGCCGACGGTGATGTCCGGTGGCGTGACGCCGAGCCGGGTCGCCGCCTGCCGGATGCCGGCCAGCGGGGCGCGCAGGTTGCGCTCGACGTCGACGGCGAGAGCCTTGAGCGGGCTGACGTAGAGCACCCGGCACCGCTGCCGCGCCTCGGCCGGTGCGGGCTCGCGGGCCAGCCGGTCCAGCGACCAGAGGAAGGCGGCGAGCGTCTTGCCGGAGCCGGTGGGCGCCACGACGAGGGCGTTGCGGCCGGCGGCGACGGACCGCCAGGCACCGGTCTGGGCGGCGGTGGGTGCGGCGAAGGCGGCGTCGAACCAGGCGCGGGTGGCGGGACCGAACCCGTCCAGCACCTCGCCCTTACCCGCATCTGCCCCGCTCACCGGTCCATCGTGCCCCGCCGGTACGACAACCACGAACGACCCACGGGGGATCATGCCGCGTTGTATGGAAATTGCGCGTGATGCGACATTAATACGTTAAGTCTCACTTAACTGCTTGCTTGTGAGGAGCAACATAAAGTAACTTCACCCGCAACGCGAATCGGGTGGAGGGGATCGGATGGCCGTCGAGCCGCGACACGCCGAACCCGGCACCGATGTGCTGATCCGCAAGGTCGACAGTCACCTCGCCACGCTTCGCGTCGGTCTGCACGGGCCCGAGCTGGAGCTCGCCGAACGCCTCGCCCGCTGCCTGCGCGAGATGGTCGTCTCGACCGCCCAGGCCAGCGCCGCCGACCGGGGGCAGGTCCGCGTCGCCGTGCACTACTTCGTGCTCCGCCGCGAGAGCCGCGGCCGACTGCTCTCGATGCGGTCGCTGGCCGTCGCGGAGCGGGTCGTGGCGAAGGTCGCCCGCCAGCTCGGCCGCGTCGACCTGCTGAGCGAGCTGCGCCTGGAGGGCTCCGCCCTCGACGACGAGCTGACCGTCGGCGACGCTCTGCTGCGCTGACCGCCGACCGTTGACCGCACACCCGAGCCTATAGCGGGCTAATTCCGGCAAAACCGCCCGGCGGGCGGAGATGTGGCGTCTGATCGCTGCTAGGCGCCACCGCTGTACGGGCGTCGGCCACCTCGATCGGGAGTGCGGGTGCTGGTACTGCTCATCCTCCACCTCGTGGCGGCCCTCGCCGCGCCGCTGCTCGTCCGGTGGTGGGGTCCGCGCGCGTGCTACCCGCTGGCGCTCGCGCCGGCCGCCGCGTTCGGCTGGGCACTGGCCCGCACTCCGGCCGTCGGTCACGGCGGCGCGGTGGTCGAGACGTACCCGTGGATCGGGCAGCTGGGCCTCGACATCGCGCTGCGCCTCACCACGCTGTCCTGGCTCCTGACCCTGCTGATCGGCGGCGTCGGCGCGTTGGTGCTGGTCTACAGCGCCCGGTACTTCGACGCGGACGCTCCCGGGATGGCCCAGTTCGCCGCAGTTCTGGTCGCCTTCGCCGGCGCGATGCTCCTCTTGGTCTTCGCCGACGACGTGCTGCTGCTCTACGTCGGCTGGGAACTGACGACGATCTTCTCGTACCTGCTGATCGGGCACAGCACCGAACGCCGGGCCAGCCGGTGGGCGGCGGCGCAGGCGTTGACCGTCACCACGGCGGGCGGGTTGGCCATGCTGGTCGGGTTCATCCTGCTCGGCGAGCACGCCGGCAGCTACCGCTGGTCGGAGATCGCCACCCACCCGCTGCCCGGCGGCGGCTACCTGATCACCGCGGTGTTGCTGATCCTGGCCGGGGCCTTGTCCAAGTCGGCGGTGCTGCCGTTCAGCTCCTGGCTGCCGGTCGCGATGGCGGCCCCCACTCCGGTCAGCGCGTACCTGCACGCCGCCGCCATGGTCAAGGCGGGCGTCTACCTGGTCGGCCTGCTCGCGCCGGTGCTCGCGATGGTCGGGCCGTGGCGGCCCGTGGTGCTCATCGCCGGGGTGGCCACCATGATCGTCGGTGGCTGGGCGGCGCTGCGCCAGACCGACCTGAAGCTGTTGTTGGCGTACGGGACGGTCAGCCAGTTGGGCCTGCTGGTCGCCGTGACGGGGGCGGGCACCCCGGACGCCGCGCTGGCCGGCACGGCGATGCTGCTGGCGCACGCCCTGTTCAAGGCGGCGCTGTTCCTGGTCGTCGGCATCATCGACCACGGCGCCGGCACCCGCGACCTGCGCGAGTTGTCCGGGCTGCGGCGCTGGTCACGGCCGTTGTTCGCGGTCGCGGTGCTGGCGGCGGCGTCGATGGCCGGCGTACCACCGCTGGTCGGGTTCGTCGCCAAGGAGGCGGTCTTGGCGGCGTTCACCGACGATCCGGTGCTGCTCACCGGGCTGGTCGCCGGGACGGTGCTCACCGTCGCGTACAGCGCCCGCTTCCTCTGGGGCGCGTTCGCCGACCGGCCGGGCGTCGAACCGATAGAGCCGACGCCGATCGCGGCGTCGATGCTGGTCCCCCCGGCCGTGCTCGCCGTCGTCGGGCTGCTCGCCGGCCCCGCCGCCGGCGTGCTGGACGGCCTCCTCAGCCCGTACGCCGAACTGCTCGGCGGGGTCCACGGGCACCTGACGCTCTGGCCCGGGCCGACCGCGGCGCTCGGTCTGTCCGTGCTGGCGCTGGCCGGCGGCGGCCTGCTCTTCGCGCTGCGCGGGCCGCTCGCTCCGGTGTTGGCCCGGCTCCGCTCGCCGGTCAGGGGCAATCAGGGATACGAGTGGATCGTGGGCCGGTTCGACGGGTTCGCGATCGCGGTCACCGGCGCGACCCAGCGGGGCTCCCTGCCGCAGTACCTGGGCATCATCCTGGTCACCCTCGTGCTGCTGCCCGGTGGGGCGATGCTCGCGGCCCGGCCGTGGCGGGCCGGGCTCCCGCTCTGGGACAACCCGCTGCAACCGGTGGTCGTGGTGGTGATCGCGGTGGCCGCGCTGCTCGCGGTCGGCGCTCGCCGGCGGTTGACCGCGATGCTGCTGGTGGGGATGACCGGCTACGGCACCGCGATGCTGTTCGTCCTGCACGGCGCACCGGATCTCGCGCTCACGCAGTTCCTGGTGGAGACCGCGACCATCGCGGTGTTCGTCCTGGTGCTGCGCCGCCTGCCGGAGCGTTTCTCGGCCCGTCCGCTGCGCCGCAGCCGATGGACACGCCGGGTGATCGGCGTGGCGATGGGCGTGGCGGCGGGCGGGCTCGCCCTCGTCGCGGCCGGGGCCCGTCGCGCGCCGGACATCTCGACAGTCTTTCCGGACCTGGCGGTGGGCGAGGGGTACGGCCGCAACGTCGTCAACGTGACCCTCGTCGACATCCGGGCGTGGGACACGATGGGTGAGGTGTCGGTGCTGGTGGTGGCCGCCACCGGGGTGGCCAGCCTGATCTTCGAGAGGTCCCGCACCGGGCCGCGGCCGCGCCGGCCGGAGTCGGCCGATCGCGCCGCCCGGTCCGACCGGCCGGTCTGGTTGCGGGGCGGCCCGACCCTCTACGAGGAGCAGCGTTCGATCGTGCTGGAGGTGGTCACACGGCTGATCTTCCACACGGTGGTGCTGTTCTCGCTGTTCCTGCTCTTCTCCGGGCACAACGCGCCGGGCGGCGGGTTCTCGGGCGGACTGGTGGCGGGGCTCGCGCTGGTGGTCCGCTACCTGGCCGGCGGCCGGTACGAGCTGACCGAGGCCGCTCCGGTGGGCGCCGGCCTGATCCTCGGCGCGGGGTTGGCCGTGGCGGTCGGCTCCGGCGCGGTGGCGCTGGCGGCCGGTGGATCGGTGCTGGAGAGCGCCAAGCTCGACCTGTCCCTGCCGCTGGTCGGCGACGCCCACCTGGTCACGTCGCTCTTCTTCGACATCGGGGTGTACCTGATCGTGATCGGGCTGCTGCTGGACATCCTGCGAAGTCTCGGCGCCGAGGTGGACCGGCACATCGAGGCCACCGGCGCGGCGAGCGGCGGTCTGGCCGTCGACAAGGGTGGCCGGCCATGACGGCGGGCGCCGCCGGGCCCACGGTGGTGCTGGTGCTCGCCGTCGCGGTGCTCGTCGGGTGCGGTGTGATCCTGCTGCTGGAGCGCAGCCTCACCCGGATCCTGCTCGGCGTGATCCTGCTCGGCAACGGGGTCAACCTGCTGATCCTGCTGGGTGGCCGATCGGGTGGCGCTCCGGTGGTGGGCACCGGCCCGGTGGACCGGATGAGTGATCCGTTGGCGCAGGCGATGGTGCTGACCGCCATCGTGATCACGTTCGGGTTCACCGCGTTCCTGCTCGCCGTGGCGTACCGGAGCTGGTATCTCACCGGCGACGACGAGGTGCCCGACGACCTGGAGGACCGCCAGATCATCCGCCGTGCCGAGCGCCACCAGGTGGGCGCCGTCGACCGTGGCGGGGAGGGCCCGGGCAGCGACCCGGAGCAGGTCGACCCGGAGCCCGCCCGCCGCCGACTACGACGCGGCAGAGGGGACGGCACGTCGTGAGCAGGCTCCTGCCGCTGCCGGTGGTGGTGCCGCTGCTCGGCGCGGCGCTGACCCTGCTCCTGGCCGGCCGGCCCCGGGTGCAGCGTACGGTGAGCGTGCTCTGCCTGACGGTGACGTCCACGGTCGCGGTGGTGCTGTTGGTGCAGGCGTACCGGCACGGCCCGGTGGTGCTCGCGGTCGGTGGGTGGCCGCCGCCGGTAGGCATCGTGCTCGTGGCCGACCAGTTGGCCGCGCTGATGCTCGTGGTGTCCTCGGCGGTGACCCTCTGCGTGCTGCTGTACTCGATCGGCCAGGGTCGCAGCGAGACCAGCGAGAGCGCGCCGGTGGTCATCTTCCACCCGACCTACCTGGTGCTCACCGCGGGCGTCACCAACGCGTTCCTGGCGGGCGACCTGTTCAACCTGTTCGTCGGCTTCGAGATCCTGCTGGCGGCCAGCTTCGTGCTGATCACGCTGGGCGGCACCGAGGCGCGCATCCGCACCGGCTCGACGTACGTGGTGGTCAGCATCCTCTCCTCGCTGATCTTCCTGACCGCGGTGGGGCTGGTGTACGCGGCCACCGGCACGCTCAACATGGCGCAGCTCGCCCAGCGTCTCGACGATCTGCCGGACAACGTCCGCGTGACCCTGCAACTGATGCTGCTGCTCGCGTTCGCGGTCAAGGCGGCGGTCTTCCCGCTGTCGGCCTGGCTGCCGGACAGCTATCCCACGGCCCCGGCCCCGGTCACCGCTGTGTTCGCGGGGCTGCTCACCAAGGTCGGCGTGTACGCGATCATCCGTACCGAGACGCTGCTGTTCCCGGGTGGCCATGTCAACGACCTGCTCATGGTCGTCGCCGGGCTGACCATGGTGGTCGGCATCCTCGGCGCGGTGGCGCAGTCGGACATGAAGCGGCTCTTCTCGTTCACCCTGGTCAGCCACATCGGCTACATGATCTTCGGGGTGGCGTTGAGCACCGCAGCCGGTCTCGCCGGCGCGATCTTCTACGTGGTGCACCACATCACCATCCAGACCACGCTGTTCCTGGTGGCCGGTCTGGTCGAGGAGCGGGCCGGCAGCACCGACCTGCGCCGTCTCGGCGGGCTGGCCCGAATGGCGCCCCTGCTCGGCGTCCTCTTCTTCGTCCCGGCGATGAATCTCGCCGGGGTGCCGCCGTTCTCCGGGTTCCTCGGCAAGCTCGGCCTGCTCCAGGCCGGTGTGGCGGCCGGTGGGGCGCTGCCCCTGACGCTGGTGGCGGCCGGCACGCTGACCAGTCTGCTCACCCTGTACGTGGCCTCCCGGGTGTGGAACATCGCGTTCTGGCGGGCGCCCCGGACCGTCACCAGCGAGCCCAGCGTCCGGCTGCCCACCATGACGGTCGGCGCGACCGTCGCTCTGGTCGTTTTCGGGTTGGCGCTCACCGTGCTGGCCGGACCGCTCTTCGACGTCACCGCCGACGCGGCCACCGACCTGCTCTCGCGTACGCCGTACGTGCGGGCCGTCCTGCCCGGTGTCGTGCCGTGACCGACAGGCGTGCACCGACCCCGGCGGGCGCGACCCCGAAGCTGCGGGGCCGGTTCGGGCGTTGGCGGGACCAGGCGTTGGCGCTCGGCTGGCTGGTGCTCGTCTGGAACCTGCTCTGGGGGTCGATCACCTTCGCCAACATCATCGGTGGTCTGCTGGTCGGCGGCGCGGTCCTGCTGTTCTTCCCGCTGCCGGCGGTCAGCTTCACCGGCCGGCTGCGGCCCGCTGCGCTGGTGGCGTTCGCGGGCCGGTTCGTCGTCGAACTCGTCACCGCCAGCCTGCACATCGCCCGGATCGCCGTGCAACCCGGCTACCGCCCCCGCGGGGCGATCATCGCCGTGCCGCTGCGGGTGCCCACCGACCTGAACCTGGCGCTCACCGCCGAGGCGGTCTCGCTAGTGCCGGGAACGCTGATCCTCGAGGTGGACCGGGAGGCGGGGACGCTCTACCTGCACGTGCTGGACACCCACGGGCCGGCGGACCTGGACGTCTCCCGGGAACGCACCCTCGACCTCGAGCGGCGGATCGTCCGGGCGGTGGGCAGCGCCGCCGAACTGCGCAGCGTCGGGCCTCATCCCGTAGAGAAGGGCAACTCTCAATGATCACGTTCCTGGCCGTCGTCCTCACCGCCCTGCTGTCGCTGACCGCGCTGCTCGCGCTGATCCGGCTCTACCGGGGCCCCTCGCTGCTGGACCGGGTGATCGCGGCGGACATGCTGCTCGCCACCATGGTCGGCGCGGTGGGCGCGGAGGCGGCGGTCAACCGGCACGCCACCACGCTGCCCGTGCTGGTGGTGCTCTCCCTGCTCGGTTTCGTCGGCTCGGTGTCGCTGGTCCGCTTCGCCGTCCGGGAGCCGGCGTGACGGTGGCGACCGGCGGGCACTCGGCGGCAGATGTGCTCGCGACGGTTGCCGACTGGCTCGGTGCCGCCTGCCTGGTGACCGGCGCGCTGCTCGCCCTGTCCGCCGCGATCGGTGTGCTGCGCTTTCCGGACACCCTGTCCCGGATGCACGCGGCCACCAAACCCCAGGTGCTGGGCGTGCTCCTGCTGCTGCTCGGCATCACGCTACGGCTGCGGTCGGTGGCCGACATCGGCATGATCCTGCTGGTGGCGGTCTTCCAGTTGGCCACCGCGCCGGTCTCGGCACAGATGATCGGTCGGGCCGCGTACCGGTCCGGCCGGCTCGACCGTGGCCTGCTCGACGCCGACGAGTTGGCCGAGCGCCCGACCGGCGGCGGCTCCGGCGACGGCCGCGCCCCGTCCCGATGAACCGGACGATCGACGCCTTCGGCCCACCCTCAGCGGAGTCCCAGGCAACGCCGATAAAATGGCGGCATGATCGACTCTTCTGCCCAGGAGGGCAGCAGTAGCCAGCCGGGTCGTGCCCGGCATATTCCCGTCCCGACGACCTCGGGAGCCCTGAGCGACAGGTGCTGATCGTCGTCGGCCTTCTCTTGATCATCGTGCTCACCGCCGCCACCGGTTACTTCGTGGCGCAGGAGTTCGGCTATGTCGCCGTGGACCGGGGCAAGCTGCGCCAGCTCGCCGACGACGGCGACCAGGCCGCCGCCCGGGCCCTCACCGTCACCAGCCGGCTCTCCTTCGTGCTCTCCGGCGCGCAACTCGGCATCACCGTCACCGCCCTGCTGGTCGGCTACGTCGCCGAGCCGTACCTCGGCGGCGGCCTCGCCGACCTGTTCGGCGTCGCCGGTCTCCGCGAGTCGGTCAGCCTGCCGCTGTCGGTGGCGCTGGCCCTGGTCATCGCCACAGTGGTGCAGATGGTTCTCGGCGAGCTGGCCCCGAAGAACCTCGCCATCGCCCGGGCCGAGGCACTCGCCCGGGCGCTGAGCCGGTCCACCCTCCTCTACCTGGCCATGGCCGGGCCGGTGATCCGGCTCTTCGACCGCGCGTCGATACGCCTGCTGCGTCGGGTCGGCATCGAGCCGATCGAGGAGCTGCCCAGCGGCGCCACCCCCGCCGACCTGGAACAGATCATCGCCGAGTCCCGCGAGGAGGGCAGCCTGGACGCCGAGATGTCCACGCTGCTCGACCGCGGGCTCGACTTTCGGGAGTTGACCGCCGGCGAGGCCATGGTGCCGCGCGTCGACGTGCACACCGTGCGGGCGCACGAGCCGGTGAGCCGGGTGGTCGAGCTTCTGGACACCGGCCACTCCCGCTTCCCGGTGCGGGGTGCCGACGGCGTCGACGACCTGATCGGCATCGTCGGGATCGCCGACGTGCTCGGCGTACCGCCGGCGGAGCGGGCCACCACCCCGGTGAGCGCGGTGGCGGGGCCGCCGCTGCTCGTGCCGGAGACCCTGCCCCTGCCCACGGTGCTGGACCGCCTGCGGTCCGGGCACCGGCAGATGGCCTGCGTGGTGGACGAGTACGGCGGCTTCGCCGGTGTGATCACACTGGAGGACATCGCGGAGGAACTGGTCGGCCCGATCCGGGACGAGGACGATCCGCCGGAGCGCGCCCCCGCGCGCCAGGACGACGGCTCGTGGGTGGTGCCGGCCCGCTGGCGGATCGACGAGGTCGCCGACAGCACCGGCATCGCGCTGCCCGAAGCCCCGGAGTACGACACGCTGTCCGGGCTGGTCATGCGTGAGCTGGGCCGGGTGCCGGAGGTCGGCGACCGGCTGGAGATCAGCCTGCTGCCCGAGGGCGCCGAGCTCGACGACGGTGCGGCGGAGCCTCGCGCGCTGGTCGAGGTGCTCGCCGTGGACCGGCACGTCGCCGACTCGGTACGGCTGCAACTGAGCACGCCGGGGGTGACCGCGTGAGCCCCGGCATCGCGCTGTTCAGCTCGGGCGTCCTGCTGGCGCTGAACGGGTTCTTCGTGGCCGCCGAGTTCGCCCTGGTGGCCAGCAAGCGGTACCGGCTGGAGCAGGCGGCGGCCAGCGGCGGCCGGGCGGCCCGGGCCGCGCTGGACGGCGTCCGCGAGCTGTCGCTGATGCTGGCCGGGGCGCAGCTGGGCATCACGCTGTGCACCCTGGGCCTCGGCGCGCTCGCCGAACCGGCGATCGAGCACCTGATCAGCCCGCTGCTGCACGCGGTGGGGCTGCCGGACGCGGCCAGCCACGTGGTCGCGCTGGTCTTCGCCCTCGCTCTGGTGACCTTCCTGCACCTGGTGGTGGGGGAGATGGCGCCGAAGTCGTGGGCGATCACCGACGCCGAGCGTTCGGCGACGCTGCTCGCGCTGCCGTTCCGGGCCTTCGCCCGGGTGTCCCGGCCGGTGCTGTCGGCGTTGAACGCGCTGGCCAACGCGATCCTGCGCCTGGTCGGGGTCAACCAGCAGGATCAGCTCGCCCAGGTGCACGGCCCGGACGAGCTGCGGATGCTGCTGGAGCAGTCCCGCGAGCACGGGTTGCTCGGCGCCGAGCAGCACCAACTGCTCACCAGCATGCTGGAGTTGCAGGGCACGTCGGTGGCGCAGGTGATGGAGCCGTTCGCCACCATGGTCACCGTCCGGCGCGACGACCCGGCCGAGCGGATCGAGCAGGTCAGCCGGGACAGCGGCCGGTCGCGGCTGGCGGTCCTGGACTCCGGCGGCGACGTCTGCGGCCTGGTGCACGTCCGCGAGGCGGTGCGGGTGGTCACCACCGGCCGGGCCGCCACCGCCGGGGAGTTGATGACCCCGGCGTTCACCCTCCCGGCGACGTCCACGGTCACCGAGGCGGTGGCCGCGATGCGCGCCCGCCAGTCCCAGCTCGCGCTGGTCCGCAACGGCGGTGGTCCGGCCCGCCCGATCGGCTTCGTCGCTCTGGAGGACCTGCTGGAGGAGGTCATCGGCGAGTTCGACGACGAGACCGACACGGTGCCGCGGGGCCGGCGGCTGCGGTGAGGCGTACCCGGCGGGTCGGCATCCGTTCGAGGTGGCGGGCGTGAGGTGAGCGCGACCGGGTAGGCGCGGTCGGTCCGGGGCCAGGGGGGCCTCGTTCCGCGAGGGGGCGCGCGGTGCGGTTGACGGGGGTTTCCCGGGACTCCGGCTGGACCGGGCTGTCCGTGCGGACCACGCTGCCGAACCCGAGCACCCGTCCGGGCCTGCGCCTGCCCGGGCGGGTGACCCTCGCCGCCGGGCCTGACGACGTGCTCGTACGCCACATCCGGCTCGGCCTGGTCACCACCGTCGAGCCGGACGACCCGGACGCCGCCCGGCGCCTCGTGCAGTTCTTCTCGCTGCCGATCGCCGGGCGGTTCGTGGTGCCGGCGGGTCGCCGGCGGGCTGTCGACTTCGCGTTGCCGCTGCCGTGGGAGACCCCGGTGACCACGTTCGGCGGGGTGCCGTTGCTGAGCCTGCGGATGGGTCTGCGGACCGAGGTGTCCGTCGACCCGGATCTGGACCAGGGGGCCATGGTGCCGGTCCTCGTGCACCCGATCCCCACCCAGCAGCACGTGCTGGCGGCGCTGGCCACGCTCGGCTTCATGATCCGCCAAGCCGGGTTGCAGGAGGGCGGGCTGCCGGGGGTGGAGCACACCTTGGCGCTGCACCAGCGGTGGGGCTACTGGGTGGGCCCGCTCTACGCCGGCCCGATCACCGAGCTGGAGCTGATCTTCGTGACGAACTCGGCGGGCCTGGAGGTGATCATCTGGCTGGACCGTCGGCTGGCGCTGGCCGGGATCACCCACCAGAGCATCAGCCGGTTCCGGATCTGGCACGCGGACGCCGGGCAGCGGGACTGGGTCGCCACCGTGGACGGCTGGCTACGTCAGGCGATCAACCGGCACGCCGCGGCCGCCGCGCACGCCGACTGGTCCGCCACCATCGGCGGGTCCGCCCATGTCAGCCGCCACCCCGACCATCCGATCAAACCCGGCTACGGCCTCGGCGGCACGGCCGGAAGCGGAGGTGTGGGAGGCGGCTCCGGCGGCGGCGACGGCACCTGAGGGGAGGTCAGCCGGCGCTGGCGGTGGCGAGCTTGAGGCTGAAGGCGAGAAAGAGGGCTGCCACGGCTGTGGTGCCACCCACGGCGAGGCGGCGACGTCGGCGGAACTGGGTAGCCAGGAACGTGCCCGCGAAGATCAGCGCGGTCAGGTAGAGCGCGCTGGTGACCTGGGCGATCAGGCCGAGCAGCAGGAACGACAGCGCGGGCCAGGCGTAGTCGGGATCGACGAACTGGATGAAGAACGAGATGAAGAACAGGATCGCCTTCGGGTTCAGCAGGCTGATCACCAGCGCCTTGCGGAACGGGCTGCGCATCTGCGCCGGTTCCGCGGCGTCGATCAGCCGCGGCGTGTCCGGGTCGTTGCGGTCGCGCCAGCGCCGCACGGCGCCGAGCAGCATGGTCACCCCGACATAACCGAGGTACGCGGCACCGGCGTACTTGATCACCAGGAACAGCGGCGGATACGCCTTGAGCAGCGACGCCACCCCGGCGGCGGACAGGATCATCAGGACCCAGTCGCCGACGAAGACCCCGCCCGCCGCCCGGTAGCCGGCGCCCACGCCCCGCTTGGCGGCGGTGGACAGCACGAAGAGCGAGTTCGGTCCGGGTAGCAGGATGATGGCCACGGTGCCCAGCACGTACGTCCAGATGTCGGTGATCCCCAGCACGCCCGCCATCATCACGCCACCGATGCCGTCCGCAGAAGTCTTTTCCGCAGCGTGGCCTGTGCGTTCGGCCACTCGTCGACGGTCATCGCGTACTGCACGGTGTCCCGCCACGAGCCGTCCGGACGCTGGCGGTGCATCCGCAGCACTCCCTCCCGGGTGGCGCCGAGGCGTTCGATGGCCGCCTGGGAGCGGGCGTTGCGGATGTCGGTGTGCCAGGCGACCCGCACCGCGCCCAGGTCGTCGAAGGCGCGGCCGAGCAGCAGCAGCTTGGCCTCGGTGTTGATCCCGGTACGCCACCACGGCCGGCCGAGGAAGGTGTGCCCGATCGCCACCGACCGTCGTTCCGGGTCGATCTCGTAGTAGGACGTGGTGCCGACCACCGCCCCGGTCCTCGCGCAGCGCTGCACCCAGGGCGCCCGCTCGCCGCGCTGCTGGGCGGCCAGTGCGGCGGCGACCACCTCGGCGGTTCCGGCCGGCTCGGTGGGCCGCGTGACGGAGAGGTGCCGCCACACGTCGTCGTCGGCGGTGGCGCTGTGCAGGTCGTCGGCGTGCGCCAGGTCCAGCGGCTCCAGCAGGACGTGTTCGCCGCGCAGTGGCACCGGGCCGTGCCAGGGCGTGCGGGCCGTCCGCAGGTACGCCGGCAGGGGTGCGGTGACCCCGGCGGCGGGTTGCGGCAGGCCGGCGGTCAGCCGCAGCGGCAGGACGCCGGCCCAGTGCGGCAGGTGCAGGTCGGTCTCGTCCTCGCGGACCCCGCCGGTGCGGGACCGGACGGACACCTCCCGCAGCGGCAGCGCCAGCACGGCGGTCTCGGCCAGCTCACGTCGGCTCGGCGGACGACTGTCCGTGCTGCGGCCCGCGCCCACCTTCTCGACAAGCGCGGTGAGCATGGCGCTCTTCTCCTGGTCGTCGGTGACCAGGCGGGCGGTGCCGAGCGCGACCACCGAGCGGTAGTTGGCGCTGTGGTGGAACTGCGAGCGGGCGTAGACCAGCCCGTCGAGCAGGGTCACCGTGACGCAGACGGGCAGCCCGTCGCCCCGGGCGGCGAGCAGGGGCCGGCTGCCAGTGGACCCGTGCAGGTAGAGGGTGTCTCCGATGCGGACATGCAGGGTGGGCAGCACCCGGGGTTCGCCGTCGACGGTGAAGCCGAGCGCGCAGTGGTACGCCTCGTCGAGGACGGCGTGCGCCGCCTCCCGGTCGTAGCTCATCCGGTCGCGCGAGCGGTTGGGAGTGGTCCGGGCGGTGGGTGGATACATGCGCGCCCCTTTGTTCTAGTACAATCTCTTGTTTGTGTCAGCACGCTATCAGTTCAGTGGGACGACGGCCGTCACGATTTCGGCCAGCATCGAGTCGGGCATCCGTACCGGCGCCCTGCCGCCCGGTGCCGCCCTGCCGCCGGTGCGGGCGCTCGCCACCGAGTTGGGCGTCAGTCCGGCCACTGTCGCCCGTGCCTATCGGGAGCTGCGCCAACGGGGCGTGCTGGCCACGGCCGGCCGGCACGGCACCCGCGTCCGTCCGCGCCCACCGGTGGCCGCCCG
>NZ_MUZA01000099.1 GCF_021442385.1 Micromonospora sp. MH99
GGGGCGGCCGAGGCGCCGGCGGGCGGCGGGGCCGGGCCGGGCACCGCGTCGGTCGCTGCGCGCGCGCCCCGCAGCGCCGGAATGCGGCTGGCCTGGTCGGTGGTACGCGGACAGCCAGCCGCCCGACTCGGCATCACCGCAGTGGCGATCGGCCACCTGGTGATGGTGGCGGTGATGGCGATGACCCCGGTCCGGCTCGGTGAGTCGCACGCCGACGCCGACGTGCTGCGGCTGGTCGGGATCGTGTTGAGCCTGCACATCGCCGGCATGTACGCGTTCGCCCCGGTCGTCGGCTGGCTCACCGACCGGCTCGGCCGGCGGGCGGTGATCCTCGGCGGGGTCGGGCTGCTGCTGGCCGCCTGCGCGGTCGCCGGCACCGCCGGGCACCACACGCCCCGGCTCTCGATCGGTCTGGTCCTGCTCGGGCTGGGCTGGTCGGGGACGATGGTGGCCGGCTCGACGCTGCTCTCCGAGTCGGTGTCGGCAGGTGTGCGGCCCAGCGTCCAGGGGTTCTCCGACCTGATCATGGGATTGGCGGGGGCCAGCGCCGCGGTGCTCAGCGGGTTTGTCATGCAACTCGCCGGTTATCCGGTGCTCACCCTGCTCGCGGCGGTCGCGACAGTGCCCCTGGTGGCGCTAGCGTTGCGCCCGGTGCCGACCGGGGCACCCGGCGAGGAGGATTGATCACGTGCGGCTGACCGACTTCTGGGCGCGGTTGGAGGAGGCGTTCGGGCCGGGCTACGCGGCAAGCATCGCCCGGGATCAGGTGCTGTCCCAGCTCGACGGCCGGACCATCGAGCAGGCGTTGGCATCGGGTGAGCGGACGAACGTGGTGTGGCGGGCGGTGTGCGCCGCATATCCCGACCGCGTGCCCGCGCGACTACGCTGAGCAGCCTTTTCGCCGGTTCCGCGTGTCGCTTGTCGAGTCGTACACCTGTTCGGCTATTGTCCACAGCGGGGTGCTCGTCCACAGCTCGCGGCCCGTCGGCTGGTTTTCTGTCGGACCTAGCGCCTAGCGTGTCCGCGTGACGCGAAGCTCAGCAAAGACGCCGGCGAAGGCAGGGGTGGCAACCATGGCAGCAGGGCCTGACCGGGAGAAGGCACTCGACCTTGCTCTCGCTCAGATCGACAAGCAATTCGGCAAGGGCTCGGTGATGCGGCTGGGGGAGCGGCCGGTCGTCCAGACCGCCGTGATCCCGACCGGCTCCATCGCGCTCGATGTCGCGCTCGGCGTGGGTGGCCTGCCACGGGGCCGGGTGGTCGAGATCTACGGCCCGGAGTCCAGCGGTAAGACGACGGTGGCGCTGCACGCGGTGGCCAGCGCCCAGCGGGCCGGCGGCATCGCCGCCTTCATCGACGCCGAGCACGCGCTCGACCCGGAGTACGCGAAGGCTCTCGGTGTCGACACCGACGCGATGCTGGTCTCTCAGCCGGACACCGGCGAGCAGGCGCTGGAGATCGCGGACATGCTGATCCGCTCCGGCGCGATCGACATCATCGTGATCGACTCGGTGGCGGCCCTGGTGCCGCGCGCCGAGATCGAGGGCGAGATGGGCGACAGCCACGTGGGTCTCCAGGCCCGGCTGATGAGCCAGGCGCTCCGGAAGATCACCGGTGTGCTCAGCAACACCGGCACCACGGCGATCTTCATCAACCAGCTGCGCGAAAAGATCGGCGTGATGTTCGGCAGCCCGGAGACCACCACCGGTGGTCGGGCGCTGAAGTTCTACGCCTCGGTCCGGCTCGACGTGCGACGCATCGAGAGCCTCAAGGACGGCACCGACGTGGTCGGTAACCGCACCCGGGTCAAGGTCGTGAAGAACAAGGTGGCCGCGCCGTTCAAGCAGGCCGAGTTCGACATCATGTACGGCAAGGGCATCTCGCGTGAGGGCTCGCTGATCGACGTCGGCGTGGAGCAGGCGATCATCCGCAAGTCCGGAGCGTGGTACACGTACGACGGCGACCAGCTCGGCCAGGGCAAGGAGAAGGCCCGGGAGTTCCTGAAGGAGAACCCGGACGTGGCCGCCGAGATCGAGAAGAAGATCCTGGAGAAGCTCGGCGTCGGGGTTGGCGCGAGCGACGCCGCCGGTGGCCCCGAGTTGCCGCCTGTCGACTTCTGACGGGTCGCTGACTCATGGCAGGACGACGCGCCCGTACGGGGCGGGGCTGGGATGCCAGTCCGCCTCGTACGGGCGACGCCGCCGATCCGCCGCGTCCCCGCCGGGGCCGCCGGGCCGAACCGTCGGCGGACGAGCAGGCGTCCACGCCGCGCGACGAGTCCGAGGTGGCCCGCGAGATCTGCCTCCGCCAGCTCGCCGTCCGTCCGCGTACCCGCGCCGAGCTGGCCGGGGCGCTGGCCAAGCGGGGCATCTCCGAGGAGGTGTCGGCCGAGGTGCTGGACCGGTACGACGAGGTCGGCATCATCGACGACGCCGCGTTCGCCCGCGCCTGGGTGTCCAGCCGGCACACCGGTCGTGGCCTCGCCCGCCGCGCGCTCGCCAACGAGCTGCGCCGCAAGGGCGTCGACGGTGAGGTGGCCACCGAGGCGCTGGGCGAGCTGGACGAGGAGACCGAGTCCGCAACCGCCCGCGCCCTCGTGGAGCGCAAGCTACGCACCGCCCGGGGTGAGCCCGACGCGGTCTTCCGCCGGCTGGTGGGCATGCTGGCCCGCAAGGGTTATCCGCCCGGCGTGGCCATCCGCGCGGTGAAGGACGCGCTCGCCGCGCAGAGCGCCGAGGCGGCCGAGTTCGCCGAGCAGATCGACGCCGACGCACTCGCCGACGCCGAAGGCGATCTGGAGCGTGACAGCCGTCCGCTCGACTGAGCGGCGCGGTGGGTGCGGTGGGGGTGACCCGATGGTGAAAGCGTGTCTGAACGGCCAGCGCAGTCGTGCCGCCCACCCGGCCGTGCCGGTGACCCCGGCGGAGTTGGCGGCCGACGCGGCCCGCTGCGCCGCGCTGGGCGTCGCGGCAGTGCACGTCCATCCCAGGGACGCGGCCGGCGTCGAGTCACTGCACCCGACGGTGATCGCCGACGCGCTGACCGCGATCCGTGCGGCCCGGCCGGGGCTGCCGGTGGGGGTGAGCACCGGGGCCTGGATCGAACCGGACCCGGCCGCCCGGGTGGCAGCCGTCCGCTCCTGGTCGGTGCTGCCCGACTTCGCCTCGGTGAACGCGCACGAGCCCGGCGCCGAGGCGGTCGCCATCGCGCTGCATGAGCGTGGCGTGCTCGTCGAGGTGGGGCTCTGGACTGTCGACGCCGTGCAGGCGTACCGGTCCTGGCGGGTGCCGGTCGGCCGGATCCTCGTCGAGTGCATGGCGCAGGAGGCGTCGGTCGCGGTGGCCGACGCGGCCCGGATCCTCGCCGCGCTGCCGCCGCCCGCGGGGGCGCCGGGTGGGTCGCTGTCGACGGGAATGCCGGGCGGCTCGCTGTCGGCGGGGGCGCCGGGCGGGTCGCGGGCAGAGGACGCGGGGGCTCCGCCCGTGCTGCTGCACGGCGAGGGTCCGGCGACCTGGGCGGTGCTCGCCGAGGCGGTCAGCCGTGGGCTGCACACCCGGATCGGGCTGGAGGACACGCTCCTGCTGCCCGACGGCGTGCCAGCGTCGGGCAACGCCGCGTTGGTCACCGCCGCGCTGGCGGCCGGCGCCAGCTGAGCCGCTGCGGACGATCGTGCTCGATCCAGGATGTAGGGGCGTCGTCGCGCCGGTGCGGCCACTACTTCCAGGATCGAGCACGATCGTGAGACGGTCGGGATCAGCGGCGAAAACGCAGACTCTCCACGACCAGGTCGCAGCCCGCCCGCATCTGCGTTGCCGGCAGCACACCGTGCCGACACGAGATCATGAATTCGTCGGTGCTGCCGTCGGGGACGACGCCGAAGACCAGCACGTCATCCACGCCGGGCAGCCCTTCCATGTTCGCCATCGGCAGGGGAGAGAACTTGTAGGAGTCGATTCGGACGGACTTCACGCCATCGAGCGTGAGTCGTTGGACCGCCGGATCCGGTGGCACGACGGCGGGATCGTCGACAAGCATCAGATCCATCGGTGTGCCCTCCACGGGGTTCCTCGCGCCCGCCAGCACCACGACGATGTCGCCCTCGCCCCCGGCCTTCGGCGAGACCTGGACACAGTCCGGCTCGCCCCGTGGGGGGCAGGGACGCCGGGATCATGCACGCACCGGGGCGGAGGGTCGTGCTCGCTCCAGATGTGGGGGCATCACCGCGCCGGTGAGGGCCCTACCTCCAGGATCGAGGGGGTCGCTTCGGGACCGGTCCGGTGGGGCGAGGTTCGCGACTCTGCAGGGTCACCGGTATCACTAAGTCGGCGTCGGGCGGGGGGCCGCCACCGCTGAACAGGCACGACATCCGAATCGAGGGCGTCGGCTCGCCGCGTTTGTCCTGCCGTGTCCGACACGACATCAGCTTTGCGTGACGCTGCAACTTCTCTCCGTTCGGGGGGTTTGATCATGAGTCCTTGACCAGACCGCCCTCGGCGACCTAGCCTCGCCATACAGGCTCACATTGCCCGACCAGCGCAGGCTAAGCGCACAACATAGATCTCGTAACAGAACAGCATCACTTTGGCCGACTCCGCGGCCTTTGGCGGCAGTTCCGGACTGGCCGGTCCGGCACTCCGCGACAACTGCACCCGGTCGCCGACGATGCCCGAGGGCACCGCCGGCGGAGAGAGCTACCCACGGCCAGCCGCTCCGGTCGGGCGTCCACAGCCGCAGGAGTGTGCCTCGGGCACAGTCGCTGCGGTCTTGACGTTCAGGGGAGGCGGCCATGGCGGGGCGGCGGCACAGGTTCACCGGTAGACCCAGCGGGGTCCCGGCATGAACGCCCTCGACGTCGTGCTTCTCGCGGCCGTCCTGATCCTCGCGGTGGTCGTGGTCGGGGCGGTGCTGGTCGGCATTCGGACACTGCGTCGGATGGGCGCGGCGCCGGCCCCGGAGGATCCCGCCTTCATCGCGGAGAAGGACCGTCAGGAACAGTCCCTGGCCGCCCTGCGCAACGCCGCCGACCAGGCGAACAGCACGATCGACGTGGCCAAGTCCGCGGCCTCCGCGGCTCGTGCCGAGGCGGCGGCGGCGAAGGCCGAGGCGAAGGCGGCCCGGGCCGAGGCCCGACGGGTGCTCGACGACGCCCGTGCCGAGGCGGACACCGTGCTGGAGCGGGCGCACAAGCAGGCCGAGGCGGACGCCGAGCAGCTGCGCACGGCGGCGCGTCGCAGCGGCGAGCGGGAGGTCGCGGTGCTCGCCGCCACGACCCGGGAGCAGGCCGCCGAGGTGGAGCGCCGGGCGGCCCGGATGGACGAGCGGGAGCGGCTGCACACCGAGGAGGTGGAGCGGTTCGCCGAGCGGGAGCGGCAGCTCACCGCGGCGAGCGCCGCCCTCGCGGCTCGGGAGTCCGCGCTCGCCCAGCGCGAGACCGAGCTGGCCGAGGCCGAGGAGCTGCGCCGCCGGGAGCTGGAGCGGGTGGCCGGTCTCACCGCCGAGTCGGCGCGGCTGGAGCTGATCGACGCGATCGAGACGCAGGCCAAGCGCGAGGCGGCGCTGCTGGTGCGCGACATCGAGTCCGACGCGCGCAGCACCGCCGAGCAGCGGGCCCGACACATCGTGGTGGACGCGATCCAGCGGGTGGCCAGCGAGCAGACCGCCGAGAGCGTGGTCAGCGTCCTGCATCTGCCGGGCGACGAGATGAAGGGCCGCATCATCGGCCGGGAGGGGCGCAACATCCGCGCCTTCGAGTCGGTGACCGGGGTCAACCTGATCATCGATGACACTCCGGAAGCGGTGCTGCTCTCCTGCTTCGACCCGGTCCGCCGCGAGGTCGGCCGGCTCACGCTGGAGAAGCTGGTGCTGGACGGACGGATCCACCCGCACCGGATCGAGGAGGTCTACGACCTGGCCCGGCAGGAGGTGGAGCAGCTCTGCCTGCGCGCCGCCGAGGACGCCCTGGTCGAGGTCGGCATCACCGAGATCCACCCGGAGCTGGTGACCCTGCTGGGTCGGCTGCGTTACCGCACCTCGTACGGGCAGAACGTGCTCAAGCACCTGGTGGAGACCGCCCACATCGCCGGCATCATGGCCGCCGAGCTGCGACTGGACGTGCCCACCATCAAGCGGTCGGCGTTCCTGCACGACATCGGCAAGGCGCTCACCCACGAGGTCGAGGGCAGCCACGCCATCATCGGCGCCGACCTGGCCCGCAAGTACGGCGAGCACGAGGACGTGGTGCACGCCATCGAGGCGCACCACAACGAGGTGCCGCCGCAGACCATCGAGGCCGTGCTCACCCAGGCCTCCGACGCCTGTTCCGGCGGTCGGCCGGGCGCGCGCCGGGAGAGCCTGGAGGCGTACGTCAAGCGCCTGGAGCGGATCGAGGAGATCGCGGCCGGGAAGCTCGGCGTGGACAAGGTCTTCGCCATGCAGGCCGGCCGGGAGATCCGGGTGATGGTCAAGCCCGACGACGTGGACGACATCGGGGCGGCCGTGCTGGCCCGCGACGTGGCCAAGCAGATCGAGGAGGAGCTGACCTACCCGGGTCAGATCCGGGTCACCGTGGTCCGCGAGTCCCGGGTCACCGAGATCGCCCGCTGATCCCGCAACAGACGACGGGCGGGTGGCTGTGGCCACCCGCCCGTCACTCGTTCCGCTGGTCCCGTCAGATCATCCGGGCGGAGTCCTCGCCGACGCTCTGGGCGGGCAGCACCTTCGCCGCCGTCCGCGGAGTGCGGCCCATCCGCTTCTGCAACCACCAGGCCAGGATCGACAGGGCGCCGCAGATGGTGATGTAGATGGCCGCCACGACGAGATACGCCGGCACGTACGGCAGCCCGAACGGCAACCGGCCGCCGATCTGCTTACCGACGAACAGCAGCTCGGGGTACGTGATGATGAAGCCCAGCGCGGTGTCCTTGAGCAGCACGACGAGCTGGCTGACGATCGCCGGGAGCATCGACCGGACCGCCTGCGGCAGCAGGATCAGTCGCAGCACCTGGTTCTTGCGCAGGCCGATCGCGTACGCGCCTTCGGTCTGCCCGTACGGCACGGCGTTGATGCCGGCCCGGAAGATCTCCGCGAGCACGGAACCGTTGTACAGCATCAGCCCGATGACCAGCGCCCACAGCTTGTCGATCGACCAGCCGTACTGCAGTGGGACGTAGTAGCCGAAGAAGATCAGGATCAGCAGCGGGATCGCCCGGAACAGCTCCACCACGAACGTCGACGGGGCACGCAGGATCCACTTGTCGCTCAGTCGGCCACTGGCGAAGACCGCGCCGAAGAGCAGCGCCAGGACGGCGGCGATGCCGGCCGCCTTCAGCGTCGCCCACAGGCCGCCGAGCAGTTCGCGTTGCACCGAGGAGTACTGGAACTGCTCCCACTTGCGAGCCTCGAACTGGCCGGTGTCGGCGAACTTGTAGCCGATGTAGGCGAGCAGGGCGATGATGCCGACGGTGGAGGCGACGCCCAGGATCGCGTTGCGCCGCTTGGCGCGGGGCCCGGGCAGGTCGTAGAGGATCGACGCCTGGCTCAACTCAGCCACCTTCCGTTCGCGACTGCGGGGCTCGCAAGCTCACTCCTCGCGCTCACCGCGCACCTTCCGTTCGCGACCGCGGGGCTCACCGTGCCACCCGCCACTTGCGTTCGAGGAACCGCTGCAGCGCCACCAGCGGCAGGATCAGGATCAGGAAGCCGATGGTGATCCAGAGCAGGACGGCGAACTGCGGCTCGCCCCGCTCGGCCATGTACGCCGGGATCGCGCCGGCTTCCAGCACCGAGAAGCCGGCGGCGATGGTGGTGTTCTTCAGCATCGCGATGAACACGCTCATCATCGGCGGGACCATCGCCCGCAGCGCCTGCGGCAGCACGATGAGCGTGAGCACCTGACCGAAGGTCATGCCCAGCGCGCGGGCCGCCTCGGCCTGGCCCGCGGCGACCGTGTTGACGCCGGAGCGGATCACCTCGCAGACGAACGCCGAGGTGTAGACGGTCAGCGCGATGGCGGCGCTGGGGAAGTAGTCGATGTTGACGTCGAGCTTCGGCACCGCGAACACGAGGAACGCGAAGACAAGCGTCAGAGGGGTGTTGCGCACCAGGTTGACGTACGTGGCACCGAACGCCCGCAGGGCCGGCACGGGGGACACCCGCATCGCGCCGAGCAGCGTGCCGAGGACGAGGCTGCCGACCGCGGCGATCAGGAAAAGTTTGACGGTGTTGGTGAACCCGTCGACGAACAGTTGCCCGTTGTCCGTCAGTACGCGGAAGAACTCGCCCATGCCTCGCTCTCAGTCCTCGGACGGGCGCCGGACGGGGACGAGCCCCGCCCGGCGCCGCAACTCGTGTCGAGCCGGACGATCAGTACCGCTCGACCTTCGGCGGGGTGCCCGCCGAGCCGGACAGGCCGAGCGTGCCGTCGTAGATCTTCTGCCAGGTGCCGTTGGTGAAGGCGGCCTCGATCTGGTCGTTGACGTAGTCGCGCAGCGCCTTGTCGTCCTTCGGCAGGCCGATGCCGTACTTCTCGGTGCTGAACGGCTGGCCGACCACCTTCAGCTCGTCCGGGTTCTGCGCCGCGTAGCCCTTGAGGATGGCGTCGTCGGTGGTGACGGCGTCGACCTTCTTGTCGAGCAGCTGCGAGACGCACTCCGAGTAGGTCTTGAACTCGACGATGTTGTCCGCCTCGGTCAGACCCTCGTCGCGGACCTTCTGGATCGGGGTCGAGCCGGTGGCCGAGCAGACCTTTTTGCCCTTGAGGGCGTCCTTGCCGGTGATCGCCGATTCGTCCTTGCGGACCAGCAGGTCCTGGCCGGCGACGAAGTACGGGCCGGCGAAGGAGATGTCGTTCTTGCGCTTGTCGGTGATCGAGTAGGTGCCGACGTAGTAGTCGACCTCACCACCCTTGATCGCGGTCTCCCGGTTGGCCGACGCGATCTCCTTGTACTCGATCTTCGCCGGGTCGACGCCGAGCGTGCTGGCCACGTACTGGGCGATCTCGATGTCGAAGCCGCACCGCTTGCCCTGGGCGTCCTTGTAGCCGAGGTTCGGCTGGTCGAACTTGACGCCGATGGAGACCTTGCCCGCCGCCTTGATCTTCTCGAAGGTCGGGCTGCCGGCGACGGCAGCGTCCGTCTTCGGGGTGAAGGTCGCGCCGGAGCTCTTGCAGGTGTCGGCCTGGGCGCCACCGGAGGCGTTCCCACCGGCGCTCGGCGTCGGCTCACCGTCCTTGCCGCAGGCCGCGGCGGACAGGGCGAGGGACGCCATCATGGCGACCGCCGCCACGCGCTTCATACGCATACTCTTCTCCTTCTTCAACGGAGCCCGCCGTTGTACGGCACGCTCCACTACGGACGCCTAGTGCGTGAGGATCTTGGAGAGGAAGTCCTTGGCCCGCTCACTGCGCGGGTTGGCGAAGAACTCCGCCGGGGAGGCGTCCTCGACGAGCTTGCCGTCGGCCATGAAGATGACCCGGTTGGCGGCGTGCCGGGCGAACCCCATCTCGTGGGTGACCACGACCATCGTCATGCCGTCGCCGGCCAGTGAGGTCATCACGTCCAGAACCTCACCGACCATCTCCGGGTCCAGGGCGCTGGTCGGCTCGTCGAACAGCATCGCCTTGGGCTGCATCGCCAGGGCGCGGGCGATCGCTGCCCGCTGCTGCTGACCGCCGGAGAGCTGGGCGGGGAACTTGTCCGCCTGGTTGGCGATGCCGACCCGGTCGAGCAGGGCCAGGCCGCGCTCGCGGGCCACGGAGGGCTTCTCCTTGCGGACCTTGATCGGCCCGAGGGTGACGTTCTCCAGGATGGTCTTGTGAGCGAAGAGGTTGAAGGACTGGAAGACCATGCCCACCTCGCTGCGCAGCCTGGCGAGGGGCTTGCCCTCGGCCGGCAGCGGCTGACCGTCGAAGGTGATGGTGCCGGAGTTGATCGGTTCCAGTCGGTTGATGGCGCGGCACAGCGTCGACTTGCCGGAGCCGGACGGGCCGATCACCACGACCACCTCGCCCCGACCCACCGACAGCGAGACGTCGTCCAGCACGTGCAGCGGCCCGAACCACTTGTTGACCGCGTCCAGCACGATGAGCGGTTCGCCCGTCGTCACGTCGTCCACCGTCCCTGTCGTCTCCCCGGATCGGGGTCGGTTGACCCCCGGTTGGGCAACTGTAGGCGGCGTGAAGTGGCGGAACGCAACTCAGTTGGTCACGGAGCGGTAACACCGGCCCCGATCGTTGTCGGGCGTCCGATTTCGGTCACCACCGGGCCGCAACTGTGGCGTCCGCGCGGGCTTGCCGAGATCATGGAGGGATGACGGAACCGGTACGGCTGACCCGTTACGCGCGCGGCGGTGGCTGCGCCTGCAAGATCCCGCCGGGCGAGCTGGAGGTCATGGTGGCCGGTCTCGGCCCGGCCACCGGCACCGCCGAGCTGCTGGTCGGCCTGGACCACGGCGACGACGCCGCGGTGGTCCGACTGGACGAGCGGACCGGCATCGTCAGCACCGCGGACTTCTTCACCCCGGTCGTCGACGACGCGTACGACTGGGGGCGCATCGCCGCGGCCAACGCGTTGTCGGACGTGTACGCGATGGGTGGCATCCCGCTGGTGGCGCTCAACCTGCTCTGCTGGCCGCGCGACGTGCTGCCGCTGGAGCTGGCGCGCGAGGTGCTGCGCGGCGGTCAGGACGTGGCCCGGGAGGCGGGCTGTCACCTGGCCGGTGGGCACAGCGTGGACGACGACGGCCCGAAGTACGGTCTCGCCGTCACCGGCACCGTCCGCCCGGAGGAACTGATCACTCTGGACGCCGGCCGCGCCGGGGTGCCGCTGTCGCTGACCAAACCGCTCGGGGTGGGCGTGCTCAACACCCGGCACAAGGCCACCGGTGAGACCTTCCCGGAGGCGGTCGCCTCGATGAGCGCGCTCAACCGGGACGCCGCCCGCGCGGCGGTCGCCGCCGGCATCCGGTGCGGCACCGACGTGACAGGCTTCGGCCTGCTCGGGCACGCGTCGAAGCTGGCCCGTGCCAGTCAGCTCACGGTGGCCATCGACACCGCCCGGGTGCCGTACCTGGCCGGTGCGCGGGAGGCGCTGCGCGACGGGTACGTCAGCGGCGGCAGCCGTCGCAACCTGGAGTGGGTCACCCCCTGGACGGATTTCGGCGCGGCGGACGAGGGTGAGCGGTTGCTGTTGGCCGACGCGCAGACCTCCGGCGGCCTGCTGGTCGCCGGTGAGCTGCCGGGAGCGCCGGTGGTGGGCGAGCTGCTGCCCCGGGGGGAGCACCTGGTCGTCCTGCGCTGACCGGCGCGGCGGAAAGGCCCGGTGGCGGTGCCGGGACACGCGGTCCCGGTGGTTCGGATGGCGCACGATAGCCGATAAACTGTCACCTTCCCGCTACTCCGAGCAATGCCGCTCAGGGAAATTTTGCCCGGAATGGTCACAGACCGGTAACTTGCCCCCGGCTGGGGTCATATGCCCCCCACCATCGTCAGTAAGGCCCGATCCGGAGGCCGGTGGGACGAACGCAGCGAGGAGGCGGAATGACCGAGCTGTGGAACTGGAGAATCGATCGGGTACGACCTGTGGAGGTCTACCCGGCGCTGGCCGAGGCGCTCGGTCGGGTGGTGATGCCGCTGGCAGTGGCGGATCCGGCCCGACTGCCGGCGTACGCGGTGGTGTGTGACGTCTGGCAGGCGCCGGGCGAGTTCTCGACGGTGGTCGACTGCTACGGGGTGCCCGACCGGCTCTCCGAGCACGCCAGCATCGCCGCGCTGGCCCGGCTGCTGGGCCGCAACTGCCTACTGCGCGACGACACGCTCGACGCCGGCCGGCACCTGCTCGTCGCACCGGACGGGACGGTCCGCCCGGTGCACTTCGACGTCCGGGACACCGACGACGGCGAGGTGCTCAGTCGGCACCGGCTGTGCACGCTGGGTGATCCGGGTTGCCGGGGCTGGTCGCAGTGTCACCGCTCGCGCTGGGCACCCGACACCGTCGCACCGGTGCTCGCCGCGGCCTGACGCGGCGCCCAGCCAGGCGGGCCGGTGCCGGGCCGGTGCCGGGGTGAGCCGGGCCGGCCAGGTGCCGAGCCAACCCGGGCCGGCGGCGGTGCGCCGAAGTGGTCAGCCGCGCCCGGTGGCGGCGGCGGCCGGCCGATCGGCGGCGCCCGACCCGCCACCCCGCACGACCAGCTGGTCGAGCAGGGTGCGGGTGGCCTCCGTCACGGCGGCCACCGCGGCCTCGAACGCGGCGGCGTTGTGCGCGGCGGGCGCCCGGAAGCCCGAGATCTTCCGGACGTACTGCAACGCCGCCGCCTCGATGTCCGCCTCGGTCACCTGCGGGGTGAACGGCTCCCGCAACGTCTTGATGCTTCGGCACATGTCGGGTCCTCCTCGGTTCGGGGTGATCCGGTCGACCCGGATACGCTGTCCTGGTCATGACTACCGCAGCGGCGGGCAGCCCGCGCACCTACCAGGTGCGCACCTACGGCTGCCAGATGAACGTGCACGACTCCGAGCGCATCTCCGGCCTGCTCGAACAGGCCGGCTACGTGCGCGCGCCCCAGGCCGACGACACCCCGGACATCGTCGTCTTCAACACCTGCGCGGTGCGGGAGAACGCGGACAACCGTCTCTACGGCAACCTCGGTCATCTGCGCCCCGTGAAGGACAAGCACCCGGGGATGCAGATCGCCGTCGGTGGTTGCCTGGCGCAGAAGGACCGCGGCGACATCGTCCGCAGGGCGCCCTGGGTGGACGTCGTCTTCGGCACGCACAACATCGGTGCCCTGCCGGTGCTGCTGGAACGGGCCCGGCACAACGCCGCCGCCGAGGTGGAGATCCTGGAGTCGCTGGACGTCTTCCCGTCCACGCTGCCGACCCGCCGCGAGTCCACGTACGCCGGCTGGGTCTCGATCTCGGTGGGCTGCAACAACACCTGCACGTTCTGCATCGTGCCCTCTCTGCGCGGCAAGGAGAAGGACCGCCGTCCCGGCGACATCCTCTCCGAGGTGCGCGCACTGGTGGACGAGGGCGTGCTGGAGGTGACCCTGCTCGGGCAGAACGTCAACTCCTACGGCGTCGAGTTCGGCGACCGGTACGCGTTCGGCAAGCTGCTGCGCGCGACAGGTGAGATCGACGGCTTGGAGCGGGTCCGGTTCACCAGCCCGCACCCGAAGGACTTCACCGACGACGTGATCGCCGCGATGGCCGAGACGCCGAACGTCTGCCACTCGCTGCACATGCCGTTGCAGTCCGGCTCCGACGACGTGCTGAAGGCGATGCGCAGGTCGTACCGCTCCGAGCGGTACCTGGGGATCATTGAGAAGGTCCGCGCGGCGATGCCGGACGCGGCGATCACCACCGACATCATCGTCGGCTTCCCCGGCGAGACGGAGGCCGACTTCCAGCGCACGCTGGACGTGGTGCGCGAGGCCCGGTTCTCCTCGGCCTTCACCTTCCAGTACTCGAAGCGCCCCGGCACTCCCGCCGCGACGATGGACGGCCAGTTGCCCAAGCAGGTCGTGCAGGAGCGGTACGAGCGGCTGATCGCGGCCGTGGAGGAGATCTCCTGGGCGGAGAACAAGCGTCTGGTGGGGGAGCCCGTCGAGGTGCTGGTCGCGGTCGGCGAGGGCCGCAAGGACGAGCGGACCGGGCGGCTCTCCGGCCGGGCCCGCGACGGCCGGCTCGTCCACTTCGACGCCGGCAGCTTCGCCGGGTCGATCCGGCCCGGCGACATCGTGCACACCACCGTCACGTACGCCGCGCCGCATCACCTCAACGCGGACGGGGCGCCGCTGTCGCACCGGCGCACGCGGGCCGGCGACGCCGCCGAGGCGGGGCGCTCTCCGCGTACCCCCGGGGTGTTGTTGGGCCTGCCCACGATCGGCGCACCGGCGGTCGCGCCCGCGCCCACCGGCGGCTGCGCCGCGCACTGACCCCGGCCGGGGCCCGCCGGCACGGCGGACCCCGACCGACTCACGGTCAGACCGTGATGCGACCGGCGCCGGCGCCGGCCGTCACGACGGACTTGACGTTGCTCGCCGTGTCCAGTTGGTACGAGTACGGGATGCTGGCGACGCTGCCGCCGGTCTGCCCGGCCGGCGAGTTGACGAAGTAGTTGTTGCGGGCCACCAGGCGGCCCGGCCCGGAGTCGGCCTCACCGAGGTGGTACGTGTCGGGGACGTTCTCGAAGTAGTTGCCCTCGACGAGCACCCCGGCGTTCTCGGTGGAGGCCACGCCGTAGCCGGTGTTGGCCCGGTAGTAGTTGTTGTAGACGTGCACCGGGTTGCCGAAGCGCACCCGCGGGTTGCGCTGCTTGCTGCCGTCGAACCAGTTGTGGTGGTACGTCACGCGCAGGTGGCCGGTGTCCTGCGCGCCGTTGTCGTCGCTGTGGCCGAGCAGCATGGTCTTGTCGTGGTTGAAGACCCGGTTCCACGACACCGTGACGAAGTCCGATCCGCGCTTGATGTCGACCGCGCCGTCGTACCCGTTGCTGAAGGTGTTGTGGTCGATCCAGATGTTGGTGGCCGACTCCTGCACGTTGATCGCGTCGTCGTTCCAGTCCCGGAAGGTCAGGTTCCGGATGATGACGTTGCGGTCACCGCTGACGTTGAGTCCACAGCCGACGATCGTCGCGCCGGAGTTGCCGAGGATGGTCTTGTTCGACCGGACCCGCAGCATTCCCGAGCAGGAGATGGTGCCGGCGACGCGGATGACGGCGGAGCCGGTGGCGTTCAGGGCGCTGGTCAACGCCGAGGCGTTGGAGACGGTGGTGGTCGGGGCGCCGCCACCGCCGGTGGTGCCGCCGTTCTGGGTGGCCCAGCCGACCAGACCGGTCTGCGGCGGAACGCTGGGCGGCGACTGGCTGGGAATGGGCGGGGTGGTGGGCGTGCCCGGGGTGGTCGGTGGAGCGGTGGTCGGTGTGGTGGTGGTCGGTGTGGTGGTGCCACCGGTGCAGGCGACGTTGTTCAGGGTGAAGCTGGTCGGGTCCGGGTTGCTGGAGTTCCAGCTCGCGTTGAAGCCGAACGAGGTGCTGCCGTTGGTGGCCAGGGTGCCGTTGTAGTCGACGTTGGTGGCGGAGACCTGGCTGCCGCTTTGGGTGACGGTGGCGCCCCACGCCTGGCTGACCTGCTGCCCGGCCCCGTACGACCAGCGCAGCGTCCAGCCGGAGACCGAGTCGCCGAGGTTGGTGACGGTGACGTTGCCGGTGAACCCGCCCGGCCACTGGCTGGCGACCGAGTAGGCGACCTGGCAGCCGGCGGCCGCCTGGGCCGAGACGGCGGTCAGGAGCCCGCCGGTGACCAGGGCCGCGGTGGCTGCGGCGGTGGTGGCGAGCAGCGTCATCCGACGCTGTGGTGTGCGCATGCTGCTTCCTCTCGATGAGGCGGACGGACCGTCGCGACGCCCATGCCCGTGGGCGGCGAGGTGGCCGGGACCCGCAGGGTCTCGGGTCCGCCGGTGCAGTTCGGTGAAAGCGGCTCCCGCGCTCGCGCCGACCACTGCGGAGGCAAGCGCTTTCCCGATGAGAACATAGAAGGCCCTGGATGTAAATGCCCCGGGTGGCCGACGCCCACGACGTGGGCGCCGGCCACCCTCGCAACTCAGCAGCTGGCGCTGTTGAGCTTCACGGTCGCCGGGGCGCTGGCCGTGCCGTTGGCGGTGAAGCCCACGGTGACCGAGGCCCCCGCCGCCAGCGACGGCGCGTGGCTGGGCGCGGCGGCGGTGACAGTCGTGCCCGACTGGGTGACTGTGGCGTTCCAGCCACTGCCAAGCGTCACGCCCGACGGCCAACTCCAGGTGACGGTCCACGGGTTGACCGCCGCCGTACCGGTGTTCTTGACCGTCAACTCACCCTGGAAGCCGCCCTGCCAGGCGTTGACCTGCCGGTAGGTGGCCGTGCAGGTGCCCGGAGGCGCGCTCGTCGGCCCGCCGGTCGGTCCGCCTGTCGGTCCACCCGTCGGTCCGCCGGTGGGTCCGCCACCGGACGGCGCGATCAGGTACGGCTGGAGGATCGCCTGCTTGGTGGTGTTGATGTTCGTCCAGTCGTCCAACGCGATGCCGCCGGTGTCACCCGAGTTGGGGTTCCACGACCAGTAGGTGAAGGACATGCCGGTCACCCCGGTGCCGGTGTACGCCATCAACTTCTCCAGCCACACCTTGTCCTTCGGGTCGGCCAGGGTGCTGCCGAACTCGCCCATCATGATCGGCGCGATGTTCTGCTTGTACAGGTAACCCCAGTACTTGTCCCAGATGGCCGGCAGGTTCGCCGGGTAGTCGGGGGCGTCGAACCAGGTCTGCCGGTAGACCGACGTGGCGTACTCGTGCGGCGAGTAGACCAGCCGGTTGGCCACGTTCAGCCGTACCGGGAACTGGCCGGCCTTGGACAGGTTGCCGCCCCACCAGCCGCAGTCCTCGTCGTTGCTCGGGTCGTTGTCCCACACGTTGGAGAGGCCACCGCTGGGGCAGCTCACCCCCTCCACGAAGATCAACCAGTTGGGCTGGACACCGAGGATGGCGTTGCCGGCCCGCTCGGCGGCGAGCCGCCAGTCCCGCGCGGTGTCACCGCAGCCCCAGCACGCGCCGGTGGCCGCCGGGTTGGTGCCCTCGGCGTGCGGCTCGTTGTGCAGGTCCGCGCCGATCACGGTGGGGTTGCCCGCGTACCGCTGGGCGAGCATCTTCCAGTCGTTGATCCAGGTCGCCTCGGAGACCGTCGACGTGTACCACAGCGGCGACTGCCCGGCCGACGTCGGCCGGTGCCGGTCCAGGATGATCCGCATCCCCTTGCTGCCGGCGTAGTCGATCACCTTGTCCAGGATCTGCAACGGCGACAGCCCGACCAGGTCCGGGTTGACGAAGTCGTTGATCCCGGTGGCCGTCGCGCCCGGCTTCAGCGCGTCATTCGAGTACGGCACCCGCAACGTGTTGTAGCCCAGCCGGGCCATCGTGTCGAGCTGCCCCCGCCACGGATTGCTCGACCAGAGCCCGTGGAAGGTCTTGTTGTCGGTCTCCATGCCGAACCAGTTGATGCCGGTCAACCGGACCGTGGCCCCGGTGCTGTCCACGATCTGACTGCCGTTCGTGTGCAGATAGCCGGTGCCGGTCCCCGCGGCGGAGGCCGGGGTGGTGCTGACGGCGGCGGCGATGAACACGCCGGCCGCGACGGTGGCGAGCGCGGTCAGCGCACCGCCGAGAGCTTTGGGACGGAACATTCGTGCTCCACTTCAAAGGCCCGGCGCCGGCCAAGGGCCGCGCGGGCGAGCTGCCGTCGGCACGTCACGGCCCCTTTGGGGTACGCGGACAGTGCACGACGGTCCATGTCACGCGGACGGGGACACTCGCGAACGCTCACCGGCCGATCCTCGACAGCGGAGCCCCGCCGTCGTCGCCCTCGTCCCGGTGGCCCTACCTGGCTCCGTCGCCCATTCTCATCAGCCCGCCTCGATGCGTCAACTGCACGGCCCGCCGCCCAGCCCGCGCACCTGCCCCGCCCGCCCGCGCACCCGCCCAGCCCGCGCACCCGCCCAGCCCGCGCACCC